>NZ_JALJXF010000001.1:1652857-2259285 GCF_024169925.1 Methylorubrum extorquens
TGCCACGAGCACGGCGGAGGCACGCTCGCGGAGGGCCGCGCGCAGGCCGGGGAGTGCGGCCTCGATCGGGAGCGGGGGAGAAGAGGATGGCGCGGGGGACGACATGCCCGGCGAGGTGCCGCGGTTCGGGCCGGGGCGCAACCGTTGGCGATGTAGCGTGCCCCACATGACGCCCACGAAGATTTGTTAACGCACTGTGGGATTTTTTTGGAACGGGCCGGCGAGCTGCGACTTGTGGGCTCAGCGTGCGGCCCTTGCATGCGACGGAGAGACGACGATGCGCATTGCCCTGACACTCGCAGCCGGCGCGCTGCTTGGCAGCCTCGGTCTGGGAGTGGTGTCGGCCTCCGCCGCCCCGGCCATGCCGGCCCCCGGCCTGATCGCCGGCCAGACGGTCGAGACCGTTCGCGACCGGCACTGGCACCGCTCCCACCGGAGCGTCCTCGGCCACCACCACTCGACCAAGGCCGAGCGCCACCGCCGCCGGATGAACACCCACCACCACGGCAACCCGAACGCCCGCAACCCGGAGCGGCCCGGCTACCAGCAGCAGCTCGGCAACACCACGGGCGGCCCGCGCTACTGAGCGTTTCGGCCTCGCCGCGATATCGGAAAGGGCCCGTCCGGCGCGACGCCGGGCGGGCCTTTCTCGTTCGCCCGCCGGCCCCGGCACCACCGTCGCTTGCGACGGCTGGGGAGAGCGCCCACTTGTCCACGGTCTTCACGGGTGGCCGGCGGTGCCCGGCCGGGGCGGGGCTGCTAGCCTCGTCTCCATGTCCAGACCCCAGCGTTCTCAACCCCTCGAACGGCGTGCCCAGGCGGCGGATTCGGTGACCTCCTCGCCCCTCGACATCCCCGGCGCCACGCCGATGATGGCGCAGTACATCGAGATCAAGGCCGCCAATCCGGACTGCCTGCTGTTCTACCGGATGGGCGACTTCTACGAGCTGTTCTTCGAGGATGCGGAGATCGCCTCCCGCGCGCTCGGCATCGTCCTGACCAAGCGCGGCAAGCACGGCGGCGCCGACATCCCGATGTGCGGCGTGCCGCTGGAGCGGGCCGACGACTACCTGCACCGGCTGATCGCGCTGGGCCACCGCGTCGCCGTCTGCCAGCAGACCGAGGATGCGGCCGAGGCGAAGAAGCGAGGCCCGAAATCGGTGGTGAGGCGCGAGGTGATCCGCCTCGTCACGCCGGGCACGCTCACCGAGGACCGCCTGCTCGATCCGACGCGGGCCAACCTGCTGCTCGCCATCGGCCGCCGCAAGATCTCCGACACGAGCGTCGCCTATGGCCTCGCTGCGCTGGACATCTCCACCGGCCGCTTCGCCTTGAGCGAGGTGGAGGGTTCGGAACTCGCCGCCGCCATCGCCCGGCACGAGCCGCGGGAGATCGTGCTCTCGGAGGTGATCCACGCCGACCCCGCACTGGCCAAGCTGTGGCGCGAGACCGAGGCGGCGGTGGTGCCGCTCGCTCAAGGCGAGCTGGAGCCGGCCTCGGCCGAGCGGCGCATCCGCGAGCAGTTCGGCGTCAGGACCCTCGACGGGTTCGGGAATTTCAGCCGGGCGGAGATCGCAGCAGCCGGGGCGGCACTGCTCTATCTCGAACGCACGCAGCTCGGCACCCGCGTGCCGCTCTCGGCGCCGAGCCGGGAGGCGACGGGGGCGACGCTCGCCATCGACGCGGCCACCCGCGCCAACCTCGAACTCACCCGCACCCTCTCGGGCGAGCGCAAGGGCAGCCTGCTCGACGCCATCGACCGCACGGTCTCGGCCGGCGGCGCCCGGCTGCTCGCCGAGCATCTGGCCGGGCCCCTGACCGACCTGACCAAGATCGGGCGGCGGCACGACGCCGTCGCGTTCCTGGCCGATGACGGCGCGCTGCGGGCGCACCTGCGCGATGCGCTGCACGCCGCCCCCGACATCGCCCGCGCACTGTCCCGCATCGGCCTGAACCGGGCCGGGCCGCGCGACCTCGCCGCCCTGCGCGACGGGCTCAACGCCGCCGCGACGATCAGCGAGCGGCTTAGCGCGGAAGAAAATCTGCCGGACGGGCTCGTCCGCCTCGCCCGCCGCCTCGACAAGGCCGACCGGGCGCTGGCCGAGGAATTGGCGCAGGCCCTCGCCGACGACCTGCCGCTCAACCGCCGCGACGGCAATTTCGTGCGCGCGGGCTACCACGCCGAGATCGACGAAGCGCGGCTCCTCGGCCAGGATTCGCGAAAAGTCATCGCCGCGCTCCAGGCGCGCTATGCCGAGGCCAGCGGCTGCCGGACGCTCCGGATCAAGCACAACAACGTGCTCGGCTACTACATCGAGGTGCCACAGGCGGTGGGCGAGGCCTGCCTCAAGGGCCTGATGCAGGATTTCGTTCATCGCCAGACAATGGTCGATGCGATGCGCTTCACCAGCGTCGAACTCGGCGAGCTGGAATCGAAGATCGCGGGCGCCTCCGACCGGGTGCTGGCGCTCGAATCTGCGGTGTTCGACGCCTTGAGCGCGCGGGTGAGCGAAGGGGCGGAGGCGATCGCCGACATCGCCGAGGCGCTCTCCGGCCTCGACGTGGCGGCGAGCCACGCCGAACTCGCGGTCGAACTCGCCTGGACCCGGCCGGTCATCGACGACAGCCTCGCCTTTGCGATCGAGGGCGGGCGCCACCCCGTGGTGGAGGCGGCGCTGACGAAGGCCGGCGAAGCCTTCATCGCCAACGCCTGCGATCTGTCCGGCGACGAGGCCGGGCGTATCCGCCTCGTCACGGGCCCGAACATGGGCGGCAAGTCGACCTTCCTGCGCCAGAACGCGCTCATCGCCGTGCTCGCGCAGATGGGCGCCTTCGTGCCGGCGGCCTCGGCCCGGCTCGGCGTGGTCGATCGCCTCTTCTCCCGCGTCGGAGCGGCCGACGACCTCGCGCGGGGTCACTCGACCTTCATGGTCGAGATGGTCGAGACCGCCGCGATCCTGAATCAGGCGACGCGGCGCTCCCTGGTGGTGCTCGACGAGATCGGCCGCGGCACCGCGACCTTCGACGGCCTGTCCATCGCCTGGGCCTGCCTGGAGCACCTGCACGAGAAGAACGGCTGCCGGGCGCTGTTCGCGACCCACTTCCACGAGCTGACGGCGCTGAGCCAGCGCCTGCCGCGCCTCGACAACGCCACCCTGAAGGTGGCCGAGGACCGCGGCGACGTGGTGTTCCTGCACGAGGTGGTGCCGGGGGTGGCCGAGCGCTCCTACGGCCTTCAAGTCGCCCGCCTCGCCGGCCTGCCGCCGGGCGTGGTGGCGCGGGCCGGGGCGATCCTCAAGGGGCTCGAAACCTCCGAGCGCGAGCGCCCCGCCCGCCGCAAGATCGACGACCTGCCGCTCTTTGCCAGCCTCGCCGCCGCGCCGCCTCCGCCCCCGGAGCCGGTCAAGTCCGAGCCGGACGACCGACTCGGCCGGCTGATCGACGGCCTCGACCCCGACGCGCTGACCCCGCGCGAGGCGCTCGACGCGCTCTATCGGCTGAAAAAGGAGCGAACGGCGGGGTAGCGCGCGGCGCGGTTCGAGGCCGCGGGGCCGTGCAGCTCACGGCTCGGGGAAGGTCTGCTATACCGCTTGGCTCGTGACAGCCGGCTCGCTCCGGCCCGACCGTCGCCTCTTCCCCTCGCGATCCCGGACCTTGCCCGGGATCGGGACGTCTTACGGGGAAGGGGCACCGGACCGCTCGGAAACAGATCGATGCTCCGTCTCCTGTTCGCCCTCCTCCTGACACTTGCCGCTCCGGGCCTTGCCGGGGCGCAGGGGGCGATGACGGCGGTGAAGGCCAAGGATCTCGTGCGCGCGCGCCTCGTCGCCGAGAGCGAGGCGCTGGTGCCCGGCCGCACCATGACGCTCGGCCTGCACATGGCGATGAAGCCGGGCTGGCACGTCTACTGGCGCAACCCCGGTGATTCCGGCCTGCCGCCGGAGATGGCGTGGCGTCTGCCCGCCGGATTCTCGGTCGGCCCGGTGCAATGGCCGGTGCCGGAGCGCATCCCGGTCCAGACCCTGATGAATTTCGGCTACGAGGGCGCCGTCACCCTGCTGGTGCCGCTTGCCGTACCCGAGAGCGCCCGGGCCGGCGAGACGGTGCGGCTCTCCGGCACGCTCTCCTATCTCGTCTGCGAGGAGATCTGCATTCCGGGCTCGGCGGAGCTGAGCCTCGACCTGCCAGTGGCAGCCGCCGCGGAGCCGGCGTCGGGGCAGGCGGCCCTGTTCGCCCGTGCCCGCGCCGCCCTTCCCGAAGTCTTTGCCGAAACCGCGCCCGGTCCCGTCCGCACCAGCCGCGAGGGCGACCGGCTCGTGCTGCATCTCGACCGGCCGGGGCTGGCGGGCGTGACCGGTGCCGCCTTCTTCCCCTATGCCGAGGGCGCGCTCGACAACGCGGCGGCGCAGGATCTCGCCGTCGATGCGAGCGGCCTGCGCCTCACCCTGACGCCGGGCGATGCGAAGCAGCCGCCCGAGGCGCTCGCCGGCGTGCTCGCCCTCACCGAGGATGGCGCACGCCGGGCCTACGCGCTCGGGCCGGAACCCGCGCCCACGCCGACGGCGGCCACCGCCGTCCCCGTTGCGCCCGAAGCGCCGCCCGCGCCGGAGGATGAGAGCCTGACGCTGTGGAGCGCCGCGGGGCTTGCGCTTCTCGGCGGCCTCCTTCTCAACCTGATGCCCTGCGTCTTCCCCGTTCTCTCGATCAAGGTGCTGAGCCTCGTCCGGCAGGCGGGCGAATCCGCCACCCGTGTGCGGCTGCATGGGCTTGCCTACACGGCCGGCGTGCTCGCGAGCTTCCTCGGCCTCGCCGGGCTTCTGATCGCGCTGAAGGCGGGCGGCGCCGGAATCGGCTGGGGTTTCCAGCTCCAATCGCCGGTGGTGGTGGCACTCCTCGCCTACGGGCTGTTCGCCATGGGCCTGAGCCTGTCGGGGGCGGTGCATCTCGGCGGCGGCATTGTCGGACTCGGCGATGGCTTGACCCGGCGGGCCGGCTACCAGGGCTCGTTCTTCACCGGGGTGCTGGCGACCCTCGTCGCGACGCCCTGCACCGCGCCGTTCATGGGCGCGGCGGTAGGCTTTGCCCTGACGCAGTCGCCGCTTGCCGCCCTCACCGTGTTCGCCAGCCTCGGCCTCGGGCTCGCCCTGCCGTTCCTCGGCCTGACGCTGGTTCCGCAGGCGCTGCGCCTGCTGCCGCGGCCCGGCGCCTGGATGGACGTGCTGAAGGGTGCGCTCGCCTTTCCCGTCTATGCCACGGTGGCGTGGCTGGTCTGGGTGCTCGCGCAGCAGGTCGGGCCCAACGGGCTGCTCGCGGGGCTGACCGGCCTCGTGCTGGTGGCGCTCGCCGCCTGGGCCTGGGAGCGGGCGCGCGGGGCGGGCCGGCTCGGCACCGGCTTCGGGCGGGCGGCGGCGCTCGCGGCGCTGGCGGCGGCTTTCGGCCTCGTCGCCATCCTCGACGGCGACCGCGCCACCGCGCGCACCGCGCTGGCTCAGGGCGAGGAGGCGTTCACGCAAGGTCGCCTCGACACGCTGAGGAGCGAGGGCCGCACGGTGTTCGTGGACATGACGGCGGCGTGGTGCATCACCTGCCAAGTCAACGAGCGCACGGTGATCGCGCGCGACGGCGTGCAGGCGGCGTTCCGGGCGGGGCAGGTGGCGTACCTGAAAGGCGACTGGACCAACCAGAACCCCGAGATCACCCGCCTGCTGGAGCGCCACGGCCGCAGCGGGGTGCCGCTCTACCTCGTCTATCGCGGGACGAGCGAAGCGCTGGTGCTGCCGCAGATCTTGACCGAGGGAATCGTGCTCGCGGCCGTCGGGCAGAAGAACGTCGCGGCGGCTCAGTAGGGTTCTCGACCGGTCCCGTTCATTCCCTCTCCCCGCACGCGGGGAGAGGGGAAACCGTGCCTCACGCGTGAGAGCAGTGAGGCACGGAAACGTCTATCTCAGCCCGCGAGCTTGGCCGCGATGCCCGCCACGTGGCGGCCCTGGAAGCGGGCGCCGTCGAGTTCGACCTCGGAGGGCTGGCGCGAGCCGTCGCCGTCGGCGATCGTGGTGGCGCCGTAGGGGGAGTTGCCCTTCACCTGCTCGACGCCGTTCTGGCCGGCAAAGCTGTAGGGCAGGCCCACCACCACCATGCCGTGGTGGAACAGCACCGTGTGGAAGCTCGTCAGCGTGGTCTCCTGGCCGCCATGCTGCGAGGCGGTCGAGGTGAAGGCCGAGCCGACCTTGCCGACCAGCGCGCCCTTGGCCCACAGGCCGCCGGTCTGGTCGATGAACTGCTTCATCTGCGAGGCCATGTTGCCGTAGCGGGTCGGCGTGCCGAAGATGATCGCGTCGTAATCGGCCAGTTCCTCGACGGTGGCGATCGGCGCGTCCTGATCGAGCTTGTAGTGGAACTGCTTGGCCACCTCGTCCGGCACCAGTTCCGGCACGCGCTTCAGCGCGACCTCGGCCCCGGTCTCGCGGGCGCCCTCGGCCACGGCCTTGGCCATCTGCTCCACATGGCCCCAGGACGAGTAGTAGAGCACCAGAACCTTCGCCATCGTCGTCTCTCCTGTTTTCCGGGCCCGGCGCATCGTCCCGAAGCATGTGTCCGTTCTCGGACGGGGGCGATGGGCTCAAAATCGGCCCGAGCGTCGAATGCGCCACTGCTATGAAGGTTCGTGCCGTTTGCAGAAATGCCCTGATGTGCAAGATCATCCTTGCGGATCTGCAAGCGATGAACGGGGGAGGGTGCCGTGCCGGTGGCCTGGGACGAATTCCGCCTCGTGCAGGCCATCGCCGACCGGGGCGCGCTGGCCCCGGCCGCGGCGCATCTCGGCATCAACCCCTCCACAGCCTTCCGCCGGCTCGCCGCGGTGGAGGTGCAGCTCGGTGCGCGCCTGTTCGAGCGCCACCGCACCGGTTACGTGCCGACGCCCGCGGGCGAGGCGATGGCGGCGGCGGCCGCGCGGATGGAGGAGGAGGTCGCCCGCTTCGACCGGGAGGTCGCCGACCGGTCGCAGACGCCCTCGGGCCTTCTGCGCGTCACCGCCGCGGCGACGCTCGTCACCGATCTCCTGATGCCGATGCTCGGCCGATTCCGGACGCGCTATCCGAAGGTGCAGATCGAGCTCGTCACCTCGGAGGAGGCGCTGAACCTGTCCCGCCGCGACGCGGACGTGGCGTTGCGCGCCACCCGCGACCCGCCGCCGAACCTCGTCGGGCGCCGGCTCGCCACCATCGCCTGGGCGGTCTACGGGCCGGCGCAAGGGCCGGCACAGGGGGAGGCAGACGGAGGCGACGCCGACTGGGTCAGCCCGAGCGAGGCGGTGGCCGGCGGCCTGTTCGCGCGCTTCGTCGCCGCCCGCACCGGGCCGGAGCGGATCGCGTTGCGCCTCAACACGGTGCAGGGTCTGTGCGAGGCGATTCTTGAGGGCGTCGGCATCGGGCCGCTGCCCTGCTACCGCGGCGACCGACTCGCATCCCTGCGCCGCCTCTCCGGGCCGGAGCCGGAGCTGGCCGGTTCGCTCTGGCTCCTGACCCATCCCGACCTGCGCCACGCGGCGCGGGTGCGCGCCTTCATGGATCATGTCGCCGCCGAGGTCGTAAAGCTGCGCCCGGCCTTGGAAGGGCTCCGAGGGGTCGATCCCCAGGCTGGGTGATCGCTCGGCTCGCCCCTGTGCCAGGAACGCAGTCCTGAAAAGCCAACGCCGCGCGGCGCCGCTCGCAGGTCCGTGTCCTCACGCGGTGTCGCGCGACGGCTCTTAACACAATTGCGCAACGGCCGGTCCCGCCTGTATAAGAGGCGATCCCCTCATTCATCGCGACATGGGATCCTTCGGGCCTGATCGGGCCGGAGGCCGCGGGGAAGCCATTCCGGCATCCCGCCCGTTTTCCTGTCGCGAACCCTGACCGCCTGGAGCTTTGTCCGATGTCCCAAGGTCCGCTGATGCCCAAGGCGACCGCCGTGTGGCTCGTCGAGAACACCTCGCTCGCCTTCGAGCAGATCGCCGATTTCTGCAAGCTGCACCCGCTCGAAGTGAAGGGCATCGCCGACGGCGAAGTCGCCGCCGGCATCAAGGGCCTCGACCCGATCACCACCGGCCAGCTTACCCGCGACGAGATCGAGAAGGCGCAGAAGGCGCCCAACTACCGGCTCAAGGTCGCGGTCTCGAAGGTCAAGCTGCCCGAGGTCAAGCGCACCACCAAGGGCCCGCGCTACACGCCGCTGTCGCGCCGCCAGGACCGGCCGAACGCGATCCTCTGGCTGATCCGCAACCATCCCGAACTGAAGGACGCGCAGGTCATCCGGCTCGTCGGCACCACCAAGGCGACGATCCAGCAGATCCGCGAGCGGACCCACTGGAACTCGGCCTCGCTCCAGCCGATGGACCCGGTCACGCTCGGCCTGTGCTCGCAGATCGACCTCGACTTCGAGGTGCAGCGCGCCGCCAAGGACCGCCCCGCCGTGCTGCCGACCGATGGCGGCGCCAAGCTCCTGCCGACCGAGGTCTCGACCGCCCCGGCTGCCGCGGAGCGGGAGGAAGAGGAAGAAGATCTCAACGCCGATGCAGTCTTCGCCAAGCTCAAGGGCATGAGCCGCATCGACGAGGACGACGACGAGGCGTAATCGTTTCGCTCCCCGGTTGGGTTCCTACGTCACGCCTGCAGGACTGTCTGTGAAAGAAACTTCTCGCCCACCCGCGCCAAATGCGGAATAATGCCAGCCGGCCGCTCCCACGGAGCGGCGGCAGGCGCGAGGACGTGGCATGATCCACGGTGGCGTGACCGAGAGCGGCTCTCACCCGAGTGGCTCGAACCTTGGCGGCTTGGTCCAGAGCGCTGCGACCGAGCTCGGCCTGTCCCCCGAACCCGCGGGGGTCCCGGACGAGCAGCCGCTCGCCGCCCTGCCCAGCGAGCCGGTGACGCTGGCCGAATCCCTGATGAGCGAAGCGGGCTGGGGCCCGGAGAACTTCGGCGCCGAGGGCCCGAACCCGCCCTACCTGCGCATCGGCGGCAAACTGTGGGTGACGCTCACCGAGTTCGAGCCCTGCTTCGCCTCGTTCCGCCGCGACCGTGGCCCGTTCCGCTCGAAGGTCGCGATCGCCAGCCACCTCGCCAAGTACGACGCGATCATGGTCGATCCGCTGGCCTTCGAGGAATGCTTCGGCCCCGGCGAGGGCAACCAGACCGTGTTCCCGTTCGGTGCGTGGCTGGAGATCCGCCGCGTCGGCTTCGGCGGGCTGGAATTGTGGGGCAAGCGCCAGGGCGCCGTGACCCTGCCGCTCGACGCCCTGGCGGTGGGGTCGGCGATCTGGCTGCGGCGGAAGGGCTCGGCACCGCGCTCTGCATCGACGTGAGCCTCTCGGACGGTTGACGTCGATCGGTTCGTAAACCGCCGGCCTCCTCCCTCTCCCCGCAAGCGGGGCGAGGGGATGCGCGATGAGCGAACAGCGCTTCTGAGGAACCTCACGCCGAAGCCAGCGGCTTCGACACGTCCTCCAGGGACTTGCCCTCGGCCGCCGTGCCCCAGATCCAGCCGACGATGGCTGCCACCGCCATCAGGGCCGCACCGATGAAGTAGCCGACCAGCACGAGGTCGCGCGAGCCCGTCTCCACCAGCGCGCCGAACAGCAGTGGCCCCGAGACGCCGCCGATGCCGGTGCCGATGGCGTAGAAGGCGGCGATCGCCAGCGCGCGAATCTCCAGCGGGAAAGTCTCGGCCACCGTGAGGTAAGCGGAACTCGCCGCGGCGGAGGCGAAGAAGAACACGCCCATCCAGGCCGCCGTCTGGCCCCAGGGGCCGAGCATGTCGGCGCGGAAGACAAGGCCGACCACGACGAGCAGCACCGCCGAGATGCCGTAGGTGAAGGCGATCATCGGGCGCCGGCCCACGGTGTCGAACAGCCGGCCGAGCAGCAGCGGACCGAGGAACGAGCCGAGCGCGAAGGGCAGCAGGTACCAGCCGACATCGCCGCCGGGCACGTTGTAGAAGCGCTCCAGCACCAGCGCGTAGGTGAAGAACAGCGCGTTGTAGAAGAACGCCTGGGCGATCATCAGCGCGAGGCCGACCATGGTCTGGCGCCGGTTGGTGACGAACAGGGCGTTGGCAACCTCCGCGAGCGGGGTGTGGCTGCGGACCTTGAGCTTGAGGCGGCGCGACGCGTCGGGCGGGGGCAGGGTGATGCCGTCATCCGTGAAGCGCTTCTCGATGCCCGTTACCACCCGGTCGGCCTCCGCGGCGTAGCCGTGGGTGACGAGCCAGCGCGGGCTCTCCGGGATCCAGGTGCGCAGGAGCAGGATGACGAGGCCGATGCCGCCGCCGACGAAGAAGGCGATGCGCCAGCCATAGGCCGGGTCGATCCATTCCGGGCGCAGGAGCGCGATCGACAGGAACGAGCCGAGCGCCGCCCCGATCCAGAACGAGCCGTTGATGACGAGATCCGTCCAGCCGCGCACGCGCGCCGGGATCAACTCCTGGATGGTCGAGTTGATCGCGGTGTACTCGCCGCCGATGCCGGCTCCCGTGAGGAAGCGGAACAGGCAGAAGCTTGCAATATTCCACGACAGGCCCGTGGCGGCGGTGGCGGCGAGGTAGAGCGCCAGGGTGATGAAGAACAGCTTCTTTCGCCCGATCCGGTCGGTGAGCCAGCCGAAGCCGATGGCGCCGACGACCGCGCCGACGAGGTAGGAGCTGGCCGCCAGTCCGACATCGAACTCGGTGAAGGACATCGGCGCCTTGCGCAGCGCGCCGACGAGGGCACCGGCCAGGGTCACTTCGAGCCCGTCGAGCACCCAGGTGATGCCGAGGGCGACGATGACGAGGGTGTGGAAGCGGCCGAAGGGCAGGCGGTCGAGGCGGGCGGCGATGTCGGTGTCGACGACCGTGCCGGTTGCGACGCGCTCGGGGGCTGCGGCCCCGGCCTGACCTTCCGCTACGCTCGTCATGGACCCTCCGTTTACCCTGACTCGGCAAATGTGTTCGCAAGTCCCACCCGGCGGAAGACCGAGGGCAGGGCATATCGGCGTTCGGAAACGCTTCAGGTTGCGGAATAGCCCCATTCGCCGGGCCACCCGCCATGAATTTTTTCGCACATCTCACGGCTAGAGTATCGGCCTGGATATCGGATCCAGGCCGATACTCTAGCCTTCTGATTTCACATCGTCTTTTTCCGAAAGCCGGAGACCACCTTTCGGGACGATGCTCTAGAACCCTGCTCCCGCCGGTGGCCGCCGGGCTGGCCTCCATGGGGGCCGTGCTCGCAGTTTCCACACTGGCGAGCGCCGGCGGCGCCGAGCGCTGGGCGCTGCGCCCCAAGACGGTGCTTGCTCCGGCTGCATCGGAGCCCGGTCCGATCGAGCCCGCCCCGGCCTTGCGCGGATCGAAGGCCATTCCGGTCTCGGAGATGCCCGGCGAGCGGCGCACGGTGCGCATCGTCTACCAGGGCTATCTGCCAGCCGAGTCCCGCTGAAGCGGGGTCAGCGGGTCTCAGCGGACAGCCGCGGGTCGAGCGCCTCGCCGAGGCCGTCGCCGAGCCGGTTCAGGGCAACCAGGGTGACCACGAGGAAGCAAGCGGGCGCGGCGAGCATCCAGGGCGCGGATTCGAGCGCGCGGGCACCTTCCGCGATCAGCACGCCCCAGGAGGTGTCGGGCTCCTGCACGCCGAGGCCGAGGAACGACAGGAAGCTTTCCAAAAGGATCACCCGCGGGACCAGCAGGGTCGCCGCGGCGATGATCGGCCCCAGCGTGTTCGGTACGATGTGGCGGAGAAGGATCGTGCCCGTGCCCGCCCCGAGGGCCGAGGCGGCGCGGACGAAGTCGCGGTCCCTGAGGGAAAGCGTCTGGGTGCGGACGATGCGGGCCATGTCGAGCCACTCGACCGCGGCCACCGCCACCAGCACCAGCCACAGGCCCGCGCGGAAGAACACCAGCAGCATGATAACGAAGTACACGAAGGGCAGGGCGTAGAGGATGTCGAGGAGGCGCATCATCAGTGCATCGACCGTGCCTCCGGCCATCCCCGAGACCGCACCGTAGGCGACGCCGATCAGCAGGGCGGCGAGCGCCGCGGTCAGCCCGATCAGCAGGGAGACCTGCCCCGCCGCGAGGCAGCGGGTGAGGAGGTCGCGCCCGAGCGCATCGGTGCCGAGGAAGAAATACAGCTCTCGGATCGGCGCCTCGACCACGAGCCGGCGCCCGTCCGCGGACCGCTCCCGCACCTGTACCTCACCGAACAGGCCGGAGCGGGGCAGCAAGCGCAAGGAGCGCGCGTCGATGGGTTTTGGCGCCGTCAGGGTCAGCCGCACCCGGTCGCCGTCCTGCACCACATCCTCCAGCGTCACCCGCATCCGAAAGGCGAGGCGCGTCAGGGCGGGGCGCACCGCGTCGGGCCGCGGGTGGGCAGCGAGGCTCGGGGCGACCCGGACGAAATCCGGATAGATCCGCTCGGGCGGGTGGCCTGTGAGAGGCGGGCCGACAAAGCAGGCCAGGGCGATCAGGGCGAGGCTCGCCAGTGCGGCAAGCGCCGAGCGGTCGCGGACGAGGCGGCGAACGAGCGCCGGGCTCATGCCGACAGCCTCACGCGCGGATCGAGGGCGGCGGCGATGAGATCGGCGATCAGGTTGAAGACGATCACCAGCACCGCGACCAGGATCACCGTGCCCATCACCAGGGTGTAGTCGCGGTTGAGCGCCCCCTCGACGAAGTAGCGGCCGATGCCGGGCAGGCCGAAGATGGTCTCGACCACCACCGAGCCGGTCATCAGCCCCGCCGCCAGCGGCCCGAGGGTGGCGACCACGGGGAGCAGCGCCCCGCGCAAAGCGTGCCGGGCGATGCGCACGCGCGACAGCCCCATGGCGCGCTGCGTGCGGATATGCGGCTGGATCAGCACCTCGCCGAGCGAGGCGCGGGTGAGCCGGGCGATGCCGGCCGCGTGGGGCAAGGCCAGGGTGAGCACCGGTAGTACGAGGTTTTGCGGCGCGCCGTCGGCCCAGCCGCCGACCGGGAGCCATGCCAGCCCGAGACCGAACACGATCTGGAGCAGGGGGGCGGTGACGAAGTTCGGCACCGCGAGACCGAGGGAGGCGGCCAATCCCACCAGCCGATCGGCGGCCCCGCCGCGGTTGAGCGCGGCGAGGCTCCCCAGCGCCAAGCCGAGGGCTAGCGCGAGGACGAGCGCGAGCCCGCCGAGCGTCACCGAGACCGGAAGCCCCCGCGCGAACAGGTCGGTCACGGTGAGATCGCGAAAGGTGAAGGAAGGGCCGAGATCGCCCCGCAGGAGGCTCGTGAGATAGCGCCCGAACTGCACGATCAGCGGCTGGTCGAGACCGTAGACCCGGCGCAGATTCTCCATCGCCGCCGGCGGCAGCGGGCGCTCCAGATCGAACGGCCCGCCCGGCGCCAGCCGGATCAGGAAGAAGCTGCCCGCCACCACGAGGAACAGGGTCGGCAGGCTCTGGGCGATCCGGCGCAGGATCAGCGGGATCATATCAGCGGGATCATGGATCGAGCCGGAGATAGCGGGTGGGGGCGACGTTGCGGATGTTCGGGTGCACCCCGTGCAGCCGTGGCGAGACGAGCGCCTTAGAGCGGTAATGCAGCAGCGGCACCCAGGGCAGTTCGTCGAGCACGAGGGTTTCGGCCTCGAACAGCATCCGCGCGCGGGCCTCGACGTCGCGCTCCTGCGCCGCCCGCGTCAGCAGACCGTCGAAGGCTGCATTCGACCAGCGCCCGGCATTGAACCCGTCATTGCCGGTGCGGAGCAAGAACAGAAAGTTCTGCGGGTCGGAATAGTCGGCGACCCAGGACATCCGGGCGAGGTCGAAGGAGCCGCCGTCGCGCAGATAGGCGAAGTGGGTCTTGGCATCGGTGGAGACGAAGCGGGTCACGACGCCGATGCCGCGCCACGCGTCCGCCAGCGCGATCGCCGTGTTGCGGTTGTTGTCGGTGACGTTGAAGCGGTACTCGACCGTCAGCGGATGGCCCGGCCCGTAGCCGGCTTGCCCCAGCAGCCGCAGCGCCTCCTCCTCGCGGTCGATCGGCCCGTCCTCGCGCCCCGGCAGGAGCGGGGGCGGCAGAGCGTTGTCGAGGCCCGGCGGGCAGAACGAATAGGCCGGGGCCATGGTCTGCCCCCAGACGATCTCGGCCAGGAATTCCCGGTCGATGGCGAGGGACAAGGCGCGGCGCACCCGCGCATCGTCGAAGGGTTTTTTACGCAGGTTGAAGGCGATGGCGAGAAGCCCGAGCCCCGGCCCGAGCTGCACCTGGGGGCCGAAGCGCTCCTTCAGCGAGGCGATCTGGTCGGCGGGCAGGTCGGAGAGGGAATCGATCTCGCCGGCCGCATAGCGCCGCACCGCCGCGGCGAGATCCGGGGTCGGGATGATGTCGATCCGCTCGATCGGGATCGCGGCGGCGTCGCGGTAATGCGGGTTCTTCGTCAGGGTGATGCGGTCGTTCGGCACCCAATCGACCAGGGCGTAGGGGCCGTTCGAGACGAGATTGCCGGGCCGCGCGAAGGCATCGCCCCAGCGCTCCAGCGAGGGGCGGTGGACCGGCAGCGAGGCCTGGTGCGTCAAGAGTTCGAGGAGGTAGGGGACCGGCTCGGCGAGCGCGATCTCCAGCGTTTGGGGATCGGGGGCCGTCACCCCCAGGGTCTCCGGCGGCTGCTCGCCCGCGTTGACGGCCGCCGCCCCGCGGATCGGGAACAGCACCTCGGCGTATTTCGCCGCCGTCTTCGGATCGAGGATCCGGCGCAGCGAGAACAGGAAATCGTCCGCCGTCACCGCATCGCCGTTCGACCAGCGCCCATCGGATCGCAGAGTGAAGCGGTAGGTGAGGCGGTCGTCGGAGACGGTCCAGCGCTCGGCCATGCCGGGGATGATGGTGCCGCGGTTGTCGTAGGTCAGCAGCCCCTCGAACAGGTCGCGCAGGATATGCGCCTCGGCCACCGTCGAGGTCTTGTGCGGATCGAGCGTTTCCGGGTCGGCGTCGTTGCCGCGGCGGTAGACGCGCGGTGCCGCCCGCGCCGGGGCGGGGAGGGCGAGCCCGGCAGCCAAAGCTGCGCCGGTTTGCAGGATGGTGCGCCGGAGGAGGCTCATAGGCGGCTCACCCGACGCTTCGGCGATGGCACGGCGCCAAGCGGCTTACGGACAGGCGAACCGGCTCCCGACGCATCCCCTCGCCCCGCAAGCGGGGAGAGGGTCGCGGCGACCTTGTCGTCGGCGCGACGAGGCGGCAGCCGAAGGTGAGGGGGCGGCCACGGAGGAGTCGCATCCGGAAACACCCCCTCACCGCCGCTTCGGCTTCGCCTGCGCTTCCCGCAGGCACGACAAGGTGCCTGCGTGCCTCTCCCCGCCCGGCGGGGAGAGGGGAGGGGCGGTGCGGGCCTTCGAACACGGCCGTCAGGCCCTCAGGCCCCCGTCTCGCCCTTCAAGCCCGCCGCCTCGATACCGGCCAGCGCGCAGATCTCGTCGTTGTCGGAGGTGTCGCCGGAGACGCCCACCGCGCCGAGCAGGCGGCCGTCGGCATCGCGGATCAGCACGCCGCCGGGCACCGGCACCAGGGCGTCCGGGCCGACGAGGTGGCTCACCGCGGCGACGAAATGCGGCTGCTCCTCGGCCCGCTTGGCGATCGCCCGCGAGCCGAGCCCGAGCGCCAGCGCACCGTTGGCCTTACCGCGGGCGATCTCCGCCCGGCGCAGCGAGGTGCCGTCCTCGGCCGCTAGGCACTTGAGGGCGCCGCGGGCATCGTAGACGACTATGGCGAGCGGCTTGAGGTCCCGCTCGCGGGCGGTCTTCAGGGCGGTCGCTACGAGGGTCTGGGCGGCGGCGAGCGTCAGGTCTGTCATCAGAATATCCTCGCGGATGTCCTCGAAGGGCAGGTCGTCCCGCGGACATGCACCGGCGGGGCCGGTTTCGCCAAGCGCGCGCCTTCAGGCGATCGTCACCTCGGTCCGCACCGAGTTGGCGATGAAGCAGGTCTCGTGCGCCTCATGGTGGAGCGCGGCGAGCCGCTCCGCATCGGGCGCCGCGCCGGCCCAGTCGAGGCGCGGATGCAGCACCACCCGCGTCACCGCCTGCCGGCCGGGGGCGATCTCCGCCATCGTGCCCTCGGCATGGTCGCGGTAAGACCGCGCGACGAAGCCGGCGAGCCGGGCGACGTGGAGGAAGCTCAGCATGTGGCAGGTCGAGAGCGCCGCCACCAACATCTCCTCGGGATCGACCGCCGCCGCCACCGCCCACTTGCCGACGACGTGCGGCGAGGCCGAACCGGCCAGCTCCACCCCGCCATCGAAGCGTACGGTGTGGCCGCGGCTGTAGCGCCCGGCGGAAAAGTCTTCGCCCGCAGCCAGCGCCCAGCGGACATCCGCGGTGTAGGTCGCCATCCTCGCCTCCCGATCCGTCGGCGTCAGCCTATCCGGCGCGGGCGCCTTCGGCCAAGCCGGCGGCGCGGCGCCGCGGCGGCGCGCACTGGCGCAGTGAGGCAACCGGTCTAGTTCCGCCTCCACCCTCGAGAGCAGGAACCCTGACGCCATGGCTGACATATCGGAGCGCCCTCACGTCCTGTGCCACATGACCACCTCGGTCGATGGGCGCATCAAGGTCCGGCGCTGGACCACCATCGACGCGGATTCGCACTACGAGGACGTCCACAAGCAGCTTAAGGGCGACGCCTGGATGTGCGGGCGCATCACCATGCAGGGCTACGCCGACAGCGCGAAGCCGCTGGCCGCCGATCCGCCTGAGGAGCCGGTGTCGCGTGAGGATCACGTCGCCCGCACCGATGCGTCCGGCTACGCGGTGGCGCTCGATGCCCGCGGCGCGATGGATTGGGGGGCGCGCAACGACATCGAGGGCGATCACGTCATCGTGCTGACGACGGGACAGGCCTCGGACGACCGCCTGCGACGCCTGAAGGCCGGGGGCCAGTCCTACATCCTGGCCGGCGAGCACGAGGTCGATTTCGCCCTGGCGCTGGCCAAGCTGAAGCGCCTGTTCGGCATCGAGCGGCTGCTGGTCGAGGGCGGCGGGCGCGTCAACGGCTCGCTGCTGAAGGCCGGGCTCGTGGACGAGCTGAGCTTGCTGCTCGCACCCGCCGTCGATGGCGTGCTCGGCACGCCGGCCCTGTTCGACTTCGAGGGCGGGGAGGGCGAGTCCATGGGCTCGCGCCGCCGCCTCACCCGCACCGCCTGCGAGCCGTTCGACGACGGTACGGTCTGGCTGCGCTACCGCATCGAAGCGGCCGGCTGATCGCGCTTCTCGCGATGGGCGGCGAGGAAGGCGTCGTAGGCGCTCGTCACCGCCGGCCGGTTCTCGAAATGCGGGAAGGCGCCGGTCGGCAGCCGCAGGATCGTCCAGTTCGGGCGGCCCGCCACCTCGCCGACATGGCGGTAATCGACGAAGTCGCCCCGCGCCCCGTGCACCATGAAAATCGGGAGCGTCAGCGCCTCGTAGACCCGCGTGGTGTCGTCGGGGAACAGGTAGCCGGAGAGGAACGAGAAGGGCGCGTGCTCGGCCCCCGGCTGGCGGGCCGAGAGCTGATCGTAGGCGAGCAGGCCCTCGTCGATGTCGCGGCTGCCCCAGGTCTTCTCCAGGAAGAAGCGCACGCTCGGCCGGCTCACCAGCGCGTCGAAGAGCGGGCGGCCCCAGAGCGGGAAGGCGGCGAGCCCTCGCGCCAGCGGCTTGCCGCGGTTGGCGTTCGCCGGGCCGCGCCCGGAGAGGCGGGCGTCGAATCCAGTTGGGCTGATGAGGCCGAGTGTCGAAAACAGGTCCGGCCGCTCCAGCGCGGCGCGGGCGAGATAGGCGCAAGGCAGCGACAGCGCCATCGCGTCGAGCGCCCCGCCGCCATGGCGGCTGGCGATCTCGGCCGCGGCGTCGAGGATCGCATCGGTCATCAGCCGGGGCGTGTAGATCCGGTCCGCCCGCTCGGAATGGCCGAAGCCCGGCAGTTCGAGCGCGTAGACCGGGCGGGTGGTCCGGTAATGCTCGTAGAGCGGCTTGACCTCGTAGGCGTTGGCCGCCGCATTGACGGAGTGGATCAAGAGGAGCGGCCGCCCGCCCTGGGCATCCGAGACGTAGAGGTTCACCCGGCCCGCCCGCGTGCGCAGATTGCTGCGCCGCCCCGGCAGGGCCGGGGGCAGGGGGCCGGCCCGGTTCAGCCCGAGATGGCTCCACGCGATCCAGGCGCCAGCCGCCGCCAGCGGCAGCAGGGCGAGGGCGCCGGCCTTGCCGCTCTTTCGTGTTCCGGGATGGCTCGTGCCGCGCATGGTTCCTCCGCTTCAGAGTGCCTCACGACACTCCCGATGACCGATCGTCTCCGTTCTGGGCACGACGGCGCAGTGGGAGTTTCGTGAGAGACACTCAGCCTCGCGCCGGACAACGCGGGGCGGGGGCCGGCGTTGCCGATGGACTGCCGCCCGGCCTGCACCCCACGGTTCACACCGCGACGCCTTCCCGCGAGAGCATCGTCCTGGATACCGGATCCAGGACGATGCTCTCGGCACTTGTTTTTGCATCATCTTTTTCCGAAAGCCGGCAACCACCATTCGGGACGATGCTCTAGGCTCGCAGGAGCGCGAAGGGGAAAGAAGCCGAATGCCGGATCGGAAACCGGAGATCCACGTCCTCGCGGTCGCCGCCGTCCTGACGGGCCTCGGGATGGGGGTGCTGCCGACCACGGGGATGGTGATCCTGATGCCGTGGGTGATGCAGCAAGGGGCGTTCCCGGTCGCCACGGCCGCGCTGATTCAGGCGATGCACACCTACGGGTTGATCCTGGGCGCGCTGCCGATGGCGGCGCTCGCCGCGCGCCTCGGGCCGCGCCGCAGCTTCCTCGCCGCGATCCTCGCGCTGACCGGGCTCGTCCCCGCCGCCTCCCTGCCGCTCGACCTCGCGCCGCTGCTGGCTTTGCGCTTGGCGCAAGGCGCGGCTTCCGCGCTTCTCCTCTGCGCGGGCTGGAGCCTGCTGCGCCGCCTCTTCGGCGAGGCGCGCCTCGGGCTCGGCCTCGGCATCATGGAACTTGCCGCCCTGCCGGCACTGCTGCTGCTTCAGATGTCGGCGGGGTTCGCACTCTCGTTCCTGGGAAGCCTCGGCATCGTCGTCCCCGCGCTCCTCCTGGCGGGGCCGAGCCTGATCCTCGGGCTTATCGCCCTGCCGACGGAGGACGCGCCGCGGCCGCGCTTCGACGGGCTCGGCGCGCTCCTCTCGGTGCTCTGCCTCGGGCTGTTGCTGACCGCCGTGCCGCTTGCGGCAATCAGGCCGGTGATGGCCCTGCTGTTGCTCAATCTCGGCCTGATGCTGTCGGCGCTGTGGATCTGGCAGCAATGGCGGCGGCCGGCACCACTGCTGCCGCTAGATCTTCTCGCGCGCCCCGGGCTCGCGTGGCCGCTGGCCGCCGCGTTCGCGGGCACCATCGCCCTCACCGCGGCGGACACGGCCCTGCTCTCCGGCCTCAACGCCTTCGACGGCCTGTCGCAGGAGGGCGTGGGCGCTGTGTTCCTGGGGCTGGCCGCCCTCACCGCCGGGGCGGGCTTTCTCGCCGGCCGGTCCGGCGCCCCGCGTCTCGCCCGGATCGGGATGGGGCTCGCCGCACTCGGCCTTGCCGCGCTCGCCACGGGAGTCGCGGATGGCGGGACGGCGCGCGCCTGGACGATCCTGGCCGCCGGCCTTCTCGCCTTCGGCATCGGCCGCGGCCTGTTCACCGTCGCCAACATCCTGGCGCTGCTGCGGGCAGCACCACCCGAGCGCACGGCCGCGGCGACCGGGCTGTTCGTCCTCGCGGGCGGGCTCGGGACGCTGCTCGGCCCGGTCACCCTCATGCAGCTCCCGGCCCTGGTCTTTCCGGCCGCCGAGGTTTCCGTCGGGTTTTGGCTCGGGCTCGCGGCAGGAGCGGCAGGGGTCGCGACCCTGCTCAGCCGGTCCGGCGCGAAGACCGAGCCGCACAGCGGACGCGTCGCGCGAGAACCTGTCTGAGAGACGGTTTGCCCGGCCTGTCCCGGCCCATATGGCCCCGCCCGTAAACCGCGTTCGAAAAGGCTCAGGCCGTCGGACCGGTGCGCAGCGCGACGTTCAGGCCGCCGCCTCGATCTCGCCGCTGACCTCCAGCCACTCCTCTTCCGCCTTGGCCAGGGCGTCGGCGGCCTCGGCGCGCATGCGGGCGATATCGCCGGCCTTGGCCGCGTCCTTGAGGAAGGCCGTGCCGTCGGCCAGAGCCGCGTCGATCTTGGCGATCGCCGCCGAGAGCTTGGCCATGCGCGCCTCGATCCCGTCGAGCCGCTTGCGCAGCGGCGCCAGCGCCGCGCGGCGCTCCACCGCCGAGCGGCGCGCCTCGGCCTTCTGCCCGCCGGTGCCCTCGCCGGACGTATCCACCCGCTCCGGGCCGGCGAGCACGAGGCGGCGGTAATCGTCCATGTCGCCGTCGAAGGACTTCACCGAGCCGTCGCCAACGATCCAGAGCCGGTCGGCGCAGGCCTCGATCAGGAAGCGGTCGTGGCTGACGAGGATCACCGCCCCCTCGTAGTCGTTGATCGCCTCGACCAAAGCCTGCCGGCTCTCGATGTCGAGGTGGTTGGTCGGCTCGTCGAGGATCAGCAGGTGCGGCCCGTCGAAGGCGGCGAGCCCCATCAGGAGCCGCGCCTTCTCGCCACCGGAAAGCTTCTCCACCGGCGTATCGGCTTTCGAGGCGGGGAAGCCCAGCCGGGCGGCGGCCGAGCGCACCTTGGCCTCGGGCGCGTCAGGCATCCGGTCGCGCACATGCGCCACCGCGCTCTCAGCCGGGCGCAGCTCGTCGAGCTGGTGCTGGGCGAAGTAGGCGACCTCCATCTTCGAGGAGCGCCGCATCTCGCCCGCGAGCGGGGGCAGCCGCCCGCCGATCAGCTTGCAGAAGGTCGACTTGCCGTTGCCGTTGGCGCCCAAGAGCGCCACCCGGTCGTCGGGGGCGAGGCTGAGATTGAGGCCCGACAGCACGATGCGCTCGCCGTAGCCGGCATTCACCCGCTCCATCGCCACGATCGGCGGCGAGAGCGGCTTTTCCGGGCTCGGTAGGTGGATCACCGGCACCTCGTCTTCGAGAAGTGCTGCGATCGGCTCCATCTTGGCGAGCCGCTTCATCCGCGACTGGGCCTGACGGGCCTTCGTGGCCTTGGCCTTGAAGCGGTCGATGAAGCTTTGCAGATGCGCCCGCTCCACCTCCTGCTTGGCCTTGGCCTTGGCCTGGAGCACTCGCTTCTCGGAGAGCTGGCGGGCAAAGCTGGTGTAGCCGCCGCGGTAGATCGTGAGCTTGCCGCGGTCGAGATGCAGGATGTGATCGACGGACGTGTCGAGCAATTCCCGGTCGTGGCTGATGATGACGGCGGTGCGGGGATACTTCTCGAGGTAGTCGTAGAGCCAGAGCGTGCCCTCGATGTCGAGATAGTTGGTGGGCTCATCGAGGAGTAGCAGGTCGGGCTCGGAGAACAGCACTGCGGCCAGCGCCACCCGCATCCGCCAGCCGCCGGAGAAGTCCGCGCAGGGGCGCGCTTGCGCCGCCGCGTCGAAGCCCAGACCGTGCAGGATCGCCGCGGCGCGGGCCGGGGCGGAGTGCGCGCCGATATCGACCAGCCGCGTCTCGATCTCGGCCCGGCGCAGGCCGTCGGCGGTGTCCGCCTCCTGCATCAGCCGGGCGCGCTCGGTGTCGGCGGCGAGCACGACCGCGTGCAGGGTCTCGGGGCCGGCGGGGGCCTCCTGCGCCACCGCGCCGATGCGCATGCCCTTGGGCAGCGAGACCGCACCGGCATCGGTCGGCAATTCGCCCAGGATCGCCCGGAACAGCGTGGTCTTGCCCGCCCCGTTGCGGCCGACGAGGCCGACCCGCGCCCGGTCGGGAATCGCGAAGGTCGCGGCATCGAGGATGACCCGCTCGCCGATGCGGTAGGTGAGATCGTTGACGCGCAGCATGAGCGGCGTTCTGGGGGCGGGCGCCGGGAAGCGCAAGAGCAGCGACAGCGCGCAGGCCTTCCGCGGGTCCTGCGCGAACGTTTTGCCAACTTGAGCGTTCGCGTCGGGCGAGAACGACGAGAATCGAGGGAGGAACCATGGGCAAGCCGGGCTTCAAGGCGCCACGCCCGCCGGAACTGCACTCGCCCTGGCGCACGGAGAAACGCGCGGCGCTCCAAGAGGAGGCCCGCGCCTTTGCCCGCGACGTGATCCTGCCACTGGCCGACGAACTCGACCCGCAGAAGGGCGAGATGCCCCGCTCGCTCATCGACGCGATGGCGCGGAAGGGCTGGTTCGGCATCACCATCCCGGCCGAGTACGGCGGGATGGGTCTCGGCGTGTTCGAGTACTGCCTGATCTCGGAGGAACTCGCCCGCGCGTGGCTCTCCACCGGGTCGATCCTGGCCCGCGGCCAGGGGCTCGGCACCCAGACGCTCGACGACGAGAGCCGCCGGGCGCTGCTGGCCAAATCCGCCAAGGGGCAGTGGATCGGCTCGATCGCGCTCTCCGAACCCACCGCCGGCTCGGATCTCGCCGGCGTGCAGACCCGCGCCGTGCGCGAGGGCGACGAATGGGTGCTCACCGGCACCAAGCGCTGGGCCGGCTTCGCGAAAGGAGCCGACTTCATCGAGGTGCTGGCCCGCGTGCGCGACCCCGAGCCCGGCGAGCCGCGCTCGGCCGGCCTGGAGCCCTTCCTCGTGGTCAAGGAGCCCGGCACCTTCCCCAAGGGCATGACCGGCACCGTCATCGACAAGATCGGCTATCACGGCTTCCTCACCTTCGAGCTGAACCTCGACGGGGTGCGGGTGCCCGAGCGCGACCGGCTCACCGGTCTCTACGGCGACGAGGGCGCGGATGCGGATTCCGGCGGCTTCGCCTCGGTGCAGCGCGGGCTCAACATCGCCCGCGTCCACACCGCCGCCCGCGCGGTCGGCGTGGCGCGCGCCGCGGTGGAGGATTGCACCGCCTACCTTCAGGAGCGCGAGCAGTTCGGCCAGCCGATCGGCCAGTTCCAGGCCCTGCGCTTCGCGCTGGCCGACATGGCGGCGGAGGTGGCGCAAGCCCGCGCCTACTGGCACCAGGTCGCCCACCTCCTCGACGAGGGCCTGCCCGCCGAGAGCGAATCGGCCGGGGTGAAGCTGCTGGCCACCGAGATGGCCGTGCGGGTGACGAACCAGGCGATGCAGCTCCACGGCGGCAACGGCTACACCACCGAGCGGCGGGTCGAGCGCTACTGGCGCGATGCGCGCCTCACCACGATTTTTGAAGGCACCAGCGAGATCCAGCGCCGCATTATCAGCGACCGGATGCTGCCGCGGGGGTGACCAGGGATGAGGATACCGGGCCCGCTCGCCTATCGGGCGGGCGGCAGGCCGCCTATATTTGGTAGGCCATGTCCGCCGCCCCCCGCGATCCGCCGCGCGCCTTCGTCCGCCGCCTCGACCCGATCCTGGTCGATCGCATCGCCGCGGGCGAGGTGGTCGAGCGGCCAGCTTCCGCCGTTAAGGAACTGGTCGAGAACGCGATCGATGCCGGCGCGCGGGGCATTGAGGTGGCGATCGAGGGCGGTGGGCGCCGCCTGATCCGCGTCATCGACGACGGCATCGGCATGGGAGCCGACGACCTCGCGCTCGCGGTCGAGCGCCACGCCACCTCGAAGCTGCCCGACGGCGATCTCACCCGGATCGGCTCGCTCGGCTTTCGCGGCGAGGCGCTGCCCTCGATCGGCGCGGTCTCGCGGCTCACCATCACCTCGCGCACCGCGGACGGCGAGGGGGTGAGCCTCACCCTCGATTCCGGCGCCAAGGGCCTGGTGCGCCCGGCCCCCGCCTCGCGCGGCACCCGCATCGAGGTCACCGAGCTTTTCGCTGCGACCCCGGCCCGGCTGAAATTCCTGAAGACTGACCGGGCCGAGACGGCCGCCGTCTCCGAGATCCTGCGCCGGCTCGCGGTGGCCCAACCGCAGATCCGCTTCACCCTGCGGACCGAGAGCGGCAGCCCGACGGTGTTTCCCGCCGAGAGCGAGCCGGGCCCGGCCGCCCTGCTGCGCCGGCTCGGGGCCGTGCTCGGCCCCGACTTTCCCGGCAACTCTGTCCCCGTCGACATGGGCCGCGAGGGCTTCGCGCTTGCCGGTCATGTCGGCCTGCCGACCTTCCACCGCGGGGCGGCGAGCCATATCCACTTCGTCGTCAACGGGCGCCCGGTGCGTGACCGGCTCCTGCTCGGGGCCGTGCGCGGGGCCTATGCCGACACCATGAGCTCCGACCGCCACCCGGTGCTTGCGCTGCATCTCACCTGCGATCCCGCCCTCGTCGATGTAAACGTGCATCCGGCCAAGACCGAGCTGCGCTTCCGCGAGCCGGGGCTGGTGCGGGCGTTGATCGTCAGCGCGATCCACGAGGCTTTGCGCCGGGCCGGGGCGCGGTCGTCCAGCACGGGCACGCAAGCCGCCCTCGACGCGCTGCGGGCCGGCGGCAGCTTCGGCGAGGCCCCGGCGATGGCGGCGGGTGCGGGCCGGTTCGCCGTGCACTCGGGCGTCTCCACGGCCAGCGCACTCAGCCCCCGCCCGGCGAGCCGTCTGTTCTCCGGCCCCTCGGTGGCCGCGCCCGCGGGCTACCGCCCGGCGCCGCGCCCGGCCTTCACCGAAGACCATCCGGGCTTTGCCGAGACGCCGCAGGCGCTGTTCTCCGCCGACCTCGCGCCGCCGGGCGCCGATCTGCGGCCCGAACCGGATGATGTGCTCTCGGAGGCCGAGGCCCATCCCGAGACCCATCCCCTCGGCGCCGCCCGCGCGCAGATCCACGAGACCTATATCGTCGCCCAGACCCGCGAGGGCATCGTGCTGGTCGATCAGCACGCCGCCCACGAGCGCCTCGTCTACGAGCGGCTGAAGCGCGAGCGGGCCGGCGGTGGCGTGCTCGCCCAGGGGCTCCTGATCCCCGACGTGGTCGAGATGGCGCCCGAGGAGGCCGACCGGCTCGTCGAGGCCGCGCCCGATCTGGAGCGGCTGGGCCTCACACTGGAGGCGTTCGGCCCCGGCGCGGTGCTGGTGCGGTCCGTGCCGTCGGCGCTCGCGGGCGGTTCGGTGAAGGGCCTCGTGCTCGACGTGCTCGACGCGCTGGAAGCGAGCGGCGTCGAGGAGGGCGGCCCGGCCGGCGCGGGCGATCCCGACCCGGTGAGCCGGCGCCTCGACGCGATCCTCTCGCGCATGAGCTGCCACGGCTCGATCCGCGCCGGCCGCCGCCTCAAGCCCGAGGAGATGAACGCGCTCCTGCGCGAGATGGAGGCGACCCCGCTCTCCGGCTCGTGCAACCACGGCCGCCCGACCTTCGTCACGCTGGGCCTCGCCGACATCGAGCGGCTGTTCGGGCGGCGGTGACGGCCGAACAAGATCGTCGCGCTCAGTCGAAGCGACCTGCGCGAAAAACCGCGTCCACCTCGATTCCGATCGCGTGCGCGACGGCAGTTGCGATACGGACGTGGAGGCCCTTCCCCATGTCGAGATGGTTCTCCTCGATCGCATCGCCTGCGATGCGCAGCAGCAAGCGCGTCATCGCTTCCGAGTTGTCGAAGACCGCCGTCTCGTGGGCCAGCGGGATCGCTTGCGTCAGCCTGGCCAGCGCGATGTCGTAGCGCCGCCGGATGACGGTCTCGGGTATGGCGTGGCCGCCCTTCCTCACGCGGTCGCCAACACGCGCCACGTTCAAGTCGGCCGAGTCCAGCGCAACGAAGACGAGGGCCACCTGAAAGCCGGCTTTCCTCGTACGGCGCATCAGGCTGATCGCTTGATGGCTGCTCAGCGTCGTCTCGTAGACGAAGTTCCGTCTGGCCTCGACGAGTTCGTTCAAGCGTTCGAGCACAGCCCTGCCGGCTGCGAGCGACACCGCTTCAGGAGCAACAGGGTCGATGCTTCGGGCGACGACATCGGCGTTGACGAACTCGCCCGGCGGCTCGATGACCCGATAAAGGCTCGACTTTCCGGAGCCGTTGGGGCCGCCCAGGATCGTGCAGATCGGCGTGACCATGGTCCGGCACGAGGTTAGGGTCTGCGGCCGACCGGCTCGACGACGATGCGTCCCGCTTTGCGCCGGAGGCGCTGCCGGGTTCCATCCGGGTGTTCCCGCACGATTCCCTCGCCGACGGCAGGATCGACGTAGTGACTGGGGACGCCGAGGCGCTTGGCTTCCTCGATGGCCTCGACACCCATGTGCCGGATCGCCTCGGCATTCCGGCGGAGTTTGTCGAACAGGATCATGAGCCTCGCTCAATTGCGGACCGCCATCGACCATGGGGTGCGGCGAAAGCTTCGTCAGTATAGCTGGCCGTCCCGGCGCCTGGGAAGAACCTCTTCTTGCTCCTCATCTCTCCGCCACCGCCACACCCCGCAGCAGTGGCACGAAGGAGATCCGGCCGAAATCGCGGCTGTCGAACCAGCCCGGCCCGCGCCGGATCAGCCGCAGCAGCGTCTGGCCGCCCGGCGGGCCGGCCGGGATGACGAGGTGGCCACCCGGCTTGAGTTGCACCGTCTCACTCGGTGTCGGCGCCGTCCGTCTCGGCATCTGACGCGCCGTCGTCCGTGGAGGGCGGCAGGTGTGGCGGCGGCAGGCGGCCGGGGCTCGGCGGCGTCGGCAGGCCGGCATCCTCGGTGGCCGGCGGGAGCGGGGCGGGTTTGGTCTCGGGCATCGATCCGTCGCAAGCTGCGGCGGCGCGGGGCGCGCCGTCTTCGCTACCTCAACGCGCAAGAACGCCGCGCGGTGTCCGACCGGGTCCGGCGGTGCCTCGTCAGCCGGGAGAGTGACATCGACATGATCCCCTGTCCCAACCTGTTCGCCGGCCTCCCGGCGCACGCGGAGGAAGAATTCTTCGAGACCCTGCTCGCGCGTCCCGGCCTGCGGGTCGAGCGCATCGTCTCGACGGGCCAAGCGAGCCCGCCGGGCTTCTGGTACGATCAGGACGAGGACGAGTGGGTCGCGGTGCTTCAGGGCAGCGCCGAACTCCGCTTCGCCGACGAGCCCGAGCCGCGCCTGTTGTCGGCGGGCGACCACCTGCTGATCCCGGCGCATCGTCGGCATCGCGTCGAGCGCACGCAGAATCCGACGATCTGGCTCGCGGTTCACTGCGCGCCGCGCTAGCGCATCGTCTTTTTCCGAAAGCCGGCAACCACCTTTCGGGACGATGTTCTCGATCATTGTCGTGACGCGCATTCTTGCGACGAACCGGTTGCCACTCCGTCGGAATGCGCTCTAACGCGTTGCCCATGATCGCGTGCCGCATCGAACCGAAGGGACAGATCGAGCCGGAGGGGGAGGGCGTCTGGCGCTCCACCGGCTCCGACCCGCAGTTCCGCCTCACCCATCCTCGCGGCGGGCGGCTGTTTCCGTTCCGGCTCTCGGGGGGCTGGGTGCGCATCCGCGCCGACCTCGAAGGGCTGGGCCACACGAAGCCGGTGCCGCTGCTCTACGTCGATGACGGATCGGGCTTTCGCGAGGACGAGGCGGTCCGCCTGGAACTGAGGGACGGCGGCATCGACGACCTCGTGCGCCTGCCGCGCCGGGTGCGGGGCCTGCGGCTCGATCCGCTCGCGGCGAGCGGGCGGTTCCGCCTCGGGCGGGCGACGCTGGAGCCGCTGCGCGGTCCCGCCGCGGCGCTCGCCGTCGCCCGCCGGCTCCTGGCCCGCCTGCCGGAGGAGGAAAGGGGGGGCAGGGCTCTGCTCGGGCGTCTCGCGGGCCTCGCCCGCAACCGCCCGCCCGCCGCCCTGTGGCGGGCGTTCTGGGACAGCGCCCGGCCGCGCCCGGCGGCCGCCTCCTACGCCGCCTGGATCGAGCGGGTCGAGCGCCCGGCCCTGCCGAGCCCGGAGGCGATGCGGGCGGCGATCGCGGGATTCCGGATCAGGCCGCGCATCTCCATCGTCATGCCGGTCTACAACACGCCCAAACCCTATCTCGAGGCGGCGCTCGCGAGCATCCGGGCGCAGGCCTATCCCGATTGGGAACTGTGCCTCACCGACGACGCATCGAGCGCGCCCCACATCGCGCCGATGCTCGAGGCGCTCGCGGCGGAAGAGCCGCGGGTGCGGCTGCACCGTCGGGCCAAGAACGGCGGCATCGTCGCGGCGAGCAACGACGCCCTGGCCCTGGCGACCGGCGACTGGCTCACCCTGATCGACCACGACGACACGATCCCGCCGCACGCGTTCTACGCGCTCGTCGCTGCCCTGAACGCGGATCCGCAGATCGATTTCCTCTACTCCGACGAGGACAAGATCACGGTGGGCGGCGAGCGCTACGAGCCGTTCTTCAAGCCGGACTGGTCGCCCGAGACGCTGGAGGCCTGCATGTATACGGCCCATCTGGCGCTCTACCGCATGGATATCGTGACCCGCATCGGCGCCTTCCGGGCGCAATGCGAGGGCGCGCAGGATTACGATTTCGTCCTGCGCTACACCGAGCACGCGAGGCGCGTGCACCACGTGCCGAAGGTGCTCTACCACTGGCGCGCGATCCCCGGCTCGACCGCCCAGGCGATGGACAACAAGGGCTACGTGGTCGCCGCCGCCGTCCGCGCCCTCGAAGACCGGGCCCGGCGCACTGGCGGGCTCGATGTCGTGCGCCCGACCGCGTTTGCCGGCAGCTTCCACCTTCGCCGGCCGCTCGCCGCTCGCCCGCTGGTCTCGATCGTGATCCCCACCGCCGGCCGCGACAGCGAGGTTCGCGGCCGCATCGTCGATCTCCTGGCCGCCTGCCTCGCCAGCATCCGCGAGCGGAGTACCTACGAGGCCATCAAGATCGTGGTGGTCGACAACGGCGACCTGCGGCCGGCGACGAAGGCGGTGCTGGAGCGGTACGAGGCCCGCTCCGTCACCTGGGACCAGCCGGTCTTCAACGTCGCCGCCAAGATGAATCTCGGGGCGCGGGCGGCAAGCGGCGAGGTGCTCGTCTTCCTCAACGACGACATCGAGGTCATCAGCCCCGACTGGATCGAGGCGATGCTGGCCCTGTTGCAGATCCCCGGCGTCGGCGCGGTCGGTCCCAAGCTGCTGTTCGAGACCGGCGAGTTGCAGCATGTCGGCGTCACGGTGATCGATGCGACCCCCGACCATCCCCGCCGCTCCTACCCGCGGGAGGACCCCGGCCACTTCTTCTCGACCGCAGGCAACCGCAACTACCTTGCGGTGACGGGGGCCTGCGTGATGGTGCGGCGCGCCGATTTCGAGGCGATCGGGGGGTTCGACGAGGATTTCGCCGTCAACTACAACGACGTCGATCTCTGCCTGCGCCTGTGGGAGCGGGGCCTGCGCAGCGTCTATTGCGCGGAGGTCGAACTCTACCATTACGAGAGCCGCAACCGGGCCCGCACCGTCGCGGCGGACGAGCAAGCCCGCTTCCGCGCGCGCTGGGCGGACGCCATCCCGAAGGATCCCTATTACAGCGAATGGTTCGAGGCGCAGCCGCCGACCTTCGAGCTCGATCCGGCGCGGTTCTGAATTCTCGACCAGTTTAGCGGTGTGCTTCCCCCCTCTCCCCGCGCGCGGGGAGAGGGGGGCCTGCACCTTGTCGTGCAGGCTGGAAGCGGAGGCGCAGCCGTAGCGAAGGTGAGGGGGCGGCTCAGGATGAGACTCTTCCGGCACCGCCCCCTCACCTTCGGCTACCGCCTCGCTTCATGCCCCGACGAGAGGGCATGAAGCCATCTCCCCGCGCGCGGGGAGAGGGGATGCGCGCATCGATCCGCTCGTGAAGACAAGGGCTTCCACCCATCACCGCGTGTTGATCATCTCCTTGATGCGCGCGGCCAGCACTTCCATGACGAAGGGCTTGGTGATGACCTGCATGCCGGGCTCGAGGTGGCCGTTGCCCACCGCCGCGTTCTCGGCGTAGCCGGTGATGAACAGCACCTTCAGGTCCGGCCGCAGGACGCGGCCCGCATCGGCAACTTGGCGCCCGTTCATGCCGCCGGGAAGCCCGACATCGGTCACGAGGAGATCGATGCGCACATCCGATTGCAGCACCTTGAGGCCGGACGGACCGTCGGCGGCCTCGATCGCGGTGTAGCCGAGATCCTCCAGCACCTCCGTAACCAGCATCCGCACCGTCGGCTCGTCATCGACGATCAGCACCGTCTCGCCCTGCTCGGCGCGGGGCGCGGCGGCCAGATCCGGGGCCGCGTCCGGTTCCTCCGCCGCACCGTAGTGGCGCGGCAGGTAGAGGCACATCGTCGTGCCCTGGCCGACCTCCGAGTAGATCCGCACCTGCCCGCCCGACTGGCGCACGAAGCCGTAGATCATCGACAGGCCGAGCCCCGTGCCCTGGCCGATCGGCTTTGTCGTGAAGAACGGGTCGAACGCCTTGGCGATCACGTCCGGGCTCATGCCGGTGCCGGTATCGGTCACGCAGAGCGAGAGGTACTGGCCGGGATCGAGGTCGCGCTCGCGCGCGCCGCGGTCGTCGAGCCATTTGTTGGCGGTCTCGACCGTGATGCGCCCGCCATCCGGCATGGCATCGCGGGCGTTGATGCAGAGGTTCAGGAGCGCGTTCTCGAGCTGGCTCGGATCGACCAGCACCGACCACAGCCCGCCCGCGGCCACCACTTCGAGGGTGATGGAGGGGCCGATGGTCCGACGCAGCAACTCCTCCATGCCCATCACCAGCCGGTTCACGTCGGTGGGCTTGGGGTCGAGGGTCTGGCGCCGTGAGAAAGCCAGCAGGCGGTGCGTCAGCGCCGCTGCGCGCTTGGCGGCGCCCTGCGCGGCGTTGACGTAGCGGTCGATCTCGGTGATCCGCCCCTGCGCGAGGCGGGTCTGGAGCAGTTCGAGCGAGCCGGTGATGCCGGTGAGCAGGTTGTTGAAGTCGTGGGCGAGGCCGCCGGTGAGCTGGCCCACCGCCTCCATCTTCTGCGACTGGCGCAGGGCCTCCTCGGCTCGCATCAGCTCGGCGGTGCGGGCCGCGACCTGCTGTTCCAGGCTGGCGTTGAAGGCCTCCAACTGCGCCTTGGCCCGCAGCTCGCTCTCGATGTTGCGCGCCTCGATCACCGTGCCGATCGGCGCGCCGCGCTCGTCGCGGATCGGACTCGCAGTGAAGGCGACGGGGTAGAACGAGCCGTCGCGGTGGACGAAGATCTCCTGGCCCTGCTCCTGGTTGTTCTCGGGGAACGCCTGATCGATCGGGCATTCGTGCAGTGGGTAGGGGCGACCGTCCGGCCGGGTATGGTGGACGACGTCGTGGAGCGCTTGTCCCCGCGTCTCCTCCAGCGTGTAGCCCGTCAGCCGCTCGGCGGCGCGGTTCATGTAGGCGCAGTGCTGGCGCTCATCCATCATGAAGATGGCCTGCGTCGCGTTGTCGAGCACCGCGTCGAGCCGGCGCGTGGTCTCGACGAGACGCTCCTCGGTGACCTTGCGCGCGGTGATGTCGATGGCGCTGCCGACGCCGCGCAGGCAGCGGCCCTCCGCGTCGAACACGCCGCGCCCCTTGGCCGCGACCCAGCGGACCGTGCCGTCGCTGCGACTGACCGTGCGGAACTCCTCGTCGTAGAGGGCGCGGGTCGTGGGATCGAGCGCGGCGGCGAAGGCGGCGGTCACCCGCGCCCGGTCGTCCGGGTGGAGGCCGTTCGCGAAGTCGTCGAAGGTCACGTCCGCCTCCGAGGCCAACCCGAACATCGCCTTGATCCGCGGCGGCCAGAACAGGGTGCCGGCCCCCGGGTCGAAGTCCCACAGGCCGATCTCGCCGCTCTCGACGGCGAGCCGCAACCGCTCCTCGCTCTCGGCGAGCGCCAGCTCGGCGGCGCGGCGCTCCTCGATATCGACCACCGAGCCGATATAGCCGAGGAAGCCTCCGTCGGCGGCAAAGCGCGGGCTCGCCGTGTCGATCGCCCAGCGGTAGACGCCGTCGAGGCGGCGCAGGCGGTATTCGAGGCTGAACCCCTCGCGCCGGGCATTCGCCCTCAGGAAGGTCTGGCCCGACCAGCCGCGGTCGTCCGGATGCACCGCCTCGAGCCAGCCGAGGCCGAGGGCCCCTGCCTCGCTTTGGCCGGTGAAGTCGTACCAGCGCCGGTTGAGGTACTGGCAGGCGCCGTCCGGGCCGGTCACCCACATCATCACCGGTGCGTCGTCCGCCATGGTGCGGAAGCGCGCCTCGCTCTCGGCCAAAGCCGCGTTGCCGGTGATCCGCTCGGTCACGTCCGAGCCGTCGACGAACACGCCGGTGATGGTACCGGCAGCATCGCGCATCGGCTGGTAGACGAAATCGAGAAAGCGCCGCTCCGGCACGCCGCCCGGCACGCGCAGGAGCGTGACCGGTGCGCCGTGCGCCGTGTGGGTGCGGCCGGTGGCGAACACCTCGTCGAGCAGCTCGAAGAAGCCCTGGCCCTCGATTTCCGGCAGGGCCTCGCGCACCGGCCTGCCGAGGATGTCGCGGTGGGCCACGAGCCCGCGATAGGCGGCGTTGGCGAAGGCGAAGACGTGGTTGGGCCCGTCGAGCACCGCGACGAAGCTCGGCGACTGCTCGAACAGCCGCGCGAAGCGCTCGCGCTCGGCCTGCATCTGCCGGCCCGCCCGCACCGAGGCGGTGGTCTCCGAGCATGCGCAGAACATGCCCGCGACCGTGCCGTCCTCGATCCGCACCGGCGTGTAACCGAAGGCGAAGTGGGTCTCCTCCGGATAGCCGTTGCGGTGCATCGTGAAGGCGATGTCCTCCATATGCGTGGCCTCGCCCGCATAGGCTTGCAACAGGATCGGCTCCACCTGGTCCCAGATGTCGTGCCAGACCTCGTCGAAGGGCCGGCCCAGCGCCTCCGGGTGGCGGGCACCGCACATCGGCGCGTAGCCGTCGTTGTAGAGCGTGACGTGCCCCTCGCCCCAGACGATCAGCATCGGCTGCTGCGAGCCGAGCATCACGCCGACCAGGGTCTTGAGCGCGGCCGGCCACGTCTCCGGGGGGCCGAGCGGCGATGCCGCCCAATCGATTCCACGGATCACCGCACCGGCCTCGCCGCCGCCGGCGAGGAAGAAGGGCCCGTCACTCACGCGGTGCGCCTCCGGCACGACGGATGCCGACCACCGGAACGCGGAAGGGATCCGAGGATGGACGAGGGGAGCGGCCTCGGGCGGGCGTGAAGGGGCAAGTGATGAGGCAAGGGATAGGGGAGGGGATGGGGCAAGGGAGAAGCGGGACCGTATGTTCGACAGCGTTCAACGCGGAAGCCGGCCAGCCGTGCCATCGCCGGGTGCAGGAGGCGGCATCGGAAACCTCCCGGACCCATGCCATGGCGCGAACCGGTGGCGATGCCAAGGTGGTCGACGGTGAAGTTTGATCCCCCATCGACCGCATTGGCGGCTTCGAGGACGCGAGACGCCTTGCGCGGGTACACCGGCCGCGTCAGCATCCGGGGTAGGCAAGAGCCAGCGGTCGGGCTTCCTGCACCCCGGCATGACGCCTGAGGAAACCTGTTCGTGGATGCGCTGCCTTCCTTCTACGACGACCTCGACGGCTTCCGCGCGGAGGGCTGGCGCCGTCTCGCCGAAGGCGTGGGACACCGGCACAGCCCGTTCCACACGCCGTCTCTCGCCACCGTCGATGCGGCAGGCCGCCCGCGGCTGCGCACCGTGGTCCTGCGCGCGGTGGACACCGGGGCGGGCGCCTTACGCTTCCACTGCGACCGGCGCTCGGACAAGGCGCGGGACATCGCGGCGAACGGCCTCGCCGCCCTCCACGTCTACGACGCCCGAGCCAAGCTCCAGCTCCGCATCGAGGGGCGGGCGCACCTGCACCACGACGATACGGTGGCCGACGCCGCCTGGGCCGCCGCGCTGACGATGAGCCGGGTCTGCTACGGGGTCGAACCCGCCCCCGGCACCGCGCTCACCGCGGGCGACGCCTACGCCATGCCCGACGAAGACCCGGAGGCGCGCATCGGCCGCGAGAATTTTGGTGCGGTGGTGCTGACCGTCGAGCGGATGGATCTGCTCTACCTCGACCGGCGAGGGCACCGGCGCGCTGTTTGTTCTCGGGAGAGAGAAGACTGGCGGGGCATGTGGGTGGCACCTTAGGGGCCAATCCAGGCACCTTGATTAGATGAGGGGCCGCGCTCCACCCGTTCTAGTTGCATGATTGATAGATTTAGATTACGAAATGCAGTTGTAATGCAGCGATGCTCAGTTAATTCTCGACCAAGAGACTGACGTGAACACAAGCGATCCAAAAATTGTGTATCTAGCAATGATACTAACTATGCTGATCACGATTACGCCGTGGAGAGAATTGATAACGTCGCCAATAAATAGTCAATACTATGAAATCAACACTGAATCTGGAATTGTTGTGGAGAAAAATTGTATTAATGAGCAGTTAGAATATTCTATCATACATGCAAAAATTCTCGTGCCAATGGATTATGACGCTAAAAAACTCACGGATTATTCACGCCGGATTCTAGACTATTCGCTAAAATCAAAGGCTGAGAAGCAAGGCATTTCGACGGTTTGGATTACGTTTTATTTTACTGATAATCCGCAAGCAATCCCAGACAGCACAAAAAATTATCGGGTCATATACTTTCGCTACGGCAGCAATTGGATGCAGTCGGTACGAGCGACAAGAAATGGTACGTAAGGGATCCGGAGCCAACCTCCCTCCCGTCCTACACACAGTTACGCTGACCACGCTCCGACCTCAGCCCACCGCCGCCATCCGCGCGAACCCGGCCTCCAGATCCGCCTTCAGATCCTCCGGATCCTCCAGCCCGATATGGAAGCGGAGCGCCGCGCCGTCCGGCGGCCAGCGGGTGGCGGTGCGGTAGACGGTCGGGTCGAAGGGGATGACGAGGCTCTCGAAGCCGCCCCAGGAAAAGCCCATCCCGAACAGTTCGAGCCCGTCGAGGAAGGCGGCCAAAGCTTCCTCGGAAACCGGCTTGAGGATCACCCCGAACAGGCCCGAGGCGCCGGAGAAGTCGCGCTTCCAGATCGCGTGGCCGGGATCGTCCGGCAGGCCCGGATGCAGCACGCGCAGCACCTCCGGCCGGGCCTGGAACCACTCGGCCATGGCGAGCCCCCGCGTGCCGTGCTCGCGCAGGCGCAGACCCATGGTGCGCAGGCCCCGCAATCCCAGAAAGATGTCCTCGGGGCCGGGGCAGTTGGCGAAGTGCTCGTAGGTGCGCTTGAGTGCGGGATAGTACTGGGCGTTGGCCGAGACGAGGCCGAGCAGCAGGTCGGAGCCGCCGCTGAGATACTTGGTGCCGGCCTCCACCGCGAGATCGACGCCGCGCTCGTGGGGCGGGAACAGCAACGGCGTCGCCCAGGTGTTGTCCATCACCACCGCGCCGCCGCGGGCATGCATCGCCGCGGCGATGGCCGGCACGTCCTGCATCTCGAAGGTCTGCGAGCCCGGCGCCTCCACCAGCACCGCCCGGGTGTTGTCGCGCATCAGCCCGGCGATGCCGGCGCCGATCAGCGGATCGTAATATTCGACCTCGACGCCGTAGCGCGCGAGCACGCCGTCGCAGAAAATGCGGGTCGGGCGGTAGGCGGAATCGGTGACGAGGAGGTGGTCGCCCGCACTGACGCAGGCCATCAGCGCCAGCGTCAGGGCCGAGAGGCCGGACGGCGCCAGCACCGTGCCGGCCGCACCCGCGATCTCGCTCCAGGCCTCGCACAGGGCGTCCATCGTCGGCGTGCCCGACGTGCCGTAATTGTAGCGCCCGCGCCGGTGCTTGATGTCGTCGTAGGTCGGGTAGAGGACCGTCGAGCCACGGTAGATCGGCGTGTTGACGAAGCCGTGCTGGGCCGACGGGTCGCGCCCGGCAAGCACGAGGCGGGTGTCGGCGCCGAAGCGGCCGCGGTCGCGGGGGGGAGATTTGGACATCGGCCTCGGGAGAGTGAGCGGGCTCTTGAGCGTTGAAGCCCTTTCAGCCTCCCGAGACCGGACGCGTCAAGACGGTCTCGGGTGCCTCACGCCGCCGGGTCGTCGGTGGCCGCCTCCTCGTAGGCCTGGATCCAGGCCGCGCGATCCTCGGAGCCCTCCGCATAGGGGCATTCATCGATGCTCTTGCCGTAGAGCCGCGCGTTGCGGCCCTGGATGAAGGGGCTGTCGCTCGCCGTCGCCTGCTCGTTCATGGCCAAGTCCTGTCTCGGATGTCCTGAATAGGGCCGGTCCGCCGCGGGCCCGGCCGTCCGGTTCATTAACGACACCGCGCGCATCCTGTTTCCGGGGCCGCCGTTCACGGTCCCGCGTATCCTTGCGTATCGAGTTCCCCATCGTGAGCATCCTGCGCGTCATCGCCTTCGGCACCGTCACCGGCCTCGGGACGCTGTCGGTCGTCCTCGTGAGTGCGGACCGGCTCATGCATCAGGCGGTCGCTGCCGTGCCGGCCCCCACGATCGCACGGGTCGCCCCGGCCCTGCCCGATCCCGCTACGACCGGCACGGTGACGCAGGGGCCGGCCGCCGAGTCGAAGAAGGAGCGCATGCTCACCGGCTTCGACACCGAGCGCCTCAACGCCCTGATGCGCGGCGAGACGCCCCCCGCCCGCAAGCGCTGACCGCGCGCCCGGTCCGGGCTACAAGCGGCGCCCCGCCACGCCGCCGACCGTGCAACCTTGGGCCTGATCTACGCGCTCGCCGCCTATCTGAGCTGGGGCCTCGTCGTCCCGGTGCATTTCCGGCTGCTCGACGGCATCCCGCCCGGAACGATCCTGGCGCAGCGCATCGCGTGGTCGGCGCTGCTCGTGGTCGGCCTGATCGCGCTGCTGCGAAAGCGGCTCGCCAACCCGTTCCCGCTGCGCCCGCGCCACGGCCTGCTCGTCGTCTCGGCAGGGCTGATCGCGGTCAACTGGATGCTCTACCTCGTGGCGGTGTCGAGCGGGCACATGCTCGATGCGAGCCTGGGCTACTTCATCAACCCACTGGTCTCGGTGGCGCTCGGCGCCCTCGTCCTCGGCGAGCGCCTGCGCCCGGTCCAGGTGGTGGCGGTGGCCATCGTCGTGCTCGGCGTGGTGATCGCGGTGGCGATGGCCGGGCGCCTGCCGCTGCTGTCGCTCGGGCTCGCGGTCACCTTCGCCCTCTACGGGCTCGTGCGCAAACTCGTCGCCGTCGACGGCACCGTCGGCTTCTGCGCCGAGACCTTCCTGCTCCTGCCCGCGGCTTTGGCCTATCTGTTCTTCGCCGCGCCGCCGGTGCCCGACGACGCCCGCACTTGGGGGCTGCTGGCGCTCACCGGCGTGACCACGGCGCTGCCGCTAATCTGGTTCGCCGCCGCGGCAACCCGGCTGACGCTGGCGACCCTCGGACTGATGCAGTACATCGCGCCCTCCTGTCTGATGGGGCTCAGCACGCTGGTCTACGGTGAGACCCTGACGCCGGACCGCCTCGTGCTGTTCGGGCTGATCTGGCTCGCGCTGGTGCTCTACGCGTACGATGCGATCCGCCACGAGCGCCGACGGCGCGCCGCGCGGCCAACCGTACGGTCAGGGGAGGGGCGATGACCCGGCTCAACCGCATCACCGACATTCCGGGAATCCGCGTCGGCCACGCGGACGACGGGAGAATCGCGAGTGGCGTCACCGCGCTCCTCTTCGAGACACCCTTCGTCTGCGCGGTGGATGTGCGCGGCGGCGGGCCCGGCACCCGCGAGACCGACCTGCTGGATCCCGCCGCCACCGTCCAGGCGGTCGATGCCCTCGTGCTGTCGGGCGGCTCGGCCTTCGGGCTCGACGCGGCGGCGGGCGTCGTTGCCCATCTCAGGGAGGCGGGCCGGGGATTCGCGGTCGGCGATGTGCGGGTGCCGATCGTGCCGGGCGCCATCCTGTTCGACCTGCTCAACGGCGGCGACAAGGCATGGGGCCGCTTCCCGCCCTACCGCGATCTCGGCTACGCCGCGGCGGAGGCCGCACGCGGCGGCGCCTTCGCCCTCGGCTCGGTCGGGGCGGGGTTCGGCGCGCGCACCGCCAATCTCAAGGGCGGCCTCGGCTCGGCCTCGAGCGCGGTGCCGGGCCTCTCCGCGCAGGTTGGTGCGCTGGTCGCCGTCAACGCCTTCGGCCGAGTGACGATGGGACAGGGGCCGCATTTCTGGGCCGCCCCGTTCGAGCGCGACGGCGAGTTCGGCGGCCTCGGCCTGCCGCAGCCGATGCCCGACGACGCCCTCTCGTGGCCACGCGCGCCTTTGCCCGGTGCCAACACCACGCTGGCGGTCGTCGCCACCGACGCGCGGCTCACCAAGGCGCAGGGCAAGCGCCTCGCCATCGCCGCGCAGGACGGGCTCGCCCGGGCGATCCATCCGGCCCACACGCCGCTCGACGGCGACGTGGTGTTCGCGGTCGCCACCGGGGCGGTGCCGCTCGCCGACGAGGTGGCCGATCTCGCCCGCCTCGGCGCGGCGGCGGCCGAGACGCTGGCGCGGGCGGTCGCCATCGGCGTCCACGCCGCGACCCGGCTTCCGTGCCTGGACCTGCCGGCGTGGCGGGATCTTTGCGCGAAACCTTGAACCGAAGGGGTTCCCAAAGGGATCATCCCTTGGGGGGGGCGGCGGGGCAATGCCCCGCCTTCCCTGCAACCAGGGCTCTGCCCTGGACCCTATGACAGGGACCTGTCCTTTCGGAACGCGAACTACAGGTTCGTATAGTTCGGCCCGCCCGGCCCCTCCGGGGTGACCCAGTTGATGTTCTGGTTCGGGTCCTTGATATCGCACGTCTTGCAGTGGACGCAGTTCTGCGCGTTGATCTGGAAGCGCACACCGTCGCTGGCGGATTTGTCCTCCACCCACTCGTAGACGCCCGCCGGGCAGTAGCGGCTCGACGGACCGCCGTAGACGTCGTGCTCGGAGGTCTTCTGCAGCCCCATATCCTTCACCTTGAGGTGGGGCGGCTGATCCTCTTCGTGATTGGTGTTCGAGAGATACACCGAGGAGAGCCGGTCAAAGGTGAGCCGGCCGTCGGGCTTGGGGTAGACGATCGGCGTCACCTCCGAGAGGGGCTTGAGGCAGGCGTGGTCCGGCTTGCCGTGGCCCAATGTCCCGAACAGCGAGGCGTCGGCGATCGTGTTCATCCACATGTCGAGGCCGCCGAGGCCCACGCCGACGAGCGTGCCGTATTTCGACCAGAGCGGCTTGACGTTGCGCACCGGTTTGAGGTCGCGCCCGATCGGGCTGTCGCGCCAACCCTCCTCGTAGGCGGTCAGCTCGTCGCCCTGGCGGCCGGCGACGAGCGCGTCGAAGATCGCGTCCGCCGCCTGGATGCCGGACAGGATCGCGTTGTGCGAGCCCTTGATGCGCGGCACGTTCACGAAGCCCGCCGAATCGCCGACGAGGCAGCCGCCGGGGAAGACGAGCTTCGGCACCGATTGCCAGCCGCCCTCCATGATCGCGCGGGCGCCGTAGCCGATCCGCTTGGCCCCCTCGAAGGTCTCGGCGATCATCGGATGGGTCTTGAAGCGCTGGAACTCCTCGAACGGCGACAGGGTCGGGTTCTCGTAGTTCAGGTGCGTGACGAAGCCGACCGAGAGCAGATGGTCGTCGAAATGGTAGAGCCACGAGCCGCCGCCGGCCTTGTTCGGCAGCGGCCAGCCCATCGTGTGCTGCACCAGCCCCGGCTCGAACTTGTTCGGGGCGAGTTGCCACAGCTCCTTGACGCCCAGGCCGTATTTCTGGTGGTCGCTGTTGCGGTTGAGCCCGAACCGATCGATCAGCGTCTTGGTGAGCGAGCCGCGCGCGCCCTCGCCGAACACCGTGTACTTGGCCCGCAACTCCATGCCGCGGGTGAAGTCGTCGCGCGCCTCGCCGGTGCGGGAGATGCCGAGATCCCCCGTGGCGATGCCGGTCACCGTGCCGCGCTCGTCATAAAGCACTTCCGCTGCTGGGAAGCCGGGATAGATCTCGACGCCGAAGCCTTCCGCCTTGGCACCCAGCCACTTCACGGTGTTCGAAAGCGAGCCGACGAAATTGCCGTGGTTCGACAGGAGCTTGGGGAAGAACAGGTTCGGCATGGTGACGCCGCTGTTCTTGGTGAGGAACAGGAACTCGTCGCGCTCCACCGCCGTCTTGAGCGGCCGGTCCGGGTCGTTACGCCATTCGGGGAGGAGAGTGTCGAGGCCGAGCGGATCGACCACGGCACCGGAGAGGATATGCGCGCCAACCTCGCCGCCCTTCTCGACGACGACGACCGAAAGCTCCTCACCCTTCTGCGCGGAGAGCTGCTTGAGGCGGATCGCGGCGGCGAGGCCGGCGGGTCCCGCGCCGACGATCACCACGTCGAAATCCATGCCTTCGCGTTCGGGCAGCGCCATCCTCATTCCTCCTGCGGCCGTTCGGGCATCCGGCGCCGCTCCGGCTCGATTCATTGTCAAGATGTCTCTCAAGCGATTCCAAGGTAGGAAGGCAAGGCCGTTCGGGTAGCGGCAGGCAAGCGCAGGGGGATACGCAGGGAGCGCCATGCGACGATCCGCAGGACGCATCCGGGCGTTGTCCACAGGTCGCTCCCACGCCACATGGAAACGATGACGGCAAACCACGCGGATACCGACGCCAGAGGCGACCTGATCTCCTACCTCGACTTCCATGTCGCGGCAGGCGTCGACGCGGCCCTCGACGAGCAGCCCCACGACCGCTTCGCCGAGGCCGAGTCCGCGCAGGCGCCCGCCGCCTTGCGGGCCGAGCCGGCCCCCCGCCGCGAGGCCCTCGAACCGCGCCGCGAGCCCCTGGAACAACGCCGTGAGCCCCTCCCGCCGCGCCGCGAGCCGCCGCAGCGTGACGCTCCCCCCGCGGAAGGGCCGCCCCTGGAGTTCCGGCGCGAGCTGCCGAGCCGCGACGCGCCCGCGCGCGAGCCTCCCCGCACCTACGGCAACGCGGCCGGCGCCAAGCCCGGCGAGGCAGCGGACGATGCGCGGGCACGGGCAGCGCAGATGAAGACCCTCGACGAATTGGAGGCGCTGCTGCGCGGCTTCGAGGGCTGCGGCCTGCGCTTCACCGCCAAGAACCTCGTCTTCGCCGACGGGAATCCGCAGGCGCGGGTGATGTTCGTCGGCGAGGCGCCGGGCGCCGACGAGGACCGGATCGGCAAGCCGTTCATGGGCCGCTCCGGCCAGCTCCTCGACCGGATGATGGCCGCGATCGGTCTCGACCGGACGAGCGCCTACATCTCCAACGTCGTGCCCTGGCGCCCGCCGGGCAATCGCAACCCGACCCCGCAGGAGATTTCGATCTGCCGCCCCTTCGTCGAGCGCCAGATCGAACTCGCGGATCCCGACATCCTCGTCTGTCTCGGCGCCCCCGCGACGCAGACCCTGACCGGCACGAAGGACGGCATCCTCAAGGCCAGAGGCCGCTTCTATCCCTACCGCCTCGGCGACGGCCGCGAGATCCGGGCGCTCGCCACCCTCCATCCGGCCTACCTGCTGCGCCAGCCGGTGCAGAAGCGCCTGGCCTGGCGCGACTTCCGGATGCTGAAGAGCGCCCTCGACGGGAGCGCCGCGGGCAAGTAGGCCGGGGCCGGCGCCAAGCGGAACCGTATCCTCCGCCTCGCCATTCTAGAAACCAGGTCCGGAATCCCGATGAGGCCGGGCGAGACGCGGGGCAGCGGGAGACTTCATGCGCTGGGACGATTTTCGCGCCTCTGAGAACGTCGAAGACCGGCGCGGCGAGGGCGGCGGCGGGGGCGGCTTCCCCGGCGGCGGCATGGGCGGCCTCGGCATCGGCACGATCGTCATCGTGCTGCTGATCTCCTGGGTCACCGGCATCAACCCGGCGATCCTGCTCGGCGGCGCGCAGCAGATGTCCGGCGGCGGGCAGCAGCGCGAGCAGCGGGTCGATCCCGAGACGCAGGCCCGGCGCGGCGAGGCGCCGACCGACCGCGCCGGCCAGTTCGCCACGAAGATTCTCGGCAACACCGAGGATGTGTGGAACGAGATCCTGCCGAACCAGACGGGGCGGCAATACAAGCCGACGACGATGGTGCTCTACCAGGGCGGCACCCGTTCGGGCTGCGGCATGGCGCAGGCGGCGATGGGGCCGTTCTACTGCCCGCTCGACAAGAAGGTCTATATCGACCTCGGCTTCTTCAAGGAGATGCAGACCAAGTTCGGCGTGAAGGGCGATTTCGCCTATGCCTACGTCATCGCCCACGAGGTCGGCCACCACGTGCAGGACGTGCTCGGCATCCTCGGCAAGGTGCAGAGCCGCCAGCAGAACGCGAGCAGCAAGACGGAGGCGAACCAGCTCTCCGTGCGCGTCGAACTGATGGCCGATTGCCTCGCCGGCGTCTGGGCCAAGAACTCGAACGACCGCTGGAACGCGATGGACCAGAGCGACATCGACGAGGCACTGAAGGCCGCCAGCGCCATCGGCGACGACAAGCTCCAGGAGAAATCGCAGGGCTATGCCGTGCCGGATTCCTTCACCCACGGCTCGTCCGAGCAGCGCAAGCGCTGGTTCATGACCGGTTACAAGAGCGGCCAGACCAAGTCCTGCGACACCTTCCGCGCCAGCCGCGGCTGATTTTTCTGGAACCTGGGAAGGCTGATATGGCCGAGACCGCACGCGAGCTGATGCTCGCCGGAAAGCCCTATCGCGGCGACGATCCGGAACTGATCGCGCTCCGCAACGCCGCCAAGCGGCGGCTCCTGCGGCTCAACGCCATGGAGCCCGAGGATGCGGCCGGCCGCGAGGCGGCGATCCGCGAGCTGCTCGGATCGGCAGGCAGCAACCCGACGATCTGCCCCGGATTCGCCTGCGACTACGGCGGCAACATCACGGTGGGCGACGATTTCTTCTGCAACTTCAACTGCGTCTTCCTCGACTGCGCCCCCATCACCATCGGCCACCGCGCGCAGATCGCCCCGATGGTGCAGCTCTACACCGCCGAGCACCCCCTCGACCGCGCCAGTCGCGCCGCGTTCTGGGAATCGGCCCGGCCCATCACCATCGGCGACGACGTTTGGATCGGCGGCGGCGCGATCCTGCTCCCCGGCATCACCGTCGGCGACGGGGCTGTGATCGGCGCGGGCGCGGTGGTGACCCGCGACGTGCCGGCGGGCGCGGTGGTGGTGGGCAACCCGGCCAAGATCGTGAAGCGGATGTGACCCCGGCCTTCAATCGGCCCCGGCATCGGTGAAGAACCGGAAGGTGTTCCGTCCGGCGGCCTTCGCGCGATAGAGGGCTTGGTCGGCCGAGGACAGGAGTGCGTCCGGCCGGTCGCCGTCTTGGGGCGTGCATGCGATGCCGATGCTCAGCCCGACGGAGAGCGTCGTATCCTTGTAGGGGATCGGCTCGCCGATGGACGCGACGAGGCGTTCGGCGACGCGGCTCAGCTCCGATCGATCGAGAGTGAGAAGGGCGGTGAATTCGTCGCCTCCCAGGCGGGCGACGACGTCCGCGCCGCGCAGGGCGGTGCGGAGTCGGGCCGCACAGGTCTGCAGGACGACATCGCCGGCCTCGTGCCCCAGCGTGTCGTTGATCGCCTTGAAGCGGTCGAGGTCCATGTAGAAGAGCGCGACGCTCTCACGGCTGCGACGGGCACGCTCCGTCGCGACCATGAGGCTCTCGCCGAATTGCATGCGGTTGGGCAGCCCCGTCAGCGTGTCGAACGACGCGAGGTGCTCCAGGCGCTCCTCCAGCGCCTTGCGCTTGCCGACATCGCGGACCGAGACGACGTAGCCGTTGGCCGCCCCCGTGACGGGATCGTGGGTCAGGCGCAGGGATGCCTCCATCCAGACCCAGGCCCCGTTCTTGTGCTGGAGCCGGAGTTCGATGACGGCGACGTCGACACGGGCCTCGCGCACGCCCTCCATGAAGCGTCGGAAGGCGGGGGCATCGTCGGGATGGGCGATGGCGATCGCCTTCTGCCCGACGAGTTCCTCCGGTTCGTAGCCGAGCAGGTTTCGGATCGACGGTGAGACGTAGAGGCGGACACCCTGGAGATTTCCGCGAATGATGGTGTCGGTGGACATCTCCGCGAGCAGGCGGAAGTCGGCCTCCCGTTCCACGGCCATGCGTGCGGCCTGCGAGAGGCGCAGTGCCTGGTCGGCGAGGGCGGCCAGAGCCGTGAGACGCTCCACGCCTTCGGCCGTCTCCTCACGGGGGCTCGGGCCGAGGACGGTCAGGCAGCCCATGCGGCCGGGGCCGAACGGGATGCTTGCGAGGAAGCGGATGCCGGGGCCATGCGCCGAGGACCACGCCGCGAAGGCCGCGTCTTCACGGGTGTCGCCGCACCACACGAAGGGGGTTCCCAGTGCGGGCCACCCCGGGGCCGTCGCCACCGCTTGCCGGAACTCGGGATCGGCGGCGGGATCGATGTCGGTCCAAGTGCCGGCGTCGCCGGAGAGGCGGATGGATGCGGCGGGAACGTCCAGCAGGAGGCGCGCGATCCGGCAGAGTTCCGGGAAGCGCAGGTCCGGCCTGACGCCTCCTCCGCCGTCGTCGACGGCGTCGTCGCCCGCGCTACGTGTCGTCATGCTCGCGGCTGCCGGCCCCGCATCGTCCATCGTCGCGGTGTAACCGAGCGATGGTTAACGGCCTTCGGTGCATCCCGATCGAAGGGGGACGAGCAGGCCTCCCCGCGAGCGTCCGCACGGAAACGGGGGGCTACTCCACCCGCATCCAGCCCTGCGGCATCAGCCGTTCCTGCGGCCGGAACTTGGCCTTGTAGTCCATCTTGCGGGAGCCATCGACCCAGTAGCCGAGATACAGATACGGCAGGCCCAGGGCGCGGGCGCGGCGGATGTGGTCGAGGATCATGTAGGTGCCGAGCGAGCGGCTGGCCTCGGCAGGATCGTAGAACGAGTAGACCATCGACAGGCCGTCGGCGAGGACGTCGGTGAGGCAGACCGCGACGGGGGCGCCGACGCCGCGGCCGTGGATCGCGCTGTCGGGCCCGCGCTCGCGGTAGACGACGAGATGGGTGTCGACGTGGCTGTCCTCGATCATCATCGCGTAGTCGAGCACCGTCATGTCGACCATGCCGCCATCGCCGTGGCGGGCGTCGAGATAGCGGCGGAACAGGGCGTATTGCTCGGAGGCCGGACGGTTCGGCTCCGGCGTGCCGATAAGTTCGGCATTGCGCTGGAGGATGCGCCGCTGGCTCCCGGTGATGGCGAAATCCTCGACCACGACCCGCACCGAGACGCAGGCGCGGCAGGTCTCGCAGGCCGGGCGGTAGGCGATGGTCTGCGAGCGGCGGAAGCCGCCCTGGGTCAGGATCTCGTTGAGGTCCCGGGCACGCCGCCCGACGAGGTGGGTGAACACCTTGCGCTCCTCCTGGCCCGGTAGGTACGGGCAAGGGGAGGGCGCCGTGAGGTAGAATTGCGGTGTGTCGCGCGGATGGCTCGTCACGCTGGGAAGGCTCGCCCTCGGGGCCACGGCATCGAACGCTGGCACCGCAGCCAATGTAACGGGATCGCCGCGGGGCTCAACCGGATTGATCGGGCATGACGGCGGCTTTCCGCCGCCATCCCCTCACCCGAAGGAGGGATCAGTCGCGCACGACGGCGAGACCCAGCAGCAGGTCGTGGCCGAGGCGCCGGTCGGAGCGGACGAGACCGAACACCACGTCGATGCACCAGAGCAGGAAGGTCGAGATCGCCACGTAGAACAGCAGCGCATGGATGCCCGCCGTCAGGAAATCCACCGGGCGGCCGCTCTCGGGCGCCACCACGCGCAGGCCGAGCATGCGCATCCCGAGCGTGCTCTGCTTGGGGCCGCCCACCGTGATTGCGCTGTAGAGGATGCCGCTGACGCCGAGGATCGGGAACAGCATCCACGCAAAGCCGAAGGTGAGCACGCCGAGGATCGCGATCGCCGTGGCGAGCACGGCCGTGAACACGAAGATGAAGGCGAGATCGAGCAGGTAGGCGACCGTGCGCCCGCCGAGACTCGCCCGCACATACGGCACGGGAAACCCGCCGGGACCCGGCATGCCCGCCGGGTTGGTGTAACCGGGGTGATAACCGGGCTGAAAATCCGTCATGGCCGCCGCTTCCTCGACCGTTGCGTGCACCCCGATCAAGTGGGGAGACGATGCAGTGCTGCCAAGAGAGGGCGGGCAAGGTTAGGGCAGGCGCGATCCGCCCGCGGGCAGGTGATACCGCCACCCATCGCCATCACCGTATTCCGGGATCGGCGGCCTCGGCCTCGGGCGTCGTCAGGTAGTAATGCCTGAGCAGGTAGAGCGAGGCTCCGGTCATCGGTCCCTGCTCGGTCGTCACCGCGTTGAGGTCGTCGCTGGCGCCGAAATGGCAAACGAGGAAGCGGGGCCGGGTCGCCTCGGCCTTCGCGAGCCCACCGGCCGAGCCCGTGAGGCGGTAATCGACCCGCACGCTGCCGCTTCTCGCGCCCGATCCCACCCGTAAGAGGTCGATCGCGGCGCCGGGCGGGGCGAGCGCCGGCACCGCCCGGCGGCAGAGCGTCGCCCGGCGCGCGTCGAGCGCCGTGTCGCAGCCGAATCCGGCCGCGAGCCAGAGGATGACCGCGCCCGCCAGCGCCGCCCGCTCGATGCGGATCAAGGCCGTCGCGCCTGGGGTCGGGCCGTCAGGAGCCCGCGCGCAGCCGCTCGGCGACGCGGGGGGCGTAGTAGGTCAGCACCCCGTCGGCGCCCGCGCGCTTGAAGGCGAGCAGGCTCTCGGTCATGGCGCGGTCGCCGTCGAGCCAGCCGTTGCGGGCGGCGGCCTCGATCATCGCGTACTCGCCCGACACCTGGTAGGCGAAGGTCGGCACGCCGAATTCGCTTTTCACCCGAGTGATGATGTCGAGATAGGGCAGGCCCGGCTTGACCATCACCGAGTCGGCGCCCTCGGCTAGATCCAGGGCCACCTCGCGCAGGGCCTCGGCCGCGTTGCCGGGATCCATCTGATAGGTGCGCTTGTCGCCGACCAGCGCCGCGCTCGTACCGATGGCGTCGCGGAACGGTCCGTAGAACGCGCTGGCGTATTTCGCGGCGTAGGCCATGATCTGCACGTCGCGAAAGCCGGCCCGGTCGAGGCCGGTACGGATCGCGCCGACGCGCCCGTCCATCATGTCGGAGGGGGCGATGATGTCGGTGCCGGCCTCGGCCTGGATCAGGCTCTGCTCGACCAGCACCGCCACGGTCTCGTCGTTGAGGATCGCGCCGGCCTCGATCAGGCCGTCATGGCCGTGGCTGGTATAGGGGTCGAGCGCGACGTCGGTCATCACGCCGATCTCGGGGACCGCGCGCTTCACCGCCCGCACCGCCCGGCAGACGAGGTTTTCGCGGTTCAACGCCTCGGAGCCGGTCGGGTCGCGCAGGGACGGCTCGGTGTAGGGGAAGAACGAGATCGCCGGGATGCCGAGCCGCGCGGCGCGCTCGGCCTCGCGCACGATCTCGTCGACGCTCAGGCGCTCGACGCCGGGCATGGAGGCGATCGGCTCGCGGCGGCCTTCGCCCTCGATCACGAAGAGCGGCCAGATCAGGTCATCAACGGTGAGGGTATGCTCGCGCACGAGGCGGCGCGACCAATCCGCCTTGCGGTTCCGGCGCGGGCGCTGGGTCAGACTCAGCGGCCCCGCGCCGGGGGCGGCTTCGCGCGCGGTCTCGATGGCGAGCGGGCGCGGGGTGGCGTCAGACATGAGCCTCAGGACTCCGGTTGCTCCAGGACGCTCTCGAACCGAAGGGGAGACCGGTTCGGTGCGGAGGAGCGCATCACGACAAAGACGTCAAACCCATGCGCGACCGCAAGCCCGGCGGCGAGGGCTCGGGCGGAGCGTTCCGAGTGCGCAACCCCCGACAACCATCCGGCGTTCGGAGGTTGCCCCGAGAAGGAGGGGTGAGGAAAGCGCCACGGACCGCGCGACCATCGACGATACTCAAGCCTCTTGCTGTTGCATCGTCTTCTCGGACAGGCCGGTCTGCGCCTCTTCGGGCGGTGCCCTAGCACATTCGAATTCGGGCTCGAAAGGTGCCGTTGCCGCAGGCCGCCGAATGCGACCGGCTCCGTCCCGAGGCCCACGCGCCGGACATCGACGGAGCGCTTCTGAAGGGTGCCGAAAGAGGTTCCCTGCATGCGGATTCCGTCGGAGGGCCAGCTTTCCAAGCCGCCTCGCGAGGCGGTCGATGCGGTCCGGCGCCGCCGCACGCTCCGCGTTGACGCCCCACCCGGGAGTTCGTCTAAGAGGGCCGCGCAAGGCCCCCGGCGCAAAGCCTCCGGGCACAGGGCCCGGCTTCGAAACGGCGGGCATCCGCTCGGGTGACGATGCGGCGGAGGGGAGCGCGGCGGTGGAGCGCGGAATGTCGGGTGGGCAAAAGGCCTCGCAACAACAAGCCTTGCAACGGGACGTGCGCGAGCTGTCGGCCGAGCCCGAGATCGTGTTCGAGACCCGCGGCGAGGCCGGGCTGATCACCCTGACACGGCCGAAGGCGCTCAATGCCCTCACGCTGCCGATGGTGGAGGCGATGCACCGCCAGCTCCGGGCCTGGGCGGGGGATGCGCGGGTCAGCCGGGTCGTGGTGCGGGGCTCCGGCGGGCGCGCCTTCTGCGCGGGCGGCGACATCCGCCAGATCCACGCCCTCGGCAAGGCCGGGCGCCATGCCGACGTGATGGCGTTCTGGCGCGGGGAATACTGGCTCGACGCCACGGTGAAGTCCTACCCGAAGCCCTACATCGCGCTGATCGAAGGGATCGTGATGGGCGGCGGCGTCGGCATCTCGCTGCACGGCGACGTGCGGGTCGCGGCCGGGAATTACAGCTTCGCCATGCCCGAGACCGGCATCGGCTTCTTCCCGGATGTCGGCGCGACCTACGCCCTGCCGCGCCTGCCCGGCTGCACCGGGCGCTACCTCGCGCTGACGGGCGCGCGGATCGGCGCGGGCGACGCGCTCGCCGTCGGCCTCGCGACCCACACGGCGCAGGCTGAAGACTTCGAGACCATCATCGAGCGGCTGGCGGGGGGAGGGGCGATCGCCCGCGCCTTCGACGGCCTCGATGCGCCGGAGACGGAGACCGGTCCCCTCGTCGCCGAGCGGGCGCTGATCGACGCCTGCTTCTCCGCCGACACCGTCACGGAGGTGCTCGCCCGGCTCGACGCGTCGGCGCGGGACGGCTCCGCCTTCGCGAAAGCGACCGCGACGACGATCCGCACCCGCTCACCCACCAGCCTGACCATCGCCCTGGCGCAGATGCGCCGCGGAGCCGGCTTGAGCTTTGCCGAGGCGATTCTGGCGGAGTACCGGCTGTGCGAGCGGGTGATGCGCGGGCATGATTTCTACGAGGGCGTGCGAGCGGTGATCGTCGACAAGGACAACCGGCCGGCCTGGCAACCCGCGACCCTGGACGCGGTCGATGCCGGGGCGATCGAGGCCGCCTTCGGCCCGCTCGACGGCCCCGAGCCGCTCTTCGACGGCAGCCAGGGCCCGCACGAAGCGGCGCCTGCCGTGGAGGCACGGTCGTGAGGGCGCTCGCCAAGGTCGGCTCGACGCTCGATGGGCGCGGACGCCCGAGCGCCGGGGCCGGCGACCGGATCGAGGGCACCGCGCCGCGGGCGCAGACCCGCTGGGACGTGGTGCTTGTCTGGTTCATGCGTATCACCGCGCTGGTCTGGCTCGTCAAAGGACTCGCGACCTGGGGCGAGATCCTCGATCTGATTCCCGGCCGGACGCCGTTCGCCGACCTGCCGATGGGACGGCAATCGGCGATCGTCTACTTTGCGGTAATCGACTTCGTGGCCGCGGTCGGCCTGTGGCTGACGAGCGCCTGGGGCGGCGTGGTCTGGCTGCTCGCCGCGACCTCGGCGCTGACGCTGGCGCTGCTGACGCCGCAGCTCCTGCCGATGTCGGTGCCGGTGATCGCAGTGCAGGCAAGCATTGTCGCTGTTTACTTCGTGTTATCCTGGCTGGCGGCGCGCGATGTAGGCTGAACAAGAGGTCAACATCATCGTTTCATTTTGCATTTACCGACAGAAGTAAATCGCGAGTTCATCCTGTCGCTTAAATCGGCTTTCATCGGTGGGGGCTAGGTTCACCTCATAAGCGAGGCCGGCCAGCAAGAGCCGGCACGAACCGACAGGAAGGCACCACGATGAGCACGAAGGCCGCCAACACCGCCCTCAAGACCACCGACGCCGCCCCGGAGCTTCAGGGCGCCGCCGGCTCCTATCTCGAGGCGCTGCACCTCGTGGAGCGGCTGCACCGCCGCCTCCTCGACGTCATCAAGGACGAGTTCGACCGGCGCGGCCGCGAGGACGTCAACAGCGTCCAGGCGCTGCTGCTCTACAACATCGGCGACAAGGAGCTGACCGCGAGCGAGCTGCGCTCGAAGGGCTACTATCTCGGCTCGAACGTGTCCTACAACGTCAAGAAGCTGGTCGAGGCCGGCTTCCTGCACCACGCCCGCTCCAAGACCGACCGGCGCTCGGTGCGTATCAGCCTGACCCCGAAGGGCCGCGAGATCCACGACCTGATCCAGGGCCTCTACGACAAGCACGCCCGCACGATCCAGCCGATCGGCGGCATCTCCGAGGACGATTTCGGCCGCCTCAACCTCGCGCTGTCCCGCTTGGAGCGCTTCTGGACCGACCAGATCCGCTACCGTCTCTGAGCAAGGCACCGGGACATCGAAAGCAGGAAGGCCGGAGGGTTCTGTCGCGAACCCTCCGGCCTTCCTGCTTTTTCGTCGCGTCGCACCGCAAACGAAAAGGGCGCCGCCCTCTCAGGCAGCGCCCCTGGTCTCACCGGATCGAGTCCAGCAACGCCTTCTTAGTTGAAGGTGTCGATCTCAGCGGACTCGTAGGAGGTGACTTCCATGCCGACGCAGATCTCGGCAACGACGGGAGCGGACCACTTCATGATGTTTCTCCTGGTAGACGAAAATGATGAGAACCGAACCAGCCTAAGCTGGCGACGCCTTCTTAGTTGAAGGTGTCGATCTCGGCGGACTCGTAGGACGTGACTTCCATGCCGACGCAGATCTCGGCAACAACGGGGGCAGACCACTTCATGGCGTGTCTCCTGATGAGGTTTTGAATACGAAGGTCGGTCTTTCAACCGGCCCGACCTCGAACTGAGGTGGACCGTTCGTGTGCCCGGTCCCTCGTGTTCGACGCCCTTGATATAGACAATCCGTTGGGCGCAATTCAAGCGGGCCCTACACTTATATTTCTCATAGATTGCTCTCAGAAACGCCCAGGCCGACGGTTGAGAGCAGCATCTTTTTGCAGGATGCGCGAAAAAGTGCTGGCCTATCAGGGATATGGTGCCGGTGACCGCGATTCACAAGCGCAATGGCCAGGACGGTTCGCACGATTTTTTGCCGATTTATCCCGACCATTTTTATCGGATGGCAGCGGCTCCGGACCTGTGCCGGTACGTGCGAGGGCAGCCTTAGCGTGAGCCCGTGCCGATGCGCCCGCTCTTGTGATGCCGGGGGCGATGCGGCAAAGCGAGGCTCTCGCGCGCACACGACTTCGAGAGCCCCGAAATGCACGACATCCGCGCCATCCGCGAGAACCCGGAGGCCTTCGACCGCGATCTGGAGCGCCGCGGCCTCGCCCCCCTGAGCGCCGAGCTGATCGCCCTCGACGACGCCCGCAAGGGCGCGGTCTCGGCGGCGCAGGCGGCCCAGGAGCGGCGGAACGCGCTGTCCAAGGAGATTGGCGCCGCCAAGAAGGCCAAGGACGAGGCCCGCGCGACCGAGTTGATGGCCGAGGTCGCCCGCCTGAAGGAAGAGGCACCGGGCCTCGAAGCCGCGCAGGGCGAGGCAGGAAAAGCCCTCGACGCGCGCCTTGCCGCGATCCCGAACCGTCCGAAGGAGGACGTGCCCCCCGGCGCCGACGAGCACGGCAATGTCGAGTACCGCCGCTTCGAGTCCTCCCGTGAGCGCCTGGAGCAAGGCCGCCAGCACTTCGAGCTCGGCGAGGCCACCGGGCTGATGGATTTCGAGGCGGCCGCGAAACTCTCCGGCTCGCGCTTCGTCGTGCTGAAGGGCCAGCTCGCCCGGCTGGAGCGGGCGCTCGGCCAGTTCATGCTCGACCTGCACACGGGCGAGCACGGTTATTTAGAAGTTGCGCCGCCGATTCTAGTTCGGTCGCGCTCGATGTTCGGCACCGCCCAGCTTCCGAAATTTGAAGAAGATCAATATCTCTCTTATGCCAAAACTACGTTGAATGAGGCAGTTGGCGCATTTAGCGATGACGTAGACATAGTGAGGAACGAGCGGACAGGTGGTCAGGAAGCGTTCGAAAAATACTGGCTGATCCCCACCGCCGAAGTCCCGCTCACCAACCTCGTGCGCGAAAGCATCCTGGCCGAGGACGAACTCCCCCTGCGCTTCACCGCGCTCACCCCGTGCTTCCGCGCGGAGGCCGGGGCGGCGGGGCGCGACACCCGCGGCATGCTGCGCCAGCACCAGTTCAACAAGGTCGAGCTGGTCTCGATCACCGCGCCCGAAAAGTCGGCCGAGGAGCACGAGCGGATGCTCGCCTGCGCCGAGGCGGTCCTCAAGAAACTCGACCTGACCTATCGCGTCATGACGCTCTGCACCGGCGACATGGGCTTTGCCAGCCAGAAGACCTACGACATCGAGGTCTGGGTGCCGGGCCAGCAGACGTATCGCGAGATCTCGTCCTGCTCGGTCTGCGGCGAGTTCCAGGCGCGGCGGATGAATGCGCGCTACCGGGCGAAAGAGGGCAGGGGGGTCGGCTTCGTCCACACCCTGAACGGCTCGGGCGTCGCGGTCGGCCGCGCCCTGATCGCCGTGATGGAGAACTACCAGAACGCCGACGGCAGCGTCACGATCCCGTCGGCGCTCCAGCCCTACATGGGCGGCCTGAACCGGATCGAGGGACCGAACCACTGATGCGCATCCTGGTCACGAACGACGACGGCATCCACGCGCCGGGCCTGGAGACGCTGGAAGGCATCGCCCGCGCGCTCAGCGACGACGTCTGGGTGGTGGCGCCCGAGACCGATCAATCGGGCGTCTCGCACTCGCTCTCGCTCAATGATCCGCTACGCCTGCGCCAGATCGCGGAGAAGCGCTTCGCGGTGAAGGGCACGCCCTCGGACTGCATCATCATGGGGGTGGCCCACATCCTCAAGGACCATAAGCCCGATCTCGTGCTCTCCGGCGTCAACCGCGGCCAGAACGTGGCCGAGGACGTGACCTATTCCGGCACCATCGCCGGGGCGATGGAGGGCACGATCCTCGGCATCCGCTCGATCGCGCTGAGCCAAGCCTACGGCGCGGGCGGGCGGGCCAACCTGAAATGGGCCTGCGCCGCCGCGCACGGGCCGCGGGTGATCGAGAAGATCCTGGAGATCGGGATCGAGCCCGGCATCCTTGTCAACGTCAACTTCCCCGATTGCGAGCCGGAGGACGTGCAGGGCGTGGCGGTCTCGGCGCAGGGCCAGCGCAACCAGGCGCTCCTGCAGATCGACGCCCGCCATGACGGGCGCGGCAATCCCTATTTCTGGCTCGCCTTCGCCAAGGCGCGGTTCGAGCCCGGCAACGGCACCGATCTCAAGGCGATCGCCGAGAACCGCATCTCGGTGACGCCGCTGCGGCTCGACCTCACCGACGAACCGGAACTCACCCGTTTCGCCGCGGCGTTCCGGGCGTGAGCGGGGGCGGCCGTCCGGGCCCTCATGCCGCCTGAGGCCCGAGAGCCCGACGAACGGGCCGACAGGCTGTCCGCAGGGCTGGCGGAGGCGACCGGCAACGCCGCCTTCGTGCTGGCCCTGCGCGAGCGGGGCGTGCGCGACACCGCCGTGCTGCGGGCGATGGAGCAGGTGCCGCGCGAGCGCTTCGCGCCGCCGGCCCTGCGCCCCCATGCGCGGCGCGACATCGCCCTGCCGCTCGCCTGCGGCCAGACCATGACCGCACCGAGTGTCGTCGCGCAGATGCTCGGCGCCCTTGACCTCGCCCCCGGCCAGCGCGTGCTGGAGGTCGGTACGGGCACAGGCTACGTCACCGCCCTGCTGGTGCGGCTCGGGGCCGCCCATGTGCGCAGCCTAGAGCGCTACGAGGGGCTCGCCCGCGCGGCGCGGGCGCATCTCGGGCCCGACCTCGCCAACGTGACCGTCGAGACCCATGACGGGCTCGCACCCGAAGTCGTGCGGGGCGGAAGCTACGACCGCATCCTCGTCAACGGCAGCCTCGCCGCGCTGCCGCCGCACCTGCCCGCCGCGCTCAAATCCGGCGGCCGGCTGGTGGCGGGCCATTGGACCGGGCGGGGGAGCCGGCTCGTGACGCTGACCCGCGACAGCGCGGCCGCCTACGCCCGGACGGAAGGGGCGGCCCTGCGCCTCGGCCCCCTGACGCCGGGGCGTGCGCTGGGCTCCTAGCGGCCCGACCAACGGTTCGGCGCGTGCGCGTCGCGGGGAGGTCTCGCCCGCTCGGACGCGCAATCGGCCCCGTTGCCAGACTTCCTCAACCTTTACGGAACCCGCGCGAAACCGATCCCCGCGACGATCTCGGGAACGGTTGCTTAACCTGAATCCCGTTTGAATAGCTCATCACGTTGCGTCAGTGTTCAAGCGGGTGCGTCGATGCGGGTTCGGGGGAAAAGACTGGGCTTGAGGACGCTTTCGCGCTTCGCCCTCATCGGTATGATCGGCGGTGGCACCGCTGCCTGTTCGTCGGACGCCTCGCGTCTCGGCGATCCCTTCACCAACCCGTTCGCCTCGCTGACGGGTGAGCCCTCGGCCACCGGCAGCCTGCCGGAAGACGGCGTGGACGGCGAGATGGCGCCGGCGCCTGCGATCCGCACGCCGCGCATCCAGTCGCAGGCGCTGCCCGCCCCAGGCCCGGCCCTGTCGCCGCGCCCCGGCGCGATCAGCGCCGCCCCGGCCGCACCGCGGACCGTGACCCGCGTCGCGACGGCCGAGCCGATCTCCGGCGGTATGGCGAGCAACGTGGCCGGCCTGAACCCCGATGCGGGCCGTGCGATGACGCCGCGCGCCTCCGCCCCGGCGCCGCAGCCCAAGCTCCAGTTCGGCAAGCCCGTCGACAAGGCTGCCGAGAAACGTGCCGCCGAGGCCGCAGCCGCGAAGGCCACCGAGGCCCGCCGCGACGCCGAGCGGCAGGCCGCCGCCGCCAAGGTCGCCGAGGCCAAGGCGGCCGAAGCCAAGGCCGCGGAGAAGGCCGCGCAGTCGAGGAAGCTCTCCGACGCCAAAGCGGCCGAGGCGAAGAAGGCGGCGGAGGCCGCCAAGCATCCGCGTCCGGGCCAGAAGGGGCCTGAGAAGGTCGCCAAGGCCGAGACGAAGGTCGATCCGAAGGATGCGGCCAAGGAGGCTGCGAAGGCGGACGCCGCCCGCAAGGCCGAAGCCGAGGCCAAGCAGGCCAAGGCGGACGCCGCCAAGAAGCTCGCCGAGGCCCGCGCCGCGGAGACGGCGGCGAAAGCTGCCGCCAAGGAGAGCAAGGAGGCCGCCAAGGCTTCCGCGAAGGACACGGCGCCGGCTGCCCCCGTGAAGGTCGCCAGCGCCGATGCGGCGGCCCCAATCCCGGCCGCCGCCCCGGCAGCCCCGGCCGAGTCGTTCCGCTGGCCCGCCAAGGGCCGCATCATCAACGCCTACGGTTCGTCCGGCAACGAGGGCATCAACATCGCCGTGCCCGAGGGTACGCCGGTCAAGGCCGCCGAGGACGGCACCGTGGCCTATGCCGGCTCCGACGTGAAGGGCTACGGCAAGCTGGTGCTGGTGCGGCACGGCAACGGCTACGTCTCGGCCTACGCCCATAACGGCGAGTTGGACGTGCGCCCCGGCGAGAAGGTGAAGCGCGGCCAGACCATCGCCAAGTCCGGCGCCACCGGCAACGTCACCTCGCCCCAGCTCCACTTCGAGCTGCGCAAGGGTGCAACCCCAGTCGATCCGATGCCCCATCTCGGCGGCTGATCCTTTCTCCCGACATGAGACGAAAACGGCGGCTCCGCGAGGAGCCGCCGTTTTCGTTTTGGGTCTCGTCGGCGCGGTCGGCACACCCCTCTCCCCGCCTGCGGGGCGAGGGGATACTCGGCAATCCGGTTGCGGGGACGAAAAAACTATCCCTCCAGCCGTTGTCCCAACCGTCCGGCCAGATCCTGAATGAACTGGAACGCGGTGCGCCCCGAGCGTGAGCCGCGGGTGGTGGCCCATTCGAGCGCCCCGGCCCGCAACCGCTCCGGCTCCACGTTCAGGCCGTAGCGATCCACGTAGGCGGAAATCATCGCCAGATACTCGTCCTGGCTGCATTTGTGGAAGCCGAGCCAGAGGCCGAAGCGGTCGGAGAGGGAGACCTTCTCCTCCACCGCCTCGCCGGGATTGATCGCGGTGGAGCGCTCGTTCTCGACCATCTCGCGGGCCAGCAGGTGGCGGCGGTTCGAGGTGGCGTAGAACAGCACGTTGCCCGGCCGCCCCTCGATGCCGCCGTCGAGCGCCGTCTTGAGCGACTTGTAGGAGGTGTCGTCGGCATCGAACGAGAGGTCGTCGCAGAACACCAGCCAAGGGTGAGGGTCGTTCCGGAGCAGGCTCATCAACTCGGGCAACGCCTCGATGTCCTCGCGGTGGATCTCCACGAGCTTCATCGGCAGGCTGCCGTCGGGCCGGCGGGCGTTGATCTCGGCATGGGCCGCCTTGACCAGCGAGGACTTGCCCATGCCGCGCGCGCCCCAGAGCAGGGCGTTGTTGGCCGGCAATCCGCGGGCGAAGCGCTCGGTGTTCTCCACCAGGGTGTCGCGGGCCCGGTCGATGCCGGTGAGGAGACCGATCTCGACCCGATTGACCCGCGGCACCGGGATCAGCCGCCGCTCGGGGCCCCACAGGAAGGCGTCGGCGGCACTCGTATCCACCTTCGGGACGACAGGCGGGGCGGCGCGCTCCAGGGCTGCGGCGATCCGCTCCAGAAGCGGCAGGAGATGCGGGATCGGGTCGGCAGGCGTCGGCTCTGAGGCCATGATCTCGGGTCCGGTTGCGGCGGAGGGCAGCCGCCCTCGCTGAGGTGGCGCCTTGTAGGCGAAGGCCGAAAGAAAGGGGAACCGCAACGGCACCGGCCCGGATGCATCGCCCGCCGTTGCTTTCGAATCGCCCGTCGCTATAGTCCGCGCGCTTTCCGGCAGGTCGGTTCTGCCCTGCCGGTCCTGGCAAGTCTCTTTTTGGCAAGTCGCTTTCGGCAAGCCGATTTTGACAAGCCCGTCGTCGCAAGGCACCGGTCCCGCCGGGCCTCACGGGCCGTCTGCCCTCGATCAGGAGTTTCTCGCGTTGATCACCCCCGCCTTCGCGCAAGGAGTCGGTGCCGGAAGCGGCGCGGATGTCGCGTTGCAGTTCGTGCCCTTCGTCCTGATCTTCGTGATCATGTATTTCCTGATTCTGCGCCCGCAGCAGCGCCGGCTCAAGGATCACCAGAACATGGTGAAGAACGTGCGCCGCGAGGACACCATCGTGACCACGGGAGGCCTCGTCGGCCGTGTCACGAAGGTCGCGGACGACGCCACCGAGATCGAGGTCGAGATCGCCCCGAACGTCCGCGTGAAGGTGGTGCGCACGATGATCTCCGAGGTTCGCGTCAAGGGCGCCCCGGTCAAGGCCTCCTGAGAGGTCACATGAGGGTGTCGGCGCACAGGCCCGGCACCTTTCGATAAAACCAGTCGGAACCGGGCGGATGCTGCGCTTCTCGAGAACCAAGATCGTCGCGACGCTCGCCGTCATCCTGATCGGCCTCAGCCTCGCGGTGCCGAGCTTCATCCCGGCCGACAGCCGCAAGGCCTTCATGGCCTCGCTGCCGTCGTGGTTCCCGAGCTGGATCATCCCGCAGCGGGCGATCGTGCTCGGCCTCGACCTCCAGGGCGGCTCGCAGATCCTGCTGGAGATCGACCAGCCCGACCTCGTCCGCTCGATGGTCACCGGCCTGCGCGACGACGTGCGCCGCATCCTGCGCGAGGCCGCGGTCTCGCCCGACGGCGGCATCCGCGTCATCAATCGCGGTGTCGAGCTGCGCATTCCCGATGCGGCGGCCCGCGCGAAGGTGATGCCGAAGCTGCGCGAACTCGCAGCGCCCATCAACAACCCGCTCGCCGCCGGCGGCCAGACGCTGACGGTCAACGAGGCCGAGAACGGCGCGATCCAGCTCGTCCTCACCGAGGCCGGCATCAACGACCGCACCCGCCGTGCGGTCAGCCAGGCGATCGAGGTCGTGCGCAAGCGCATCGATTTCGGCGGCACCAAGGAGCCGTCGATCCAGCAGCAGGGCGCCAGCCGCATCCTCGTCCAGGTTCCGGGCCTGCAGAACCCGCAGGAGCTGGAGGACCAGCTCGGCAAGACCGCCAAGCTCGAATTCCGCATGCTGGCCGATTCGCCCTCCGGCGACGTCGACATGCTCGCCTCCAAGGACGAGGGCGGCGCCAAGGTACCGGTCGAGCGCCGGGTCATGGCCGACGGCAGCGATCTCACCGACGCCCAGCCCGCCTTCGACCCACAGACCCACGAGCCGATGGTGAGCTTCAAGTTCAACCTGCGCGGGGCCCAGCGCTTCGGTCAGGCGACGAGCGAGAATGTCGGCCGGCGCATGGCGATCGTGCTCGACAACGTGATCCAGTCGGCCCCGGTGATCCGCTCGGCGATCACCGGCGGCACCGGCCAGATCACCGGCAACTTCACCGTCAAGGACGCCAACGACCTCTCGGTGCTGCTGCGGGCCGGCGCCCTGCCGGCCAAGCTCACCGTGGTCGAGCGCCGCGTCGTCGGCCCCGGCCTCGGCCGCGATTCGATCGAGGCCGGCAAGCTCGCGACCCTGGTCGCGGGCGGCCTCGTCATCGCCTTCATGTTCGCAACCTACGGCACCTTCGGCTTCATCGCCAACATCGCGCTCATCGTCCACGTGGGACTGATCCTCGGCCTGATGTCGGTGCTGGAGGCGACGATGACGCTGCCGGGCATCGCCGGCATCGTGCTCACCATCGGCACGGCGGTCGATTCGAACGTGCTGATCTACGAGCGCATGCGCGAGGAATCCCGCTCAGGCCGCTCTCTGGTCTCGGCGCTCCAGGCCGGCTTCGACCGGGCCTTCGCCACCATCATCGACTCGAACTCGACCATGGCGATCGCCGCCCTGCTCCTGTTCTTCATGGGCTCGGGCCCGGTGAAGGGCTTCGCCGTGGTGTTCATCCTCGGCATCCTCACCACCGTCATCACCGCCGTGACCCTGACGCGCATGATGATCGCGGTGTGGTACAACTGGTTCCGGCCAAAAGCCCTGCCGTTCTAGGGGCGCCGCCGCCTCATTCCCGGCGCGGCCCGCCCGCCGCGCAAGAGCTGAAATCTCAGGGGATGCGCTCGGAGCGCCCCCTTCGCTTCGAGACCGACCATGCGCCTGCTTCGCCTCTGGCCCGACGAATCGCATTTCGACTTCATGCGGTTCCGGCACGTCACCTTCCCGCTCTCGGCGGTGATGTCGGTCGTGACGCTGGTGCTGTTCATCACCGTCGGGCTCAACTACGGCATCGACTTCAAGGGCGGCACCCTGGTCGAGCTTCAGGCCAAGGCCGGCCAGACCGCGGACGTCGCCGAGATCCGCCACACCGCCAACGGCTTCGGCTTCGGCGAGACCGAGGTGCAGGAACTCGGCGGTGAGGGTCAGGTGCTCGTGCGCTTCCCGCTCCAGGCCGGCGAGCAGGGCCAGACCGCGGTGATGCAGAAGGCCCATGCCGCCTTCGACGCGGGCTATGATTTCCGCCGCACCGAGACCGTAGGGCCGCGCGTCTCGGGCGAGTTGGTGCAGTCCGGCACGATCGGCGTCGTGCTCTCAGTGCTCGCCGTGCTGCTCTACCTGTGGTTCCGCTTCGAGCGGGAGTTGGCGCTCGGCGCCATCGTCGGCACCCTGCACGACATCGTGCTGACGGTGGGCGTGTTCATCATCACCCGCATCGAGTTCAACATGACCTCGATCGCGGCGATCCTGACCATCGTCGGCTACTCGCTCAACGAGACCGTGGTGGTGTTCGACCGGACCCGCGAGCTGATGCGCCGCTACAAGACGATTCCCGTCGTCGAGCTGCTCAACCTCTCGATCAACTCCACCATGTCGCGCACGGTGATGACCTCGCTCTCCACCACCCTGTCGCTCGTGGCGCTGGTGCTGTTCGGCGGCGAGGCGATCAAGGGCTTTGCCGTGGTGATGCTCTGCGGCGTGGTGATCTGTACCTACTCCGCGATCTTCGTCTCGACCCCGTCGCTGATCTATATCGGCCTGCGCCTGTCCGGCGCGAAAGCGTCGCAGCGCGAGTCCGGCCTGCCGCAGGCGGCCGAGTAGGGCGCAGCATGCGGCGGAGCGCGCGACAGCGATCCGGGACGTCTTTCTTCGCCCCGGCGGCTGAGAGGAATGACCGCGCCCCCGACATCCGGGACGGAATGCGGGCGAGCGGAGGCATGGCGTGAGCGAGGGACGGGTACCGGGTCAGATCCATGACGGCTTCCTGCCCGGCCGCCACGGCATCGACGCCTACGGCAATGGCGGCTTCCGCTTCGGGCAGATGTCCCACCGGGGCTCGATCCTGATGCTGCCCTCCGGCGTGCGCGCCTGGGAGGTGAACGAGCCCGGCGGCATCGACGGGACGAGCCTCGGCCCGGTTCTCGCCGAGGCCGAAGGGATCGAACTGCTTCTGATCGGCACCGGCGCCGAGATCGTGTTCCTGCCCGAGTCTTTGCGCCAGCGCCTCAAGGCCGCAGGCATCGGCCTCGACACGATGCAGACGGGGGCGGCGGCGCGGACCTACAACATCCTGATGGCCGAGAACCGCAAGGTCGCGGCCGCGCTGATCGCCGTCTAGAGCCGTATCCGACCTGATTGCATCGGGCCGGCGTCTCTAGTCTTTGTCATGACGCGCATCCCGACGAACTAGTAACCACTTCGTCGGAATGCACTCTCAGTTCCGAACGCCGCGTGAGCCCCGCTCCATGACGCGCCCCGAGACCCGAACCGAGACGAGCCCGGAGGCCGGCAACGGCGGGCTGGCCTTCGCCTTCCGGCACTGCGAGGAACTGGTGCGCGCGAGCGACCCGGACCGCTACTTCGCGGCTCTGTTCGCGCCCGCGGCCTTCCGGCCGCACCTCTTCGCGCTCGCCGCCTTCAGCCTGACCATCGCCCGCATCCGCGAGGCGGCCTCGAACCCGATGGCGGGGGAGATCCGCCTGCAATGGTGGCGCGACGCGCTTCAGGGCGAGGCACGGGGCGACGTCCGGGCCAATCCCGTCGCCGCAGCCCTGGACGATGCGATCGTCACGCGCCGCCTCGGGCGCCAGCCCTTCGTCGATCTGATCGATGCCCGCGTCTTCGACCTCTACGACGACCCGATGCCGCGGGTGAACGATCTGGAGGGCTATTGCGGCGAGACCGCCTCGGCGCTGATCCGGCTCTCCGGACTGGTGCTCGCCGACGGGGCCGAGCCCGGCGGCGCGGCCGCCGCCGGCCATGCGGGCGTCGCCTACGGGATCACCGGCCTGCTGCGGGCTCTGCCGTGGCACGCGCGTCAGGGGCAGGTCTACCTGCCCGGCGACCTGCTGCGCCAGAACGGAGTCACGCGCGAGGACATCGTCTCGGGCCGCGGCGGACCGGGACTGGTCCGCACCTGCGCCGAATTGCGGGCGCTGGCACGGCGCCACCTCGCCGCCTACGAGGCGGCCCGCGGCACCATCGCTCCCGCGGCGCGCGCCGCCTTCCTGCCGACGGCTTTGGTCGAGCCTTATCTCGCGGCGATGGAGCGGGCCGGCTACGATCCGCTCAACAGCGTGATCGAGATCCCCCGCTGGCGCCGCCTGTGGCGGCTGTGGCGGGCGGCACGCACGGGGCGATAAGAATATCTCAGACGCACACGGAGGCTCCTCCCCCGAGGGGGAGGAGTTTGGGGGGGCGTGGCGTCAGCGCGCCTTCTTCGTCAGCTTCTGCGCGATCTCGAACATCTCCTCCGGCGCATAGTCGGGCGCGAAGGCCGAGGGGATGCCGGTGAGCTGGTGGATCTTGCCGCCATCGGGCATGCCCTCCACGATCTCGAGTTCGCCCGGCGGATCGCCCGGCAGGGCGTGCTCGCTGCTGTTCCAGATCCCGGCGATGTCACGGTAATCGTTCGGGCTCCAGGTGTAGAGCCGGCGGTGCGAGCCCTCCTGCAGGTATTTCTGGCACTCGGGAATCTTGTCGAGGTTGATGTTCGGGGTCGGCAGGAACTTGTCGAGATCGACGCCGGTGATCTGCTTGAGCGCCAGTGCGTAGGCGTGGGCGTGGACCGAACCGCGCACCAGCAGGTAGCCGCACACTTCGCGTCCGGTCGGGTCGGACAGGGTCTCGTAGACCCGCAGCTTATGCAGCCGAGCGCCGCATTCGAGGTGGAAGTTGTGCAGCAGATCGACGACGACATTGCCCGTCGAGGTGATGAAATCGTTGTTCCACGAGGCGCCGTTGCTGTTGATCGGCGCCGCACCGCCGCCGTTCGACAGGAAGGCCGCCGCGAGGCGAATGTCCTTCATGTCCTCGAACGGCGCGCCTGAAATGTCGCCCCCGTCCGTCTCGTCACCGTCGTTGTCGGGCCCGTTGTTGAGCATGGCCACGCCGTTGCTCACGAGTTCGACGTGACCGAGTTCTTCCGCCGTGATGCTGGAGACGAGGCTGTAGAACGGCTTGAGCTTGTCCTTGCTACGGAAATTGAAGCTCTGGAACATGTAGTTCCCGAGCGTGGACATCTCGCCGTATTTGCCGCCCAGCAACTCCTGCAGCGCGGCGGCGGCGTTCGGATCCTTCCGTTTCGGTGCGGGAAGCTCAGCCTGGAGCTTGTCGACGCGCATGAACATGTGAGGGCCTCTCGGTGATGCCGGTCGTCGCCGGAACGTGCCCCACACGGATGCCCGAACCACCCGCAGCCGAGGGCGGCCCGGTGATCGGGAGTTCGGCAGGGCACTGGGACGTGTTGCCGGAACCGCGGTTCGGATGGGTCTGTTCCCGAACTCTTCGAAGGCGGCCCCTGCCGTCGGCCCGGTCATCGACGCCGCATTACGATGCGAAAAAGCGTCACCCGACAAAGTTCGATTGCGGGGTGGATTGAATACATGATGCCTTGCGTTGAGCAGGCTAGACGGCTCTGTTAGCACCCTGTGCCAGAAGGTCCCGGCGGAAGATCGGGGCTTGGGAGGAGGGCAAGGCCCGTGACACCCTGGAATCAGGTCTACGATCCGTTCGGGAGCCAATGGCTCTCGACCTTCATGGCGTCGCTGCCGGTCATCGCTCTGCTCGGCATGATCGCGAGCGGCAAGATCAAGGTCCACATCGCCGCCATCCTCGCCCTGATCGTCGCCTTCCTCGTGGCGGTGGTCGCCTTCGGCATGCCGACCGACCTCGCCGTCCGGGCGACCCTCCTCGGCGTGGTCACGGGCATGTTCCCGATCGGCTGGATCATCCTCAACGTCATCTTCCTCTACCGGCTGACGGTGGAGAAGGGCTGGTTCGCCATCCTCCAGCAATCGGTGGCCGGCATCACCGAGGACCGGCGCATCCAGCTCCTGCTGGTGGCCTTCGCCTTCGGCGCCTTCTTCGAGGGCGCGGGCGGCTTCGGCACCCCGGTGGCCGTCACCGGCGCCATCCTGATCGGGCTCGGCTTCTCGCCGCTGGCCGCCTCCGGCCTCTCGCTGATCGCCAACACCGCGCCCGTCGCCTACGGCGCGCTCGGTGCTCCGGTGCAGGGCCTGGCCTCGGTGACGGGCTACGACCCCTACATCCTCGGCGCGATGATCGGCCGTCAGCTGCCGTTCTTCTCGGTGATCGTGCCGTTCTGGCTGATCTGGGTGTTCGCGGGCTTCCGCGGCATGATCGCGATCTGGCCGCCGATCGCGGTCTGCGGCATTTCGTTTGCCGCGGCGCAGTTCCTGATCTCGAACTACATCAACCCCTGGATCGTCGATATCGGCGCCTCGCTCGTCTCGATGGCCGCCCTCGTCGCCTTCCTGAAGGTGTGGCGGCCGGCCCAGATCTGGGCCTCGCCCGCTTTGCGCGGCCACGACCCGTCGGTCGGCTACGGTCAGCCGCGTCCGGCCTCCCTCGGCGCGGGCGTCCCCGGCGATCTGCCCAAGGCGCATGTCGGCGGCCGCACCGCCTCGTCGAGTGAGATCTTCATGGCCTGGGTGCCGTGGATCATCCTCTCGATCATCGTGGCGATCTGGGGCACCGGCTGGTTCAAGGGCATCGTCAACCCGATCTTCTCGTGGAAATACGAGGTGCCGGGCCTGCACAACATGATCATGAAGGTGCCGCCTGTGGAGGCTGCGCCGAAGGCCGAAGCCGCGATCTTCAACTTCACCTACATGTCCTACACCGGCACGGGCGTGCTGTTCGCCGCGATCATCTCCGGCATCATCATGCGGTTCTCGCCGGTCCGCCTCGTCACGGCGTATTTCGAGACGATCTGGGTGCTGCGCTACTCGCTCATCACCATCGCCGCGATGCTGGCGCTTGGCGTGCTCACCCGCTACGCCGGCGTCGATGCCACGCTCGGCCTCGCGTTTGCCGGCACGGGCATCCTCTACCCGTTCTTCGGCACGCTGCTGGGCTGGCTCGGCGTCGCACTCACGGGTTCGGACACGGCCTCGAACGTGCTGTTCGGCGGCCTGCAGCGGATCACCTCCGAGCAGCTCGGACTGTCGGGCATCCTCATGGCCTCGGCGAACTCGTCCGGCGGCGTGATGGGCAAGATGATCGACGCCCAGTCGATCGTCGTGGCCTCGACGGCGACGGGCTATTTCGGCCAGGAGAGCAAGATCCTGCGCTTCGTGTTCTGGCACTCGATCGTGCTGGCCTGCCTCGTCGGCGGCCTCGTGATGCTCCAGGCCTACGTCTACCCATTCACCGAGATGGTGATCCACCCGGCCGCCACGGCACCCGCCGCGCACTGACCGGACGGATCGACAGTACGCGAAAAAGCCCGCCCCGAGCGCTCGGGGCGGGCTTTTTCTTGGGCTAGAGCATCGTCCCGAAAGGTGGCCACCGGCTTTCGGAAAAGACGATGCAAAAACAAAAACCTAGAGCATCGTTCTGGATCCGATATCCAGGACGATGCTCTAAGTTAGCGTGGGCCGGGCGCATCCGGCTTAGCGACCTCGACCGGCGGTACCGTCCTCGCGAGCCGGCCCTCCTCGGCGCGGTGAACGTATTGGCTCGCCACCAGCCAGCCCTTGAAGAAGCGCAAGGGGAGGGTGCAGGCGATCAGCACGACGGGCAGGGTCAGGGCGAAGTGGAGCCAGACCGGCGGGTCGTAAGTCAGTTCCAGCCACAGGCCGAAGGCGACGGCGGGGATCGCCGTGGTCATCATCACGAAGAAGGCGGGGCCGTCGGCGGGATCGGCGAAGGAGAAGTCGAGCCCACAGGCGTCGCAGCGCGGGGCGATGCTCAGAAACCCCTTGAACAGGTGTCCCCGGCCGCAGCGCGGGCAGGCGCTGCGCGCCGCCACGGAGAGCGGCGCCTGGGGCTCGTACCGGGTCTCGGTCCGAATCGGGTCACGGGTGTCGGTCATCACGGTCTCCTGGCGAGGCAACCGACGCCCGCAGCGATGGTTCGCCAGCGCCCCGCAGGCCACCCATGCGGGACCGGGTGGATTTTTTCGAGCCGAGTTTTTCTCGACAGCCCCGGATTAAACGGCGACGACAGGGCGTTTATGGTCTCACGCGCGAAAGCATCCTGCGAAATGTTTTTCCGCCGCCTCCGCCGCGACAGCTTGAGCGACCTTCCCGGTCTCGAAACCGGGCGGCTGGCGATTGCGCCACTTGGCGCGGGTGACGCGCGGGCCGTGCACGCGCTCACCGACGATCCGGCGATCACCGGCGCGGTCGACTTCCTCGCCAACCCCTTCACCCTGGCTGATGCCGAGGCGCTGATCGCCTCCGGCCGGCACGGGCGCGACCGCTTTCTCGGCGCCTGGAGCCGTGAGCCCGCGGCCCCGCTCGTCGGCGTCGTCGGCACGCATCTGCGGGGGGAGGGCGCGGTCGAGATCGGCTACTGGATCGGCGGGGCCGCCCGCGGACGCGGCTTCGGGACGGAGGCGGTCTCCGCCATCGTCGGCCTGCTGCGCCGCCGCTTTCCCCGCCGGGCGATCGTGGCCGAATGCCGCCCCGGCAACGTCGCCTCCTGGGGCCTGTTGCACAAGATCGGCTTTCGCGAGACCGGCTCGGAGGGGCACCGCCCCGGCCGCCGCCAGCTCGTCCTCGAAGGCGCGTGACGCGCCAAGCTGTCCCGACCGGGGATGGACCAAAGACCGGGAAGCGGTCGATCTCGAATCGGCTTAAGATCGGCGCATGGGCCCTCGCCGGCCGGTGCCGGCGCGCCGGAAGACATGATCGCGATGACGGCCAGCGCACAATCGGATATCGGCGGCCACTCCGACGCAGTGGCTCCCCTGGAAGGCGGACAGGCCCTGCGCCTCCTGATCGTCGACGATCACCCGCTGTTCCGCGAGGCGCTGGCGAGCGCCATCGCGCTCGCCTTTCCCGAGGCCGTCTTGCACGAGGCGGATGGCATCGGCACGGCCTGCGAGACCTTAAGCCGGAACCCCGCCATCGACCTGACGCTGCTCGATCTCTCGATGCAGGGCGTGACCGGGTTCGAGGGGCTTGCCGCGATCCGCACGCGCTTTCCCCGCGTGCCGATCCTGATCGTCTCCGGCGTCACCGATCCGCGCATCATGCAGGAGGCCCTGCGTCACGGCGCGGCCGGCTTCGTGCCGAAGGCCGTCGACAAGGCGACCCTGACCCGGGCGATCTCCGAGGTGCTCGGCGGCGCCCTGTTCATGCCACCCGATCTGGCAGCAGCGCCAGCCCCGGCGCGGGGCGGCGACAAGGCGCCGATCGCCGAGCGGGTCGCCCGCCTGACCCCGCAGCAGATGCGGGTGCTCGGCATGATCCGCCAGGGCAAGCTCAACAAGCAGATCGCCTACGAGCTGCAGGTCGGCGACTCGACGGTGAAGGCTCACGTCTCCGAGATCCTGCGCAAGCTCGAAGTCATCAGCCGCACGCAGATCGTGATCGAGACGGCTTATGTCGATTTCGATCAGGCAGGCGGGGGGTTCTGAGCCGCGCGTTACGCGAACCGTTTCGCGGCGACGACGCACAGCACCACCCCGGCGGCGACCGCGATCATCGCCCCCTCGACCGGCTCGCCCAGCAGCAGGCCGGCGAGCGCGAGGCCGAAGAAGGGCTGAAGCAACTGCAATTGCCCGACCCCGGCGATGCCGCCGAGCGCTAGCCCGCGATACCAGAACACGAAGCCGACCAGCATGCTGAACACCGAGACGTAACCGAGCCCGGCCCAGGCCGGCAGGCCGATTCCGGTCCATGAATCCGGCAGGGTGGCGAGCGCCAGAACGGCCATGGCGGGCGCGGCCAGCACGAGCGCCCAGGAGATGACCTGCCAGCCGCCGAGCCGGCGCGACAGGCGGGCGCCCTCTGCGTAGCCGAGGCCACACAGCAGGATCGCTCCCAGCATCAGCCCGTCGCCCGTCAGGTCGGCGCCGTCGCTGCGCACCAGAGCGAAGCCCGCCACCAGCACGCTGCCCACGATCGAGAAGAGCCAGAAGGCGGGCTTCGGTCTGTCACCGGCGCGCAGAAGACCGAACAGGGCGGTCGCGAGCGGCAGCAGTCCGATGAAGACGATGGAGCGGGCCGAGGTGATGTGACGGAGCGCCAGCGCGGTGAGCAGGGGAAAGCCGACCACCACGCCGAGGGCCACCACGGCGAGCGGCCCGAGATCGCCCCGCGCCGGCCGCTTCTGCCGCAGCAGAGCCAGCAGCGCGGCGCCGAGCCCGGCGGCGATCACCGCGCGCGAGGCGGTCAGAAAGAGCGGAGTGAAGCCGCCGACCGCCGCCCGTGTCGCCGGCAGCGAGCCGCTGAAGATGAGCACGCCGAGGAGGCCGTGGCCCCACCCCTCCCAAGGTTTTTCGCGCGTTTGCCGCATCGTCCGTCCTCGAATCCTACGCGAGGATAGGGCGGCCGGCTCTGGTGATGACAGGCACGGTCCCGTACGGTTTTGACCAAACTGTATGGCTCTCCTTGCCCACACGGCCGATGATGCGTGACATGACGGAGGATGCAGGCGGCCGCACCGGGGCGGTGATGGCGGCGATCCGCCAGCGGCTCGCCGCGCGGGTGCTGGCGCCGGGGGAGCGGCTGCCCTCGATCCGGCGCTTTGCGGCCGCGATGCAGGTCTCGCCCTCGACCGTGGTCGAGGCCTACGACCGGCTGGCGGCGGAGGGGCTGATCCGGGCGCGTCCGGGCTCGGGCTTTTTCGTCTCCGGGCCGGTCTCGCCGCTGGCGCTCACCGAGGCGGAGCCGCGGCGCGACCGGGCGATCGATCCGCTCTGGGTCTCGCGCCAATCACTCGATGCCGGGCCGGAGATGCTCAAACCGGGCTGTGGTTGGCTTCCGGCCGCGTGGATGCCGAACGCGGCGATCCGCCGGGCGGTGCGCGGCCTCGCGCAGGCCGGGGATGCGGTGCTGACCGATTACGGCGCCACCCGCGGCGCACTCGCCCTGCGCCGACACCTCGTGCGCCGGCTGGCGGGGGAGGGGATCGAAGCCGGGGCGGACCAGGTGCTGCTCACCGCCTCGGGCACGCAGGCCATCGACCTGATCGGCCGCTTTCTCCTACGCCCCGGCGATACGGTGATCGTGGACGATCCGTGCTACTTCAACTTCCAGGCCCTGCTGCGCGTCCACGCGGTCCGGATCGTCGGGGTGCCGTACACGCCGACGGGGTCCGACCTCACGGCCTTCGCCGCTTCGCTCGCCGAGCATCGCCCGCGCCTCTACGTCACCAATTCGGCGCTCCACAACCCGACCGGCGCGACGCTCTCGCCGCAGACCGCCCACCAGCTCCTGACGCTCGCGGCAGCGCACGACCTGACCATCGTCGAGGACGACATCTTCGCCGATCTGGAGCCCGAGCCCTCGCCCCGGCTCGCCGCTCTCGACGGCCTCACCCGCGTCATCCGCATCGGCAGCTTCTCGAAGACGCTCTCGGCCTCGATCCGCTGCGGCTTCATCGCCGCACGCCCCGATTGGATCGAGGCCCTGGTCGATCTTCAGGTGGCGACGAGCTTCGGCGGCCCGAGCCCGGTCGCCGCCGAGATCATCGCCGGCACGCTCGCCGAAGGCAGCTACCGCAAGCATCTGGAAGCCTTGCGCCGCCGCCTGTCGCGGGCGCGCCGGGAGGCCATCGCCCGGCTCGGCTCGCTCGGCATCACACCCTGGATCGTGCCGCGCGGCGGCTTCACCCTCTGGTGCCGCCTACCCGACGGGCACGATGCGGCGGCTCTCGCTCGCGCCGGCCTGGGGCAAGGTCTGGTGCTGGCCCCCGGCAACGTCTTCAGCGTCTCGCAGACGGCGGGCGGCTTCATGCGCTTCAACGTGGCGCAGATGACCGATCCGCGGGTCTACGAGGGGTTAGCGCGGGCGATGGCGCAGACGGGGGCAGGAGCCGATCTCCCACCCAAGCCCTGAGGGGCGTCGGAGGGATACAGCCGACGGGGACCTACGGCGACAGCTTGTCGATCAAGCTTTGGATCTGGCCCGGCAGCGGCATGCCGTCCTGTCGGCTGTAGAGATCGCGCAATTGCCGTCCGATATCGGAGAGAGACATCGAGCCCTTGATGATGAGCCGGTCGGCCTGGGCGCCCAAGCTCTCCTTCTCCGAGGCGGTGATCTCCTTGGCGGTGAGCACCACCACGGGGATGCTGTCGCCGTCCGGGCGGCCGCGGAGCGCCCGCAGGAAGGCGAAGCCGTCCATCACCGGCATCATCAGGTCGAGCAGGATCAGGCTCGGGCGGACCTGATCCAGGCTCTCCAGGGCGAGGGCGCCGTTCTCGGCCTCGCGCACCTGCCAGCCGTCGCGCTGCAGCGTGCGGCGCACCCGGTCGCGGGCGTCGGCGTCGTCATCGACCACGAGCACGCTGCCCTCGCGGTCCACGGGGCGGTAGCGCTCCATCGTATCCTTGAGCGCCCCCCAATCGATCGGCTTGACCATGTAGTCGGTGGCGCCGAGCACGTGGGCGAGGCTGAACTCGTTGACGACGCTGGTGATGATGACCGGCGTGTCGGCGATGTCGGGATCGGTGCGGATCGCGTGCAGCACCGCCCAGCCGTCCATGCGCGGCATCTCGATATCGAGCAGGATCGCCCGCGGCTTCAGCGCCCGGGCCAAGGTCAGCCCGGCCCGCCCGTCATTGGCGGTGCGCACGCGGAACCCCTCGCGTTCGAGGAAGCGCTGGAGCAGGTCGCGGGCGGCCGGATCGTCGTCGACGAGCAGCACCACGTCGTGCAGATGCGCCTCGCCGTCGGTGATCTCCTGCACGCGAGCGGCGACGCTTTCCGCCTCGACCTCTTCCTCGTAGGCGGCGAGTTCGGCCGGAAGGCGGATCGTGAAGGTCGCGCCCTCGCCGAAGGTGCTCTCGACGCCGATCGTGCCACCCATGCGCTCGACGAAGGCGCGGGTGATGGCGAGCCCGAGGCCGGTCCCGCCGAACTGGCGCGTGGTCGATTCGTCGGCTTGAGAGAAGCGCTCGAACAGCCGGCCGATCTGCTCGTCGGTCAGGCCGATGCCGGTATCCGAGACGGAAAAGCTCAGCCAGTCGGCGCCGTCCTTCCGCTGGCGCCGCACACCGAGGATGATCTCGCCGTCCTCCGAGAACTTGGCGGCGTTGCCGATCAGGTTGATCAGCGACTGGCGCAGCTTCAACTGGTCCTGATGCATCGCGCCCAGATCCCCCTCGAAATCGAGGCGGAAGTGGTTGCGCTTCTTCGTGATCAGGCTCTGCGTGGCGGCCGTGACGTCCTCGATCAGGGACACGACATCGAAGGTCTCAGCCGCCAGGGTCAGGCGACCGGCCTCGATCTTGGAGATGTCGAGGACATCGTTGATGAGGCCGAGCAGGTGGCGGGCCGAGGACTCGATCTTGCGCAGGTCCGGCAGCAACTCGGCCTGGCCCAGATCCTCCAGCTCCTCGCCGAGCATCTCGGAATAGCCGATCACCGCCGAGAGCGGCGTGCGCAGCTCGTGGCTCATGTTGGCCAGGAACTGGCTCTTGGCGAGGTTGGCGGCCTCCGCCGCGGCACGGGCCTGCTCGATCGCAGCCTCGGCCTCCTTGCGGGCGGTGATGTCGATGTTGAGCCCGACCCATTCGCGGATGGAGCCGTCCTCGGCGAGCACCGGCACGCCGCGCACCTCCATGTCGCGCCAGACCTCGTCGTGGCGGCGCAGGCGGTACTCGACCTCGAACACCTTCACCCGCTCGACGCATTCGGCCCAGACCTCGGCGACGCGCGCCCGGTCGTCGGGATGGATCACGTCGATCCAGCCCCAGCCCTGATAGGCCTCGTCGCCCTGGCCCGTGTAGGCGGCCCAGCTCGGCTGGGGCGGCATCAGTTCGCCTTGCGCGGTCGTGTTCCAGATCACGGCGGCCGACGCATCCACCAGCGCGCGGAAGCGCTGCTCGGAATGGCCGAGCGCGTCCTGCGCGAGCCGCGTCTCGGTGACGTCGGTGTTGGTGCCGTACCAGCGCACGATGCTGCCGTCCCGATTGCGGACTGGCTCGGCCATCGACAGGAACCAGCGGTAGCGGCCGTCCCGGCCGCGCAGGGGGAAGGTGTCCTGCCACGATTCGCCCGCCGCGATGCAGGCGACGAAGCGCGCGGCCGCGCGTTCGAGATGATCCGGGTGGTGCAGCTTGCGCCAGCCGTGGTCGGCCATCTCGGCCGGCGTCGTGCCGGTGTAGTCGTACCAGCGGCGGTTGTACCAAACGAGGTTGCCGTCGGCCTCGGCGATCCAGGCGAGTTGCGGCAGCGCGTCGGCGAGATTGCGGAAGTCGGCCATGGTCGGCCCGGTTTCCGGCACCTTCCCGTCCTGTACGGTCACGGTGATGTCTCCCGTCCTGTCATCGTCGTCTTGACGTCGTCGTCTTGGCATCGCCCCGACCGGTGTGGCCGGCTTTCGCTCGGATGCGAAATCACAAGTCAGCGGCGCAGCCGGTTGCCGAGAACGAAGCCGAACAGACCCATCAGCACGATGCCCGCCGCCCCCTGCAATCCGACCAGCAGGTTGGTGACGCGCCCCAGCGGCTTTACCCCGATCTCTGGCGGGTTGGCGGTCATCATGTTGAGCGCGCTGTAGCTCACGAGATCGAGCGGATTGTAGGTCGGCGTGTTCTCGCCCTCGTGGAAGAGCCCGCCCGTCGCCCCGTAGGCCCCGGCGAACAGAAAGATTCCGACGAGGAAGGCGCGGGCGATCCGCGACAGGCTCTCGCCGTAATCGCACAGCCACTCGACGAAGCGGTCGGCGATCCAGCGGTAGCCGTCGCTCAGCGTCCCTCGAACATCGCGGGCGAAAAAGGCCTCGCGGGTGCGCACGCCGGCGTGGCGCCGGCCCATGCGGCGCCCGCGCTTGTAGGCCCAGCTCGCGCCCTCGGGGCTGCCGATGCTCTGAAGGTTGCGCTCGAGCGCGAGATAGCTCGCCTGCGCGGCCTCGTACTCGCCGGCCGCCTCCTCGCCGACCATGCCGCCGATCTGCTCGACGGAGAACCGCACGCCCTCCAGCCACGCTCCGGCAAAGCGCGCATGGCGCAGCTTGCATGTCGTGAGGTCGAGCCGCACGAGGCTGGTGCGGGAGAAGTCGGCCCCCGACAGGTCCGCCCCGTCGAGCCGGGCGCCGGAGAAGTTGGCGCCGCGCAGCCGCGAGCCGACGAGCCGCGCCTTCTTCAAGCTGGCACCCTCGAAATCCGCCCCGGTGAGGTTGCAGTCAGAGAGGTTGGCCTCGTCGAGTCGGGCCCTTCGGAACACGGAATCGTCGGCATCCGCCCCGGTGAAGTCGGTGCCCCAGAGGTCGGCGCCCTCGAAGCGGGCGCCGTCGAGCAACGCCTTGTCGAGCCGGGCAAAGCGCATGGTCGCGCCCGAGAAATCGGCATCCTCCAGCATTGCCTCGCGGAAGGAAGCCTGCCCGCCGGCGACTCCGGCAAAGCGCGCGCCGCTGAGGTCGGCGCCCGCAAAATCCGCCTCCTCCAGGCAGGCGCTCGCGAAGCCGGCCGAGCGCGCGAGGGTTCCGGCGAGCGAGGCCCGCCGCAGGTTGGCCCCCGACAGGTCCGTCTCTTCCAGCCGGGCATCGGCGAGGTCGGCCTCCGCCAGATCGAGCCCGCCCGCGCCCTTCACCCACCAGCGCGGCGGAGCCTGCGGGTCGATCCGTGAACTCAGGGTCGCGCGTCCGAGCGCGAGCCCGGCGAGGTCGTCGCGGTCCCTGATCGAGAACGGCGCCTCACGCTCCGCAAGATGCACGAGCAGCGCCGTGACGCGCGGGTCGCCGCTCTCCGCCCCGCCATCCCGCACCGCGTCCGCCCCGCATGATCCGCCCTGGCGCACCCCTTAGCCGTGCGGGGCCGAGCGAGACAAGGCGACGAAGATGACAAGGGATACGGATTGCGCGCGGGCCCATGACACCGCAACGGCTTTCCGCGCGTTAGGTCGCGGAGCGCGTATCGGCGCGAGTAAGGGGTTTCGGGCGTGTCGGGAAAAATCCTGCTGGTGGAAGATCACGAGGAGATCTGGGACTTCCTGTCCCGCCGGCTCAAGCGCCGCGGCTACGAAGTCGTGCTCGCCCATGACGGCGAGGCGGGCGTGCAGCAGGCCCGCGCCGCCCAGCCCGATGTGATCCTGCTCGACATGAACCTGCCGATCCTCGACGGGTGGTCGACCGCCCGCGCCCTGAAGGCCGCGACCGATACCCGCGCCATCCCGATCATTGCGCTCACCGCCCACGCCATGTCGGGCGACCGCGACAAGGCGATCCAGGCCGGCTGTGACGACTACCACCCGAAGCCGATCGACTTCCCCAAGCTGCTCACCCAGATCGGCGCGGCGATCGGGGCGGGGGATTGAGGCCTCCGGCCCGCCTCCACCGCTCCTGACGATCCATCACCCGAACGGGCCCGGTTGCCCATGAGGACGCCATGACCACCGATCCGGTCACCACGCGGCTCCTGCGGCAGGCGCTGCCGGTGGTGACGACGCTCGCCTCGCTGCTGCTGGTTGTGACGCTCGCCAGCGCCCTGTATTTCGGCCGCGACATCCTCGTGCCGGTGGCGCTCGCCATCCTGCTGAGCTTCGTCCTCGTACCCGCCGTGAGAGTCCTTCGGCGTGTCCGGGTGCCGCGGGTGGCGGCGGTGCTGCTGGTGGTGGTGCTCGCGTTCGGCCTGCTCGGGGCGATCGGCAGCCTGATCGCCCGCGAGGCGGCGCAGCTCGCGACCGATCTGCCGCGCTACTCGCTGACCCTGCGCGACAAGATCACGGCCCTGCGCGCCGCCACCGCCGAGCGCGGAAGCCTGTCGGACACCTTCTCCGGCTTCTTCGACATGGCCGAGGAGATCGGCAAGGAATTGCAGCCGCCCGCCGCGAAGACCGAATCCGAGACGAGTGCGGCGCTCGGCACGGCGGGGCGGCCGATGCAGGTCGAGATCCATGCCCCCCGCACCGGCCTGCTGACGACGCTCGGCAGCGTGGCGGGCGGGGTGCTGCATCCGCTGGCGACGCTCGGCCTCATCCTGCTGTTCACGATCTTCATCCTGCTCCAGCGCGAGGATCTGCGGAACCGCGCGATCCGGCTCGCCGGATCGAGCGACCTGCGCCGCACCACCGCGGCGATCGACGACGCCACGAGCCGGCTCAGCCGGTTCTTCGTGGCGCAGCTCATCCTCAACGTCGCCTTCGGCCTCGTGATCGGCGTCGGCCTGTGGTTCATCGGCGTGCCGAGCCCGATCCTGTTCGGGGTCATCGCCGGCATCTCGCGCTTCGTGCCCTATGTCGGCGCGGTGATCTCGGCAGTGCTGCCGCTCGCCATCGCCGTGGCCGTCGATCCCGGCTGGTCGATGGCGATCCAGGTCGCGATCCTGTTCCTGATTGTCGAACCGATCGCCGGCCACGTCGTCGAGCCGCTGCTCTACGGGCACTCGACCGGCATCTCGCCGATTGCGGTGATCTTGGCTGCAACGATCTGGACTTTCCTGTGGGGACCGATCGGCCTTCTGCTCGCCACCCCGCTGACCGTCTGCCTCGTGGTGCTCGGCCGCCATGTCGAGCGATTGTGGTTCCTCGACGTGATCCTCGGCGACCGCCCGGCGCTCGGCCCCCAGGAGATCTTCTACCAGCGCATGCTGGCGGGCGATCCGGCCGAGGCCATCGACCAGGGGCGGCTGTTCCTGAAGGAGCGGGCGCTCGTCACCTACTACGACGAGGTCGTGCTTCCGGGCCTGCGCATGGCCCAGGAGGATGCGGCACGCGGCATGCTCGACCGGGAGCGGCAGGGCGAGGTCGGTGCCGGCTTCCGCACGGTGGTCGAGGCGCTGGGGCTGGCGCGCAAGCGCGGCATGCCGCGGCGCTCGCGCAAGCCCGTCGGCGCCGAGGCCGAAGCTGCCTTCGCCGCGGTGGGGCCGGACCGGCGCGCGGCCGGCATCGTGCTCGGCCCCGACGACCTGGCGCCGACCTGGCGCGGAGAGGTGCCGGTCCTGTGCGTGCCGAGCGGAGGCGCCTTCGACGAGGCCGCGACGCTGATGCTCGCTCAGACGCTTTCCCGCCACGGGCTCGGGGCGCGGTTAGCGACGGGGGACGTGCTGCGCAACGGCCTGCCCGAGGGCGAGCGCCCGGCGATGATCTGCTTCTCCTATCTCGACCCGATCAGCCTGTCGCAGATCCGCCTGACCATCCGCCGCGCCCGCAAGGCCGCACCGGGGGCGACGATCCTCGTCGGCTTCTGGCGCGAGCGCGATCCGGCCTCCCTCGGCCGCCTGCGCCGGGCGATCTCCGCCGACCTGCTCGTGACCTCGCTGAGCGACGCCCTCGACGCGGCGCTGGCACGGGCGCGGACCGGGAACGCTGCTCCGGCCTCGCCCCGGCTCCGTCACGCGGCGGAGTAGGGTAGGCCGGGGCGGCTCTCCGTCAGGACAGGGCCACGAGGGCGACGCCCGCGATCATCAGCGCCCCGCCGAGAAGGCGCGTGATGCTCGCGGGGTGGACGGCGAAGCCTTCGAGCCCGAAATGGTCGAGCGTGATCGAGGTGACGACGCCCGCGGTGACGAGAAGGCCGAGGAAGGACGCCGCGCCGATCCGCTGCGCGACGAAGAGCTGGGCCAGGATGACGCCGGCGCCGAGCGCGCCGCCGAACCACGCCCAGACCGGTGTCTGACCAGCCTGCTGAAGGCTCGGCAGGTGCAGCCGCCCTGTCGCGAGGCCGATGCCGAGCATGGTGACGGTGCCGACCAGCATCGACACGAGCCCCGCCGCGAAGGGCTGCGCACCGAAGGATTTCGCGAGTTGCGTGCTCTGGCCGGGCTGCACGGCCGTGGCGATGCCGGCAAGCAGGGCGATGCCGTAGAGGGCGATCATCGGTTCGGGTTCCTGCGGCGAGCCGCGATGAGGGGGCCGGCTCCCGCGCGATCCGTGGATGACTCCTCGAAGCCTCCGTCGAAGGCTCCTTTTGCCGAGGCAGGATGCCCGGGAAACCGGGGCCGACCCGCCCCGTTCCGTGGTGCGAGACCATCAGCCGCGGTTCATCAAGCGCAGCTTATGCAGGCGCAACGCCGCCCGGAGCCCGCCTTCCGGCACCTCCCATCGGCTTTCCCGGAGCCCGTCCGTGCCGCCCGTTTCCCCCACGCCGTCGCGCCTCGACACCGTCATCGCCATCCCCGTGCGCAACGAGGCCGAGCGGATCGCCCGCTGCCTGACGGCGATCGACCGGCAGACCGGCTTGGCGCCAGGGCGGCTCGGCCTCGTGCTGTTCCTCAACAACTGCACCGACGACACGGCGGCGATCGTCGCCGGTCTCGTGCCGGCGCTGTCGATCCCCGTCCGGGTGATCGAGCGTGTTCATGCCGGGGCGCATGCGGGCTGGGCGCGCCGCGCGGCGATGGACGCGGCGGTCGCGTGGCTCGAAGCGGAGGGGACGGCCTCCACGACGGCCACGCTCCTGACGACGGATGCCGACAGCATCGTGCCGCCGGACTGGGTCGCGGCCAACCTCGCCGCCCTGGAGGCGGGCGCCGACGCGGTCGCCGGCCGGGTCGAGCTGATCCCGGAGGAGGCGGCCCTGCTGCCGCCCTCGCTGCCCGCCCGCGGCCGGCTGGAGGACACCTACGACGCGCTCATCACCGAGATGGAGGCGCGCATCGATCCCGATCCGCACGATCCCTGGCCCTGCCACCGCACCACCATCGGCGCCTCGCTCGCCGTGCGGCTTCCTGCCTACCGTGATGTCGGCGGCATGCCGGAAATCCCGCTCGGCGAGGACGGCGCCTTCGTCGGCGCCCTACTCCAGCGGGGCTTTCGCGTACGCCATGACCGGGCGGTGCTGGTTCTGATCTCGGCCCGCCTCACCGGCCGCGCGGCCGGCGGGGTCGCCGACACGATCCGCTCCCGCTGCGAGGAGCCCGACGCCCTGTGCGACGCGCGCATGGAGGCGGTGCCCCGCGCGCTTCACCGCTACGTCTGGCGGGCACGGCTGCGCCGCCTTCACGACGAGGGCCGCCTCACCCGCGATCTCGCCTGGGCGCGGCGGCTCGGCATCCCTGAAGGCGAGGCTCGCCGCATCGCCGCCCTGCCGCGGGTCGGCGAGATCGTCGCGGCGGTCGATCGCGCCAGCCCGCGCCTCGCCTACCGCCCGCTGATGCCGCGGCAGCTCCCCGGCCAGATCCGGTTCGCCCGCCTCGTCCTGCCGCTGCTGCGCGCGGGACTGCGGCTGCGCCGGTCGGCACCGTCCGCACGCCCGGTCGTCCCGACAGCCACCGCCGACGCCTGAAATTCTGGGATCCCAAAGGGGTTCACCCCTTCGGCGGGGTATCGGGGCGGCGCCCCGACCTCCCTTCACCGGGGCTCCGCACTGGACCCGCGAAAGGTATGATCCCTTTCGAAAGCGGGATTTCAAGCCTCGTCGCGTGTCGGGCCGAAGATCGGCTCAAAGGCGGCGCGCAGCGCCATGTCCACCTCGGGCAGACTGACGATGCGGCCTAGGTCGGCCAAGCTCGTCACGCCGTGCTCGCGCACGCCGCAGGGCACGATGCCGGAGAAGTGGGCGAGGTCCGGCTCGACGTTGAGGCTGATGCCGTGCAGGCTCACCCAGCGTCGCACCCGGATGCCGATCGCCGCGATCTTGTCCTCGACGGTCGGCCCCTTGTCCGGCCGCCGCACCCAGACCCCGACCCGGTCCTCGCGGCGCTCGGCCCGGATGTTGTAGGCGTCGAGCGTCGCGATCAGCCATGCCTCCAGGCTCGCCACATAGGCCCGCAGGTCGGGCCGGCGCCGGTTGAGGTCGAGCATCACGTAGGCGATGCGCTGGCCGGGCCCGTGATAGGTGTACTGCCCGCCCCGGCCCGTGCGGTGGACGGGGAAGCGCTCCGGCTCGACGAGGTCAACGGTCTTGGCCGAAGTGCCCGCCGTGTAGAGCGGCGGATGCTCCAAGAGCCACACCAACTCGTCCGCCTCGCCCCGGGCGATCGCGGCGGCGCGGGCCTCCATCTCGGCCTCCGCCGCCTCGTAGCCGACGAGGCTGTCGGTCACGCGCCAAGCCACCGGCGGTGCGTCCGCGCGCGGCAGGAATGTCGCGGGTGCGATCGAAAGCCGGGAAGCGGGTGCCGTGAAGGAATTGTTTACCAAGACTTCACCATCGCGTGCGGAAGGTTTTCCGGGCTTTAAGAAACGGAGCATCCGCGCGTGGCGGTCCTGGACGAATTGCAGGTCGATCTCAAGGTCGTGCTGGGGCGCAGCCACATGCCGCTGCACATGCTGCTGCGCATGGGCCGTGGTGCGGTGATCGAGTTGGAGGCCACCGAGACCGACATGGTCGAGATCCTCGCCAACGACCACCCCATCGCCCGCGGGCAGATCGTGGTGACCGGCAACCGCATCTCCGTTGAGGTGACCGAGCTGATCCGCAAGGCCGAGGTCGTGCGCACCCCCGGCGTGACCATCGGCGAGGGCGCCGTGCCGATCCTCGACGATGCGGGCACGATGCCCTGAGCGGATTTCGAGGCGGCAAAACGCGAAGAAGCGCATCCGGCGCTTGTGCAGGCCCCGGGCATCTGTTATCCGCTGCGCCGCCCACACAAGACACCGGCCGCCACAAGCGGCACGGCGGCAAGGGCGGCCATGGCGGAATTGGTAGACGCGCTAGCTTGAGGTGCTAGTCCCGCGAGGGGTGGAGGTTCGAGTCCTCTTGGCCGCACCAACCTACTTCCTGTTGGAAGTCAAAAGGTTGGTCTTTACAATGGGTTGATAAAGGCCGCGCTTTCACACAGCGGCTTCACGTATGACCCTCATGACAGCCTGATCGTGGAAGCACCCGAAGACCGGGACCTACTACCTGCGCCAGCGCACGCCGCATGACCTTCTCCACAGCGTGAAGGGTCAGAGCGCGGCTCTTCCGGTGGGCGATGCCTTCTCACCGTAAAGGTCGGTGACGCCATCCAAGCTTCCCTCCTGACCACGGACATAGCCGAAGCTCGAAGCCGCCGCTCGGTCGCTGATGGAGCTTTGAAGCGGTTCTGGGAGGCCCAGCGGAAAGGGCCGACACGGCTCAACCAACGACAGATCACAGCCCTTGGCGGCTTAGCCTACCGGGAGTGGGTCCACGCCATGGCTGATGAGCCGGGGCCGTCAGGCGTCTATGCCGAGGTTCTGCGCCGTCACGCGACGTGGAGGGCGTTCATCCCAGTGCCATCAACCGGAACGACCTCGTGGCCGTCAGGTCTGTGTTCGCCTGGGCCTGCGGGCTTCACGGTGGAAAGCTGTTGCTATCGAAACCGGTCACGGGCGAGAGCCCGGAGGAGCCCAAGAGGGTCGCCAAGCGGGAGCGCACGTTCCGGGACGGGGAGGTGGCTGCGATCCTCTCACCGGCCTCAGCAGTCGAGCCTGACGTACGAAACCCGACCTTCGCCGCTGCTCGTCGTTGGTGCCCGCGGCTGGCCGCTGACCTGACCGGCTGGCTTTGGACCGGGCTGATTGAGAGGACCGGCATCATCACCACGGACCTGATGCCCCTCGAAGCATCTCAGCGCGCCTTGATCGGTAGGGATCGGGAGCGCAGTCGGCCGCTGACAAACGCCCTGGACCACTGCAACCGCCGCCACGGACGGGGGAGCGTGGTTCTGGCATCGTCCGGTTGGGTTAAGGCCCGACCATGGTTCACTAAGTTCGATATACGTTCGCCCCGCTACACGACGCGAATCAATGAACTTCCCACGATCCGACAACCACGCGTGGAAAATGCTTTTGCAACGCGGGACCTACATACATCAATCACGCTTTATGATCATTCGATACAATCAATGAGCCACGCAATGTCACTGGTAGTGCGCCATGGGGATTCGCCGATCGCGCCATCATTGATGATGCTTAGTTTGAGTTTTGTGCGAGTGAACGATGCTAGTTGCAGCGATATCACTAGCTACGGGGGCCCTCATCGGGCGGACGTATCAGACGAACACTCTAATCCTTGCATCCATCGCCATCGCTAGCATATGGATTACGGCGTCGATTATACGTTGGTCATTTTCGTTGGTTGATGTGCTGTTGTTCTTGTCATACTTATCAGCACTTCAAGGGGGTTTTCTTATAGGCGCCTACCTACAGACGAGGTATGAAGAATCAAAATTTGATTAGAAAAGTATTATGCGACCTTCGATGTAAGACGCCAGTCCACACAGTGTTAACGAAAGCATGATCGAAGCGACACCACCGATGAGTCGCGCCCGTTGGATATTCATGACGTTGTGTCGTTCCCGTCCATATTGTGCGCAACCTATCTGCGGGAAACTTGTCGGAATTGTGTTATTCAGCGCCGGTTATATTGATCTATAATTCTAACTATGGGACAAATTTGCTTTTTATTTCAAGACAAGATCTGTGGGATTGAATTCCTTCAGATGGCGCGGTGGGACGAACGCTTTCCGATCCGCGGGAACATGTGGGGAGGGCAAAAAACGCCCCGTCTTTGTCTCTATTACGTTGCGTCAGACGACAGCTTGTCGGTCGGGCAATAGCAACAACTGTTGTACGATTCCTCCCGATCAGCCGGTAGACCGAAGCCTGGCTAACCCTGAGTTCCTTGGCGATGGCGGTTTCGCCCATGCCGAATGCTGCCAGCTCCCTCACACGAGTTGCGTCGATGGAAGGCTTGCGGCCCCTGAACGCCCCTTCGGCTTTGGCCTTCGCGATACCCTGCATCTGACGCTCGCGCCCTATGGCCGTCTCGAACGCAGCGAAGACCCCAAGCATCTGTAGGAAGCAGCGACCGGCAGGCGTTGACGTCTCGATGGGTTGTTCAATGGCGACAAGAACCACTCCCGCAGCCTCCATCCGCTTTACGATACCAGACAGGGCAGCGATGGAGCGTGCAAGGCGGTCTATGCGGGTGACGACGCTAACCTGACCGGTATATTGGACCGAGCCGATTGAGCGACTGTCTTGCTGGTCAAGCGGGTTGCCATGGCGTTCCGTCTCTCAGGATGGCTCCGCGCGTGGCAGCGCAAGTCGTCATGTGGTCGTCAAGCCGGCATCGCCCCCCATGCGATGGCATCGTACCACCGGCTGTGCGGCTCCGACCGCAACAGCCAGTGGTGGCTGTCCTCGTCATGCAAGGCAGCCGCCGGCTTCACTGTCCCATCCGGGGACATCCGGTGGCGCCCTCGCCTCGGGCCGGGGAGGAGGGAGCCCGGCAGGGCGGCGCCGTCCACCACCCCCGCTCGAGATCGTCCCGAAACCGGGACTGCGAACCGTGTTTCGGCGTCGAGGGCGGCTCTCTTCCGTCCTGCCAACCAATCAGCGCATTGACCCCGCGAGACGCAAGATCTAAGCGCAATTTTATTGCCGAAAGATCCCGATTTAATATGCCTAAATTACTGAGGCGTAAGCAGTTTCGGCTGAAAAATGTTGCAGATCTGGCACAGCCGCACACGATCATGAGAGAAAAATAATCCGACCAGCAAATAACCCGTCCCGATGGATTGTCGGCGTCGCAGGTTCCCCGCATGTTCGGACCGTGACCGAAAGCAGAGTTAGAGCAAGGCAGCGTTGAGGCCGCAGGCGCTCCTGAAATGGAGCCCATCTCTCTGCATTCCGTCGCCGAATGATCGCCCGGCGCATAACTGAAGACAAAAGCGCCCGCTCAAAACGGGAGGGATGAACTATGGCTTTGCCGATCACTTTCAACAATACGACGTATTCTGCCGGCTTCCTCGGAACCGACGACGGTGGTGCATCTGGAAATTTTCAGGTCGATACCGCTTCGACCTATTCCGTGAGCGTAAGCGGCACCATCAACGTTGTAGGCGATCCAGTAACGCTGACCTATGGAGCCGATGCTCCAGCTGGTTTTGCCGGAACGTCCATTCAGTTGACCTCGACGCAGTTCGACAATTCTGGCCAGATCCTGTTCGTGAGCAGGGCCATCCCGCCCGGTGAGACGGCGGCCGGCAACTACCGCTACCTTCTCTCGAACACGCAGGTAGTCGGCTCGAACCCGCCTGCGGGCTCCACCCGGACACGCTTCCTCGCCGACAGCAACAACACGCTCGGCGATTACAACGTCCAGGCCGCGCCCTGCTTCACCACCGGCACGCTCATCCGCACCGCCCGCGGCGAGGTTGCGGTCGAGGATCTGACCGTCGGCGATCTCGCCGTGACGGCCTCCGGTACGCTGCGTCCGATCACCTGGATCGGCAACCGCGCCCTTGATGCCAAGAGCGAGGCGCTGCCCCACAACGAGCAGCCCATCCGGATCCGCGCAGGCGCCTTCGGCCCCGGCCTCCCGGCGCGCGATCTGCGCCTCTCGCACGGCCATCCGGTGCTCGTGGGCGCCGATGTCAACGGCGAGGGCGGCGTGCTGGTGCCCGTGATGTGCCTGATCAACGGCACCTCCATCGTCCGCGAGCCGGCGACGCAGGTGACCTACTGGCATGTCGAGCTGGATGCGCACGACATCCTGCTCGCCGAAGGTCTGGCCGCCGAGAGCTACTACGACATGGGCAGCCGAGTGTGGTTCGCCGGCGAGGACGGCATGCTGACGGATCCGAACTTCGTGCCGGCCGGCGAGCACGGCCGCTGCCGCCCGGTGGCGGTGGACGGCGCCCTCGTCGAGCGCGAGCGTGCACGGCTCGACGGCGTCTTTGCCGCGGAGCTTGATGGGCACAGCGCCTGGACCGACATGCCGGCGTGGCTCGCCGCGTAATCCTTCGACGGCGTTGACGTTGCGAGCGCCCCTGCCGGGTTCGGCAGGGGCGCTTTCGTGCGATGCGCCGACATCCGCGCGGGAGCCCCAAACCGTAAGGACACCGGTAGGGTGCGGGCCCAGCGAATTCGGAACGCTCCGGCGTTTCGTGCCCGGATCCCGATCGGGATGATGTTCCGGGCGAGCGGCCATCCCCAGCTGCCTGCCGCCCGCGTCACCTCGCTTCGGCAAGACGCTCGGCAAGACGCGTGGCCAAACTGACCAGCGCCTCATCCTGCCCGTGCGCCGCGATCGCCGAGAGGCCGATCGGGCAGTCGTTCGAGGTCGCAAGCGGCATCGAGAGCTGGGGCAGGCCGGCATGCCCGGCGAGGCAGAGCATCCGATGGGCGCGGTCGCGGATGTCGGCGCGCTCGGCTTCCGATGAGTCGAGGCGCGGAGCGATATCCGGAGCGGTCGGCAGGACGAGAAGGGTTCCGGGCACGACGAGCCGGCTCATGCGCGCCCGAACCTCGTCGCGGACCGCCTGCGCTCGCGCCACGACGTCCGCATCGAGATGCTCCCCTTCCTCGATATGCTCCCGGATATCCGTTCCGAAGGATGGGTCGGTCCGCTGAATCCAGTCGCGGTGCGTGGTCCATGCCTCCCGCGCTTGGATCGTTCGAAAAGCGTCGCGCCACACGGGGGCGTCCCCGTCGGCGACCGTGACGTGCTCGACCCGTCGCACGAGGGCGGCGAGCCGCTCGACGGCAGGGCTCAGGGCCGCACGGATCGCGGGCGAGGCCAGGGCGAACAGGTCGTCCGCGATCACCAGCCGCTCGGTCGGCACCACCTCGCCCGTAGCGCCGAGCATGACTTCGGAGACCGCCCGAAGAACCTGCGGATCGCGTGCGAACCAGCCGATGGTGTCGAAGCTCGGGGCCAGCGGAACCACGCCCTCCGACGGAATGCGGCCATGGGTAGGGCGTATCCCGTAGAGGCCGCAGAAGCTGGCCGGCAGGCGTACCGACCCGCCCGTATCGGTGCCGATGGCGAAATCGCACAACCCGGCGGCGGTCGCGGCGGCCGATCCCGACGACGAGCCGCCCGGTATCCGCCCCGGGGCGGCGACGTTGACGGGCGTGCCGTGATGCGCGTTCTCGCCGTCGAGATCCCAGGCGAGTTCGTCGGTGATCGTCTTTCCCACGAGCCTTGCACCCGCATCGAGCAATCGGGCGACGCTCGGCGCAGTTCGCTCCGGCACCGCGTGCGTCCGGCGCCAGTCCGGGTTGCCCGCCCCGGTCGGCACGCCCGCGACGTCGAGCAGGTCCTTCACCCCGAAGGTCATTCCGCTCAAGGGGCCGTCGGAGGCGTGGCGGGACGCAATCTCGCAATCCGTCACGAAGGCGTTGATGGGTGTGGATGTCATCGTTGATCCGGGCCGGCAGCGTGTTCGGAAGAGCCGAACCGCTGCGGAGGTTGCGAAGGAGGGGCGAGCCTCGATGTCTCTCACAACACGCCCGCCGCGCTGTCGTGCCCGGAGAGGAAGCGGCCCGCGACCGGAAGTCTCGTCAGGCACCGAACGAGGACGCGATCGCGCCGGCTGGGTTCCTCTCGCTCTTCCCTTTCACCGAATCTCCGCCTCTCGCCGAATATCCAGTAGCAGGGGCATTCCACGGGCGAGGCCGACCGACGGTGTTCGGCCGGAGCCGGGGTGCCGCACGCGTGCAGGACCTATATGAAGGCCATCCCTCGTACGGAGATGGCCATGGACCTCGACGTTCCGCTTCACATCGCCGGCCGCTGGCGTCCCGGTGGCGGCGGCGAGACCCTGGCCGTTCTCAACCCGGCCACGGGCGAGGCGATCGGCCGGGTCGCGGTCGCGACGCGAGCGGACCTCGATGAGGCGCTGGAGGCGGCCGAGCGGGGCTTTGCCGCCTGGCGGCGGGTCTCCGCCTTCGACCGGTCCAAGGTGCTGCGCCGGGCCGCCACGCTGCTGCGCGAGCGCGCGGAAGACATTGCCCGCACCATGACCATCGAGCAGGGCAAGCCGCTCGCCGAGTCGCGGGTCGAGACCGGGGTGGCCGCCGACATCATCGAGTGGTTCGCCGAAGAGGGCCGGCGCGCCTACGGCCGGGTCATCCCCCCCCGCGCCGAGGGCGTGCTGCAGATCGTCACCCGCGAGCCGGTCGGGCCGGTGGCGGCCTTCACGCCCTGGAACTTCCCGATCAATCAGGCGGTGCGCAAGCTCTCGGCGGCGCTCTGCACCGGCTGCCCCGTGATCCTCAAGGGGCCGGAGGATACCCCGGCCTCCTGCGCCGAACTGGTGCGCGCCTTTCTCGATGCGGGCGTGCCGGGCGACGCGCTCGCCCTGGTCTACGGCGATCCGGCCGAGATTTCCGGCTATCTCATCCCACATCCGGTGATCCGCAAGATCACCTTCACCGGCTCGACCGCGGTCGGAAAGCAGCTTGCGGCGCTCGCGGGCCAGCACATGAAGCGGGCGACGATGGAACTCGGCGGCCATGCCCCGGCGATCGTGTTCGATGATGCCGACATCGAGACCGCCGTGCGGGTGCTGTCCGCCAACAAGTACCGCAACGCCGGCCAGGTCTGCGTCGCCCCGACCCGCTTCCTCGTGCAGGAGGGCGTGTACAACCGCTTCGTCGACGGCTTCGTGGCTGCTTCGAAAGCGCTCAAGGTCGGCGACGGCCTCGATCCCGAGACGCAGATGGGCCCGCTCGTCCACGGCCGCCGGGTCGAGGCAATGGAGGCGTTCGTGGCCGATGCCGAGGCGAAGGGCGCGCGCCTCCTCACCGGCGGCAGCCGCATCGGCAATCGCGGTCACTTCTTCGAGCCCACCGTTTTCGCCGACGTTCCGCTGGAGGCCCGGCTCATGAACGAGGAGCCGTTCGGGCCGATCGCGGCGATCCGGCGCTTTTCCGATGACGACGAGGCGCTGAACGAGGCCAACCGTCTGCCCTACGGGCTGGCGGCCTACGCCTATACCCGCTCCGGCACCCGGGCGAACCGGGTCGGGGCAGGGGTCGAGGCCGGTATGATCTCGATCAACCATCACGGCATCGCGCTGCCCGAGACGCCCTTCGGCGGCGTGAAGGATTCCGGCTACGGCAGCGAGGGCGGCTCGGAGGCGATCGAGGCCTATCTCACGACGAAGTTCCTGACGCAGGCCAACGCCTGACCGGGCCGGGTGCGCCGTGGCCCGCCGCCCCGGCCGCCGCGTCACACGTTAAGCCCGCCTCACACGACGTCCGGTCACTCGTCGTCGCCCCTACAGGAGCGGCGGCGCAGCGGTCGTTGTGTGAGACGCGTGGCGTCCGCCAAGCCGATAGAGCGCGACTTATGATACGGTTTCCGCTTGATCCAAGCGGGGACCGGATCAGCAAGCCCGCGCGGCGACTGAGCGAAGCTCAAATCCGCCGTCCCGAAGGGATCAACCGGATTTGGCATGAGAGGGGTGAAACTGTCCTGATCCACAGCCCCACTTGAGCAAACGAAACTTTTTCTAGGGTTCGGGAGTTTCAGACCTCACGAACTCAAGAAAAGGACAGCTTGATTCAAGCGAGCTGCTCCCAGGGAAGCGCTCGCATGCTGTATCCTCTTTACGAGGCCGGCCATCTCATGCTCGCACCGATGCGCTTGGCGGTGGAAGCCACCAAGCTTGCCTGCGAGAACCCGTTCAATCCCTTCGCCTACGCCCCGCAGAGCCGGACCATGGCCGCGGGCTGCGAGATGTTCGAGCGTGTCACCCGCGTCTACGCCAAGCCGGCTTTCGGGCTCGGCGTGCCGGAACGCATCGTCTGGGAGCGCCCGTTCTGCCGCGTCGTCGCCTTTGGCGAGCCTTCCCCGGAGCTGGATGCTAAGCCGAAGCTGCTGATCGTCGCACCGATGTCGGGCCATTACGCCACGCTGCTGCGCGGCACGGTCGAGGCGTTCCTCCCCAGCCATCAGGTCTTCATCACCGATTGGTCCGACGCCCGTCAGGTGCCGGCCAGCGCCGGCCGGTTCGGCCTCGACGACTACATCGATACCTGTATCGCCCTGTTCGCGGCGCTCGGGCCGGATCTCCACGTCGCGGCCGTGTGCCAGCCCTCCGTGCCGGTGCTCGCTGCCATCGCCCGCATGGAGGCCGAGGATCACCCGCTCACGCCGCGCTCGGCCGTGCTGATGGGCGGGCCGGTCGATACCCGCCGCTCGCCGACCGCCGTCAACACCATGGCCGAGGAAAAGGGCTTCGCGTGGTTTGAGCGGCACTGCATCCACACGGTGCCGGGCGGATATCCGGGCGCGGGCCGCGCGGTCTATCCGGGCTTCCTGCAACTCGCCGGCTTCATGGGGATGAATCTCGAGCGCCACCGGGACGCCCACCACGCGATGTTCGACCATCTCGTGCGCGGCGACGGCGACTCGGCCGCCCGCCACCGCGCCTTCTACGACGAGTACCTCGCGGTCATGGACCTGACCGCCGAGTTCTACCTCGAGACGATCGAGCGGGTCTTCATCCGTCACGATCTGCCGCGCGGCACCCTGCGCCATCGCGGTGAGCCCGTCGATCTTAGCGCGATCCGCCGCTGCCACCTGATGGCCGTGGAGGGCGAGAAGGACGACATCACCGGACTCGGCCAGACGAAGGCCGCGCTCGACCTCGCGGTGAACCTGCCCGAGGCGGCCAAGACCTACCACATGCAGCCGGGCGCCGGGCATTACGGCATCTTCAACGGCTCGCGTTTCCGCCAGGACATCGTGCCGCTGGTGCGCGGCTTCATGGAGCGCAGCCTGCGGCCCGCCGCGCCGCGTCCGGCCCCGGTCGTGCCGGCACCGGAACCAAACCCGATCCTCCTGCGGCAGGCCCCCGTCATGCAGCCTCCGCACGCTGTACCCGCCTGCGCCATCGTGCTGCCCGAGCCCATGGTCGATCGGCAGGATCGACCGGACGCGATCCCGCAGCGGATCGCCCTGTAACCGGCGTTCCCAACCGTTCTCCAACACCCACCCGTCGAAGCGGCCGCCGATTCCCTCGGCGGCCGCTTCGACGTGGAAGGGACGCTGCGACCCTGCCGCGTTTGACCCGACCTCGCGCAAGAATTATGCATTCAAAAAGCCATGCGCTCGTACAGGGTGCGGCGCGGGGAGGGAGGTTCCACTTGGGCGCGAGCGCGAAACCGGCCGAGGCGGCGTCCGAGGCACCGGCCTCCAGCGCGCGTGCGAAGGCCCGCAACGCGGCCGGATTGCCGCGCAAGCTCGCGGAGGTGCTGCAGGGCGAGGCCCGCTTCGATGCCTTCACCCGCGGACGCTACGCGACCGACGCCTCGATCTACCAGATCATGCCGGCGGGCGTGGTCTTCCCCAAGAGTGCCGCGGACATCGCCGCGACACTGAAGGTAGCGGCCGACTACGACATCCCCGTGATCCTGCGCGGCGGCGGCACCTCGCAGAACGGCCAGCCGATCGGCTCCGGCCTCGTCGTCGATTGCTCGCGCCACTTCAACGGCGTGCTCGCCTACGACGCGGAAGGCGGCACGGTCACCGTCGAGCCCGGCCACGTGCTGGAACGCCTCAACGCCCGGCTGAAGGCGGATGGCTGGTTCTTCCCCGTCGAGCCCTCGACCGCGACCCGCTGCACCATCGGCGGCATGGCCGGCAACAATTCCTGCGGCGCCCGCTCGCTGCGCTACGGCAAGATGAGCGACAACGTGCTCGCCCTGGAGGCGTTGTTCCACGACGGCGCCGCCTTCGGCTTCGGGCTCACCGGCAACGCGGCGAGCGCCGTGACCGGCGGCGCGCGGGCGGAGGATCTGGCTCGACGCATGCTCGCTCTGGCGGACGCCCACCGCGACGAAATCGAGACGATGTACCCGAAGGTGCAGCGGCGGGTCGGGGGCTACAATCTCGATTCCCTGATCGAACCGCGCCCGAACCTCGCCCACCTCCTCGTCGGCTCGGAGGGGACGCTGGCCGCTACCACCGCGGTGACGCTCAAGCTCTCGCGCCTGCCGGCCCACCGGGCGATGGGCGTGTGCCACTTCCCCTCGTTCCGCGCCGCGATGGAGACGACGAAGGCGATCGTCGGCCTCGACCCTGTGGCGGTCGAACTCGTCGACAACAACGTGCTCGTGCTCGGCGCCGACATTCCGCTGTTCCGCACGACCCTGGCCGACATCACGAAGGGCGCCCCGAACTGCCTGCTGCTGACCGAGTTCGCGGGCGACGACCTCGCCATATTGAAGCACGACCTGAAGCGCCTCGACCAGTGCATGGCCGATCACGGCTTTCCCGACGCCGTGGTCGAGGTGGTGGAGCCGAACCGTCAGAAAGCGGTCTGGGAGGTGCGCGAGGCCTGCCTCAACATCATGATGTCGATGAAGGGGGACGCCAAGCCGGTATCCTTCATCGAGGATTGCGCCGTCCCCCTGGAGCATCTGGCCGACTACACCGACGCGGTCACCGAGGTGTTCTCGCGGCACGGCACCCGCGGCACGTGGTACGCGCACGCCTCCGTCGGCTGCCTGCATGTGCGCCCGATCCTCGACATGAAGCAGGGCGGCGATGTGCGGAAGATGCGCGCCATCGCCGAGGAGACGGCGGAGCTGGTGCGCCGCCACAAGGGCTCCTACTCAGGCGAGCACGGCGACGGCATCTCGCGCTCGGAATTCGTGGAGCCATTGTTCGGCGCAACGCTCACCCGCGCCTTCGAGACGGTGAAGGACGGCTTCGACCCCGACAACCGCCTGAACCCGAACAAGATCGTCCGCCCGCTCAAGATGGACGACCGCACCCTGATGCGGTTCGGCCCCGACTACGCCGTGAGCGCCCCGCACAAGACGGCGCTGGATTGGTCGGACTGGGGCGGGTTCGGCCCGGCGGTGGAGATGTGCAACAACAACGGCACCTGCCGGAAGCTCGCCGGCGGCGCGATGTGCCCCTCCTACCGCGCCACCCGCGATGAGCAGCATCTGACCCGCGGACGAGCCAACTCGTTGCGCCTCGCGATCTCGGGCCAGCTCGGGCCGGACGCGTTCCTGTCGCCTGAGATGAAGCGCACGATGGACCTGTGCGTGTCCTGCAAGGCTTGCCGCCGGGAATGCCCGACCGGCGTCGACATGGCCAAGATGAAGGTCGAGTTCCTCCACCACTACCATGCCCGGCACGGTCTGCCGCTGAAGGAGCGGCTGGTGGCCGAGATGCCGCGCTACGCGGGCGTCGCCGCGGCGCTGGCGCCGCTCCTGAACCTGCGCAACCGCTATCCGGCGCTCGCCCGGTTCGGTGAGGCCTGGGCCGGCTTTTCGGCCCGTCGCTCACTGCCGGAATGGCGCCGGCCCTGGCGCGAGACCGGCGAGGTTGCCCACCCGCAGGACGTGGCGGGCGACCACCGCGATCTCGTCCTGTTCGGCGACACCTTCAACCGCGCTTTTGAGCGCGAGAACCTGGAAGCGGCCGAGCGGGTGCTGCGGGCCGCCGGCTACCGCCTGCACCGCGTCGTCGCCCACGAGGGCCGCCGCCCGCTCTGCTGCGGCCGCACCTATCTCGCCTCCGGCCAGACCGACCGGGCGCGGGAGGAAGCCCGGCGCACCCTCGACACGCTCCTGCCCTTCGTGCGGGCCGGCGCCCGCGTGGTCGGCCTGGAGCCCTCCTGCCTCCTCACCTTCCGTGACGAGTTTCTGTCGTTGCTGCTGCGCGAGGAGGCGAGCGAACTCGCCGGCCAAGCCTTCCTGTTCGAGGAACTGCTCGCCGCCGATCTCGCGGCGGGCCGCATCAGCCTTCCGCTCGCCGATCAGGGCGGACGGGTCGCCCACCTGCACGGCCACTGCCACCAGAAGAGCTTCGGGGCGTTTGCGCCGGTGGAGGCGGTGCTGCGCGCGGTGCCGGGGCTTGATGTGCGCGTCATCGAGTCGAGCTGCTGCGGCATGGCCGGCTCCTTCGGCTACGGTAAGGACACCATCGACGTCTCCTTCGCCATGGCCGAGCTGTCGCTGTTCCCGGCGCTGCGGAAGGCGTCCGCCGCCGACATCGTGGTCGCCGACGGCACGAGTTGCCGCCACCAGATCCACGACGGCCTCGGCCGCGACGCGATCCACGTCGCCCGCGTGCTCGACGCAGCCCTCGTGCCGGCGGGCTGACCGCGGCTCAGGGTCGCCACTTCGGAACGGAGGCCCTCCCATCCGGTTGTCGCGGCAATCCCCGAACAGGAGCCGTGATGACCGATCCGCTGACGAAGTACCCGCGCCCGCCCTTCGAGACGCCGCCCCAGAGCTTTCCCGGCCAAACGGGTAAGATGGCGCCTGAGCCGGATCACGGTGAGGAGAGCTACAAGGGCTCCGGCCGGCTCACCGGCAAAGCGGCCCTGGTGACGGGCGGCGACAGCGGCATCGGCCGTGCGGTAGCGATCGCCTATGCCCGCGAGGGCGCGGACGTCGCGATCTCGTACCTGCCCGACGAGCAGAAGGACGCGGAGGCCGTCGGGGCCTGGATCGAGCGGGCGGGCCGGCGCGCCCTGCTGCTCCCCGGCGACATCAAGGACGCGGCCTATGCCCGCGAGATCGTCGACCGCACGGTCAGGGAATTCGGTCGGCTCGATATCCTGGTGAACAACGCCGCCTTCCAGCAGCCGAACCAGGGCGTCACCGACATCGACGACGCGATCTTCGAGAAGCACTTCCAGACCAACATCTTCGGCCCGTTCTACGCCACCAAGGCGGCACTCGCGCACCTGAAGCCCGGCGCGTCGGTGATCTTCACCTCCTCGGTCAATTCCAAGCACCCGGTGCCGACCCTGTTCGCCTACAGCGCCACCAAGGGCGCGCTCAGCAACATGGTGCTCGGCCTCGCGCAGCTGCTGGCCGAGAAGGGCATCCGCGTGAACGGCGTGCTGCCGGGCCCGATCTGGACCCCGTTCATCCCGGCCGGGATGAGCGAGGAGGCGGTGAAGACCTTCGGCAGCCAAGTGCCGTTCAACCGCCCCGGCCAGCCGGCGGAACTCGCCTCGGCCTACGTGATGCTGGCGGCCGAAGAGAGCAGCTACACTTCCGGCGCCCTCATTACCGTCGCGGGCGGCATGCCGATCTTCTGAACAACGCTCCGCCGCCTCGATCACGGGGCGGCGGACTTAAACCGGTCAGGGTCCGGCCTCCCGGATCTGACCGGCCAGAAACACGCCAGCGCGGCGCCACGCCTCGTCGGTATCGCCGCGGAAGTTGAGGTCGCGGGTCAGCAGAGCATGACCGGTGCGGGCATCGGCCACCCGTGCGAAGAGCTGCAGGATGAGCGTGCTGCTCTTGTGGACCACGCCGACGAAGACACGGCTCGCACCGGCCTCCCGCGCCGCCTTGAGGAGGCAGTCCGGCTGCTCGTCCGGACAGCGCCCGCGCAGCGTCTCCGCGGTGACGAGCAGGGTGCGATAGCCCCCGCCCGCGTCGAGATCCTCCGCGAGGCCCCGCGCCATCGCCGCAAGTCGTCGAGCGTGCTCAGGCCCTTGGTCGATCGGCTCGCCCGAGGTGTCGAGGAGCTTGAGCGGCAGGATCGCCAGTGTGGGCGGTCGCGGTTCGGCACGCGGAGCCGACAGCAACGCCGCGAGGATGAAACCGGCCGCAGCGAGGCGCCCCCCCGATCTGGTAGAACGCAGTCCGTTCATGCTCACCCCACCACGGCGACGCCGCACGCGGCGGCTCGGGCGGACGCTACGACGCTCGGCGCGTGGGCTCTTGCCATTCGATGCCACCCGGCCGAGCCTGCTCCTCGGGAGGAGGGCGCATGAACAGCCTCGGACTGACGCGGGCCTGCACGATGGGCCCGATCGTGACGGCGGTGGAGGCGAGGGGCGGCTCGGTTGCGCGGGTGTTCCGGAGGGCCGAGATGCCGTTTGCCGTGATGGATACGCCCGACCGTCTCATCCTGCTGCGCGACCAGTTTCGCCTCGTGGAAGAGGCGGTTCGCGAAAGCGGCGACCCCGCGCTGCCCGCGCGGCTCGCGACCGCCACCGGCATCGGCGGCCTCGGTGCCATCGGCCGGCATGTGCGGGCCTGCGCGACCCTCGGCGAGGCGCTGGCGCGGGTCGAGACGATCACACCGACACTCCTTCAGACCGCGACCTGGACCGGCCTGCGCCGGGAGGGCGAGGGCGCCGTCTACGGCTACGCCGTCACCGAGCGGATCGAAGCGGGGCGGCAGACCAACGAGATGCTGGCGCTCGGCTACCTGCTCGGCACCGTGCGCCACTTTCTCGGGCCGCGCTGGCGGCCGCAGCGGGCGGTGCTGACCGGCGCGGTCCTTCCCGATCGGGCCGAGATCGAGCGGGTCTTCGATTGCGACCTGGGCCTCGGCCCGCACGCGGGCCTGCACTTCGACGCCGCGCTTCTGGCGACGCCGAACCCGGCCCCCGGCCCGCTCCTCGAAGCGGCGCCCTCAGTGCCGCCCGGTGGGCTGACGGCCTGCGTTGCCGGTCTGATCGAACTTGCGCTCTTCGACGGCCGTCCCTCGATCGATGGGGTCGCCCGCCGGCTCGGCCTGTCGCGGCGCAGCCTGCAGCGCCAGCTGGAGGGGGAGGGCATGGGCTTCGCACCGATCCTCCAAGGCGTCCTACGGGCGCGGGCCGAGGCGCTGCTGGCGGAGGGCATGGCGCCCATCGGCCGGATCGCCCTCGATCTCGGCTACGCCGACGCGGCCCACTTCACCCGCGCCTTCCTCGGCTGGACCGGCGTGACCCCGAGCCTGTGGCGGCGCCTGCACCGCAAAAGTCCAGGTTTCGAAAGGACGAGTCCTTTCGCGGGTCCAGGGTAGAGCCCTGGAAGAATGCCGGGGCGCTGCCCCAACACCCCGCCAAAGGGATGATCCTTTTGGAATCCCGGGACTATCTGTAGGCCGACATCCAGCCGAGGCCCACCTCGGTGCGGGCCGCGGGGAGGTATTCGCAGCCGATGAGGCCAGCGTAGCCCGAGGCGTCGAGGGCCGCGAACGCAGCGGAAAAGTCGATGCGGCCGGTGCCGGGCTCGTGGCGGCCGGGGGCGTCGGCGATCTGCACGTGGGCGATGCGGGCGCGGTGCGTTGTGAGTTCCGTGGCCAGATCCTCGCCCATCATCGCCATGTGGTAGAGGTCTGCCTGGATGAAGAGATTTTCGGAGCCTAACTCCTCGATCACGCGAGCGGCGTCGGCAAGGCGGTTCAGGAAGAAGCCCGGCATGTCGCGGTCGTTGATCGGCTCGATCAACAGGCGGAGGCCCGCCCTGCCCAGCGCGTCGGCGGCGTAGGCGAGGTTTTCGGTCAGCGTCGCGAGAAGGCGCGTCCGGTCGGCGCCCGGCGGTGCGAGGCCGACGAGACAGTTGATCTGCCGGCATCCGAGCGCCCCGGCATAGTCGATCGCCCGCGCGACGCCCTCACGAAACTCAGGTCTCCGGTCGGGCAGGATGGCGATGCCGCGCTCGCCCGCCGCCCAATCGCCGGGCGGCAGGTTGTGCAGCACCAGCGGCAAGCCCGTCTCCGCGAGGCGGTGCGCCAGCGCGGCCTTCATCTCGGCATAGGGAAACTGCATCTCCACCGCTGCGAACCCGGCGGCGCGGGCCGCCGCGAACCGGTCGAGCAGCGGCATCTCGGTGAACAGCAGGCTCAGGTTGGCGGCAAAGCGAGGCATATCCGGGCCGTTCTGTCGCGCAAAATGCATTCAAAAATGATGGGTTTTGCCGACATCACTCGCTGTCGGCGGTCGCCGGCTCGCTGGCAGCAGGCTGCGAGGCCTCCCTGTCAGCGGCAGCCTTCCGTTTGTTGCGCAGGTGGCGGAACAGGATGTCGCTGAGCTCCGCCCCGGCCCGGCGGCGCAGGGCATCGAGGATTTCCTCGTGCTCGCGCATCGCCTCGCCCCAGCGGTCGCGGTTGGCGTCGAGATTGGCCGAGTAGCGCGCCCGCCGCAGACGTCCCGCGAAGCTGGCATAGGTGGCACTCAAGGGAGCGTTGTCGGCGGCCTGGACGATGCGGTCGTGGATCGCCTGATTGCAGGCGAAGTAGCCGTGCAGGTCGCGCCGCAGATAGTGGCCGTACATCTCGTGATGGAGCCGTTCGACCTCGGCATAGGCCTCGTCCGTCATGCGCTCGCAGGCAAGCCGCCCGGCCAGGGCCTCCAGCCCGCCCATCACGTCGAACAGCTCGACGATCTCCCCCTCGCCGATCCGGCGCACCCGCGCGCCGCGGTTCGGCAGCAGGTCGATCAGCCCCTCCGAGGCCAGCACCTTCAGCGCCTCGCGCAGGGGCGTGCGCGAGATGCCGAAGCGCTCGCACAGGAGCCGTTCGGGGACGCGGGCACCCGGCGCGAGATTGCCCTCGACGATGAACTCGCGCAGCCGCGCCAGCACCGCGTCGTGGAGGGAGTGAACGAGGTTTTCCCGAGGCGTCGCATGAACCTTGGCCTGGACCTTGGCCTGAAGTTCGGCGGGGAGGGGGACCGGGCCGTCCGCGCCCTCCGATTCGCGTTCGGCGCGTGTCATGGCGGAAGTCATGACCGATTGGTAGCAGCGGGCTCAACCGCCGTCGATGGGACGAATGTAGGCATGATACTTCTTGTCTCGGCTAAAAATGAATGCAAACTTGCAGGATGAAATGACCGGGCGCGACGTGAAACGCCCGGCGCCTGGCCGAACGGGAGGACCCATGACGCGCCGAACCGGACGACACTTCCTGCACATTCCGGGACCGAGCCCGGTGCCGGAGCGGGTGCTGCGCGCCATGGACCGGCAGGTGATCGACCATCGCGGGCCGGAATTCGGCGTGCTCGGCCGCGAGGTGCTGGAGGGGTGCCGCACGATCTTCCGCACGAAGGGGCCGGTGGTGATCTATCCGGGCTCCGGCACGGGAGCCTGGGAGGCGGCGATCGTCAACACGCTCTCGTCCGGCGACCGGGTGCTGATGTTCGAGACCGGGCACTTCGCCACCCTGTGGCGGCAGATGGCGGCGCGGTGGGGCATCGAGGTCGAGTTCGTGCCCGGCGATTGGCGCCACGGCGTCGATCCGGCCCAGGTCGAGGCGCGGCTCGCCGAGGATCGGGGCCATTCCTTCAAGGCGGTGATGGTGGTCCACAACGAGACCTCCACCGGCGTCACGAGCCGCATCCCCGCCATCCGCCGGGCGATCGATGCTGCCGGCCACCCGGCCCTGCTGCTGGTCGATACGATCTCTTCCCTCGGTTCGGTCGATGTCCGCCACGACGAGTGGGGCGTCGACGTCACCGTCAGCGGCTCGCAAAAAGGGCTGATGCTGCCGCCGGGCCTCGGCTTCACCGCGATCTCGGACAAGGCGCGGGCCGCCGGAAAGTCCAACAACCTCCCCCGCTCCTACTGGGATTGGGAGGAGATGCTGAAGCCCAACGCCAACGGCTACTTCCCCTACACGCCGGCCACCAACCTGCTCTACGGCCTGCGCGAGGCGGTCGCGATTCTGCTCGAAGAAGGGCTCGACAACGTCTTCGCCCGCCACCAGCGGCTCGCCGCCGCGACCCGCGCCGCGGTCGAGGCCTGGGGCCTCGAAGTGCTGTGCCGGAACCCGGACGAGCACTCGCCGGTGCTCACCGCGGTGATGATGCCGGACGGCCATAGCGCGGACGCCTTCCGCGCGCGGGTGCTCGAGAAATTCGACATGTCCCTCGGCGCCGGGCTGTCGAAGCTCGCCGACAGAATCTTCCGCATCGGCCATCTCGGCGAGACCAACGACCTGACTCTGATGGGCGCGCTGTCCGGCGTCGAGATGGGCTTGGCGGCCGCCGGCGTGCCGCACCGGCCGGGCGGCGTGCTCGCCGCCATGACGACCCTGCGCGCCGGCCTCGACGGCTGATCTTTCCCCGAACGCCCACGCCCCGGGCCGAGCCGCGCGTCAGATGCGGAGCCAGGGGTGATTGCTCATGAGAACCGGAGGAAGCCCCGATGATCACGATCCCACGCCGCGTGACGGCGCCGGGCATGGTGCTGTTCCTGCTCTGCCTGATGTACTTCATCACCTATGTCGATCGGGTCAACGTCGGCACCGCCGCCCCGGAGATCAAGCGCGAACTCGGCCTCAGCAACACCGAACTCGGCCTCATCTTCTCGGCCTTCGCCTACCCCTACGCGGTGTTCCAGATCATCGGCGGCGCCATGGCCGACAAGTGGGGTGCGCGGCGCACGCTGTTCATCTGCGGCCTGATCTGGGCGGCGGCGACGGTGGCAACCGGCTTCGTCGGCGGCGTGGTCTCGCTGTTCCTGGCCCGCTTCGCCCTCGGCTTCGGCGAGGGCGCCACCTTCCCCACCGCCACGCGGGCGATGCAGTCCTGGGTGGCCAAGGACCAGCGCGGCTTCGCGCAGGGCATCACCCACTCTTTCGCCCGCTTCGGCAACGCCATCACGCCGCCGATGGTGGTGCTGATGATGGCCTATGTCGGCTGGCGCGGCGCCTTCGTCGTACTCGGCATCGTCAGCTTCGCCTGGGTGCTGGTGTGGGTATTCTACTACCGGGACGACCCACGCGAGCATAAGGCCGTCACGAACGAGGATCTGGAGCGGCTGGCGATCCATGACCGAACGGCGAAGCCCGCCGCCAAACCGCCGGTGCCGTGGCGCCGGCTGATCCCGCGCATGGCACCCGTCACGCTGACCTATTTCTGCTACGGCTGGTCGCTGTGGCTCTACCTCAACTGGCTGCCCTCGTTCTTCAAGGACGGCTACGGCCTCGACATCAAGAATTCGGCCCTGTTCGCCTCGGGCGTGTTCTTTGCCGGCGTCGTCGGCGACACGCTCGGCGGCGTGATCTCCGACCGCATCCTGAAGAAGACCGGCGACCTGCAGAAGGCGCGCCGCAACGTGATCTGCTTCGGCATGCTGGGCGCCGCCGCCTGCCTCGCGGGCGTGTTCTTCACCAAGGAGTTGACCCTGGTGGCGCTGCTGCTCAGCGGCGGCTTCTTCTTCCTCGAACTGGTGATCGGGCCGATCTGGTCGGTGCCGATGGACATCGCGCCCCAATATGCCGGTACCGCGAGCGGGCTGATGAATTTCGGCTCGGCGTTTGCCGCGATCGTCTCGCCGCTCACCTTCGGCCTGATCGTGGATCTCACCGGCAACTGGATCCTGCCGTTTGCCGGGTCGGTCGGCCTGCTGCTTCTGGGCGCGGGCCTCGCCTTCACCATGCATCCCGAGCGCCCGTTCGAGGATGAACCGGCGCCCCTGACACCGCAGGTGGTGCCGGCGGAGTAGGACCGTCCCGTCGCCGCGCTCTCCCCGCGGCGACGGTTCAGGGCAGGGGGAAGCGGCGCTGGAGGTCAGCCAGCATCTCGACCGCCTCGTTCGAGATGCCCGCCTCCCGTACGGCCGTGAGGCTGCGGTCCTCGAGTCCCGGTGCGGTCGCCGGCTCGAACTGACGGCGATGGGCCTGATCGAGGATGTCGGCGATCCGGTCGCCGACCGCCAGGGCGATCGCGGTTGAATCCGGCCCCTCCGAGCGGTGGGCGTGCATGCGCTGGAGCGCGTCGGCGATCTGCCGCTCGAAGGCTTCGAACAGGGCCCCGGCCGCCTGTGGGCTCATCCGCATCAGGGCGCCCGCAGCGGCGCAGTACGTCTCCTTGAGCATGTACAGGGTCAGGCGGTCGATGGCCTGTTCGTCTTCGTCCCCCGGCTTCGCCATGCGCTCTGTGTCCCGTATCCTCGGTTCCGAACCCATGGCCCTGCCGCGACGAAGGGACAAGAGACCGGCCCCCCTTTAAAGGATCAGGCACGGGACCTGCCAAGCCCGAGACGGAGCGGAAAGCGAGCGCGGGGCCGTCGGCGTGCCGCGCCTCCGCCGTCGAACGGACGGATCGTCACCCGTGGGTTGGCCCGGCTCACCACGCTCAGCGCCGCGTTGGTGTCAGGGGGAGAGGGCGTTCGGCGGCATTGCATCACCGCTTCGTCGAACCGCGCTCGCGTCCGGCCTTCGAGCGGGACGGTGCAGGCGTCCCCGCCGTCCACTCGGGGACGGCGGGGGGTGTCGTTCGCACGACCGAGCCGATACGCAACGTGGCTCCCCAGTAGACTGACCGCGACCGGTTAGCCGACGGTCAATGCCGAAAACGGGCCGCGTGCCGGAACGGGACCGTCTCACGCATCCGGCGTGGCCGGCCGGGGAGCGGGCGCGAAGACGAGGCGCTGGTAGACGAGACCGATGCCGATCAGGCAGCCGCCGAGCCCGAGGAAGGACAGCGCCCGCAGCGGCCCCTCCAGGCCCGAGAGGTCGAACAGGAACACCTTGAGCGTCGCCAGCCCCACCAGCACGGCGGAGGCCAGCCGCGCGGTCGCCGACCCGCGCAGGATGCCGTAGCCGAGGGCGACGAGGCCCAGGCCGAGCCATACCGCCGAGTAGGCGTACCACTCCGCCTGCCCGGTCTCCCGGTCGAGCCCGAGCCGCTCGCCCTGGAAGCCGTGGCGTACGGCAAGGCACAGGGCGAGGAAGCTCAGGGCCAGCCCCAGGCCGCCGGCCATGCGCACGAACCAGACGGGCCGCACGTCTTGTCCCGCCTGCCGCGCCGCCCGCGCCAGGGCGAAGGCCGCCGCCGCCGGCAGGGCGTAGGCGAGCACGGCGTCGTTCAGGATGAGCCCGCCCGTGACTGGCTCGTCGGTGAGGAGCGGGTTGGCGGCGAGCCCGAGACCCAGCGCGCCCTGGAACAGGGCGAGGCAGGCGAAGGCGAGGCCGCCGAAGCGGATCACCGGCGAGGCCGAGGGACCGGAGAACCGCACCAGCACCAGGGAGAAGCCGAGGGCGGTCAGCGTCGTCAGACCCTGTTCCAGCACGCTCGTACCCGGATCGGCCAGGGTGCCGCCATGGAGCGTGTGACGGATCTCCAAGAAGACGAACAGGCCCGAGAGCAGAAGGCTCAAGGCCTGCGCTACCTGCTCCGGGATGTCCGCCGGGCGATCCGGTCGGCGGATCGCCCAGGCGGCAAGGCCGAAGCACAGGGCCGGCAGGCCGTAGGCGGTCACGAGCCCGTTGAGGATGAGCCGGTCCGACAGGCCGCCCTGGATCAGCGCCGGATCCCAGGCGAGCCGCGCGGCGACGATGACGGCCAGACCTGCCACGCACCAGCGCAGGGCCGGGATATCGAGGCGCCGGGCGATCAGGCCGGTGGCGAGCGCCGCCCCGGCGAGGGCCGGCGTCAGCGAGCCGCCCGCGAGGGCGAAGACGAGGCCGAGGCACAGGCTCGCCACCGCCGCCGCGGCGAAGGCGCCGAGCCCGAGGTCAAGGGCCGGGGAGGGGGTCGCGTCGCCCTGCCGTCGGCACAGGACGGCAAGACCGCAGAATCCGGCGGCCAGCCCCCCCGCGGCGGCGGCGAAGTCCGGCGCCACCGCGCCGCCCGTGATTCGCAGATAGGCCAGGGCGAGTGCCGCGAGGGGCGCCCCCGCCGCGCCCGCCGCGAAGGCCAGCGCAGTGACGTAGGGCAGGCGGCTGGCCCCCAGGAGCCGCAGCGCGCCGAGACCCGCGACCGCGAGCGATCCGGCCAAGGCCAGTGCCAGCAGCAGGCCGGGATGGTCCGTGCCGGACCAGAGGAAGAAGAAGGGGGCGTTCAAAGGCTCGGCCGCCTCCGGCCAGAGCACGAGGGCGCCGGCGAGCGTCAGGGCCGCGACGACGCCCCCTGCGGCGGCGGGCGCGGCGATGAAACCCGCAAGCGCGGGCAGCACGGTCGCCGCCAGGGCGGCGGCGGCCCAACCCAGGCCGCCGCCCGCATGCGCCGTCAGGCCGAGCACCGCCAGCGCCACGCCCCCCGTCACCGTGAGGGCGAGGGCGGCGAAGCGGTCGAGGCGCGCTTGCTCATCGGGCACGCCGCGCCCCGGCAGGACGGCGAAGACGAGGATCGCCAGCGCCTGCTGCAGCACGAGGTGAACCTGCACGGCGACACTCTCACCGGGCAGGACGGTGAGGAACAGGGCCCAGGCCGCCGCGCCGACGCCGCCCGCTACCGCGAGCGCACGCCAGCCCTTCAGCCAGGCGAAGGCGTAGGCGCTGCCTGCCACCACAGGCAGGTAGAGGGCGAGCGGCCAAAGGCTCGTCCCCCCGCCCCCGACGAGAAGCGGCGTGGCGAGCGCACCGACGAGGCCGATCCCGGCGAGCGCCGGCCCGTGCAGCAGGGCGGCGACCATGGCGGCGAGGCCCGTCGCCGCCAATCCCGCGAAGGCCAGGCCCGGCCCGATGAAGCCGTAGAGGGCGTGCGCGGCGTAGACCGCGCCGAACAGGCCGACCGTGCCGGCGGCGGTGACCATGGCCGGCACATCGGGCCAGATCGGAGGCACAGGCTCCGATCCGCGCAGGCGCCGTCTCAGGAACTCTCCGAGCCCGACGAGGCCGAAGGCGAGGGCAAGAGCGCCCGCGATACGCACGCCCGGCCCGAACAGGCCGCGCTCGGCCGAGTAGCGCACGAGCAGCACCGCGCCGAAGGCGAGGGCGAGGCCGCCGACCCACACGGTCCAGCGGGTGCCGAAGCGCTCCTCGATGGAGGGGGCGGGGGCCGAAATCGGCCGCTCCCGTGCCACGGCTGGAACGGCACTGCGCGGCGGTGCGGGCGGGGAGACGGGCGACGGAGCGGGTGGCACCGCTTCAGGCGCCGCTTCCGGACGAACCGGCTCCGGCGCAGGGATCGGAGCTGCGATGGGCTTGGCGCCGGCGATCGGACGCGCCTCCACCAGAGCGAGGCGCCGCTCGAGCACCCGGATATGGTGGCGCTGCCGCAATGCCAGCAGCAGGCCGGCCGGACCGGACAGCGCGAGCGCCAGCACGATCAGTGCCGCGCTCAGGAAAAAACTATCGTCCATAGGCCGACCGTCCGATACGGGAGCGGCGAAGCTAGAGCGCATTCCGACGACGTGAAAACCGGTTCGTCGAAAGAATGCGCGTCAAAACAAGGATCTAGAGACGCCGGCCTGATGCAATCAGGTTGGATACGGCTCTAGCCTCGTTTCCGGCCCTTACGGGTGCGGGGGCTCACACGCTCGTGAAATCGCGGTGTCACGATTCCTACGGATCGCGCGATCTTGCAAATGCTTGGCGGTTCAGGTGTTCGCAGCGGATGCCCGCGCGATGCCCCCTCAGCGGACGAAGGCGAGATGAAGACGGCAACCCTCGCGTTCGACGACGGCGCAACGACAATCGATTTTCAGGCAGTCGATGGATAAGCGCACAGAATCAGGAACGACGACACCTGGGCCAACCTCGACATCGACACCATCGGGTGTCTCATCCCAAATGAGACATCCGATATCATTGCGACTCCCTGAGGATGAAATCAGTCCTACTTTGAAAGCGTCCTGCAGAAATAAGTCACGGTAACCTGCTAACATCGGTTAACTCCGCGATTGTTTCAGATCCGCGTCCAAACTTTACGGTTAATGACCACTGAAATCACGCGGAAAATGATTACTTGAAGTACAAAAAACCTGTTGCACAACGGGCAAGTTCATGGAAGCCGACCAGGGAGTCCCAATTCGTTCTTCAGCTAAGTGCTTCTCATTCTGGTCTTTCGGCGCCATGACGGTCACACGACGCGCGCCCATCGAGAGAGGGAATCGGGGCATCGGGCCTGCCGCGTGCGGAGCCGCTGCCGGCCGAAGGCCCGCGCCGTCCACGTCAATCGTCCGGCCGCCGCGCCCAGCGACTTGACCCGCCCCGGCAGGAGCCTCACCATTCAGTCTACGCGCGTAGACTAAGGTACAAGAGGCGTGGCGACAGGCCGGTTGGCGAGCATCCCGTTCTTCAAGGAACCGGGTGTCGATCTCTCCCCATTCGAGACGCGCTGCCACTGGCGGCGCTTCGACGAGAACGAGACGCTCGTCGATTACGACGACATCTCCACCGACGTGTATTTCCTCGCCATGGGGGAAGTACGCATCCTCAACCGGTCGCAATCCGGCAAGGAGGTCATCCTCGGCGAGATGCGCACCGGCGCCTTCTTCGGCGAGTTGGCGGCGCTGGATGGCATCGGCCGTTCGGCCAACGTCACGGCGCTCACCCGCGGCGAGGTCTGCGTGGTGCCCGCCCCTGTCTTCCGCCAGATCGTGTTCGCCTCCGAGGCCATCGCCGACCGGCTGTTCCGCCTGCTCGCCAAGCGGGTGCGCGAGTTGAACACACGGCTGATGGAGCACGCGCTGCTCGACCTGCGCCACCGTCTCTACGCCGAACTGCTGCGCCTCTCCGTGCCGCGGGCCGGGCAGGGGAGCGATTCCGTGGGTGAGCGGGTGGTGACGCCGCCGCCCTACCACCACGTTCTGGCCGCCCGCATCGGCTGCCGCCGGGAGCAGGTGACACGCGAGTTCACGGTGATGGCGGGCGAGGGCCTGATCGACCGCACCCGGGGCGCCCTCGTCATCCGCCGCCCCGACCTGCTGGAGGCGCGGGTGCAGGAGGCGCTGCGCGAGGACGCCTGAGGCGTTCCGAGGCGCAGCTTCTCAGGGCAGGCTTCCCAAGGTACGTCGCCGAGATCCGTCGCGGCACCGGTTCGAAGATCCATCTTGCACGCAAGCACTCCCCTTCCGAACCAGAGGCTCCGCCTGGAGCGGGTCACCAAGCGCTTTTCCGCGCAGACGGCCGTCGATGCGGTCTCCCTCGACCTCGCGGAAGGTGAGTTCTTCTGTCTGCTCGGGCCGTCCGGCTGCGGCAAGAGCACCCTGCTGCGGATGGTGGCGGGGTTCGAGACGCCGGATTCCGGCACGATCCGCCTCGGTGAGACCGATCTGACGGCGCTGCCGCCCCACCGGCGGCCGGTCAACATGATGTTCCAGTCCTACGCGCTGTTCCCGCATATGAGCGTGGCGGCCAACCTCGCCTACGGCTTGAAGGGTCTGGGCCTGAGCCGGGCGCAGGCCGCCGGGCGGGTGAAGGATCTCCTCCGGCTCGTGCGGCTCGAAGGCTTCGAGGGGCGCCGCCCCGACACACTCTCGGGCGGCCAGCGCCAGCGGGTGGCCCTGGCCCGCGCACTCGCCCGCGAGCCGCGCCTCCTGCTTCTCGACGAGCCGCTCGGAGCGCTCGACCGCGCCCTGCGCGAGGAGACGCAAGCGGAATTGCGGGCGATCCAGCGGCGGCTCGGCACGAGCTTCATCGTCGTCACCCACGATGCCGCGGAAGCGATGGCGCTCGCCGACCGGATCGGAGTCATGGAGCGTGGACGCCTCGTGCAGGTGGGGCCGGCGCGCGCGCTCTACGAGCGCCCGGCAAGCCGCTACGTCGCGGGCCTGCTTGGCGACGTGAACCTGATCGACGGCCGCCTCGGGCGGGCCGAACCCGGCCGAATCCGCAGCGTCGAGACGGCTCTCGGCATCCTGCGCGCGAGCGGCGAGGGCGAGGCGGGCAACGCGGTGGTGATCGCGGTTCGGCCCGAGCGTCTGATCGTGCGCGGGGAGGGGGCCTCCGATGGGTTGTCCGGCCTTCTGAGCGAGGCGACCTTCCTCGGCGACCGCATCCGCTACCGGGTCGAGATGGCGAACGGCACGACGTTACGCGCCTCCGCCGCCCTGCCGGCGCCCGGCCCGATCCCGGCCGTCGGCAAGACCGTCACCCTCGAGGTGCCCGCCGAATCCGCGTGGATTCTGCCGGCATGAGCGAGTTCTCTCAGCGTCTGGGCCGTGGTCTCGTCCGGGGCTTGCCGCTGCTGTGGCTGGCGTTGTTCTTCCTCGTGCCCTTCGCGGTGACGCTGAAGATCAGCTTCTCCTCGCCGGCCACCGCGCAGCCGCCCTACCTGCCGGTGCTCGAATGGGATGGCGGCCTGGAGGGATGGCGCGAGTTCTTCGAGGCGCTCGACTTCCAGAACTACCAGATGATCGCAGCCGACGCGCTCTACCGCGATGCCGCCCTCTCCTCGCTGGGCTATGCCGCGCTCGCCACCGCGATCCTTGTCCTGATCGGCACGCCGACGGCCTACGCCATGGCCCGCGCCTCGGCGCGCTGGCAGCCGATCCTGGTGGCGCTCGTCATCGTGCCGTTCTGGACGAGTTTTCTGATCCGGGTCTATGCCTGGATCGCGATCCTGAAGCCCGAGGGCCTGCTCAACGCGGCCCTCCTGAAACTCGGCCTGATCGCCGCGCCGCTGCCGATCCTCGATTCGCCCTTCGGCGTGCTGATCGGTCTCGCTTACGCCTACCTGCCCTTCATGGTGCTGCCGCTCTACGCGGTGATGAGCCGGCTCGACCCGGCGCTCACCGAGGCTGCCGCCGATCTCGGCGCCTCGCGGGCGCGGGCCTTCTTCACCGTCACCCTGCCGCTCAGCCTGCCCGGCCTCGCCGCCGGGGCGCTGCTCTGCTTCATCCCGATGGTCGGCGAGTTCATCATCCCCGATCTGCTCGGCGGCTCCGACACGCTGATGCTCGGGCGCGTGCTGTGGAGCGAGTTCTTCTCCAACCGCGACTGGCCGCTCGCCTCCGCCGTAGCGGTGATACTGCTGATCCTCGTGGTCGGCCCCGTGGTGCTGTTTCGTGAGGCCGAGCTGCGCCGCGAGGAAGCGGCGGAGGGGGGAAGGCGATGAGCCTCTTCGCCCGCACGGCGCTCGCCCTCGCGCTGGCCTTCCTCTACGCGCCGATCCTCGTGCTGGTCGCCTATTCCTTCAACGATTCGAAGCTCGTGACCGTCTGGGGCGGGTTCTCGACGCGCTGGTACGGGGTGCTGTTCCGGGACGGGCCGCTGATCGCCTCGGCACTCGTCTCGCTCAAGGTCGCCGTCCTGTCGGCCGCGATCGCCGGGGTGCTCGGCACATGCGCCGCGCTGGCGCTCGACCGGCACGGGCGCTTTTTCGGGCGCGGCGCCTATACCGGGCTGCTCTACGCACCGATGGTGATGCCGGAAGTCATCACCGGTCTGTCGCTGCTGCTCCTCTTCGTCGGCATCGGCCTCGACCGGGGCATCGCGACGCTCGTCATCGCGCATGCGACCTTCGCCACGGGCTTCGTCGCGGTGGTGGTGGGTGCGCGCCTGAAAGGGCTCGACCGCTCCCTGGAGGAGGCTGCCGCCGACCTCGGCGCGGGGCCGGCCCGCGTCTTCCTCAGTATCACCCTGCCGCTGATCGCGCCCTCCGTCGCCGCCGGGTTCCTGCTCGCCTTCACCCTGTCTCTGGACGATCTCGTGATCGCGAGCTTCGTCTCGGGGCCCGGCGCCACCACCCTGCCAATGCGGATCTACAGCCAGGTCCGCCTCGGGGTGAACCCGGAGATCAACGCCGCCTCGACCCTGATGATCGCTGCCGTCGGCCTCGTGGTGCTGGGGGCCTCCTGGCTGACCGGGCGCAAGGGCACGGCGGTCTAGAGCATCGTCCCGAAAGGTGGTTGCCGGCTTTCGGAAAAAGACGATGCAAAAGCAATGGGCTAAAGCATCGTCCTGGATCCGATATCCAGGCTGATGCTTTAGCGATGGTCGCGCCCCGTCTCCCACTGTGCTAGCCCGCAATCCATGTCGAGCGATGCGCCGCGGGGCGTCTTCATCACCTTCGAGGGCGGCGAGGGGGCGGGCAAGTCCACCCAGATCGCGCGCCTCGCCGAGACCTTGCGAAGGGTGAGCGGGCGCGAGGTCGTGACCACCCGCGAGCCCGGCGGGACGGACCGGGCGGAAGCCCTGCGGGCGGCGCTGTTGCGGGGCGTGGCCAAGCCTTACGGGCCCTTCGCCGAGGCGCTGATGTTCGCCGCCGCCCGCATCGACCACATCGAGAATTTGATCAGCCCGGCCCTGAGCCGCGGCGCGATCGTGCTGTGCGACCGCTTCTCCGACTCGACCCGCGCCTATCAGGGCGCGGCCGGCGGCCTCGATCCGGCGCTGATCGACAGCCTGGAGCGAGTGACGCTCGAGGATTTGCGCCCCGACCTCACCCTGATCCTCGATCTGCCGCCCGAGGCCGGCCTCGCCCGGGCACAGCGGCGCGGGGCGGGCGAACCTGCCGACCGCTTCGAGGCCGAGGGCATGCGGTTCCACGAGCGTCTGCGGACGGCCTTCCACGGCATTGCCGAGGCCGAGCCGAAGCGCTGCCGCGTCATCGACGCGGATCTCGGACCCGATGCGGTCGAGGCCGCCATCGCCGCCGCCATCGCCGCCCGGTGGCCGGATCTGCTGCCAGCCGCGGGAGAAGGGCAGGGGGAAGTGGGTAAGGAGCGGGAAGGACAAGGTCATGCGGCCTGATTCCGCCCGGACCGCCCGCGACGCCCGCACCGAGGCCGAGGCAGGCGATCTCGCCCACGTCCCGCGCCCGCGCGAGCAGAACCGCCTCCTTGGGCACGCTCACGCGGAGGCCGCCTTCGCGGGGGCGCTCGCCGTGGGCCGGCTCCATCATGCGTGGCTGATCGGTGGTCCCACCGGCATCGGCAAGGCGACGCTGGCCTACCGGGTCGCGCGCCGGCTCGTGGCCGACCCGCGCACGCTCCCCTCCCCCGATTCCCTCGACGTACCAGAGGACCACCCGGCCGCGCGGCAGGTGACGGCCCTTTCGCACCCGAATCTGGTGGCGCTGCGCCGGGTCCAGGCGCCGGGCGCCAAGACGCTGCCGACCCGCATCTCGGTCGATGCCGCCCGCGAGGCGCTCGCTCTGTTCGGGGCCACCGCGGGCGGGGAGGGCGGCTGGCGCGTCTGCATCGTCGACAGCGCCGAGGATCTGAACGCCAACAGCGCCAACGCGCTCCTGAAGATGATCGAGGAGCCGCCGCCGCGCGCCATCTTCCTCATTGTCTCCCACGCGCCGGGCCGCCTGCTGCCGACGATCCGCTCGCGCTGCCGGGCACTGGCGCTGCGTGCGCTGCCCGAGGCGGACGTGCGCGCGGTGATCGAGGGGTTTCCGGCGCCCTTCCCCCGGCCCGAGCCGGCGGCTCTGGCGCGCGCCGTCTCCCTCTGCGAAGGCTCGGTCGCCCGCGCGGTGGCGCTCCTCGACCCCGCCACCGCCGCGGTCGAGGCCGAGGTTTCGGCTCTTCTCGCCGGGCTGCCCGAGCCGGACGGGCGGCGCGTGCTCAAGCTCGCCGAAACGCTCGCCGGCCGCGACGCCGAACCCTTGCTCGCCACGGTGCTCGATGCGATGCAGCGCCACGTCGCCGCCGAGATCGACCGGCGCAAGGGGGAGGGCCCGGCCTCTCTGCTGGCCCTGGTCGAGGCCGCCGAGCGCATCGCGTCCACGGCCCGCGAGGCAGCGATCTACAATCTCGACCGCCGGCCGCTGGTGCTCGCGGCCTTCCGGGAGTTGTCGGGCGCAACGCGGAGTCCGTCGCCGTCTTGATGAGCTGAAAAGGGCGCCTGCCGACTCGAGCGCAGGTCGTTAGATCAAAGCACCGATGAGGGTGGTGGCACCGATCAGGGCCACGCAGGCGCCGATTTGCACAAAACGAAAGATCTCGGCGGGCGGACGGCGGTTGTCGTTCGCGGCACGGCGGCATGAGCGCAGCATGTAAAGGTCAAGATTCGGCTCAGGGAGCTCGATCCACTGCTCCTCGGTCTGGCGAAGCTTGGCGACTGACATGCAAACCGTCCTCGAAGTCGTCGGCGAGGGTGAACCGACGCTTGTGGCCTACGCTGGGATCTTACCGGCCGGTCGCAGCGCTGCCGAGGATTAACCCGATGATCCCGGCCGTGTCCATGCAGAATAAAGCGAATTACTGAGCATTATAGCACCATAATGCAAAATGCTCGGGTCTCAGGACTCGCAGTGCCCGACACATGCGTCCAGCGAATATCTGGCATTTGGTGCTTGGTATACCAGAGGAGCCTGTTTGGTGGCACATACGCTGCAACGCAACAAACCGCACGGGATGCCCCCCATGATCTCCCTGGCTCTGCTCGCCGCCCTCACTGCCGGTGTCGCCAACATCGCTCTGGTCACCCTGGTGGCCAACCGTTTGGGTCCGAAGGCCGATACCGCTGCTGCGGGCGAGTTCGTGGCTCTCGGCGGGGCCGCGCCTGCTTCCGCGAAGCGCGCTGCCGTCAGGATCGGCAACGAGAACGTCCTGCCCGTCGCCGCCCAGCGCGCCGCCTGAGCGTCCTCGACCCCGCAAGAGCACGTGACGTCAAAGAGCCCTGCCGGGTCCCGGCAGGGCTCTTTTGCGTTCTCAAGGGAGCCCGGCTTCGGGCCGAGCGCCGACGGCGCGATACCCGGCAGGCCGGTTGCGTCGCGGGACGTTGCGCGCCACAAGGCATGACAGTCCGACCCCTGCACCCGGGACAACTTCTGACGTGAGCGCGAGCGAGAAGGCGAACGAGCCCTTCCTCATCACCACGGCGATCTCCTACCCCAACGGCGCGCCGCATATCGGCCACGCCTACGAGGTGATCGCCACCGATGCCATCGCCCGCTTCCACCGCCTCGACGGGCGCGACGTGCTGTTCACTACCGGGACCGACGAGCACGGCCTCAAGATCCAGCAGACGGCGGCCAAAGCCGGCGTGACGCCGCGCGCCTTCGTCGACGACATGGCCGGGCGATTCAAGGCGGTGGCCGACCGGCTCGACTGCACCTACGACCGCTTCATCCGCACCACGGAAAGCCAGCACTACGCCGCAGCCCAGGAGCTGTGGCGGCGGATGGAGGCCAACGGCGACATCTACCTCGCCAAATATGCCGGCTGGTACTCGGTGCGCGACGAGGCCTATTACGACGAGTCGGAGACCGCGCTCGGCCCCGACGGCAACCGCCGCTCGATCAAGACGGACACGCCCGTTGAGTGGATGGAGGAGGAGAACTACCTCTTCCGCCTCTCGAAGTACCAAGAGCCCCTGCTCAAGCTCTATGCGGAGCAGCCGGACTTCCTCAGCCCCGAGACTCGGATGAACGAGGTCGCGAGCTTCGTGCGCTCCGGCCTCAAGGATCTTTCGATCAGCCGCACCACCTTCGACTGGGGCGTGCCGGTGCCGGACCGGCCGGGCCACGTCATGTATGTCTGGGTCGATGCCCTGACCAACTACCTGACGGTGACGGGCTTTCCCGATGCGGGGGCAGCCAACGCCCGGTTCTGGCCGGCGAGCTTGCACATCATCGGCAAAGACATCGTCCGCTTCCACGCGGTCTACTGGCCGGCCTTCCTGATGTCGGCCGGGCTGCCGCTGCCCAAGCGCGTCTTCGGCCACGGCTTCTTTCTCAGCCGCGGCGAGAAGATGTCGAAGTCGCTCGGCAACGTGGTCGATCCGCTCGATCTCGTCGGCACCTACGGCGTCGATCCGGTGCGCTACTTCCTCCTGCGCGAGGCGCCCTTCGGCGGCGACGGCAATTACGACCACGAGGCGATCATCAACCGCATCAACGCGGACCTCGCCAACGACCTCGGCAACCTCGCCCAGCGCTCGCTCTCGATGATCGCCAAGAACTGTGAGGGCACGGTGCCGGCGCCCGGCGCCTTCACCCAAGCCGACGAGCGCCTGCTCGCCGCCGCCGCAGCCCTGCCGGAGAGGGCGCGGGAGTTGATGCAGAACCTCGCCCTGCACGCGATCCTCTCCGAGATCTGGGCCGTGGTCGGCGAAGCCAACCGCTACTTCGCCTCCGAAGAGCCGTGGAAGCTGCGCAAAAGCGATCCGGCGCGCATGAACACGGTGCTCTACGTCACGGTCGAGACCCTGCACCGGGTCGGCCTGATGGTGCAGCCCTTCGTGCCGACGGCGGGTGCCGCCTTGCTCGACCTGCTCGCCGTGCCGGTGAACGAACGCAGCTTCGCCTTCGCCGGCGCCGAGCACAGCCTGCAGGGCGGCACGGCGCTGCCCGCCCCGGCCCCGATCTTCCCCCGCTTCGAGAAGCCGGAGACGGCGGCCTGACGCGGCCGCTTCCCCGCATCGCTCACCCCGAAAAGAATTCGCCGAAGAGACCATGCTGGTCGACAGCCACTGCCACCTCGATTTCCCGGACTTCGCGCAGGACATTCCGGGTGTGATCGCCCGCGCGGCCGAGGCCGGCGTGACGCGCCTCCTCACCATCTCGACGCGGGTCGCCAAGGCCGACAGCTACCGCGCGCTCGCCGAGGCGAACGCGGCGGTGTGGTACACGGTGGGCACCCACCCGCACGGCGCCGCCGAGGAACCGGACGTGCCGGCCGACACCATCGCCGCCCTGGCCGAGGCCCCGCGCTGCGTCGGCATCGGTGAGGCGGGGCTCGACTACCATTACGAGGACGCCGCACCGGAGGCGGTGCAGGAGCGGGTGCTGCGCGCCCATATCGAGGCCGCCCGCCTCTCCGGCCTGCCGCTGGTGATCCATTCCCGCGACGCCGACGCGCATATGGAGGCGGTGCTCACCGACGAGATGGCCAAAGGGCCGTTCAAGGCGGTGCTGCACTGCTTCTCGTCCGGTGCGCGGCTCGCTGAAGTCGGGGTCGAGCTCGGCCTGTCGGTCTCGTTCTCCGGCATCGTCACCTTCCGCCGCTCGGACGCCCTGCGCGACATCGCCCGTGCCGTGCCCCTCGACCGCATCCTGGTCGAGACCGACGCGCCGTTCCTGGCGCCCGAGCCGCACCGGGGCCGGCGCTGCGAACCGGCCTACACCGCCGACACCGCCCGCGTGCTGGCCAAGGCGCTCGGCCTGCCCTTCGAGGATTTTGCCGCGCGCACGACGGCCAACTTCTACCGGCTGTTCTCGAAGGCCGCGGCGATCGAGGGTGTCAGCGTATGATGATGGGGGAGGGCGCATGGCGAGTCTGACCCTGCGCATCCTCGGCTGCGGCTCGTCCGGCGGCGTGCCGCGGGTCGGCTACGGCTGGGGCGCCTGCGACCCGTCCGAGCCGCGCAACCGCCGCCGCCGCTGCTCGCTGCTGGTGGAGCGCCGACAAGGGGCCGGCAACGGGCAAGGGGAGGGGGCCACGACGGTGCTGGTCGATACCTCGCCGGACCTGCGCGAGCAGCTCATCGATGCCAGCGTCACGCGCCTCGACGCCCTACTCTACACCCACGCGCATGCCGACCACACCCACGGCATCGACGACGTGCGCCCCCTCGTCATCCACATGCACCGGCGCATCCCGGTCCATGCCGACCCCCTCACCCACGCGCTGCTGATCAAGCGCTTCGGCTACGCCTTCGAGACGCCGCCGGGGAGCCTCTACCCGCCGATCCTCGACCTGCACGAGATGCGGACGGACGAGCCCCTGACTATCGACGGCGGGGGCGGTCCGATCGAGGCGGACGCCTTCGCGATGGAGCACGGCAACGAGATCGCGCATGGCTTCCGCTTCGGCCCCGCCGCCTACGCGCCGGACGTGAGCCTGATGCCGGAGGCGGCCAAGTCCCGCCTGCACGGCCTCGACCTGCTCATCATCGATGCCCTGCGCGAGACCCCTCACCCGTCGCACTACTCGGTCTCGGACGCGCTCGCCCTGATCGAGGAGGTGGCGCCGCGCCGCGCCATCCTGACGAACCTCCACACCGATCTCGACTACGCGACGCTGGCCAAGAAGCTGCCGGGACACGTGGTGCCGGCCCATGACGGGCTGACGGCGACCGTCGATCTCTAGAGCATCGTCCTGGATATCGGATCCAGGACGATGCTCTAACTTTTTGCCTTTGCATCATCTTTTTCCGAAAGCCGGCAACCACCTTTCGGGATGATGCTCTAGAGACGATCAGGGCCTTACGGTCCGCATCTCCGGCCGGAAGAACAACCCGGATTTCAGGCTGTCGCCGATGCGATGCGCCCGCTCGACGATCTCTCCCGCGATCTCCGGCACGAAGACCTCCGCGGCCGTCTCCTCGAACAGGCCGAGCCAGCGCGCGAAATGCGCAGGGTTGATCCCTTCGATGCCGAGATGGCGGCCGAACGGGTTGCCCTTGTAGCGTCCGGTCTTGAGCAGCACCGAGGACCAGAAATCGCGGATCGTGGCGAGATGGCGCGGCCACGCCGCGTCCGGGATCTTGGCCGCGAAGACGGGGCCGATCAGCGGATCGCGGCGCACCCGGGCGTAGAAGGCGTCGAGGAAGACGGCGAGCGCCGCCTCGGTGAGTTCGGCCTGCTTCATGCAACAGCGCGAGATGCAACAGCGCGGGGAGGGGGCTTCATGGTCGCGAAAGCCACCCCTGCCCCAGTCAGTTCCGGGCGAGCGAGGGCTGGATCAGGCCGGCGCCCACGAGGATTTGGGCGGCGGCGGCCTTGGCGAGCTGGCGGTAGCCGGCATCGGTCATGTGCAGGCCATCGGGGCCGATCATCTGGGCCGGGGTCAACAGGCCGTGCGAGACCCAGGACTGCATCAGGGCGCGGCGGCGGATCACCGGCACGCGGAGTTCGGTGGCCAGCGCGTGCAGGGCCTCGCCGTAGCGCTCGGCGCCGTCCATGCCCGAGAGCTTGCTGCACCATTGCTGATCCATCAGCACCACGTCGGCCCCCGTGGCGCGGATCGCCAGGATGCCCGCACGGGTCAGTTCGACGAAGCGCTCCAGCGGCACCCCGGCGAGCGGATCGTTGCTGCCGGTCTGCCAAACCACCAGGTCCGGGCGCTCGGCCAGCACGTCGCGCTCCAGGCGCCGCGCCATCGCCTCGGCGGTGTCGCCGCCTTTGCCGCGGTTGATCACGGTGATCGAGCGCCGGCTCGATGCGCCGATCTGGAGGCGCTCCTCCAAATCGCGCTCGAGCAGGGCAGGGTAGGCCATGGCCGGGGACGAGGCACCCGCCCCTTCCGTCGAGGAGGAACCGAAGGCCACGATCCGTACATCGCCGTCGCGCCCGAGCTGTGAGGCGAGCCGCGCCAGCTTCGTCGGCAGGCGCTCGACGGAGGCCGGCATCTGCGGCGCGACGACCGGCGGCGCATCGGGCTGCGCGCCAGCGCCGGACAAGCCGAGCGGACCGGCGAGGGCGGTGGCGAGGATGAGACCGAAGAGCGGGCGGTGGAACATGGCGAAACGTCTGGCAGCCGATTCTGTTTCCCGATGTCTCCGGCTGTTGCCCGACGATTGTGACGATTGCGAGAGCTTCGCCCCGATCCGGTGTGCTGCAGGCCGGGTCGGTATCGGAGAGCCGAAAACCCGGAAATTGCCGGGGATTTATGGTTAACGGATGCCTACCACGGGACCTGCACCCACCATCTTGTTCCATAATATATCTTATGCGAACGGCTTTGGTGGGCTTTTGGGGGCCGTGACCGGGTGCCTCACCATGGCTTGAATCGGCGCCGGCACCAGGGCGAACGCATGAGCCTGCATTGGCCTTGCGCCTCATGCAAAGGCGCCCTGCCCGGTCCGACTGCGACCGATCGAAACCGCTCCGTCAAGCGGCGGTCGGGCCGGTGGCGAAGACGAGGCGGACCACCGTGCCGCTCTCACTGGCGTAGGTCAGCGTGCCGTCGAGCTGGCCGGCGAGTCCCTGAACGATCCGGAAGCCGAGGCTGCGGCTCGTGGCGGGATCGAAGGTCGCGGGGATCCCTGGTCCGTTATCGGCGATGCTGAGCGACGCCTGACCGGCTTCGAGGGTTTCGAGGCGGATGGTGATGGTGCCGCGCTCGGTCCCTTGGTCGGCCCCTTGGAAGGCGTGCTTGAGGGCGTTCGTCACCACCTCGGCCACGAGGAGCGACAGGGTGGTCAGGCGAGCGAGATCGAGGCGCACGGGCGGCCCATCGACGAGGCAGACGATATTGCGCGCGCCCGTCGCGTCGAGCAGGTCGGAGCAGAGTTCCTGCAGGTACTGACCCACGGGCTGGTCGGCCCGCGCGGGGTCGTAGAGGCGGCGATGGATGCGCGCGATCGTCTGCAGCCGGGCCTGCGCCTCGTCGAAGACGCCGGCCGCGTCCTGCGGATGGTCGATGACCTTGCGCTTCTGAAGGGCGAGGAGAGCCGCCACGAACTGCATGTTGTTGGCGACGCGGTGCTGCAGCTCCTGGAACATGGTGCGCTGCTGCTCGTAGAGCTGCGCACTCACCGCCCGCTCCGCGCTCAGCCGTTCGCCCGCGACGCGCATCAGGTGGATGAGCGCGATGTCGACCGTGACGATGAAGGCATAGAAGCCGAGCGCCAGGGCGGTCTGCGCATCGAGCAGGAAGATGTTCGCCTCGCCGATGAAGAAGTACCACGCGGCCAGCCCCGAGAGCACCGCGCAGACGATCCCCGGCCGCAGGCCGAAGAAGAACGTCGTCAGGATCACCGCCGGAAAGAAGGTCAGGAACGGAAAGCCCGGCGGCAGCACGTCGTTGAGCGCGTGACGCAGGACGATGGCAATCCCCGTCGCGCCCAGGGCTGCGACGTCGCCGAACCACGGCGGCGCAGGCAGCCGTCCGGCGGCAGGGGCGAGAGAGGACGGCATCTGGAGGGAGAGGATCCGAAATGTGATTCGGACGAACTTTAGCTGGTTTTCAGTCTCGATCTGTGTCCTGCCGACCGCGGTGCAGGTTTTTCCGCCCGTCGTTCGGGCCAGGGCGGATGAAATAACGCTCGCCCCTCGGGGCCGTGCCCGATCGCACTGCAATCGCGCACGGTTCCACATCCGTTTTCTTCACCGCCTTTGCACGCCCAGCGGGCATCCCTTTCGGCGCACGGGGATCTATTTCGGGATTGGCTGCGGCGGGAACAGTGCCCTCCCCCTCACCTATCGTTGTACTTGCCGCCGCCCCTCCCTGGCCCGCTTCAACGGCCCAGGGATCGTGCCGCGCGCCGCCCGGCGATCTCAGCGATGAGGATGCCGCCGAGAACGAGGAGCAGCGCTAGGGTCTCGGCTCCGCCGAAGGGTTCGCCCGCCAGCAGCACGGCGAGCCCCGCGCCGAAGACCGGCACGAGGTTCACGAACAGCCCGGCCCGGTTCGGGCCGATCAGCTCGACGCCACGGATGAAGGACAGCTGCGCCAACAGCGAGGGACCGAGCGCGACGAAGGCGACGATGGCCCAGGCCGTCGCGGTGGTGGGCCAGATCGCGCGGCCGAGCGCCCATTCGGCGGCAAGCGGCGGGAGCGACGTGAGGAAGGCGGCCAGCGCCAGCGCGGTGAAGAAGGCGAGCCCCGAGACGGCGGGGCGCCCGGCGAGCGCCACGGTGTAGCCGGCATAGACGAGGCTTGCCGCGAGCATCAGCCCGTCGCCGAGGTTGAGGCCGAGATGCGCCAGCACGGCGAGATCGCCGTGGGTGGTCGCCACCGCGACGCCCACCAGGGTCACGGCCGCGCCGACCACCTGCCCTGCCCTCACCGGCACGTGGCGCACGGCGAGGTTCAGCGCCATGACGAAGACGGGAACCGCCCCCTGGATCAGGGCGACGTTGACCGCGCTGGTATAGGTGCCGGCGGCGTAGAACAGGCTCGCGAAGATGGTGAAGCCGCACGCGCCCATCAGGAACAGGTAAGGCCAGCGCTGCACCAGCCGGTCCCGATCCGCCAGAATGGGGCGGCGCGCCACCACGAGCAGCACCGCGAAGGCGAAGGCCCAGCGCAGGGTGGTCAGCACCTGCGGCGAGACCTCACCGACTGCCCATTTGCCGGCCACGGTGTTGCCCGCCCAGAGGAGGGTGGTCAGCGTCAGGATCGGGTAGGCCGCCGCGGAGGCGCGGGCGCCGGTGGTGCCTTGGGTCACGCTGGAAGATCCGTGTGCGAGGCTCGTTCCGGTCCGATGCCATGCCGCGCCGGCCCCGGAATAGCCAGGGGAGGGCACGGCAGCTAGAGCATCGTCCTGGATATCGGATCCAGGACGATGCTCTAGCTTCTTGTTTTTGCATCATCTTTTTCCGCAAGCCGGCAACCACCTTTCGGGATGATGCTCTGGTCGGTGAAGGGATCGCCCTCCCCCGCGGCCGGGTTCACCCTTTCGTCGGCTTGACGTTCCCCCGCGCCTGCCCGACTCCTCGCGCCGCACCGGAGCCGAACCCCTGCCCTGTTATCTTCCCTCGCGCCGCCACGCCGACCTCGGACCCGACTTCTACGACGTCGTGGCCCCGGCCGACTTCCCCTCGGCGATCCTGCGTTACCGCAATCAGGCATGGGCGCGGCGCGTCGGGCTCGACGATCTGTCGGACGAGGCCTGGATCGCGCATTTCGCGCGCTTCACACCCCTGCCCGGCTCGTTCGAGCACCCGCTGGCTTTGCGCTATCACGGCCATCAGTTCCGCTCCTACAACGCGGATCTCGGCGACGGGCGCGGCTTCCTGTTCGCGCAAGTCCACGACCGGCGCGATCGCCGGCTGCTCGATTTCGGCACCAAGGGCAGCGGCACGACACCCTGGTCGCGCGGGGCGGACGGGCGGCTCACCCTGAAGGGCGGCGTGCGCGAGGTGCTTGCCACCGCCATGCTGGAGGCGCTCGGCGTCGAGACCTCGAAGTCGTTCAGCCTGATCGAGACCGGCGAGGCGCTGGAACGGGGCGACGAGCCCTCCCCCACCCGCTCGGCGGTGCTGGTGCGGCTCTCGCACTCGCATCTGCGCATCGGCACCTTCCAGCGCTTCCAGTTCCTCGAACAGCCCGAGGCGATCGCCCGCCTCGTCGAGCACGTGGTCGAGACCTACTATCCCGGCATCCAGGAAGCGGACGCGACCGAGCGGGCGGCCCTGTTCTTCGAGGCGATGGTGGCGCGGGTGGCGCGGATGGGGGCGCAGTGGATGGCCGCGGGCTTCGTCCACGGCGTGCTCAACACCGACAACATCAACGTCACCGGCGAGAGCTTCGATTACGGCCCCTGGCGCTTCGCTCACGCTCACGATCCGGCCTTCACCGCGGCCTATTTCGACGAGTGGGGCCTCTACAGCTTCGGCCGCCAGCCCGAGGCGCTGTTCTGGAACCTGAGCCGGCTGGCCGATTGCCTGCTCGGCCTCGCTCCGAAGGAGCGGCTGGAAGCGGGGCTCAAGACCTTCGGCCCGGCGCTTCAGGATGCCTTCGCCGAGGCGATCCTGTTCCGGCTCGGCGTCACGCCCGAGCAAGGGGAAGGCGAGGGCGCGGTGCACCGGCTGGTGGGTGCGTTCTGGGCCTTCCTCGAGAAAAGCCGCGCGCCGTTCGAGCAGGTCTTCTTCGACTGGCGCGGCGGTCTGGCGAGCGAGTCCCGCGCCGCCCGGAGCCCGGCGGGCGAGCATTACGCCGGCGACGCCTTCCGCCCGGTCCACGCCGCGCTCCAGGCGATGCGGCCCTCGGCGGCGGCAAACCTTGACCATCCCTACTTCGCCCGCGAAAAACCCTGCACGATGCTGATCGACGAGGTCGAGGCGCTCTGGGCGCCGATCGCGGAGGCCGACGACTGGTCGGCGCTCCATGCCAAGCTGGCCGAGATCGAGACCATGGCCGAGGCCTATGGCACGCGTCCCCTCCCCCCGGAGATCTGAGGCGCGATGGGACAGCGTTTCGTTCTGCGGGGCCGCACCGCCCTCGTCACGGGAGCGGCGAGCGGCATCGGCGCGGCGCTGAGCCTCGCGCTGGCCGGACGCGGCTGCGCCCTGGCGCTGGCCGACTGCGACGCGCAAGGCCTCGCCGAGACGGCGCGCGCCGCCCGCGCTTCCGGCGTCACGGTCAGCGAACACGTCCTCGACCTCGCCGACCGCGAGGCGCTCATCGCCTTGTCGGAGGCGGTCCGGGCCCGTCACGGCGGTCTGCACCTCCTCGTCAACAATGCTGGCGTGGCGCTCGGCGGCCGGTTCGAGGACACGGATCCGGCCGACATCGACTGGCTGATGGACGTGAATCTGCACGCGGTGATGCGGCTGACCCATGCCTGCCTGCCGCTGCTGCGGGCCGCATCCCAGGCGCAGATCGTCAATCTGTCGAGCGTGTTCGGCATCATCGCGCCTGCGGGGCAGGCGGCCTATGCAGCGAGCAAGTTCGCCGTGCGCGGCTTCACCGAGGCGCTGCGCCACGAATATGAGGGCACCGGGCTCGGCGTGACGCTGGTGCATCCGGGCGGGGTCGCCACCGCCATCGCCCGCAACGCCCGCCGGCCCCGCCACCTCGATCCGCATGACGCCGCCCAGGCACATCTCGCCTTCGAGCGCCTTCTGACGATGAGCCCGGAGAAAGCCGCCGAGGCGATCCTGCGCGGAATCGAGACGCGGGCGCCCCGCGTGGTGATCGGCGCCGACGCCCGCCGCGCCCTGTTGATCCAGCGCCTGATGCCGGTGCGCTACTGGTCGCTGATCCGCCGCGCCGTTCGAGACACGTGACCATGGCAAGCCTGCGCGCCCACCTCTACGATCTCACCATCCGCCTCGCGGTGAAGGGGCGGCTCGGCGGCACCCACGACGTCTACGCGATCCGCCGCGCCTTCGAGGGCGCCCGGTTCCCGACGCCGGCCGGCATCGCCTTCACCCCCGGCGAGGTCGGCGGCGTGCCCGGCGAGTGGGCGGAGGCCCAAGGAGCAAAGACGGAAGGCGCGGATGGGCATGGCGATCGCCCCACCCTGCTCTACTGCCACGGCGGCGGATTCATCGCCTGCTCGGCCCAATTGTACCGCCCGGTCACCGGGCGCTTCGCGCGCGCCGGCTTCCGGGTGTTCACGCCGGATTATCGGCTGGCGCCGGAGCACCCCTTCCCCGCCGCGGTCGAGGATTGCGCTCGCGTCTGGGCCGCGCTCGCGAAAGCCGGCCCGGCGGCCGTGGCCGGGGATTCCGCGGGCGGCACCCTGGCGCTCACCACGATCATCGAGGCGCGCCGCCTCGGCCTGACCCCGCCCGCGGCGGCGGCCCTGTTCTCGCCGGCCACCGACCTGATCGGCCGCAGCGCCTCGTTCCGCACGAATGGGCGGCGCGACGCGATGTTCCGCCCCGAGGCGCTGATGCGGCTGGTTCCGGCCTATCTCGCCGGGGCGGACCCCGCCGACCCGCGCGCCTCGCCGATCGAGGCGGACTTTTCCGGGTTTCCCCCGCTCCTGATCCATGTCGGCGCCCGCGAGATCCTGCGCGACGATTCCCTGCGCCTCGCCGAGAAGGCGAAGGCCGCGGGCGTGCCGGTCGAACTCACGGTGTTTCCCGTGGTGACGCATGCGTGGCAACTTGCCGAAAGCTTTCTGCCCGAGGCACGCCGTTCCCTCGACGGGGCCGCGTTGTTCCTGCAGCGCGCCTTGGAAGCGAGCCCCCATCCCGAGGTGGAGGCCACCGCGTGAGCGAGGCGCCCCTCGATCTCGTCATCGTCGGCGCGGGCTTTTCCGGCCTCGCCATGGCGATCCGCGCGCGGCAGGCCGGGTTCAACCGCCTCCTCGTGCTGGAGAAGGCCGCGGGCGTCGGCGGTACGTGGCGGGAGAACACCTATCCGGGGGCTGCCTGCGACGTGCCCTCGCAGCTCTACTCTCTCTCCTTCGCGCCGAAATCCGACTGGTCGCGCCTGTTCGCGCCGCAGCCCGAGATCGAGGCCTATCTCGAAGGGCTGGTGGCGGAACACAGCCTCGCGCCGTTCCTGCGCCTGGAGACGTGCGTGAAGCGGGCCGTCTTCGATGCGGCGGCCGGCCTGTGGCGGGTCGAGACCGACAAAGGCGTCGTCTCCGCCCGCGTGCTGGTGAGCGCGATGGGCGCGCTGCACCACCCGGCCCTCCCCCGCCTCCCCGGCCTGGAGCTTTTCTCGGGACAAGCCTTCCACTCGGCGACCTGGGATCATGCCTGCGACCTGAGGGGTAAGCGCGTCGGCGTCATCGGCACGGGGGCGAGCGCGGTGCAGTTCGTGCCGGAGATCGTCGGGCGCGTCGCCCACCTCACCCAGTTCCAGCGCTCGCCCCCCTGGATCCTGCCCCGCGGCGACCGCCCGACCGGGCGCGGTCTGCGGCGGCTGATGCGGATCGCCCCCCTGCGCCGTCTCCACCGCGCCTCGCTGTTCTGGCGCCGCGAGATCGCGGCGCTCGCGGGCTTCACCCGCGTCTCGCGCGTGACGGCTTTGGCCGAAGCGTGGTCCCGCCGACACCTGGCGGCTTCGATCGCCGATCCGGCGCTGAGGCGAAAGCTCACGCCCGACTACCGGCTCGGCTGCAAGCGGGTGCTGCTCTCCGACGACTACTACCCGGCGCTGGCCCGGCCCCATGCGAGCCTCGTCACCGCGCCGATCCGCGCGGTGCTGCCCCACGGCATCGTCACCGCCGACGGCACGGAGCACCCGCTCGACGTGCTGATCTTCGCCACCGGCTTCTCCCCCGGAGGCAGCGTTCTGCGCACGGAGGTGATCGGCCGGGACGGGTCAAGTTTGCTGCAGGCGTGGAAGGATGGGGCGGACGCCTTCCGCGGCGTGTCGGTCGCGGGCTTCCCGAACTTCTTCCTGCTCCTCGGCCCCAATACCGGGCTCGGCCACAACTCGGTGCTGCTGATGGTCGAGGCGCAGGTCGCGCACGTGCTCGGCGCGCTGGATCGGCTGCGTGACCAGCCCGGCAGCGTGCTGGAGGTGCGCCCCGAGGCTCAAGCCGGCTTCCGCGCCGAGGTCGATGCGCGGATGCAAGACAGCATCTGGACGCAAGGCGGCTGCGGGAGCTGGTATCTCGACCGCTCGGGGCGCAACCGCACGCTCTGGCCCGGGACGGTCGGCGATTACGTGCGCGGCACCGAGCAGATGCGGGCGGAGGATTACCGGCTCACCGATCCTCCGGGGCACTGCCCTGGACCCACGAAAGGACTTGCCCTTTCGAAACCCTGATTATCTCGGCCCATCCTGCTTGCGCTCGACCTCCAGGCGTATGCCCCGGCCGGCGAGGAGGATTTCGGCGAGGAAGGCCAGGATCGCCAGGATGGTGCAGGCGAGCGCAAGGCCGAAGCAGGCGAACAGCACGGAGGCGGCGGAGGCGTCCCTAAGCGCGCCGACGAACAGAGTCAGCGCGGCCGCACCCGTCATCACGCCGCCGAGGCTCGCCAGCACCACGGCACCGTCGAGCAGGAGCGAGCGCTGGCGCAGGTAGGCGAGGCGGCGGGCCAGCGTCGCCCGCGCCGCCTCGTCCGCGCCGGGCAGGCTGGCCGAGAGCGCATCGACCTTGTCGGCGACGCGCCCGAGCCGGGTCGAGAACACGTTGAGCAGGGTCGCCAGCGCCGAGAGCAGGAAGGCCGGGGCGAGCGCCACCTGGATGATGTGAGCGATGCTGTCGGGATCGCCCGTCGCAGTCTGGAACATGCCGTCGGGCTCGTCTCAGGCCCGGCGGGCGCGGCGCCGCTCGCGGAAGATGAGGGCGAGGTTGCGCAGGTAGATGAAGGTGGACAGCCCCTGCCCGATGATGATCACCGGCTCCCGGCGCACGAAGCCGTAGACCAAGGTCATCAGCCCGCCGATGATCGACAGGAACCAGAACGAGAGCGGCATCACGCTCTTGCCCGCCCGCTCGCTGGCGATCCATTGCAGGATGAAGCGCGAGCCGAACACGAGCTGCGCCCCGATGCCGAACACCAGCCAGAAATCGAAGCGGGTGACGAACACGTCGTAGAAGTAAGCCGGTAGGTCCTCGGCGAGCTGGATCAGCATGGGGTCACCGGCTCTCGCTGTGCGGGATTTCCTCGGCAAGCGGCGCCGGGCGCCGCCGCCGGATCAGCCACCACACCCCGGCCAGATCGAGGATGCCGACCCAGAGCCGGTCGAACATCCCGTACTTCGAGTGTCCGGTGAAGCGCGGCCGGTCCACCACGTCGCGGTGGACCACGCCGAACCCCTCGCGGGTGACGAGCGCGGGCATGAAGCGGTGGAGCGCGTCGAAATAGGGGAGCGTCAGGTAGACCTCGCGGCGAAACACTTTGAGCCCGCAACCGGTATCGCGGGTGGCATCCTTCAGGATCTTTCCGCGCACCCCGTTGGCGATCCGCGACTGGAACTGCTTCCAGGCTCCCTTCCGGCCGATCCGCTGCCCCTGGGCCAAGCCGGCCGTCGGGCCGCCCTGTTCGAGGGCGGCATAGAGCACGGGGATGAAGGACGGATCGTTCTGGCCGTCGCCGTCGAGCGTGGCGATGACGGGCGCGCGGGCGCGCAGGACGCCGCTGCGCACCGCCCCGCTCTGGCCGCCGCCGCTTTCGTGGCGCACCACCCTGAGCCATGGATGCTTCGACCGGAGGCGCTGGAGCGTGGCCAGGGTGTCGTCGGTCGAGCCGTCATCGACGTAGATGACCTCGAAGGGTGCGAGGGTCCGGCAGGCGTGGCCGATCTCGGCCACCAGGGCCTCGATGTTGCCGGCCTCATTCTTCACCGGCACCACCACGCTGAGGCGCGTGAGTTCGGACTCGGTCGTCATGCTCATGGTGTGGCGCCCGGCAGCGCGGCGTAGGCGGAGACCCCGACCGGCTTGCCGCCGTTGATGTTGAAGCCCGTGACGCGGCCGGCGGGGCGAAACGGCTGCCCGCCTTCGACCGCCGCGAATTCGGCGGCGAACCGGTCCTCGACCAGCACAAGGCGGCAGCCGCCCTCCCGTAGGAAGGCGATGGCCTCGGCGCCGGAATTCAGCATGGCCAGATCCGTGCCGACGGTGAAGACGAGGCTCGGCTCGCGAAGCCCGAGGCTTGCCACACGCGGCGCCTCGCAGGGCAGGGCGTCGCGGATCGCGGCGAGCCGCGGCGAGACCTTGAGGCTTTGCAGCACCGGCTGGGTCAGGCCGAACACGGCGCCCGACAGCACCACCGAGGCGGCGACGGCGAGCACAAGAGCGCCCTCTCTGGCGCCCTCCCCTGCCCCGCGGGCAAAAGCGGCCCAGGCGAGGCCGGCGAGGGCGCAAGCCACGAGCAGCAGCGGCAGGGCGGCCAGCGGCAGCACGCCGTCGAGGCGCCACGCGGCAAGGCTCAAGGCCAGCGTCAGCCCGACCGGGATCAGCACGACGAGCCCCGCCACCCAGCGCGCGCCCGGACGGCGCGGATCGAGCCCGCCGCGCGACAACGCCAGCACGGTGAGGATCGCCACCGCCGGCATCAGCGGCAGGACGTAATGCGGCAGCTTGGTCGGCACCGCCTCGAAGATCAGCCACATCGGCACGATCCAGGCCAGCAGCAGCGCCACCGCCTCCTCGCCCCGCCACGCCCAGGCGAAGGGAAGGCTGAGCGCGGCGAAGGCGGCGCCCGGCCAGAAGGTGGCGAAGAAGGCGAGCGCGTAGGCGCCGGGCGGCCCCCAATGCTTCTCTGCACCGGTGCCGACCTTGCCGAGCATGTCGCGCCCCACCGCCTCGCCGAAGAAGGCGCCGCCGCTCTTCCAGGCGATCGCCAGGAACCAGGGCGCCACGACGGCGAGCGTAACGAGAAGCCCTAAGCGCGGGCGCAGGTCGAGTAGCCAGCGGGCCGAGCCCTCGCGCAAGGAGAGGACGAGGGCCGCGAGCCCGGCGAACAGCGGCACCATCGGCCCCTTCACGAGGATGCCGAACGCGATTCCGAGCCAGAAGACCAAGGCCGTCCCGAGCGAGGCCGGGCCGCGGCGCCGCTCCAGCCGAGCGCGCCCGAGCCAGGCGCGGGCGAGCGCGCCGAACGCGGCGACCGAGCAGGCGGTGAGCAGCGCGTCGGTCTTGGCAAGGCGCGCTTCCGCCGAGAGCATGATGCAGGCGGCAAACAGCGCTGCGGCCAGCAACGCCCGGCGCCGGTCGAGGAGGGCGAGGCCCGCCCAGTAGGTCAGCAGGATCGCGGCCAGTGCGCCCAGGAGCGAGGGGATCCGGTAGAGCCCGATCTGCGTGCGCGCCCGCGGCACGCCGAGCGCCTCGCCGGCCGCGACGGCGGCGGCCTGGGCCCAGTAGATCCCGACCGGCTTCTTGTGGCGGGCCTCGGCCTGGAAGCGGATATCGACGAGGTCGCCCGTCTCCAGCATCTGCTTGGAGGCCTGGGCGAAGCGCGGCTCGTCCCGGTCCATCGGCTGGAGCGAGGCAAGGCCCGGCAGGAAGCTGGCGAGGCCGATCAGCACGAGCAGGAGGCAGGCGCGGAGATGGCTCGCGGAGCCGAAGGACAGAACCCGGTCCGCGAGACGCAGCGCGCCAGCGAACGGCCTGACACCCTCCGCCGGTGACAGCGCGGCCGGCGCGACGCCAAGGCGCGTCATCGGCGGGGCCCGCCCCCGATGGGTGCGGTCCGGCTCTGGCGGGGAGGAACGGGCATCGGCGGCTCGGGCGCGGATAAAATGGGCCGGCGGACGGCCCGCGCCCCGGCCGGGGGCCGTGTCGATGATCCGCTTCGGATTGTCAAATGCGGACATCCGAAGCGCCACCGGATGCGGGGCCACCTGCAAAAAGCAACGCGACCATGCACTGGGTGGGTAGCCGGACCGGAAGGGCGACCCTATATCCCCGTTATGGCAAACAACAGCGCAAATCCCTACACCCTCGAAATCGAAGCCTGCGAGCGCCCGGCCGGGCACTTCACCTGGGCCATCCGCCGGAACGGCAAGCTCTTCCAGCGCGCGGATCGCGTGCAGACCACGGAAGAGGCCGCCGAGCGCAGCGGGCTCGCCGCCCTGGAAAAGCTCCTCAGCGGCCGGGAGCGTTGATCGGCCTTTTCGGCCGCATTCGCCCCCAACTCCTCTTACCTGACCAGACAAGGCTCCCGGGCTCGCGCCCGCGGGGCCTTTTCTATGCCGTTGATCGCCCGCGGGGCTCGGATAATCTCCTCTGGAAACGGGAGGCGAGACCATGGCGCGCACGACGATCTACGACCGCGATCTCGACCGGAACCCCGCGAACTTCCAGCCGCTCACGCCGCTGACCTATCTCGACCGCGCCGCCCGCACCTTCCCGGATCGGGTCGCGGTGATCCACGGGCCCCTGCGCCGCTCCTACGCCGAGCTTTATGCCCGCTGCCGCCGTCTCGCCGCGGCGCTGGCCGCCCGCGGCATCGGCCGCGGCGACACGGTGGCGGTGCTGCTCGCCAACACGCCGGCCATGATCGAGTGCCACTACGGCGTGCCGATGACGGGGGCGGTGCTCAACACCCTCAACACCCGCCTCGACGCGACGGCTCTGGCCTTCTGCCTCGACCATGGCGAGGCCAAGGTCTTCATCGTCGATCGCGAGTTCGCGCGGGTCGGCCGCGAAGCGCTCGACCGGGCCGGGGTCTCGCCCCTCGTCATCGACTACGACGATCCGGAATTCACCGGGGACGGCGCCTCCGTCGGCGAGACCGACTACGAAGCCTTCCTGGCCGCGGGCGATCCCGCTTACGATTGGGCGATGCCCGGCGACGAGTGGGACGCGATCTCGCTGAACTACACCTCCGGCACCACCGGCGACCCGAAAGGCGTGGTCTACCACCACCGCGGCGCGGCCCTGCTCTCGCTCGGCAACGTCATCACCGCCGGGCTGCCGCAGCACGCGGTCTACCTCTGGACCCTGCCGATGTTCCACTGCAACGGCTGGTGCTTCCCCTGGACGCTTTCGATCGTGGCCGGCACCCATGTCTGCCTGCGGCAGGTGCGGGCGCCCGCGATGTACGCGGCGTTGGCCGAGCACGGTGTCACCCACCTGTCGGGCGCGCCGATCGTGATGTCGACGCTGCTGAACGCCCCCGATGAGCAGAAGCGCCCCCTCCCCCGCCGCGTCCACTTCCTCACCGCCGCCGCGCCGCCGCCCGAGGCGGTGCTCGCCGCCATGGGCGAGGCCGGTTTCGACGTCACCCATCTCTACGGCCTGACCGAGACCTACGGCCCGGCGGTCGTGAATGCGTGGCACGAGGATTGGGACACGCTGTCGCCCGACGAGCAGGCCAGGAAGAAGGCCCGCCAGGGCGTGCGCTACCCCGTTCTGGAGGGGCTCGACGTGCGCGACTCTGAGACGATGGAATCGCTGCCGGCCGATGGGACCAGCATCGGCGAGGTGATGTTCCGCGGCAACGTGGTGATGCGCGGCTACCTGAAGAACCCGGCCTCGACCGAGGCCGCCTTCAAGGGCGGCTGGTTCCGCTCCGGCGATCTCGGGGTGAAGCATCCCGACGGCTACATCCAACTGAAAGACCGCTCGAAGGACATCATCATCTCGGGCGGCGAGAACATCTCCTCGATCGAGGTGGAGGACGCGCTGTTCAAGCACCCGGCGGTCGCGGCCGCCGCCGTCGTCGCCAAGCCCGACGCGAAGTGGGGCGAGACGCCCTGCGCCTTCATCGAGCTGAAGGAGGGGCGGGAGGCGACCTCCGATGAACTGGTCGCGTGGTGCCGCGAACGGCTCGCGCCCTACAAGCTGCCGCGCCACATCGTGTTCGGCGAGTTGCCGAAAACCTCGACGGGCAAAGTGCAGAAGTTCCTGTTGCGGGAGAAGGCGCGGGAGGACGACTCGTGAAGGCCACTTTCGGCGCTGTGTCCACCTCGATAGAATGGACCTCATGACGGACCTTCTCGAACGAGCGGTCGCCACCGCGCGGGGACTCTCCCCGGAAATGCAGGACGAGATCGCGCGTCTCGTGCTCGCCTATGCGGGTGAGGAGCAATTGGTCATTCCGCTCACGCCCGAGGAAGAAGCTGATCTTGCGGAGTCGGATCTGGAAGAGGCGCGCGGCGACTTCGCAACGGAGGACCAGATGCGCGCCATCTGGGCGAAGCATGGTCGGTGAGAGTTCGCTACACTCTTACCGCCGCTCGGCAAATCGAGGCGGCGCTCGACTTGCTTGCACACGAGTCGCCCCAAGCCGCATCCAGGCTTCAAGAGCGCATTCTATCGGTCGTGGCCCTCTTGCAAGCGCATCCCCAGGCAGGGCGTTTGACGAGTAAGCGGGGGATCCGGCGATTTCCGCTCAACTCGTTTCCCTACCTGATCGACTATCGCGCCACGGACCGAGACATCGTCGTGCGCCGCTTCCGCCATACGGCACGTCGCCCTCTGTCATGATCCGCAGCCAGCCTCACTCTACGCCTAATTGCTGCGCGGCGCTCATGATCGCCGTCATGCGGTAGGGCTTCATCACCAGCACGCTCTCGCTCACCTGCCGGGGCTGCTCGGCGCTGTAGCCGGTCACGTAGATCACCGGCAGGGCTGGGTGGAGCGCGCGGGCGCGCTCGGCGAGGTCCCAGCCGTCGAGCTGGCCCGGCAGGCGGATGTCGGTGAACAGGAGATCGACCCGCTCGGCCCCCTGAAGCAGGCCGTAGGCCTCCTCCGCGGTGCCGGCGCTGAGCACGGCGAACCCGGCATCCTCGAACTCCATGGTCACGGCGTTGAGCAGCATCTCTTCGTCCTCGACGACGAGCACCGTCCGCTTGTCGGCCATCCGTCCCTTCTCCCTCGTCTTCTTGTTCTTCGGCAGGCCCACCCCCGGAAGGCGACAAAGCCGCACGACACGTCGAGTGCGGGCCCGCGCGCATCATCTCCGGTAAGAGCCGGCGATTCACCGTTTAGGACGATGCGCTAGCCCGCGACCGCCACCAGCGGCGGCCCAAGGCTTGGCTCGGCATCCGGGGCCGGCCGCGCCGCCGGACGGCCCACGGCTGGCGCCTGTGCCGGAAAGGACAGGCGCACCGTGGTGCCGGGCCTCCCACTGCGCACGAAAGCGGCGCTGCCGCCCGATTGCTGCGCGAAGCCGAACACCTGGCTCAGGCCCAGGCCGGTCCCCTGCCCCAACGGCTTCGTTGTGAAGAACGGCTCGAAGGCCCGCGCCTCGACTTCCGGCGCCATCCCGGCTCCGGTGTCGGACACTTCGACGGCGAACCCGTCGCCTTCGGGCAGCGGCCGGGTGGCGAGGGTGAGCGTGCCGCCCTCCGGCATCGCATCGCGGGCGTTGACCACGAGGTTGAGGATCGCGCTCTCGAACTGGTTCGGATCGATGTTCACCCGCGGCAGGTTCGGGGCGAGATCGGTCTCCAGACGGATGCGCGGGCCGATCGTGCCGCGCAGGAACTCGGCGAAGGAGGCGACCTGCGCGTTAACGTCGGTGCTGACCGGTGAGAGCGGCTGGCGGCGGGCGAAGGCCAGCAGCTTGTGCGTCATCGTCGCCGCCCGCTCGGCGCCCTTCACCGCATCGCGCAGGCGCGTGCGCAGGGGGCTCGCCTCGGGCAGGCCGCGCTCGACCCGGTCGAGGTTGAGCAGCACCACGTTGAGCAGGTTGTTGAAGTCGTGGGCCACACCGCCGGTGAGCTGCCCGATCGCCTCCATCTTCTGGCTCTGGCGCAACGCCTCCTCGGCGCGTGCGCGCTCGGCATTGGCGGCCTCCAGGGCGGCGAGCGCCGCGTCGCGCTCGGCGATACGGGCCTGCAGCGATTCGTTGGCCTGCCGGAGCTGGGTCGGCGACGGCAGCGTCAGCGCCTTCGGCATCAGAACCCAGAGTGCCACCGCCGTGCCGATGGAGGCCAGGCCGGTGAGGAGCTTGACCGCCGCCTCCAGCCCGTAATCCGGCACCCAGAGCGTCCAGATCGCCATGAGATGCGTCGCGCCGCAGGCGGTGATGAACACCGCGAACGACCAGAACATCCAGCCGAACACCACGTCGCGGCGGCGCGACACGAAATAGGCCAGTCCGACGGGGATCGAGAAATAGGCGAAGGCGATCAGGCTGTCGGAGACGACATGCGTCCAGATCAGCTCCGGGCGCCAAAGCAGACAGATACCGTGGGGCGAAAGGTTATCGACCTCCCACAGCCGCCGCAGAAGTTCGAGCATCAACCCCGGTCCCCCGCTCCGCCGCGCGCGATCCCGAAGGCGGCGCAGGCCCATGCGACAGCATCGTCCCGAAAGATGGCCCCAGGCTTTCGAGACGATGCTCGAACAAAAACCGGAACCTCGTTCCGGATTCGATTTCCAGGACGAGGCCCGAGACATGAACGATCGGGTGCGCCGACGAATGCGGCCTCCCCTCGCGCCAATTCTCTACGCGAGACGCCCGCACCAACCAATCGTTAAGTCTTGCTTAACCCTATTCGCTCATCACCAGGGGTGGCTTTCGAGGGCGGGCGCGAGTGTCGGCGCAACGGGCAATCACGCAGGTTGAGGCGTCGCAAAGGGCCTTGCAGGAAGCCTTGAAAGGCGCCCCGCAGGGAATCCCGAACGCGGCCTCGCATCAGGCACCGGCCGACGCTCCGCTGCGGCGCGTCAGCCTCGGCAGCCTCCTGACCGCCACGGCGCGGCGGCATCCCGACCGGATCGCGGTGGTCGACCCCGCCGACAAGCCGGACTGGAGCGACCGGCCCGCCATCACCTGGACCTACGCCGCGGCTGCCGAGATCGTGGAGCGCCTCGCCCGCGGCTTGCGGAGCTGGCGCCTGCCGCCGGGGAGCCGCATCGGCCTGTGCCTGCCGGGCTCGGCCGAGAGCGCGCTGGCGATCCTCGCCGTCGAGGCCGCCGGCCATGTCGCCTGCCTGCTCCCGGTCTCCTGGGACGAGGATCGCCTGCTCGCCGCAGCGCAGAACGTCGCGCTGAGCGCCGTGCTGACCCAGGCCCGGCTCGGCTCCGCCGCACCCGCTGAACGCCTCTGCGCCGTCGCCGCGCGCTATTTCGGCCTGCGCTACCTCGCCGCCTTCGGCCCCGACGTGCCGGACGGCGTGATCAACCTCGACCGGTTCGTCCTCGACGGCCCTGCCGGAGAGCCGACCGGCCCGGCACCCGCTGCGGCCGGCATCGTCAGCTTCATCGGCGGCGACCCCGAGCGGCCGGTCTACCGGAGCGGCGAATCGGTGGTGGCGGCCGCTGCCGCCCATCTCGTGGCGATGCGGGTCGCGCCCGGCGAACGCATCCTCAGCCTGATCGGCCCGCACGACCTGCGCGGCCTGGCCACCGGGCTCGCCGCCGCCCTCGTCGCGGGGGCTACGCTGGAGACGCTGCCGCTGTTCGACGGGGCCGCCTTCGCGACGGCCCTGTGCCGCCCGGGCCCGACGCATCTCGTCGCCCCCGCCTTCCTCGAAAAGAACCTCGCCGGCCGCGACCTGCCGACGGATCTGCGCTCCGTCGCCCTGGTGCACCGGGCGCCGACGCGCTTTCCCAACCGCAGCCGCTCCGTGGACCGGCCGCAGGGCTTGCGCCTCGATACGGTGATCGACACCATCGCTTTCGACGAGACGGCGCTCCTCTCCGGCCGGCGCGGGACGGCGGGTGACCTCTCGCTGGTGCTCGGCAAGCCGGAGCGGCTCTCCCTTCCCGCGGCTCTGCTGTCCGTGCGACGCGACGCGGACGATCGCCTCGCCTTCCGCGGCCAAGCCTGCACCGTGACGCCGTTGCAGCGCGGGAATCGGCAGGTGATCCCGAGCGGGGTGTGGCACGAGACAGCTTATGCGCCGGTGCTGTTCGCGGGCCTTGCGACGGCGATCGAGGTCCTGGACCCGTCCGATTCCCCCGAAGCGGCAGAAATTTTTGCGCCTGCGTAATCAGGCCTGCGAACGGGACCTTCCTAGGTACCGACGCCCCACGCAGACATATAAAAAGCCGTTTGGAGAAAATGATTTAGGCGGGGAATGGCGCCGGCAAAGGCCTCCGCCCGTAACCTGTGCGGTGCAGTTCATCCAGCCTTCAGCCCAGCGATTCCATGTTCACCCTATCTGCATGGCCGGCGAACCAATCGTGGCCATGCGGGTTATCCGGGGTGCCCCTTCACACAGGGCGCGACATGGGGTAACGCTGAAGCTTATGGGTGCGCTGCAACAAGTGCTTGTCGTCGACGATGGCCGCCGCGCCGTCGATCGCTCTCTTGCCGCCGACCTCGCCGGGCTCGGCTATGCAAGCGTCACCGCTTCCATCGAAGCGGCGGACGATGTCCTTGCCGTGATCGCCCGTCCTGCGGCGATCCTCCTTCAGCTCTCGTCCAGCACGAACCCGCATCTCGCTGCGCTCGCAGAACGGCTGCGCGCCCGGATGCGTGCTGGCGGCATTCCGGTGATCGAGATGGACGACGCAGGCCCCCGCACCGGCGCACCGGTCGATCTCAAGAGCTGCATCGGCCCTTACGTGCTCGCTGAGCCCGAGCTTTAGATCTCTCCCGTAACGGGACCATGACGGCGGGCCTCGGGCCCGCCTTTTTCATGCGCGATCCGGCAATTACGCCGCTGCGATGATCTCGCTCTCGCGGACGGCGCGTTCGGCCGAGCCGGAGCGGATCCGGTAGGAGGGCTCGCCGGTCGGGTCGTCGGGCATCAGGCGGACGACTTCGCTGATCGTGCCGAACCCCAGCCGCTCGTCGGTGGGGGACGATTGAGCGCGGCGGACGCGCTGGCCGATCTTGAACTTATGAAACATCGATGTCTCCTCGAACGCTTGCCGTCGAAGCGGGAAGCCGCTTCGGCGGAGGAGAGCCCCTTCAAGGCAACGGGCCAGAGCTGGTCTCGATCGCGATGTTCGACCGAAAGCGGCCCCAGCTCCGTACCGGGGCAAGACCACGAGCCGGGGATCCGACTCACGGAAAAGCTATCAGCGCGCTCAGCGGCGCAGCTTGATCTTGGCCTTGCGGGCGGCGTAGCGGGCGTCCCGCTCTTCCTTCTGCTTGGCCTGAGCCTCGCGGGCACGCTCGGCGGCAGCCTCGATCTCGGCGGCCTTGCGGGCCACTTCGGCCTCACGCTCGGCGGCGGCGGCAGCAGCCAGCCGCTCGGCCTCGATACGGCGCTGCGTCTCGCGCTCCTTGACCCGTTCGTCGCGCGCAACGGCGATCGCGCGGCGCTCAGCCTGGCGGGCCTGCACGGCCGGATCGTCGTTGGAGGGACGGGCGCGGAAGCGGGCGAGCATGGCTTCCCGGGAGGAAGCCGAATCCTGGCGACGGTCGTCGAAGGAGTTTTGTTTGGTGAAGCTCACAGAGTGTCCTTGATCGTGCCGGGCCCAGGACGGACCACGGCCTTAAAAGCGCAAAGCCGCTCCAATGCGGAGCGGCTTCGACAAATCGGGTTCAGGCGCGAATTACGCGACTTGGAGCTGACCCGCCGACTGCTTGCCGGAGCGGCGGTCGGTTTCCATCTCGTAGGAGACCTTCTGGCCCTCGGTGAGGCCACGCAGGCCGGCACGCTCGACGGCGGAGATGTGGACGAAGACGTCCTTCGAGCCGTCCTCAGGCTGGATGAAGCCGAAGCCCTTCTGCTCGTTGAACCACTTGACGGTGCCGATGCTCATAAAATGTCCTTGTCTCCGCAGGATGTAGCTAGAGAGCCCAGCACCATGCAGCGCCGAGCTATGTCGTTCGACCGATAACGAAGGAAAATGAGAACCGCCCTGCGGAGGCGTCACGGCCCAGAAAATCCGGCCTCGCATCGATAAGATCTATATGCGACTCGAATGAAGCTTTATCAAGGCTCGTTTTATTTTTCGAGATGCAAGAATTGTTGGCACGTCACTCGAAATGACCTGCCGCTTCAAGCGATTCATCAACGCACAGCGTGAGTTGAGCGAGATCTCCCGCGCCGCGATGTCTCTTGCACGTGACACGCCTGCGCCGTCGATCCCACTCCAACGGCGAAGGCTCGGTCACGCCGCCTTCTTGGCGCGCTTTGCAATTGTCACGAGCCCGCGCAGGATCTGCGTCGTCTCCTTCAGCCGTCGCGGGATGCCGTCGAGTTCGCGGATGAACACGACGCTCATGTCGGGCCGCACCTTGGCGAAGGAGCCCTGCTCCACGACCATGGCGGCGAGCCCCTGCGGGTTGGCGAAGGACTTTTCGCGGAAGTGGACCACCACGCCCTTCGGCCCGGCTTCGACCTTCTCGACATTGGCCTCGCGGCACAGGATCTTGATGGTCACGATCTTCAGAAGCTGCTCCACCTCCGGCGGCAGCGGCCCGAAGCGGTCGATCAGCTCGGCGCCGAAGCTCTCCATCTCGGCGTCGTTCTCAATGGTCGAGAGGCGGCGGTAGAGGCCGAGCCGGACGGTGAGATCCTCGACATAGTCCTCGGGGATCGTGACCGGGGCGCCGAGCGCGATGGTCGGCGACCACGCCTCCTCCACCGGCTCCTCGATCCCCGCCTTCAGGGCGGTGACCGCATCCTCCAGCATCTGCTGGTAGAGCTCGTAGCCCACTTCCTTGATGTGGCCGGACTGGGCATCGCCCAAGAGGTTGCCGGCGCCGCGGATGTCGAGATCATGGGAGGCCAGCTGGAAGCCGGCACCCAGCGTGTCGAGGCTCTGGAGTACCTTCAGGCGCTGTTCGGCCTGGGTCGTGAGTTGGCGGTTGGCCGGCGTCGTGAACAGGGCGTAGGCCCGCGCCTTCGAGCGCCCGACGCGCCCGCGCAACTGGTAGAGCGCGGCTAGACCGAACATGTCGGCCCGGTGCACGATCAGCGTGTTGGCGGTGGGGATGTCGAGGCCGGATTCGACGATGGTGGTCGAGAGTAGCACGTCGTACTTGCCCTCGTAGAACGCGGTCATCACGTCCTCGAGCTGGCCCGCCGCCATCTGGCCGTGGGCGACCGCGACGGTGGTCTCGGGCATTTCGGTGTCGAGGAAGCGCTTGACCTCGGCCAGATCCTCGATGCGGGGGGCGACGTAGAACGACTGGCCGCCGCGGTAGCGTTCGCGCAGCAGCGCCTCGCGGACCAGCAGCGGATCGAACGGCGTCACGAAGGTGCGCACCGCCAGCCGATCCATCGGGGGCGTGGCGATGATCGAGAGTTCGCGCACACCCGTCATGGCGAGTTGCAGCGTGCGCGGAATCGGGGTGGCCGAGAGCGTCAGCACGTGCACGTCGGCCTGGAGCGCCTTGAGCCGCTCCTTATGGGCGACACCGAAATGCTGCTCCTCGTCGACGATGATGAGGCCGAGATCCTTGAACGCGACGTTCTTGGCGAGCAGGGCATGGGTGCCGACGACGATATCGACCTGGCCTTCGGCCAAGCCCGCACGGTTCTGCCGCTGATCGCCGGCGGAGACGAAGCGCGAGAGCTGGGCGACGTTGATGGGCAGGCCCTTGAAGCGTTCGGCAAACGTACGAAAGTGCTGGCGGGCGAGCAGCGTGGTCGGCACCACCACCGCCACCTGCTTGCCGGAGATCGCCGCGGCGAAGGCGGCGCGCAGCGCCACCTCGGTCTTGCCGAAGCCGACATCGCCGCAGACCAGCCGGTCCATCGGGCGGCCGGCATTGAGGTCGTCGAGCACCGCGTCGATGGCGTTGGCCTGATCCTCGGTCTCCTGGAAGGCGAAGCGGGCCGCGAACTCACCGTAGAGGCCATCGGGCGCCTGGAGGCGCGGGGCGGATTTGACGAAGCGCGCGGCGGCGATCTTGATGAGGTCGCCGGCCATCTCGAGGATGCGGCGCTTCATCTTGGCCTTGCGGGCCTGCCATGCCCCGCCGCCGAGGCGGTCGAGCGCGACCTCCGAATCCTCGGAGCCGTAGCGGGTCAGGAGTTCGATGTTCTCGACCGGCAGCAGCAGCAGGCCGCCGGCATATTGCAGTTCGAGGCAGTCGTGCGGCGCGCCCGCCGCGGTCACGGTCTTGAGCGTGACGAAGCGGCCGATGCCGTGGTCGGCATGGACCACGAGGTCGCCGGGCTGGAGCGCCTGCACTTCCAGGATGATGTCCTGCGGGCGCTTGGACTTGCGCTTCTGGCGCACCAGCCGGTCGCCCAGGATGTCGCCCTCGGCCACCACGGCGAGCCGGTCGAGGGTGAAGCCGGATTCCAGCCCCCAGACCGCGACCGCCAAATCGGTGCCGCGCTTGAGCGCGTTGACCGCGGCGAAGGTGTTGATCACCGTCGGCTTCTTGAGCCCGTGGTCGGTCAGCACGCCGCAGAGCCGGTCGCGCGAGCCTTCGGACCAGGATCCAAGGATCACGTGATGCCCGGATGCCTGGAGATCGCGGATATGCGCGACCGCCGCATCGAACACGCTGGCCGCGTCGTCGGCCCGCTCGGGCGCGAAGCTTCGCCCGGCCCTGGCGCCGCAATCGATCACCGCAAGCGCGTCGGAATCCGGCATCGCGAACGGGGTGAGCCGCGCCACCGTGCCGGCCTCGACCTTGCTCTTCCACTCGTTGGGCGTGAGGTAGAGCGCGCGCGGCGGCAGCGGCTTGTAGGGCGCGACGCCGCTCTGCGGGTTCTTCAGCGCCGCCTCGCGGGCCTGGAAATAGTCCTGGATCAGGGCGAGCCGCTCGGTGGCCGCCTCCTCGACCTGCGGGTCGAACAGCATCGGCACGTCGCCGAGATAATCGAACAGCGTGTCGAGGTGCTCGTAGAACAGCGGCATCCAGTGCTCGAGGCCGGCATAGCGCCGGCCCTCGCTCACCGTTTCGTAGAGCCGGTCGTCGCGGGTCGCCGCGCCGAAGCTCGATAGGTAGCCCTGCCGGAAGCGCCGGATCGTCTCGGTGGTGAGCTGCACCTCGCTCATCGGCACGAGATCGAGGGAGCGCAGGCTCCCCACCGTGCGCTGCGTCTCGGGATCGAAGGCGCGGATCGATTCGAGGGTGTCGCCGAAGAAGTCGAGGCGGATCGGGTTCGGCAGGCCAGGCGGCGACAGGTCGAGGATGCCGCCGCGCACGGCGTATTCACCCGTATCGCGCACCGTTCCCGTGCGCAGGAAGCCGTTCGCCTCGACCCAGGCCACGACCTTGTCCATCGGCACCACGTTGCCGATCGCCGCCGAGAAGGTCTCGACGGCCACGCGCGACCGCGGCGGCACCCGCTGCACCAAGGCGTTGACGGTGGTGCAGAGGATGCGGGGCTTCTCCTCCGACGAGCGCGAGCGGGTGAGCCGAGAGAGCGCGGTCATGCGCTGGGCGGCGATGGCCCCGTTCGGCGAGACGCGGTCGTAGGGCTGGCAGTCCCAGGCCGGAACGCTCATCGCCTCGATCTCGGGGGCGACGAACTTCAGCGCGTTCTGGAAGGCGTTGGAGCGGCCGGAATCGCGGGCGACGTGGACCAGCACCGCCGGCCCCTCGAACGAGCCGGACAGCGCGCGGGCGAGATCGGCCGCCACCAGCGCGTCGAAGCCGTCGGGGACGGAGGCCAGCGTCGGGCTGTCGCCGCGCTTGATCGCATCGAGCGCCTTGGTCAGCGGCGCCGATTTCGGCAGGGCGAAGCGGGCGGTCTGCGGCTTCGGAGCGGGCGGCTTGGGTTGGGGCTTGGCCATCGGTTCGTTGATTTCTGCGTGCGCTCGACGTCGTCGCCCTCCCCTTCTTACGGGGGGAGGATGACCCTCACGTCAGCGAGGGCCGGGTAGAGGGGAGCGCCGCTTCCGGAGGGGCATGAGCCGCCCCTTCATCCGCCTGCTCGTGCGAAGGGAATGCCGGTGGGTCCTCAGGAAGCTGTCCGCGGCGGCAAACGTTCAGTTGTGGATCGGCGCGTCGTGCCGATGAAACGCCTTGAGCCGGCGATACACGGCGGTGTCGTAGTTCTCCGGCGTCGCGTCCTCGCCGGTGAGCCAGCGGAACAGATCGCGGTCGGGCACCTCGATCAGCGCCTCGAACTGCGTCAACTCCTCCTCGGACAATTTACCGATCTCGGCATCGGCGAAGCGGCCCATGATCAGGTCCATCTCGCGAATGCCGCGGTGCCACGCGCGAAACAGCGTGCGGCGGCGGCGCGGGTCGAGGTCGGCGCTGGTGCGGGTGGTGCCGGACATGGGCTGTCCCCTGGTAATCCTGAACCCGCATGTAGAGGGGCAGGCGGCTGCGGGCAAACGGCGTGTCGGCGCAGAGCGCAGCCGGAGAGGCGGCCGATGCGAGCGGCGGCACGGAAGCCTCATGGTGGCAGAGCCGGTGGGAACTGCGCCTCCGATGCCGTATGCACGCGATGCGGCCGAAGCACGAAGTGCGGTAACCTCGGCCGGCCAGCATGACGCCATCCTGATGCCCTCGGACACCACCCCGGCCCTCGAACGCGACGCAGCCCCTCCCCGCCCCGGCGGAGAAGACGCTCCCGGCCTTCGCCCCAGCCTCCTCGACCCGCTCTTCGCGCCCGCCCGCGGCCTGCCCGGTGTCGGGCCGAAGATCGCGCCGCTCATCGAAAAGCTGCTCGGCTCCGAGGAACGGCCGGCTCGCGTCGCCGACCTGCTGTTCCACCTGCCGCAAAGCGGCGTCGCCCGGCCGCTCTGCGGCTCGATCCGCGATGCGCCGACGGGCGAGCCCGTCACGCTGGGCGTCACCGTGGTAGCGCACCGGCCGCCGATGCTCGGCAAGCGGGCCTTCCGCGTGTTGGTCGAAGACGGGACCGGCGACATCAGCCTCGTCTTCTTCGGCATGCCGCGGGGGCGCATCGAGAAGATGCTGCCGCTCGGGGCACACCGCTACGTCTCAGGGAGGATCGACCTGTGGGACGGCACCCGGCAGATGGTGCATCCCTCCCGCATCCTCGACCAGGAGGGGCTCGCCAGCCTGCCCGCCGTCGAGCCGATCTACGGCGCGACCGAGGGGCTGACCTCGCGGGTCATCAGCAAAATCGTGCACGGCGCGCTCGACCGGTTGCCCGTGCTGCCCGAATGGCAGGACGCGTCCTACCTCGCCCGCAACCGCTTTCCCCCCTTCGCCGAGGCCCTGCGCATCGAGCACCGTCCGGAGGAGGCGCCCCCGCCCCCGGTCGAGGGGCAGGCCCCGCCCGCGAGCCCCGCGCGCAAGCGTCTCGCCTACGACGAATTGCTCGCCTCGCAGCTCGCGCTCGCCCTGGTGCGGGCCCGGCAGCGGCGCAAGCCCGGCCGGGTCAATGCCGGCGACGGGCATCTGAAAGCGCGCGTCGAGGCGGCGTTGCCCTTCGCGCTGACCGGCGCGCAGGCGCGGGCGGTCGAAGAAATCCGCGCCGACATGGCCGCTGAGCGGCGGATGCTGCGCCTGCTCCAGGGCGATGTCGGCTCCGGCAAGACCGCCGTGGCATTGCTCGCCATGGCCTCGGCGGCGGAGGCCGGGCGGCAGGCCGCCCTGATGGCCCCGACCGAGATTCTGGCGCGCCAACACTACGAGCGCTTGGTGCCGCTGGCCGGTGCCATGCGCCTGCGGCTGCTGACCGGCCGCGACAAGGCCGCCGAGCGCCGGGCGACGCTGGCGGATCTGGCGGCTGGCGAGATCGACATCGTGGTCGGCACCCACGCCCTGTTCCAGGATGCGGTGGCGTTCCGCGATCTCGGCCTCGCGGTGGTGGACGAGCAGCACCGCTTCGGCGTGCACCAGCGCCTCGCGCTCGGCGCCAAGGGCGAGGCGGTGGACATCCTCGTGATGACCGCCACCCCGATCCCACGCACCCTGGCGCTGACCTTCTTCGGCGACATGGACGTCTCGGTGCTCGACGAGAAGCCGGCCGGGCGCCAGCCGATCAAGACCATCACCGTGCCGGTGGAGCGCATCGACGAGGTGGTGGGCGGGCTGCACCGGGCGCTTCAGGGGGGCGACCGGGTCTACTGGATCTGCCCGCTGGTGGCGGAATCTGAATATGTCGATCTCGCCGCCGCCGCGGAGCGATTCGAGGATCTGCAGAAACATTTCGGCGACGCGGTCGGCCTGATCCACGGCAAGATGCCGGGGCCGGAGAAGGACGCGGCGATGGAAGCCTTCGCCGCCGGCCGCACCCGCGTGCTCGTCTCGACCACGGTGGTGGAGGTCGGCGTCGATGTGCCGGAGGCCACCATCATGGTGATCGAGCATGCCGAACGCTTCGGATTGGCCCAGCTCCACCAGCTCCGCGGCCGGGTCGGGCGCGGCTCGAAGGCCTCCTCCTGCCTGCTGCTCTACCGCGGCCCCCTCGGGCAGGTGGCCAAAGCGCGGCTAGAGATGATGCGCTCGAGCGAGGACGGTTTTCGGATTGCCGAGGAAGACCTGCGCCTGCGTGGTGAGGGTGAGGTGCTCGGCACCCGCCAATCCGGCGCTGCCGCCTTCCGCCTCGCCCGGCTCGAGACCGACGGCGACCTGTTGGAGGCCGCCCGCGACGACGCCCGGCTGATCGTGGAGCGCGACCCGCGCCTCCAGAGCGAGCGCGGCCGGGCGCTCAGGGTGCTGCTCTACCTGTTCGAGCGCGAAGCGGCGATCCGGCTGATCGGTGCGGGGTGACCCCGCATCCGCGCCGTGGTCGAGGGTAACCCGCTTTCTCCATCCAGAGGGGGTCTTCGAACGCCGAATATGATCGCCCGTTCAGAAAACCGTTCAGAAACAGACGATCCTGAACGACCCATTCAGGAAGCCGCAGCCGCCACCTCGGACATTCCCGGCTGCGGCAACTCTGCGCGGGAAAAAGGCGTTTTCCGTTTCCAATCAGTCCCTTGCACAGCGCCGCTCGCGCTCGAAGCGAGCGTGCGGCGGGGCGGAAAAAGCGGAATTACCTTGTATCTGCCCCAATTGCCGCTTAACTGAAGATGAACAAACGGCCTCGTAGACCGGGGTGCCACTGGAAAAAAGGAGGATCGCGATGTCGATCGCACCGTTCCAACGCCTGCCGGGTTCCTCCGAGAATTGGGGAGCCGACACGCTTTCCGTCGAACCTTGGCTCATGCCGATCTCGGACCGCGCGACGCGCGACGAGAACACGACGGACGCCCTGGTGAACGCCGTACGGCAATCCTCGCGCCGGCTCTGGATCGCGGCCAACGCGCTGTGTGCGGGCCTCGCCCTGCTGGTGACGATTCAGATCGCCAGCGATTGGTCCTCGCCGGTCGCCCGCCCCGCGGCCACACATCAGGTGGCCGACGCGACCCCGCCGACGCTGCCGGTCGAAAAGGCGTCGCTTCAGCACTGAGACTCGGGTCTCGGAACGCTCTACAGATCCTGGCGCGCCGGTTCACGGCGCGCCTTTTCCGTTTCTGAGGCCTCACCTTCCTGCATCTGCGCTTGCCGCAAGGAAGCGGCCATGGCCTGAAGGCCCGCCCGCGGATCCTCCGGCTGGATCACGCCCGCCGACATCACGAGCTTGGCCGCGTCGTCCACGCTGATGCCGACCTCGACGATGTCCGAGCGCGGCAGGTAGAAGAAGAACCCCGTGGTCGGGTTCGGCGCGCAGGGCAGGAACACGCCGACGTAATCCTTGGCCTCGCCCCCCTCCTTCGCATGGAGCGCACCCTGCACCTCATTGGCCGCGGGCGCGGAGAGGAACACCACCGACCACGTCCCCTTTACCGGAAACTCGACGAGTCCGACGGTGCGGAACGAGGTGCCGTTGGCCGAGAACAGCGTCTCGAAGATCTGGCGCAGGCCGCGGTAGAGCCCGGAGATGACGGGCGTGCGGGCGAGCAGCACCTCGCCGAACTCGACCACCGAGCGCCCGACGAGGTTGGCGGTGAGAAAGCCCAGCAGCGTCACCGCGACGAAGGCGATGACGAGGCCGATTCCGGGGATCGAGAAGGGCAGGTAGTGGTCCGGTAGGTAGCTGACCGGCACCAGCGGCTTCACCCATCCGTCGATGAGGGCGATGAACCACCACGTGATGTAGATCGTGATCGCGAGCGGGCCCGCGACGATCACGCCGGTGAGGAAGTAGGTCCGCAGCCGGCCCCGGGCGCTGACGCGCGTCTTGGACGAAGCGGGTTCCGGGGCATCCGGAATCGGCGAGAGGGTCGGCGCCACGCATGCACCTCAAGAGACGGACGAGCGGACGGACGGATCCATCCCGGCCTCCGGCTCTCCGGGGCAGAGACGTAGCGGCTGCGCATCGGCGGCTCAAGAGCGACCGGTGCCGGAGAGCGGCCAGGGCCCGGATTTGAGTGGTGCGCGAGGCAACTTGATCGGGGCTCGCGAAATCTTACCTCGAGGCGGCCCGGTGTGGCCAAGGTTCAGCGACAGGTTCCAGGGAGAAGACGCGATGCACGTCACCATCGAACAGGCGGAAAAGGCGATTCAAGCGGCCCGCGCCAAGGCGGTCGAGCTCGGTACCCAGATGTGCATCGCGATCGTCGATTCCGGCGGCAACCTCAAAGCCTTCCACCGCATGGACGGCGCCTGGGTCGGCTCCATCGACATCGCGCAGAAGAAGGCCAAGACCTCCGTCTTCTTCGGCATGAAGACCGGCCAGATCGGCGCCCTGTCGCAGCCCGGCGGCTCGCTCTACGGCATCGAACACTCGAACCAGGGCCTCATCACCTTCCCCGGCGGTATCCCGATCGTCGATGCGGACGGCGAGATGTCGGGCGCGATCGGCGTCAGCGGCTCGTCGGTGGAGAACGATGACGCGGTGGCGCTCGCCGGCGCCAGCGCGATCGGCGATACCGAGTTGCCCGACCACCCCTGGCGCACCTGATTTTTTGGCAGGCGCATCGGTCCGGAGGCCGGATCGATGCGCCGACCGCTCACTCCACGGTGACGGACTTCGCCAGGTTGCGCGGTTGGTCGACGTCTTTCCCCATGAAGACGGCGGTATGATAGGCGATGAGCTGGATCGGCACCGCGTAGACGATCGGCGCGATCACCGGGTCCACGTCCGGCATGGTCAGCGTCGCCAGCGTGTCGAGCCCGGCGGCGGCCGCGCCCTTGGCATCGCCGACGAGGATGATCTTGCCCCCGCGGGCGGCGACCTCCTGCATGTTCGAGACGGTCTTCTCGAAGATCGCGTCGTGGGGGGCGATCACGATCACCGGCACGCTCTCGTCGATCAACGCGATCGGCCCGTGCTTGAGTTCGCCGGCCGCATACCCTTCCGCGTGGATGTAGCTGATTTCCTTCAGCTTCAGGGCCCCTTCGAGCGCCATCGGGTAGCTCGTGCCGCGGCCGAGATAGAGCACGTCGCGCGCCTTGGCGATCTCGCGGGCGAGAACCTCGACCTCGGCCTCCATCGTGACCGCCTCGGCCATCAGGCCGGGGGCGGTGATGAGCGCATCGACGACGGCGCGCTCGCGCTCCGCGCTCAGGGTACCGCGGGCGCGCCCGGCCGCCAGCGCGAGGCAGAGCAGAACCGTGAGCTGGCAGGAGAAGGCCTTGGTCGAGGCGACTCCGATCTCGGGCCCGGCGAAGGTCGGCATCACCGCCGAGGATTCCCGGGCGATGGTCGAGGTCGGCACGTTGACCACCGCCAGCGTGTGCTGCCCCTGCGCCTTGGCGTAGCGCAGCGAGGCAAGCGTGTCGGCGGTCTCGCCCGATTGCGAGATGACGAGCGTCAGCCCGTCCCGCTCCAGCGGCGGCTCGCGGTAGCGGGTCTCGGAGGCGACGTCGATCTCGACCGGCAGACGCGCCAGGGTCTCGAACCAGTACTTGGCGACCAAACCTGCATAGTAGGCGGTGCCGCAGGCGGTGATCGAGAGGCGCGAAAGCCGGGCGAAGTCGAAGGGCAGCTCTTCCTGCAGGACGACCTGACCGCGCGCCATGTCGATGTAGTGGGCCAGCGTGCGCCCGACGACCTCGGGCTGCTCGTGGATCTCCTTGGCCATGAAGTGGCGGTGGTTGCCCTTGTCGACGAGATAGGCCTGGGTCGCGATTCTTTGGCGCGGCCGGTTCACCGTCGCGCCGGCAAGATCCCGGATCTCGGCGCCGTCGCGGGTCAGGATCGCCCAGTCGCCCTCTTCGAGATAGGTGATCTGGTCGGTGAAGGGCGCGAGCGCGAGCGCATCCGAGCCGAGATAGGTCTCGCCCTGCCCGAAGCCGATGGCGAGCGGCGCACCGTGGCGGGCGCCGATCAGGAAGCCGTCCTCGCCCGAAAACAGGAAGGCCAGGGCGAAGGCGCCGTGCAGACGCGGCAGCGCCGCCTCGACGGCCGCCACGGGCCCGAGCCCCTGCCCCATCAGATGGCTGACAAGCTGCGCCACGACCTCGGTGTCGGTCTCGCTCTCGAAGCGCGCGCCCGCGGCCACGAGCTCGGCCTTCAACTCACGGAAATTCTCGATGATGCCGTTATGGACCACCGCCAGCCGCTCGGTGGCGTGCGGGTGGGCGTTAGTCTCGTTGGGGCGTCCGTGCGTGGCCCAGCGGGTGTGGCCGATGCCGATCGCGCCCGGAAGCGGCGCCTGGACCAGCTTGAGCTGCAGGTTCGAGAGCTTTCCAGAAGCCCGGCGGCGGTCGAGCCGGCCGTGTTCCAGGGTGGCGACGCCGGCCGAATCGTAGCCGCGATATTCGAGCCGCCGCAGCGCCTCGACCAACGCGTCCGCGACCGATTCACGCCCGACGATGCCGACGATTCCGCACATGGCCGATCCTGAAGCCGTTGGTCAGAGGCGCCGTTCCAGCCCGTGATGGGATGTCCGCCCGAGGCGGGGCTTCCTGTGGTGCAAGGGAAGCCCGACCTTGGGCGTGGCGCGGATGGAAGGGCTTGTACGGAGCGCGGCGCGAGAAGGCCAGCGCCCGCCGCCCCGTGACTTTCCGCTCAGTCCTTCTTCGCCTCGCGGGCAGCCTTGGCAGCCTTCAGAGTCTGGCGCAGGGTCTTGGCTGCCCCCTCGCGGGTGATCTGCCGCCCCCGCGCGACGGCGAGTGCGTCCGCCGGCACGTCGCGGGTGACGACCGAGCCGGCCCCGACCAGCGCGCCCGCGCCGACGCTGACCGGCGCCACCAGCGCCGAGTTCGAGCCGATGAAGGCGCCCTCGCCGATGAGCGTGCGGTGCTTCGACACACCGTCGTAATTGCAGGTAATGGTGCCCGCGCCGATATTGGCGCCCGCTCCGACCTCGGCGTCCCCGAGATAGGTCAGGTGCGAGGCCTTGGCGCCCGCGTGGAGGGTCGCGTTCTTGATCTCGACGAAGTTGCCGAGATGGACGCCCGCTTCCAGCACCGCACCACCGCGCAGGCGCACATGCGGGCCGATATCGGCGCCCTCCATCAGCCGGGCGTCGTGAAGGTGCGAGAAGGCGCGGATGGTGCAGCCGTCGCCGACGACGACGCCGGGGCCGAACACGCAATGCGGCTCGACGACGACGTCGCGGCCGAGGATCGTATCGACGCTGAGAAACACCGTCTCGGGCGCGATCAGCGTCGCCCCACCGAGTTGGGCCGCCCGGCGCAGGCGTGCCTGGATCGTCGCCTCCGCTTGGCTGAGCTGCACCCGGTCGTTGACGCCCTGCGCCTCCGCCTCGGCCACGGGGACCACGGCGACGGAGTGACCGTGGGCAGCGGCGAGCGCCACCGCGTCGGTGAGGTAGTATTCGCGGTTGGCGTTGTCGTTGCCGATCCGCTCCAAGAGGCCGAGGGCGTGGGGACCGGACAGCGCCATCAGCCCGGCATTCGACAGGTTGACCCGCCGCTCGTCCTGCGTGGCATCCTTCTCCTCACGGATCGCCAGGACGCGGCCTCCTTCCGTCAGTACGCGCCCGTAGCCGGTGGGGTCGGCGGCCTCGAAGGCGAGCACCGCCACCGCCGCGCCCTCGCGCAAGGGCGCGCGCAGGCGGGCATAGGTTTCGGCCGTGACGAGGGGCGTGTCGCCGAAGGCCACGATCACGTCCTGCCCGCCCTCCAGGGCGGCGCGGGCGGCGAGCACCGCGTGCGCGGTGCCGAGCCGCTCGGCCTGCGGATGGATGCCGGCACCGGGCGCCAGCCGCTCGATCTCGCGGACGACGTCCTCGCGGCCCGGCTCGACCACCACGGCGAGGCGGGAGGCTCCTGCCTCTTGCACCGCGGCGAGCACGTGGCCGAGCATCGAGCGGTTGGCCAAGGCGTGCAGGACCTTGGGCCGGTCGGAGCGCATCCGCGTGCCCTTGCCGGCTGCCAGCACGATCGCGGTGAAGCCGCTCTCCGCCCCGTGGTTCGCGCCTGCCGTCATCGAAATCCGCTCTCTGCCGTCTGGGAAGGCTTCACGAGACGCCCGGCCACCGGCCGCGACGGCGCAGCGGGGCGACGTGAAGACACTGAATCGAGGGCCCGTTTAGCCGATCGGACGGCGTGCGCGAAGAGCGTGCGGAACGGCGCCGCTCCAGCGGCGCGAGGACGAGGCCGCGACCGGAGAGGTACTCACCACGGCAGGCAGCGGATCTGAAGCAGATCCTCCGCGCTCATCCGGATGCCAAACGCCAGAAGGCGCCAAGCCGGTATCGTCGCGAGGCCGAGGCCCGCGGCGAGGACGAGCCAGGGCCAAGCCCTCCGTAGGGGCTTCGTTTCCCTCCGCAGGCCGCCCTCTCCCGCCCGCCTCATCGCCGCAGCGCGGCGGGAGCCGCCCCGGTCGGCCGGCGCCCCGTCCGCAGCAGACAGACGCCGCACAGCAGCATGGCGAGGCCCCAGGCGAGGAAGCCGAGATCCCAGGCCAGCCAGTGCGACCGGTCCACCCGCTCGTTGACGTGGTGCACGCCGAGCCACTGGTGATCGATCAGTCCTTCGACGAAGTTGAACAGCCCCCAGCCGACGAGAAGGCTGCCGGCCAGCGCCCGGTTCGACCAGCGCAGATGCCGTCCCCGCGCCCGGCGCCACAGGATGAACAACCCGACCACGACGAAGACGTAGGTGGCGCTGTGGAAAATCCCGTCCCACAGTGTGTTGAGTTCGAGGTTGTCGATCGAGGTGATCGGGTACCAAGAGCTGAGCATATGGTGCCATTGCAGCACCTGATGCAGCACGATTCCATCGAAGAAGCCGCCGAGGCCGAGCCCGAACAGCACGCCTGCTGCGACCGGGAAGTCGGCCCCCTCCGTCGGTGCGGGAGCGCTCACTTGATCGGGCATCGACGCCGACCTCACGGCGAGCGGTAGGCGGAGCCATCCTCGGCCCGCGCCGGGGTCTCGACGTAGCGGCCCTGATCCGGCACGGCGACGCGTTCGAAATCTTGCGCCAGCGCATCGAGGCCGCGGCGCAGCTCCGGCCCGTGGAGGGCGCGTCCGTGGCCGGTTACCACACGTTCGGGCTTAAGGGCGGCAAGGCTGCGCACGGAGGCGCCCGCGGCCGGCCAATCGAGGGTCAGATACATCGGCGGGCCGTGCACCTCCGGCGCCTGTGTGATCACGGCATAGGCCGATTCCTGGGCGGTGGTGACGAAGGCATCGCCCGCGATCAGGCTGCCGTCGGCCTCGCGCCAGAACGAGACGTGACCCGGCGCGTGGCCCGGCGTATGGAGCCAGCGCCAGCCCGGCATCGGCGGCACGCTGCCGTTGGCGGGCAGAACTTGCAGGCGCGACGACACATCCACGGGCTTGGTGGGGTAGAGCGGCGCGATGCGCACCATCAGGCCTCCACCGACGCTCGGATCCGGCGTCGGGTAGGCGGCGCTGCCGTCGAGAAAGGGGCGTTCGAGCCCATGGGCGTAGACCGGTGCGTCCCACTCCTCCGCCAGATCCTCCAGCACGCCGACATGGTCGAAATGGCCGTGGGTCAGCACGATGGCCGCCGGGCGCGCACCCTCGCCGAAGCGGGCGGCGGCGGCGCTGCGGATCGCGGCCTTCGATCCCGGAATGCCGGCATCGACGAGGACCCAGTTGCGGTCACCCGCGCCGGAGAAACCGACGAACACGACGTTGGCCAGCACGAGGCGGCGATAGGCGAGATCGGGCGCGATCTCGTGGGTGCCGTCGTCGCGCTCGGCATCGGCCCGCGGATCGTCGGCACGGGCCTCGCGGCTGATCGGGATCTGCTGCGCCATGGCCTTCTCCTATGCGAGGGAAGACGGGAGCCGGTGAGCGCTCCGGCCTGCGGGAAGGGTCGTCACGGGAAGGCCGGGGCGAAAGCTTTGTTCCCGCACCGCGACAGGACAGAAACGGCGGCCGCGGGGGCATTCATTCGGAAACCGAGTGTGCGCGCTCCGGTTGGAAGCCTATCGGCCACCGGGGCGACCCGGCCTATACGCGTTCAGGGTCCGTCACCGTGCTCATGATGTCCCGTGCCGCCTTCGATGCGCCTGTCACGCGGCTGCCGAGCGGCGGCTCCATAACCGGCCTCCCGCAAAGCCCTCGATTCCGGACCCGATGCCGTGAGTGATCCCACCTATCCGCCCCTCGACAGGCTCAAACCCGTAGCCTTCGGCCTGTGGATCGTGGACAGCGGCCCGATCCACGCCGCCGGCCTGCCGCTGCCCGTGCGCATGACCGTGGTGCGGCTCGCCGATGGCGGCCTATGGCTGCACTCGCCGACCCGCTACGACGCGCGTCTGCACCGCGAGATCGAGGTGCTCGGGCCGATTCGCCACCTCGTCGCGCCCAATATCGGGCACTGGACCTATCTGAAGGAATGGCAGCGGCATTGCCCGCAGGCCCTGACCTGGGCCGCCCCGAACCTGCGCGAGCGCCGGCAGGTCCGTCAGGCGGGCGTGCGGCTCGACCGGGATCTCGGCGACGCGCCGCCGCCCGAATGGGCCGACGACCTTTCGCAGGTGGTCGTACCCGGCGGCTTCGGCTTCCGAGAAGTGGCCTTCTTCCACGCCGCCTCGGCCACGCTGATCCTGACCGACCTCGTGTTGAACCTGGAACCGGATAAGCTCCCGCCCCTGCTGCGCCCGCTCCTGCGGATCGCCGGGGCAACTGCACCCGATGGGCGGGCGCCGATCTATCTCAGGCTCGTGGTGCGCCTGCGCAAGCGCGACGCGGCCCGTGCCGCCGCTGCACTCGTCGACTTTTCGCCGGAGCGGGTGGTGTTCAGCCACGGCGCCTGGTTCGATCGGAACGGCACAGCCGAGCTGCGCCGCTCCCTCCGCTGGTTGCTCGACTAAATATCTCTCACAAGATTCCCGCCGCGCTGTCGTCGCTGGAACGAGAACGGTCGAGGACCGGGAGTTTTGTGAGGCAGTTTAAGACCAGCCCGGCGCTTCCCCGCCGATCGCTCAGGCGTTCGTGCGCCCGCGGTGATCGGGGTCGACCCCGCCCTCCGGCGTGGTCTCGTTCTCGACATCGCCCTCGAAGGTGGAATCCCCCTCGATCATCTCCGGGTCGGTTCCGGTCAGTCCCTTCGACTGCCCGATGCCCGGATTACCCTTCAGGTCGGCATCGCTCGGCGTATCCGTCTTCAGATGCTTCGACATGCGAACGTCGTCTCCCGGTGTCTTCGGTTTGAGTCCGGGCAACCGGGCTTCTCGGAGGGTGTTCCAGGCGCATCCTGTCTCACCCGCGCAAGCGGGGCCGGGCTTGCCTGTGGGAATCCTTTGCTTTCCAGAGCCGGTACGGGTCGCGGCTTACGGTGCCTGCGGCGGCGTGTCCTCCCGCTGCGCCCGGCGCAGGGCGTCGAGCAACGCGCCCTCGATGAGCAGGGCGGAGCCGTAATGGAACTCGATGTCGAAGGCGTGCCGGGAGTTCATGGAGAGCGAGGCGCTCTGCATGGCGACAAGCCGCCCCGCCTCGTCGAACAGCCCCGAGCCCGAGCCGCCATAGCCGTCGTTGCAGTCGTGGCGGGCCCGCCGGATGCCGCCTTCCGTCGGCGGATCGATCCGGCGCACCGTACAGGTCTCCAGGCTGCTGTCACCCCGGTAGTTCTGGTGGCCGCCGGGGGCGACTAGGGTCACGGCGAGCGACAGGTCCCCGGTGGAAAGGTCGGGGGGCGCATCGGGCAGCGGCTGGCGCAGTGCCTCGGCCGGCCGCACGAGGCGCAGGAGCGCCCAGTCGTCGGTGATGTGGAGGCGCGTCGCGTCCGCAGCGACGCCGAGATGCAGGCTGTCGGCAACGAAATCATAGTTGCGCCCGCCAATCTGGAAGTAGCAGTCGCCGACCTGTCGCGTCGTTTCGAGCTGCCGGTTGCGGAAGTTGTGCGCGTTCAGCATCACGAGCGAGGGCGTGCCGATCAGCCACGCGGCGGCCGCCTTCTGCGGCACGCCGTCCGAACGGCGGCACCAGAGGACACCCGCCCCCGGATAGCGGGCCCGATCACTGCTGGTCAGGTCGCGGCGCCCGTCCTGTGGATAGAGCGCGGCCATTTCGGTGACGTCTCGCGTCTGTGTTCGGGCCGGTGCATCGGGCGGCGGGTGCGGCGCATCGTCTCCGCGTGCGGTGCCAGCCCACGCCACGAGGGCGAAGAACCCACACACCGCTAGACCGCCCCGCGCGCGCTGCCCCTGCGCCATGGCCGAAAAGCCTCCCACTCGGTCGGGCCGCTTCGCGAGGGCCCGTTGAAGGCCACGGTGCGACGGGTCCCGCCCCCGGTCAAGACAAGGCCAACACGTTGCGACACTACGCCTTGGCACATTTATGATTGCCTTATCTTCCTGATAAGAAATGTCCGACCAGCTAAAGACATCGCGTCCAATCAAAGCCTAGAAAATATAGGCGAAGGGACGCTAATAAGTCTTTCATAAGACCGCGAAAATCTAAGAATGTTCTTAGATCTACGGTGCGGCACTTCGAAGGACTTCCGAGCGGTCCTGGAACCTCAGAAGAACGTCTGAGAGATACCGCGAGGCCGAAAGGCGAGGCGGTTCAGCGAGGAGACGCAGGATGAGCAGGTTTGTGACATCAGTCTCGGCCTTGGCGATGCTGGCGCTCGCGCCGGCCGCGCTGTCGAGCGGGGCCTACGCCAACGATAAGCTGGTCGAGCTGTCGAAGAGCGACGACAACTGGGTGATGCCCGGCAAGAACTACGATTCAAACAACTTCAGCGACCTGAAGCAGATCAACAAGGGCAACGTGAAGCAGCTTCGGCCGGCTTGGACGTTCTCGACCGGCCTTCTGAACGGCCACGAGGGCGCGCCGCTCGTCGTCGACGGCAAGATGTACATCCACACCTCGTTCCCGAACAACACCTTCGCTCTCGGCCTCGACGATCCGGGCACGATCCTGTGGCAGGACAAGCCGAAGCAGAACCCGGCCGCCCGCGCGGTGGCCTGCTGCGACCTCGTCAACCGCGGCCTCGCCTACTGGCCCGGCGACGGCAAGACCCCGGCGCTGATCCTTAAGACCCAGCTCGACGGCAACGTCGCCGCCCTCAACGCCGAGACCGGCGAGACGGTGTGGAAGGTCGAGAACTCCGACATCAAGGTCGGCTCGACGCTCACGATCGCCCCCTACGTCGTCAAGGACAAGGTCATCATCGGCTCCTCGGGCGCCGAGCTCGGCGTGCGCGGCTACCTGACCGCCTACGACGTGAAGACCGGCGAGCAGGTGTGGCGCGCCTACGCCACGGGTCCGGACAAGGACCTGCTGCTGGCCTCCGACTTCAACATCAAGAACCCCCATTACGGTCAGAAGGGCCTCGGCACCGGGACCTGGGAGGGCGATGCCTGGAAGATCGGCGGCGGCACCAACTGGGGCTGGTACGCCTACGATCCGGGCACGAACCTGATCTACTTCGGCACCGGCAACCCGGCGCCGTGGAACGAGACCATGCGTCCGGGCGACAACAAGTGGACGATGACGATCTTCGGCCGCGACGCCGATACGGGTGAAGCCAAGTTCGGCTACCAGAAGACCCCGCACGACGAGTGGGACTACGCCGGCGTCAACGTCATGATGCTCTCCGAGCAGAAGGACAAGGACGGCAAGGCCCGCAAGCTGCTGACCCACCCGGACCGCAACGGCATCGTCTACACGCTCGACCGCACCGACGGCGCGCTCGTCTCGGCGAACAAGCTCGACGACACGGTCAACGTGTTCAAGTCGGTCGATCTCAAGACCGGCCAGCCGGTGCGCGATCCGGAGTACGGCACCCGGATGGACCACCTCGCCAAGGACATCTGCCCCTCGGCGATGGGCTACCACAACCAGGGTCACGACTCGTACGATCCGAAGCGTGAACTGTTCTTCATGGGCATCAACCACATCTGCATGGATTGGGAGCCCTTCATGCTTCCCTATCGTGCGGGTCAGTTCTTCGTCGGTGCGACGCTGAACATGTATCCGGGCCCGAAGGGCGACCGTCAGAACTACGAAGGTCTCGGCCAGATCAAGGCGTACAACGCGATCACCGGCGACTATAAGTGGGAGAAGATGGAGCGCTTCGCCGTGTGGGGCGGCACCATGGCCACTGCGGGCGACCTCGTCTTCTACGGCACGCTCGACGGCTACCTGAAGGCGCGTGACTCCGACACGGGTGACCTTCTCTGGAAGTTCAAGATCCCGTCCGGCGCCATCGGCTACCCGATGACCTACACCCACAAGGGCACGCAGTACGTCGCCATCTACTACGGCGTCGGCGGCTGGCCGGGTGTCGGCCTCGTGTTCGACCTCGCCGACCCGACCGCCGGCCTCGGCGCGGTGGGTGCCTTCAAGAAGCTCGCCAACTACACCCAGATGGGTGGCGGCGTGGTGGTGTTCTCGCTCGACGGCAAGGGCCCCTACGACGATCCGAACGTCGGCGAGTGGAAGTCGGCCGCCAAGTAAGGCGACCATCGGACCGAAGGTCCGTGCCGCCTGACGGCGAATGACGACCGCCCCTCCCCCCCTCGCCCGGGGGAGGGGCTGGGTTGAGGGAGCGCTGGCCTCTCGCGGGCTCCGCGATCGGTCGGCGCTCCCCGCCCCTCTTCGCAGGACGGTGCCGGGCCGGCAGAGGGCCGCCCATCCTGTTCTGCACGGGAGATGCGCGATGCGAGGATGGACGAAACAGGTCCGCGCCGAGAGACCCCGCGCCAAGACTCGATAAGAATAATCCAGAGGAAACGAAGATGTCGCTCGTGAACGGACGCCGCCGGGCCGTCGCCTCGGCCGTCGCCCTCGCTGCCTTGACCGGTCTGTGCGCGCCCGTCCTGGCGCAGGATTCGAAGGCCGCCGAGACCGCGAAACCCGATGCCGGGACCTTGCGCGTCTGCGCTGCCGAGCAGCCGCCGCTCTCGATCAAGGACGGCTCGGGCCTCGAGAACCGCATCGCCACCGCCGTCGCCGAGGCGATGGGCCGCAAAGCCCAGTTCGTGTGGCTCGGCAAGCCGGCGATCTACCTCGTGCGCGACGGGCTGGAGAAGAAGACCTGCGACGTGGTGATCGGGCTCGATGCCGACGACCCGCGTGTGTTGGCCAGCAAGCCCTATTACCGCTCGGGCTACGTCTTCCTCACCCGCGCCGACAAGGATCTCGACATCAAGTCCTGGTCCGATCCGCGGCTGAAGGAAGTGAGCCACATGGTGGTCGGCTTCGGCACGCCCGGCGAGGCGATGCTCAAGGATATCGGCCGCTACGAAGAGGATATGGCCTACCTCTACTCGCTGGTGAATTTCCGCGCGCCGCGCAACCAGTACACCCAGATCGATCCGGGCCGGATGGTGAGCGAGGTGGCCACCGGCAAGGCCGAGGTTGGCGTGGCCTTCGGGCCCGACGTCGCCCGCTACGTGCGCGACTCCTCGACCAAGCTGCGCATGACCCCGGTGCCCGACGACACTGCGCGCAGCGACGGCCAGAAGATGCCGCAGAGCTTCGACCAGTCGATGGGCGTGCGCAAGGACGACACCGCCCTGAAGGCGGAGATCGACGCCGCCCTGGAAAAGGCCAAGCCGAAGATCGAGGCGATCCTGAAAGAGGAGGGCGTCCCCGTGCTGCCCGTCTCGAACTGATCCGTCGAACGATCCCGATTGCGATGAGGACCAAGAACAAGACGATGATGAACCGGACAAAGATCGGTGCCGCCCTCCTCGGCCTCGCGCTCGTCGGCGGCTCTCTGCCGGCCCTGGCGCAGCCCCAGGCCGGACCGCAGACGGGCGTGACCTTCCGCAACACCGTGACCGGCGAGGCGCTCGACGTCACGCAGGGCAAGGAAGGCGGCCGCGACACGCCCGCCGTGAAGAAGTTCCTCGAGACCGGCGAGAACAGCTACATCGACGACAAGTCCTGCCTGCGGAACGGCGAGAGCTTGTTCGCGACTTCGTGCTCGGGCTGCCACGGCCACCTCGCCGAGGGTAAGCTCGGACCGGGGCTGAACGACAATTACTGGACCTACCCGTCCAACACGACGGATGTGGGCCTGTTCGCCACGATCTTCGGCGGCGCCAACGGCATGATGGGCCCGCACAACGAGAATCTGACGCCCGACGAGATGCTGCAGACCATCGCCTGGATTCGTCACCTCTATACGGGGCCGAAGCAGGACGCCGTGTGGCTGAACGACGAGCAGAAGAAGGTCTACACGCCCTACAAGCAGGGCGAAGTCATCCCGAAGGACGCCAAGGGCCAGTGCAAGCCGCTGGAGGAGTGATCCTTTCGGGTTTCGGGCCGGCTCGAACCGGCGCGATCGAGGGGGCGGGCCGTGGGATCGCATCGCCGCTCGCGGCGAGATCCCCGGACGATCAAGCCCCAAGAAGAGCAGGCTCAGTCAAGAGCAAGTCTCACAAAGTGGAGGAAACCATGAAGACCACTCTCATCGCCGCCGCGGCCATCGCCCTGTCCGGCCTCGCCGCCCCGGCGCTCGCCTATGACGGCACCAAGTGCAAGGCCGCGGGCAATTGCTGGGAGCCGAAGCCCGGCTTCCCCGAGAAGATCGCCGGCTCCAAGTACGATCCCAAGCACGATCCCAAGGAGCTGAACAAGCAGGCCGATTCCATCAAGCAGATGGAAGAGCGCAACAAGAAGCGCGTCGAGAACTTCAAGAAGACCGGCAAGTTCGAGTACGACGTCAGCAAGATCGCGGCAAACTGAGCCGTTTTGTCCCCTCCCCTCGCGGGGAGGGGTTCGGGGCGGGGGTGGTCCAGGAGGCACCGCCCGGCGCCCCATCCGGACAGGCCCTGCCCCGATCCGTCTCCAAAACGGAGCGGAGGTGGCGGCGGCCCATGGCGCCTGGGGCGCCCAAGACGGCAAACAAAGGCCAACCGCCGAATGAACACCTTGCGCCCCGGCGACGCCATGCTCACCGACTGGCGGGATTCCGCCGCGCGCTTCGAGCGCGAGATCGGCAAGGCCGTCGTCGGCCAGGAACGGGCGATCCGCCTCCTGACGATCGCGATCTTCGCCCGCGGCCATGTCATGCTCGAAGGCGATGTCGGCGTCGGCAAGACCACGCTGCTGCGCGCGGTCGCCCGCGGCCTCGGCGGCGCCTACGAGCGCGTCGAGGGCACCGTCGACATGATGCCGACGGATCTGATCTATCACACCTATCTCGGCGAGGACGGCCGCCCGCGGGTCGAGCCCGGCCCGGTGCTGCGGCGGGCCGAAGACCTCTCGGTGTTCTTCTTCAACGAAATCAACCGCGCCCGGCCCCAGGTTCACGCACTGCTGCTGCGCATCATGGCCGAGCGCAGCGTCACCGCCTTCAACCGAGAATACCGCTTCCCCAACCTTCAGGTCTTCGCCGACCGCAACCGGGTTGAGCGCGAGGAGACCTTCGAGCTTCCGGCCGCCGCCCGCGACCGCTTCCTCATGGAGATCGGCATGGAGGCGCCGCGCGACGCGCAGGCCCGCCGCGACCTCGTGTTCGATCCCCGCTTCCACGACACCGACCGGCTCACCGAAGAGGTCGCGGCCGGCGTGCTCGATTTCGAGCGCATCGGCACCATCGCCAGCGCGATCCAGCACGCGATCTCGGCCGAGCCGGCGATCGAGGCCTACGTCGTCGGCCTGTGGGAGGCGCTGGTGCGTCCCGGCCCCGCCGGCATCCGCCTGCCCGGCATCGACATGGACCGCCTCATCCAGGGCGGCGCCTCGCCCCGCGGCGTCGCCTTCCTCGTGCGCGCCGCCCGCGTCCGCGCCTGGCTGGAGGGCCGGGACTGGCTGGTGCCGGAGGATATCCGCGCCGTCTTCCCCGAGGTGATGGCCCACCGCGTCTTCCTCGAACCCGTCTACGAGATGCGGCGCGCGCAGATCGTGCCCGACCTCATCCGCGCCGTGTTCGAGACGGTGCCCGCCCCGTGAGCGGCCCGGAGGACGGGGTCAACGATGGGGCCGACATCATCTATCTGCCGCGCTGGCGACCCGGCGGACACCGAGTCGGCGCCCATCGCGGGCGCGATGCCGGCGGCCTCGGCACGTTCCGCGATCAGGTCAGTTTCGCGCGCCTGCCGGATGCCCGGCGCATCGACCTGCGCGCGTCGCTCCGCGACCCGTTCGAGGGCGTGTTCGTGCGCCGCTTCGAGGCGCGCAGCCCGGTCGAGACTTACGCGCTGGTCGACCTCTCCGCCTCCATGCGCTTCCGCGGCCGGGCCGACCGGCGCGAACTGGCGCAAACCTTCTGCGCCACGCTCGCCCGCTCAGCAACGCGGATCGGCGACGGCTTCGGCGTGATCGCCTGCGACGACACCCTGCGCGACGACCTCACTCTGCCCGCGACCCGACACCGCGCCGCCGCCCAGGCCGCCGCCGCGCGCCTGCGCGAGGCGACCTGCGATGGGCACGGCGCCGAAGGCCTGCTGGAGGCCGCGCGCCGCCTCGCCGGGCGCCCGAAGCTGATCTTCCTCGTCTCCGATTTCCGCTGGCCCGAGGGGCTGATCGAAGGGGTGTTCTCGGCGCTGGCACTGCACGACGTGACCCCGGTGCTGCTTGCCGATTCCGCCGAGGCCGAAGACCTGCCGGCCTGGGGCCTCGTGGAACTCGACGACCTGGAGGGCGCTGGGCGACGCCTCGTGTTCCTGCGCCCATCCCTGCGCCGCCGCTGGATCGCCCGCGAGGCCGAGCGCGTCGAACGCTTGCGCCGGATCTGCGCTCCCTTCGCCCGTCCGCCCTTCCGGCTCGCCGACCGCTTCGACGCCGAGGCGCTGAGCCGCCACCTGATGACGACGTGAGAGCGATGCGCGCGCTTCCCCTCGCCATCCTCCTCGCGCTGGTGTCGCTGCCGGCCGCCGCCCAGGTGCGCAGCGTCGAGCTGCGCACGCCCCGCGCTTTCGGCTATTTCCAGGGCGACCTCGTGCAGGTCCAGGCTGAGATCCGCACCGATCCCGGCTTCACTCTGCAGCGCCCGTCGTTGCCCAAGCCCGGCCCGGTCACCTACTGGCTCGACCTGCGCGACGTGCGCACGGAGGAAAGCCGGGCTGCCGACGGCGCGCATGTGATCCGGCTGCGCCTGACCTATCAGGACTTCTACGTCGCGCTCGATGCCCGCACCCTCGACGTGCCGGGCTTCCCCGTCACCGTCGAGAGCGCCGGCACGAACGGATCGACCACGGCGGTGGCGCAGGTGCCCACCTGGAAGATCGGCGTCTCGCCCCTGCGCGAGGTGCAGCCCGAGCGGCGCGACGACCCGGCCGAGTACCTGCGGCCCGACGGGCGCGCCCCGCGCCTCGATCCGCAGCCGACGCTGGCCTCCGCCGCCGGCTTCCTGGCGCTCGCCGTCCTGGCGCTGGGGCTGCTCGCCTATGACCGGGCGTGGTGGATTTTTGGGACCCGCCGCGGTCGGCCCTTCGCGCAGGCGCTGAAAGCACTCGGCCGGGCGAAGCGGCAGTCGCAGGGGGAAGCCCTTTACCGCGAGGCGCTGCTCGCCCTGCATCGCGGCCTCGACGCGACCGACGGACGCCGAGTGCTCGCCGACGACCTGCCCGACTTCCTCGGCCGCCATCCCGCCTTCCGGGGACAGGCGAGCGGCCTCCAAAAGTTCTTCTCGGCCTCGCGGCTGGCCTTCTTCGGCCGGGACACCGCCGGGGCCGGGACGACGCTGCCCCTGCCCGAAGCCGAGGCGCTGCTGCGCCGGCTCGGCGCGGTCGAGCGGAGCGCGTGACCCGGTGACGGCGCTCCTCCCCGCACTCGGCGTGGCCACGCCCTGGCTGCTGTGGCTCCTGCCGCTGGCGCTGCTGCCGCTGCTCCTGTCCGTCACCCGGCGCAGCGCGGTTTCGTCGGTCGCGGCGGCCCCCGAGGACCCGCTCTCCTCCGGCCTGCGGATCGCCCTGACCGCCGCCGGCATGCTGGCGGTCGGCGGCCTCGTCCTGGCGCTGGCCGGGCCGTACCGCGCGGGCGAACGCGTGACCCGCACCGGCATCGGCGCCCAGATCTCGATGCTGATCGACCGCTCGGGCAGCATGAACGAGACCTTTGCCGGCCGGCAGCCCTCGGGAGCGGAGGAATCGAAGGCCGCCGCCTCCCGGCGCATCCTGCGCGACTTCGTCGGCGAGCGCGCCCACGATCAGTTCGCGGTGACCGCCTTCTCGACCGCGCCGATGCTCGTGGTGCCGATGACCGACCGGCACGATGCCGTGCGCGCGGCGGTCGCCGCCATCGACCGCCCCGGCCTCGACTACACCAACGTCGCCCGCGGCCTCGGGATGGCACTGTCGCAGTTCGGGGCGGGTGCCCCGGGGGTGTCGCGCGCCCTGCTGCTGGTCTCGGACGGCGCGGCGGTGATCGATCCGCGCATCCAAGGGCAGTTGCGCGCCGAGTTCACGAAGGTGCAGCCGAACCTCTACTGGCTGTTCCTGCGTACCAAGGGCTCGCCCTCGATCTATGACAAGCCTGCGGGCGAGGACACGCCGCAGGCCGCGCCCGAGCGTCATCTCGACCTGTTCTTCAAGAGCCTCGGCGTGCCCTACCGCGCCTTCGAGGCCGAGGGCGCCGACGCGGTGGCGAATGCCGTGCGCCAGATCGAGGCGCTGGAGCGCGACCCCATCCCCTATACCGAGGAGCGCCCGCGCCGCGACCTCACCGGCTGGGCCTACGCGCTGGCGGCCTTCGGCCTGCTCCTCCTCGTGCTGGCCAAGCTGGCGGAGACGGATTTTGTCCACGTGTCGGCGCGGGCGCCGTCACGGCGCCCCGCTGATCCGGCTCCCGCCACTGGTGAGGCGGTCGCCGTCTCGAAAAGGGCCGCCGCATGATGCCCTCCGCCCTCTCCCACGCGCATTCCCAATCCCCTTCCCCATCCCTGCGCGCCCGGATCGGTGCGGGCGCAGCGCAGGGCTGGCGCCTCTTTCGCCCCTACGGGCTCGTGCTGCTGCCGATCCTGCTGCTCGCCGCCGCCGCGGCCCTCGCGCTCACAGCCTGGCGGGACGCGCGCACCAATGCGGTCATCGCGGAGCTGGAAACGGGGCGCGACATCGCCGTCCCGCCGGACGCCCCCGACGCTCTCCTCGTCGCGCGCACGAAATTCCTGGCGTTTCGTGACCGCCTCGGTGAGGCCGAGCCGCTGCTGGAGACCCTCGACCATCGGCGATCCGCCGACGCGGCGGCGCGCGCCCGCTACATCGTCGCCAATGCCCGCATCCGCGAAGCCTTCCGGCTGATCGAGCGCAGCGAACTCGACAAGGCGGGCCCGCAGGTCACGCTCGCACGCCAAGACTACCGCCGGGCGCTTCAGGCCCGGCCCGACTTCTGGGACGCGAAGTTCAACTTCGATGTCGCCTCGCGCCTGATCCGCGACTTCCCGGAATTCGACCGCAAGTTCGGCGACGAGCTGAAGGCCGAGCCCAAGCAGATCTGGACCGACATCCCCGGCCAGCCACGAGGCGGGCCATGAGGAGGCCGGGGGCCAGCGCCTGGGCCGAGCTTCCGTTCGCCAGAAACCTGCGCGACCGCCGCTTCCAGGCGCTCGCCGCAGCCTTGCTTCTCGCGGTGCTCGCGATCGTCGTGCCGCCGCTGCCGCTCACCCGCTCGGGCGTGGCGGTGCTGGCGGTGGTCGACATCACCGGCAGTATGAACGTGCGCGACTATACAAGCGATGGGCGCCCGGCGAGCCGGCTCGACACCGCCAAGGCGGCCCTGCGCGCGTTGATCCCCGAACTGCCCTGCGGCTCGCGCCTCGCGCTTGCCCTGTTCACCGAGCGGCGTCCCTTCCTCTTGTTCGCGCCGATCGAGGTCTGCGCCGATTTCGCGCCGCTCGACGGGGCGATCGCGGCGCTCGACTGGCGCATGGCCTGGGAGGGCGACAGCCGTATCACTTCTGGTTTGCACCGGGCCATCACCATGGCCGGCGAACTCGACGCCGACCTCCTGTTCATCACCGACGGCCAGGAGACGCCACCGCTGCCGGCCAACGGCATCCCGCCCTTCGAGGGCAAGCCGGGGGCGGTGCGCGGCTTGATCGTCGGGGCGGGCGGCCACGCGCTGGCGCCGATCCCGAAATTCAACGATCGCGGCCGCGAGACCGGCTTCTACGCCGAGACCGACGTGCAGCAGGAGAACCGCTTCGGCCCGCCGCCGGCCGACGCGGAATCGCGCGAGGGCTACAACCCGCGCAATGCCCCCTTCGGCGGCGCGGCGGCGCGCGGCGAGGAGCATCTTTCCTCCGTGCGCGAGCCGCATCTGAAGGCTTTGGCCGCCCAGACCGGCCTCGCCTACGCCCATCTCGACGGGCCGGACCTGCGCGCCCCCCTCCTCGCGGCCGCCACGCCGCGCCCCCTTCCGAGCCGGCTCGACCTCCGCCCCTTCCTCGGTGCGGCGGCTCTAGCCCTCGTGCTCGCCGTCTTCCTCGCGGGTGCGCGCCGCGCCCGCTTCACACCCTCCACCCCCAGCAGGATGTCATAATGCGTCTGTCCCTTCTCGTTCTTCCGCTCGCGCTCGCCGCGACCGCCGCACTCGCCCACGGCCCGACCCCGCAGAAGGTCTCCCAATCGATCACGATCAAGGCGAGCCCGGACGCGGTGTGGAAGGTGGCGGGCGATTTCGCCGGCATCGGAAAGTGGCACCCGGCGATCGAGAAGGCGGACGGCAGCGGCTCGAAGGATGGCGGCACCCGCACCCTCACCTTCAAGAGCGGCGGTAAGATCGAGGAGAGCCTCGACGAGTACAAGGCAGAGGGCCGCACCTATTCCTACCGGATGGGCGAGCCGGACCTGAAGGCACTGCCGGTCTCGTCCTACTCGGCGACCTTCACCGTGAGCCCGGAGGGCGACGGCTCCAAGGTCGAGTGGATGGGCCGCTTCTATCGCGGCGATACCGGCAACGAGCCGCCGGAGAACCTCAGCGACGAGGCCGGCAAGGCGGCGATGAACACGTACTTTTCCGAGGGACTGAAGGGCCTGAAGGCGGCCGTGGAGGGTGGCAAGGCAAAATGATCCGTCCCGCCCTCGCCGCGCTGATCCTCCCGCTCGCCCTCACCGGCCTGCCCGCCGGGCAACCGGCTCAGGCTGCGACGGTCTACGTCGCGAGCCAGCAGGGGGCGCAGGTCACGCGCGTCGAGGCGGGCGCGGTCGCGGGCCACGCCACCGTCGCTTCTGCCCCCGCGACGGTGGCGGCGGGCGGCGGGCTGGTGTTCCTCAGCCATCCCGACGGACACGCGATCACGGTCGCCGACGCCGCCACGGGGGCGGTGTTGCGCCGCCTCCCCTACAAGGGCCAGGGCTTCGGCCTCGCCGCCTCGGCCGACGGGCGGACTCTGTTCGTCGACGACTGGTCGGGCAACCGCGTCGATCGGCTCTCGGTCGCGGACGGCACGGTCGAGGCCTCCGCCGAGACCGGCCGGGATCCGGCGCACATCACCCTCGACCGGGCCGGCCGGCTCTACGTCGCCGACCGGGAGAGCCATGCGGTCAGCGTGTTCGACGGGGCGCGGATGACGCGGCTCGCGACGATTCCCGTGGGCACCGCCCCCTTCGCCCTGGCGCTCAGCCCGGACGAGCGCCGCCTTTATGTCGGCAACGTGCGCAGCAACGACCTCACCGTGATCGACACGGGGGCGCTCAAGGCACTCGCCACCGTGCCGGCCGGCGCCATGCCCTACGGCATTGCCGTGAGCCCGGACGGGGCGCGGGTGTTCGTAACCAACCAGCATGCCGGAACGGTCACCGTGCTCGATGCGGGCACGCTCGCAACCGCGGCGACCGTCGGCGTCGGCCGCTACCCGGAGGGCATCGTGATCGAGGGGGGAAAGGCCTACGTGGCGAACTGGTTCTCCGACACCGTGTCCGTCATCGATCTCGCCACGCTGAAGGAACTCACCCAATTGCCGGTCGCCGAGGGCCCGCGCAGCCTCGCGATCGCCGCCCCGGCGAAGGAAACCCTGCAATGAGACCGCTCGCCGCCGGTCATTTTGTCGGTCTTGCGGCCGGGCTCGCCGCCCTGCTTCTCCTCTCCGCCTGCGACCGCGGCGAAACCTCCGGCGAGGCGTCGAACGCGGCGCCCGACCGGGGCGATGATGCAGCCATCGTCGCCTCGACCGCGGAAGACCACCTGCCCGACTGGCTCTCGCCCACCGACGGCACGGATCCTGCCCGTTGGCTCGCGGGACGCGAGGCGGGACACCCCTTGCCCGGCGACGCGGCTGCAGTCAGGGAACTGCGCGAATCCCTCGACCGGGCGCGCAGCGCCTTCGTGGAAGACAAGCGCATGATCGCCAACCGCACGGTGCAACTCGGACAGATGCTGTCCGAGATCGGCAAGACGGAATCCTATCGCGGCTTGATCGACGGCCTCGGCGCGATCGCGTCGGTGCGGGGGCGCCACAAGAGTCTCTACGGCGAGATGTGCCAGCACTACTACAACACCCGCGCCCAGGGCGCCGACCACGCCACCGCCCTCACCCGCCTCGAAGCCCGCGAGCGGCCGGACATCGCCGCGCCGGAGATGCCGCCCGATCCGCCCCGGGAAACGGAAAAACAGACGGGAGGGCGGCCTTGAGTGATGGACGTGCCTCCGCCCGGCCCCTGCCTCGGACCTTGCCGGTGCGTCCGGAGACGATGCTCGTCATCGACGACCACCCGATCGTGATGCAGGGGGTGCGCCGGCTGGCGGAAGCCGCGGGCGTGGCCCGAGTCTACGAGGCCGCCGACATCGTCTCGGGCTACCGCCTGTTCCACCGGCACCGGCCGGCCCTCGTCGTGGCCGATCTGAGCTTTCGCGACGACGGCCTGTCCGGCCTGTCGCTGATCCGCCGCATCCGGGCGCTCGATCCAGCCGCGCGCATCCTCGTCTTCAGCATGCATGCCGACCCGGTGCTGGTCTCCCGCGCCCTGGAGAGCGGCGCCCTCGGCTTCGCGCTCAAGGATGCCGGATCGGACGCCTTCATCGAGGCTCTCGACGCGGTCCATGCCGGGCAGGGCTACCTGCCGCACGCGCTCGCCACCGACGTGGCGATGCTGAACCGCAGCGCCCGGCCCGCCCCGCTCGCCACCTTGAGCGCGCGCGAATTGCAGATCCTGTCGCTGCTGAGCCAGGGCAAATCCTACGACGCCATCGCCAGCGCCATGGCGGTGAGCTACCGCACGATCATCAATGCCAGTTCCAGCATGCGCAAGAAGCTCGGCGTCGAGTCGCGCGCCGGCCTGGTCCAGATCGCGGTCAACCGGCGCAACGCGCTGCTGTGATACGGTTTCCGCTGATCCAAGCGGGGATCGTATCGCTCAGCCCGCGCGGCGCCTGAGCGAAGCCCAAATCCGCCATCCCGAAGGGATCAGCCGGATTTGGTATGAGTCCGTTCGAAGGGGCGGCCGGCGGGCAAGCGAACAGTCATCCCGTCCTCACCCTCTCCTGAGGTGCCCGCGACAGTGGGCCTCGAAGGATGAGGGGCGGGTTGGATCGCCGTCACTCGGCGAACGGGGCCCGCGGGCTGGCATCGCCCGCGGGCGTGGCGAAGGGCAACGTCAGGGCCGCCGCGGCGAGCATGGCGGTGATCCAGCGCTTCGGCCGATCGGGCTGGCTCGCGGTGCGCGTCGGACCGTTGAGGCGGGGCCGGTGCAGCTCCCCGCCGAGCGGGGCCGGACGGCGGCCCTCCTCCGGCCCGCGGTCCCGGCCCCGATCGAGGTTCCGCTCCACCGCGCCGAGCAACGCGGCGGCGTCCCCGTCCAGGCTGTCCCAGTGCCGGGTCAGGGCGCCGTGCTCCGCCGGCTCGGACGCCGCGGCGTCCGGTCCGGTCTCCGTTATCCGCTCCTCGGGGGCTGTCATGGCGAGCGGTCAGGCGCGGTGGTAGGCGTCCTCGAGGCGGACGATGTCGTCCTCGCCGAGGTAGCTGCCGAGTTGCACCTCGATCAGTTCGACATCGTCGTTGCCGGGATTCTCGAGGCGGTGGATGGCGCCGAGCGGGATGAAGATGTGCTCGCTCTCGCGGTAATCGGCGACCGTGTCGTCCACGGTGACCCGGGCGCAGCCGCGCACCACGACCCAGTGCTCGGCCCGGTGGCGATGCTTCTGAAGGGAGAGCCGGCCGCCGGGTGCAACGGTGATCCGCTTGACCTGGAAGCCGTCGGAGGCCTCCAGCACCCGGTAGCTACCCCAGGGGCGGTGCGAGGAGGCGTGCCACTCGGCCTGGGGCCGGCCCTTGCTGCGCAGGATCTCGACCATCTTGCGCACGTCGCCGGAGCGGCTGCGGTCGGCCACCAGGATCGCGTCCTTCTCGGCCACCACCACGAGGTCGCGCACGCCGACGAGCGAGGTCACCATCCCCTCCGAGGAGACGAAGCAGCCCTCGGTGTCAAACAGCTCGGCCGCGCCGCGGCTGACATTGCCGAGGTCGTCCCGCTCGCTGATCGCCCAGAGCGCGTTCCAGTTGCCGACATCCGACCAGCCGCAGCGCATCCGCGCGACCGCGGCGCGGCTCGTCTTCTCCATCACCGCAAAGTCGAGGGAGGTCTTGTGGGTGCCGGCAAACCCCTCGGCGTCGAGGGCGACCGCCCCGCCCTCGTCGGCGGCGGCCTCGACCGCCCGCGCGGCGGCGGCCGCCGTGCCGGGATCGAACGCGGCGTACTCGGCGCACAGGGTGTCCGCGCGCATCAGGAAGTTGCCGGAGTTCCATAGCCAGCGGTCCGAGAGGTAGGTCGCGGCACGGGCCGCATCCGGCTTCTCGGCGAAGGTGTGGACCGCATGGCAGCGCGCCTCGACGCGCGTGCCGGGCCGGATCCAGCCATATTCGGTGCTGGCGTGATCCGCCTCGATGCCGAAGGTGACGAGCCGCCCCGCCCGCGCCGCCGGCAGGGCGGAGGCCACCGCCCGGCGGAAGGCCCGCGGCTCGGTGACGATGTGGTCGGAGGGCAGCACGAGCACCACCGCGTCCGGATCCTGCCGCGCCACCAGGGTGCAGGCGGCCAGGATCGCCGGGCCGGAATCGCGGCGCTCCGGCTCCAGCAGCAGGGTGACGCCCGCATCGATGGCCGCCGCCTGCTTCTCGACGAGGCAGCGGTGATCGCGGTTCGCCACAACGATCGGCCGGGCGAAGAGCGGGCCCTGGAGCCGCATCAGGGTCTGCTGGAAGGTCGAGTGCGGCCCGAGCAGGGGCACGAACTGCTTCGGCATCGAGCTGCGGGAGGTGGGCCAGAGCCGCGTTCCCGAGCCGCCGCAGAGGATGACGGGCTGGATCCGTGCAGGCATCGACGGGCGTCCTTTTGTGCTGGGACTTGGGAAAAGGGGCTTGGAAAAAGGGACTTGGGAAAAGGGGTCAGGGGGTTTCGACCGCGCTGCGCAGGGCGGGTGCCGCCTGCGAGACGGGGCCGGGAGCGGCCGCCCCGCCACGGGCGGGGGCAGGGGCCGGCGCCTCTCCGGTGCCGGCCTTGGCGGGCGAGACCTGCACGACGTCGCCCGGAAGCAGCACGGAGGTCAGGCTGGCCCGGAACGTCACCGCCCGGTCGCGCAGGGTCCGCGTCACCTCGACGGCCCAGCCGGTAGCCTCGGTGCCGCCGTCGGAGGCAGCAAGCCGCCGGGCGCGGCTCTCCAAGAGGTCGCGGGCGATGGGCAGGCTCGCCTCCGTCTCCAGCAATTGCTGCCGGGTGGCCTGAAGGTCGGCCACGACCCGGCGGCGATGGCCGTTCTCGGTGTCGCGCTGGCGTAGGGTCATTTCGCCGGTGGCGGTGCCGTTGCGGGCGAGTTCCGCGTCGATCCGGGCGAGTTCCGCCCGCACCCGGGCGTTCTCCCGCTGCCGGTCCACCATGATCGTCTGCAGGCCGTGACCGTTATCGGTCAGCCGCGCATAGTTGCGGACCTGGGCCTCGGTCAGCTTCACCTGCTCCTCGATCAGGGACCGCTGCTGGGTCAGCGACGTCCGCTCGGTCTCCAGCCGCTCGACCTGCTGGCGCATCAGACCGATTTCGCTCCGCTCCGTCTCGCGCTGGAGCGAGAAGATCTCCTGCTCGCCGCGCAGCAGCGCCGTCGCCTCCGGACCGATCAGCTCGTCTGAGACGAAGCTTGCGCGTCCGTCGCGCTGGGCCTCCAGCCGAAGCTGCCGGGCGCGCTGGGCGAGCCGGGCGAGTTCCAGGCTCCGCAGACGCTCGCGCGCGGTCAGCACCTCGCCCTTGAGTTCGGTGATCGAGCGGTCGCCGACCCGCCCGCCGCCGGCGAGCGCCACCGCGCCGAGCACGGTGAGGCCGTAGCGGTAGGTGTAGCTGCCGGGCGAGCGCACCTCGCCGAGCACGTAGACCGGCTTCATCTCGGACAGCCGCAGGCTGACGGTGGCCGAGCGCAGGTAACCGTCGTTGAGTCGGGTGCGCACCAGGGTCTCGGCCTGCTCGGACGACAGCCCGGCGACCCGGACGCGCCCGACCATCGGCAGGTTTAGGTCGCCCACCGCATCGACCACGTACTCGCCGGTCAGGTCTGTCTGGCCGAAGACGACCATCGTCACCTTGTCGCCGCTCGACAGCAGCAGCGCGGTCTCGGCGGAGGGCTCCGGCAAGGCCTCCGGAGCCTGCGCCTCGGCGGCCAGGGGGGCGCTCGCGAGAAGGAGCACGAGGCCCGAGCCGAGCATGGCGCCGAGCGCTGCGCGGCGCCCCTCGCCGTCCCGAAACCGCAATGTCCTGAAATCGAGCATGCCTTCGCCTCTCGGGCCGCTTGCAGTCCGCTTGCCGGGCGCCGGCCGGCGACGCGGCCGTTCGGGAGACTTGCCCGCTCGGCCGGTACCCCGGCGGTGCCTGCCCGAAGCCTTCCGTGCTCGAGGGAGCGCCGGGGAGAAGCGGGAGGCGGCCGGGCTGTCGTGACGCCCTGTTTGAATGCCAGAGCTCCTCTCCGTTGGCTCTGGCTATTCGGTCACCTGAGGGTTCGCGACCGGGTTAGTCCGACGGGGCCGGTTGCGGCGCCGCGGCGCGGTTGGGAACCGATTCCGCGCGCGCCGCTTGGCCCACGGCAAGAACGGGCCTCACGCCTCCCGATCGCGGTAGACCGCCTTCGCACGCAGGACGTCGCGTCTTCCTCGAAACAGCAATGCCGCACCCGATCAAGGTCTTCTAAGCTGGGATCGACCGACAATTGGAGACGTCGAGCGATGAAGAAGCGTATCCTCGTGACGGGTGGAGCCGGATTTGTCGGCAGCCACCTGTGCGATCGACTGGTGGCGCAGGGGCATGACGTGCTCGCGGTCGATAATTTCTACACGGGCGACCGGGCGAACCTGGCAGGGCACCTGAGCAACCCGCGCTTCGAGGTCATGCGGCACGACGTGACCTTCCCGCTCCATGTCGAGGTGGACGAAATCTACAATCTCGCCTGCCCCGCCTCACCGATCCACTATCAGCGCGACCCGGTACAGACCACGAAGACGAGCGTGATCGGCGCCATCAACATGCTCGGGCTCGCCAAGCGGCTCGGCATCCCGATCCTCCAGGCCTCCACCAGCGAGATCTACGGCGATCCGGACGTGCACCCGCAGCCGGAGGATTATCGCGGCCTCGTCAGCGTCAGCGGCCCGCGCGCCTGCTACGACGAGGGCAAGCGCTGCGCCGAGACCCTGTTCTTCGACTACCAGCGTCGGCACGGCGTGCAGATCCGCGTGGCGCGCATCTTCAACACCTACGGGCCGCGGATGAACCGCGACGACGGCCGGGTCGTCTCGAACTTCGTGGTGCAGGCGCTGCGGGGCGAGCCGATCACCCTCTACGGCGACGGCCGCCAGACCCGCGCCTTCTGCTTCGTCGACGACCTCGTCGAGGGGCTGATGCGCCTGATGAACGTCGATGGCACGCTCGACGGCGCGGTCAATCTCGGCAACCCGACCGAGGTGACCATCGCCGAGATCGCCGGGCGGATCATCGCGCTCACCGGCTCGCGCTCGGAGATCGTCTACCGCCCGCTGCCGCAGGACGACCCGCGCCAGCGCTGCCCCGACATCACCCGGGCGAAGGCGATGCTGCACTGGACCCCGAAGGTCGATCTCGACGAGGGGCTGACGCGGACGATCGGCTACTTCGAGGCGCTGCTCTCGGCCTCCGGCTCGAGCGTGACGCCGTTCGAGCCGGCATTGCCCGAACTCGCGAAGACCGGCTCATGAGCGTGCCCCTCCCCCGCGTTCCGATCCTGGGGGTGCCGGTCAGCGCGATCACCCTGGACGACGCGGTGATGGCGGTCGAGGACTGGATCCTCGGCCGCCAGCGCCATTACGTCTGCATCACCGGCGCCCACGGCGTCATCGAGTGCCAGACGGATCGCGCCTTGCGCGCGATCCACGAGGGCGCCGGCCTCGTCACGCCGGACGGGATGCCGCTGGTCTTCATGGCGCGCCGACTCGGCTTCCCGCACACGCAGCGGGTCTACGGACCCGACCTCATGCGCGCGCTCACGGCCCTGTCCGCCCGCAAGGGCTACCGGCAATACTACTTCGGGGGCGGCTCCGGCCTGCCCGAGCGGCTGGCCGCGCGGCTGACGGAGCAGTTCCCCGACCTGCCCGTCGCCGGCAGCTTCTCGCCCCCCTTCCGCCCGGCCACGCCGGAGGAGGACGAGGCGATCATCGCGCGCATCAACGCGGCGGCGCCCGACATCCTGTGGGTGGGCCTCAGCACCCCGAAGCAGGAATACTGGATGGCGCGCCACCGCGACCGGCTCGATGTGCCGGTCATGGTCGGCGTCGGCGCGGCCTTCGACTTCCTCGCCGGCACCAAGCGTCAGGCGCCGGCCTGGATGCAGCGGCGCGGGCTCGAATGGGCCTTCCGCCTCGGCACCGAACCGCGCCGGCTGTCGCGCCGCTACGGGCGGATCGTGCCCGAATTCATGCTGCGCGCCGCGTTCCAGCTCCTGAACGCGCCGTCGCGACCGCGCCGATCGTTCTAGAAACCGTCCCCGAGAGGGACGCTCTTCCAAAGAAACAATACCCGGCAATAACTTGACGCCCTCCGCGGATGGGGAGACTCGTGAGAGACAGGAGCTACCTGCGGTTTCCGGCTGATTGCTTCGGGCACCGTTGGCTCCCCTCTCCCCGCACGCGGGGAGAGGGCTTCATGCCCCCTCGTCGGGGCATGAAGCGAGGCGGCAGCCGAAGGTGAGGGGGCGCTTCAGGAACAGCCTCCTCCGGCGCGCCCCCTCACCTCCGCTTCGGCTTCCCGCAGGCACGGCAGGGTGCCTCCGGGACTCTTCCCGCACGCGGGGAAAGGGGGGATCCGCACGCCCCGAAGCGATCAACCGGTCACCGCATCAGCCCCTGTCCGGAGACGTGGCCCGATCCGACACGATCGGGCCACGTCTCCGGCTGTCATCATTCAAGGGGCTTTCTCATGCCGATATCGCGAGCAGCGGGGCTCTTGCGGGGCACCCGGCACGCGCTCCATCAGGCTCTCTTTCGACGTGCCGGGCTCCACTTGGTCGCGCAGCGCCCCAAAGGATTACCGTAGCGCGAAAGTATGATCGCCCATCGAGAAGATATGCTTAGACCGCCCTCGAAATAAGAATGGAAGCGCCAAAGCAGAAAAGGCGTCACACCCATGTCGAAGAGCGCAGTTGTTACCGGGGCCGGCGGTTTCATTGGTGGACATCTGGTGACGTACCTGCGTCGCCACGGCTATCACGTCCGCGGCGTCGATATTAAATACCCCGATTTCGGGCACAGCGACGCCGACGAGTTCATGCTCGCCGATCTGCGGTCCTTGGAGGAATGCCGCGAGGCGGTGAAGGGCGTCGACGAAGTCTACAATCTCGCAGCCGACATGGGCGGGATCGGCTACATCTCCGGCGCACACGCCTCGATCACGTTCAACAACACGATGATCAGCGCGCAGATGCTGAAGGCCGCCTTCGACGCACGGGTCGAGCGGTTCCTGTTCTCCTCCTCGGCCTGCGTCTACCCGCAGCACCTGCAGGACGTGCCGAGCGTGATCCCGCTCAAGGAGGAGGATGCCTTCCCGGCGGCTCCGGAGGAGGGCTACGGCCTGGAGAAGCTCTACACGGAGAAGCTCTGCCAGTACTTCACCGAGGATTACGGCTTCCCGACCCGCTCCGTCCGCTTTCACAACGTCTACGGGCCGCTCGGCACCTATGACGGCGGCAAGGAGAAGGCGCCCGCCGCGCTCTGCCGCAAGATCGCGCGCACGCCCGACGGCGGCACGATCGACATCTGGGGCGACGGCCAGCAGACCCGCTCGTTCATGTATGTCGACGACTGCGTCGAGGGCATCTACCGCATCATGCAGTCGGACCATCACGGGCCGCTCAACCTCGGCACGGATGAACTCGTCAGCATCAGCGGCCTCGTCGATCTCGTGGCCGAAGTCTCCGGCAAGACGATCCACAAGTCGTTCGACCTGAGCAAGCCGCAGGGCGTGCGCGGGCGCAACAGCGACAACACCCGCCTGCGCGAGGTTCTGGGCTGGGAGCCCGGCATCCACCTGCGCGAGGGCCTGCAGCCGACCTACCGCTGGATCGACGAGCAGATCCGGGAGGTCCAGGCCCAGGCGGCACAGGCGGACACCGCCCCCCGGCAGGCCGCCGAGTAAGCGCGGGCCGATCCCGCGCCTTCCGCCCGCCCCTCCCGCCCGTCACGCAGCACGAGCGAGCCCATGCCGGACGTCGATGTCGCAAATACCGGCCTCGTGCCGTCCGGCGGAGCCGGCTGGCAAGGGCGCCTGCAAGTCCGCCTGAAAGAGCGTCTCAAGGAGCGTCTCGGACCCACCCGGTCCGGACGCGCCGAGACGATCGCCGAAGCGCGGCGCCGGATCGTCACCGGCGCCCTGCTCGGCGGCGATGTCGTCGCCGTGCTGGCCGCCTGCGGGGGAAGCCTGCTCGTGATGGCAGCAGCCGGAGCGGCCTCCGGCCTCGCGCCGGCCCTGCTGATCGGCTGGTGCGCCCTGCAGATCGGCACCCTGGCCCTGTGCGGCCTCTACGAGCCGATCGAGGCGGAGCCGATCGAGCGGCTGCGCCGCCGCGGGCTGGCCGCCGCCCTCGCCTTCGCCGCCGCCGTCCTGGTCGGCGGCGGGCCCTGGTCCTGGCCGTGGTCCTGGACCGCCACCGGGATCGCCGCCCTCCTCGCCATCCCGCTCGGGCACTACGCGGAGGGGTTCGTGCGTGCGCGTCTCGTCCGGCGGGGCATGTGGGGGGCGGCGACCATCGTCTACGGCGAGGGCGCCGCCGAACTCGCCCGCAGCCTCGCCGCACGGCCGGAACTCGGGCTCAGACCGATCGGCATCGTCCGGAACGCCGATCAAACCGTCGAGCCCTTCCGCACCAACCTGCCGCCGGGGCCGGCGGAGGACGCCGAGCGGGCGGCCGAGCGCATGGCGAGCCTGCTGGACGCAGCCGAGGTCGCCATCTGCACGCCCGGCGAGCGCGAGCCCGCCCGCTTCGCCTGGCTCATCCGCCACCCGTTCCGGCAGGTGCTCGTGGCCCACCACGCGCCGGAGGTGGAGACCGTGCGCCTCCAGACCCGCTGCCTCGGTCCCGTGGTCGGGCTCGTCGTGCGCCGGGCGATCTTCCTGCCGCACAACCTGCGCCTCAAGCGCGCGCTCGATCTTGCCGTGACGGTGCCGGCCCTTCTCGTGTTCGGGCCGCTGATCGGCGTGCTGGCGCTTGGCGTGAAGATCGCCGATCCGGGCCCGGCCTTCTACGTCCAGCCCCGCGTCGGGCGGGATGGCCGCACCATCCGCGTGTACAAGCTGCGCAGCATGTTCCGCGACGCGGAGGCGCGGCTCGCCGATCATCTGGCCGCCGACGAGGCCGCCCGGCGCGAATGGGACCGGTTCTGCAAGCTGCGCGACGACCCCCGCGTCCTGCCCGGCATCGGCGGCTTCATCCGCCGCACCAGCCTCGACGAGTTGCCCCAACTCCTCAACGTGCTGCGCGGCGACATGAGCGTGGTCGGGCCCCGCCCCTTCCCCGCCTACCACACCGAGCGGTTCGGCCCGGCCTTCCAGGCGCTGCGGGTGAGCGTGCCGCCGGGCCTGACCGGCCTGTGGCAGATCTCGGCCCGCAGCGACGGCGACCTCACGGTCCAGGAGCAGCAGGACAGCTTCTACATCCGCAACTGGTCGATCTGGACCGACCTGTACATCCTCCTCGAGACGGTGCCGGCGGTGCTCACCGCCAAAGGCGCCCGCTGACGAGGGGCCTGCCGGCCCCTCCTCCCCTCGCGACGCGCTCCCCTTCTTCGATCCCGACGCAGGCGTGACCCATGGATCCGTTCCACGAAGCCGACCCGCCCGGCGGCGGGCGATCGCTGACCTCCCACTACGAGGCGGTCACCGGGCACGCCCTCGCGGTGCTCTGGCGGCGCCGGCTGATGATCGCCTCGGTCGCCGGATTGTCGGCGCTGGCGGCCGGAGCCGCCTCGCTCGCCCTGCCGCCGAGCTACACCGCCGAGGTGCTGCTCCAGTTCGATTTCGGCCAGACCCAGGACGTGCGCGGGACCGGCAAGTCCGGCCCGCAGATCGCTCTGGAGCCAGCCTCGGTCGTCGAGAGCGAGGCGCGGATCATCCGCTCCTTCGCCATCGCGCAATCCGTGGCGGGCCGGCTCGAGGAAGCCGGGCAAGCCAAGCAGGCGGCACAGGCGGGGCAGGCCGCCAAGGAGGCATCCGCGGGATGGGTCGGTTCCCTGCGGCAAGCCCTCGAGAATCGGGTTCAGGCCGCGCTGCCCGCCCTCCCCGGCACCCATTCGGAAGATACCGCGCAGCAGGAGACCGAGCGGGACGCCCAGGCCCAGCGGCTCCTGCGCGGGCTCACCGTCGGCAACGACGCCAAGGCCTACCTGATCACGATCGGCTACCGCGACCGCGATCCGAAGCGGGCGGCGGAGACCGCCAACACCTTCGCCACCGAGTACCTCGCCCGCAAGATGCAGGCGGCCTCGCTCGCCACCGAGCGAGCGAGCCGCTGGTACGCCGAGCAGATCGGGGTCTCCCGCGGCGAACTCGCCCGCCTGGACAGCGAGATCGACGCCTTCCGCAAGCGCACGGGCTTCGTCGAGTCGGTGCGCGAGGGCGTGGATCTGCGCGAGCAGCAATTGCGCGACGCCCTGACCGAACTCTCCAGCGCCTCGGCCAAGCGGCTGGCGGAGGAGGCGCGGCTGCAGCGCGCCGGGGACGTGATGCGCTTCGGCGGCGTGCCGAACGCCAGCGACACGACGATCTCGCCGGTGATCCAGCAGATGCTGGCCGACGACAGCAAGCTGCGCCAGGAGCTTGAGCAACTCACCGCCGTCTCCGGCGACAACCATCCTAGCGTGCTGCGCCTCAAAGCCTCGATCGCCGCGCTCCAGCAGCGGCTGCAGCTCCGCATGGCCGAGGTGCTGAAGCTGGTGGAGGTCGATCTCGGCGCCGCCCGCGGGCTCGAAGCCTCGGCCGAGGCACGGGTCACGACGGTCCGCCGCTCGCTCATCGAGAGCAAGGCGCTCGAATCGAAGCTGCGCGCCCTCCAGGCCGACGCGACGGCCGCCCGCGACCGCCTGCGCGTCCTCGATGAAGGCTACCAGACCGCCAACGCGCTGAGCGAACTCAAGCCGGTGATGGCGCAGATGCTGGCGCCGGCCAAGGTGCCGACCCTGCCCACCGGGCCCGGCCTCGGCCTCGTGCTCGGCCTCGGCCTGTTCGCCGGGGCCGGTGCCGGCTCGGTGCTGGCGCTCGGACTCGACCGCCGCGACCGGGGCTACCGCAGCCAGGGCGAGATGGAGGCCGAGACCGGCCTGCCCTGCCTCGCGCTGCTGCCGAACCGGCCGGCGGGTGCGCAATCGGGCGAGCGCCTGGAGCAGGATCTCGTCTTCCGCGAGGCCGTGCGGGCAGCCGTGGCCGAACTCGTCGCGGTGCGCGAGCCGCTCAAGGTCGTCCTCGTCACCTCCGCGATGCCCGGCGAGGGGAAATCCGTCGTCGCCCGCTCGGTGGCACGCTCGCTCGCCGCGATGGGGCGCCGGGTGCTGATCCTCGACGGCTCGCCTCGCCGCGCGGCGATCGAGGACGCCCGCCACGGCAATCTTGGCCACGAGACGCCCGCCGACGACGAGGAGGCGGAGGGCCGCATCTCGACCATCCGCCGCGTTTCCGGCCTCAAGGACGGGCACGACATCTACGCCGAGCCGACCTTCGGCATGCTCGTGCGGGAGGCGCGCGAGCGCTACGACATCATCCTCGTCGAGGTGCCCCCGGTGCTGCTGCTGGGCGACGTGGCGCTCCTACGGCAGCACGCCGACGCCGTGGTCCATGTCGTGGCGTGGCACGGCACGCAGAAGGCCGCGGTCACGGCTAGCCTCGCCTACATGCACCGGCTCGGCCTGACGGTCGCCGGGCTCGTCCTGAACAAGGTCGATCTGAAGCGCCACCACGGCCGCGCCGCCGATCGCGGCACGCTCTACCGCGACTTCTCGCACTACTACCGGAACAGCGCGTAATGGGCGCGCAATCCGCAGCAAGCCCAGGGGCGGCGATCCTCGTAAGCGCGGGAACCTTCGCCTGCGCGGCCTGCGGCTCCCCCGCCGTCACTTGGCCGGCGGACCCGACCGCCGAGGCGGCCATCGCCTGCGGCGGCTGCGCCCGGCCGCTGGGCACGCTCGCCGCGTTCCGGGCCGGGATCGAGCGGGTCCTGGCCGCCCATCGCTGCCACGGGCACGGCCAGGGCGTCGATGCTTTCCCACCCACGGCCTCATCCTAAGGTGCTGCGAAGCAACCTCGAAGGATCTTCCGGAGCCCGCGCGATCCCTGGAAGATCCTTCGAGGGCCGCTGACGCGGCCCCCTCAGGATGAGGCGGAGGGATGGATCTTGCCGCCTCACCGGGCGGACATCGCGGTCAGACGAACAGGATGTGGCCCGCGCTCAGCTCGGCCTTCTGAGTGTCGGCGAGCCAGAGCGTGTCCGATCCTGAGCGGATCGCGACATCGGTGCCGACATTCTGCGCCGCGGCCAGGACGGCATCGAACGAGCCGAACATCGACCGGCTGATCTCGATCGCGTCGGGGGCGGAGCCGCCGGTCTCGAAATCCTCGACCCAATCGGTGCCGTTGCCGGCCTTGAACGCGAACCGGTCGGCTCCGGCCCCGCCCCAGAGATGATCGGTGCCGCTGCCGCCGTCGAGCCGGTCGTTGCCGGACCCGCCGTAGAGGCGGTCGTCGCCGGCGAGCCCATTGAGCGTGTCGTTTCCGCCCATCCCGTCGAGGTCGTCGGCGGCGTTCGATCCGGTCATCGTCTCGGCCCCGGCGGTGCCGTCGCGGTTGAGGCTGGTGCCGGAGGGTGAAGCGGCGACCGCGGGCGATGCCGGGCTGTTGCCCGTGACGGCCCCGGCGACGGCGCCGACCGTGCCCGCGACCCAATCGAACACATTGTGGATCGGCGTCATCGGCGTCGCCGAGGGCGCCGACGACACGTCCGCGCCGGCCGAGGACGGGCCCCAGGCGATGTTGTTGGCCACCGCCGGGTCGGTGTAGGTCGAGTCGAGGATCGACACGTCGTCGCCGGTCGCGTTCCAGATGACGGCGTTGGACAGGGGATCACCCCGGCCCTGGTCGTCGGCGATGTTGTCGAAGGAGCGGGTATCGATGAAGGTCACGTCGTCCGAATAGGACGAGAAACCGCCATTGCCCATGTGGATCACGTCGACGTTCTGGACGTGGCCGCCTTGGGACTCGCCCTCGAACATCACCCCGACGCCGCTCGGCGAGTTGTTGCCGTCGATGACGCCGTTGCTGATCGAGACGTTGGGACTGTCGATGATCGAGACGTTGTCCTCGACATGCGAGCCGTTCGGATCGTTGCTAACGGCAAAGTTCGAGAGGCTGCCATCCGGTGATTGGTAGAACTGGACGAACTGGCCCGACGGATAGAGCCCGTGGAAGTCGTGCCCCTCGATGTGGGAGAGCGTCGCACCGGGCGATTGACCGAGATAGATGCCGGTCCCGCTGTCCTGCAAGGTTACGTGCGAGGCGGTGAAGTCGGGCGCATTGACGACCCGAATGCCCGTGGCCTCGCCGGCCAGGCCCTGGTTGCCGTCGGGCGGGTCGGAATTGACGATCAGGCTGTTCTCGACGGTGACGCCGCTGGAATCCTCGACGACGATGCCGTTGCCGTCAGCGTGATGAATGGTGACGTTGCGGATGACGACGTTGTCGTGCTCGACGCGGATGGCGTCGCCGTCGGAGACCCAGAGATCCAGATTTTCGATGACCTGTCCGTCATGCGTCGTACGGATGGGGGTGCTGCTGGTGGTCAAACCCGTGGGCATATTGGCTCCATTTGTTAATATTACAACAAAATCAACAAATATATGAATAGAATCAGTGGATCGACCTAGCAAATCTGCAACGCAATCAATCTGCGCTAGGCCATGAGGCCTACTCGGCCCGGGAAGTCATTAACAGCAAAGCTTTTAGCCACGGCATCGCAGCTCGATATTTCTCGCAGCGCACAACCGGTGTGACCATATGGCCACGCTTGTTCGGGCGGCGGGGGATTCGCTGGCGCGGCAATGCCGGTCGCGGCCGCGGAGGATCCCGCGGCCGCGACCGGCCAATGCTCCAGCTTCTTGTTTTTGCATCATCTTTTTCCGAAAGCCGGCGGCCACCTTTCGGGACGATGCTCTGGCCCCGCGAAACCTCCAGTGACCGATGCGCCTCCCTTCGGAGGCGACGGCGCACCGGACGCTTCGCGAGAATTTCTCAGACGAACAGGAAGTCGCCGGCCGAGAGCTGCGCCTTGTGGATGTCGGCGAGCCACAGCGTGTCGGCGCCCGAGGTGATGGCGACATCCGAGCCGACATCGTGGGCCGCGGAGAGCAGGGCGTTGAAGGAACTGAACATCGCCTTGCTCACTTCGACGACGTCCTGTGCGGTGCCGCGCAGTTGGAAGTCCTCGACCCAGTCGGTGCCGTTGCCGGCCTTGAACACGAAGTGGTCCGCGCCGGCGCCGCCCCAGAGGTGGTCGGTGCCGCTGCCGCCGTCGAGCCGGTCGTTGCCGGCCCCGCCGTAGAGGCGGTCGTCGCCGGCCATCCCCTTGAGCGTGTCGTTGCCGCCCCGCCCGTCGAGGTCGTCGGCGAAGCGCGAGCCGGTGATCGTGTCGGCGGCCGCCGTGCCGTCCCGGTCGAGTCCCGTGCCGGCCGGTGCCGGGCTGGCGGCCGGAGCAGTCGGGGTCGGGGCAGGCGCCGGAGGCGCAGCCGGCGCACTGCCCGGCACCGTCCCGTCGAACACGTTGTGGATCGGCGTCATCGGCGTGGCCGAGGGCGCGGCCGACACGTCCGCGCCGGCCGAGGAGGTGCCCCAGACGATGTTGTTGGGAACCCCAGGATCCGTGTAGGTCGAGTCTTCGATCGTGACGTTGTGCCCGCTCGTGTTCCAGATCAGCCCGTTCGACAGCGACACGCCGCGGCCCTGATCACCGGCATCGTTGTCGAAGGAGCGGGTGTCGACGAAGGACACGTCGTCCGAGTAGGACGAGAAGCCGCCGTTGCTCATGTGGATCACGTCGACGTTCTGGACGTGGCCACCCTGCGAATTCCCCTCGAACATCACGCCGGCACCGCTCGGCGAGTTGTTGCCGTCGATCACGCCGTTGGCGATCGAGACGTTCCGGCTGTCGATGATCGAGACGTTGTCCTCGACATGCGAGTGGCCCGGATCGTTGGTGACGGCGAAGTCCGAGAGACTGCCATTCGGCGACTGGTAGAACTGAACGAGCTGACCGCCGGGGAACGGCCCGTGGAAGTTGTGGCCCTCGATGTAGGAGAGCTTCGCGTTCGGGGATTGGCCGAGATAGATGCCGGTTCCGCTGTCCCGCAGGGTCACATGCGAAGCGGTGAAGCCGGACGCGTTGACGACCCGGATGCCGGTGGTCTCCGCATCGGTCTCGCCGCCGTTGCCCGTGGGCGGGTCGGAATTGACGATGAGGCTGTTCTGGACTGTGACGCCGCTGACGTCCTCGACAACGATGCCGTTGCCGTCGGCGTGGTGGATGGTGACGTTGCGGATGACGACGTTGTCGTGATCGACCCGGATGGCGTCGCCGTCGGAGACCCAGAGATCCAGATTTTCGATAACCTGTCCGTTGTACGTCGTGCGGATGGGGGTGGTGCTATAGGTTTGGCCCGTAGGCATGACGGCTCCTTGAGATGCGGTGATCGCAACGGAGCGGGCCTAACGAATGTTAAGGGGCAGATCGATTACGTAAATCTGCAACGTACCCCGTGAGGACTAATCCCCCCGAGGTATCGACACGCGAAAATGGTTCAGCTCAATGCTGTTTTCTTAGCGAGCTTTGTCAGAAATTTTCTGACAGACGAACGATTTGTTGCCTAACGGCCACGTTTGCTCGCCCGGCCTGGGTTTCGCCGGGCCGGCTGCCTGCAAATCCCCCTTCCTGGAGCGTGCCTTAACTACGGTCTTCGGTTGGCTGGTGCAGCCCTCTCCCCGCGCACGACGAGAGGGCCGCACCCATAACCGAGGTGATTCGCTGGAAACGTGATCACATGCCCCTTCGGCAGGTGTGTTCAAATGGTCTGGTTGTAGGCGCCCACCTCGGGATGCTGGCGCAGCACCCCGTCCACCGCCGCGAACATCTCGCGCAGCCGCGCCTCCGAGACCGGGCTCTCCACCACCACCACGAGTTCCGGCTTGTTCGAGGAGGCCCGCACCAACCCCCAGGTGCCGTCGGCGGTGGTCACGCGCACGCCGTTGACCGTGACGAGACTGGTGATCGGATGGCCGCCGACCGGCTCGCCCGAGGCCTGGAGCGCCCGGAACCGCTCGGTCACCGCATCGACCACGCCGTACTTCACCTCGTCGGCGCAATGCGGCGACATGGTCGGCGAGCCCCAGGTCTTCGGCAGCGCCCGGTAGAGGTCGGCCATGGTCTGCCCCGGATTGCGGTCGAGCATCTCGATCACCGCGATCGCGGTCAGCAGGCCGTCGTCGTAGCCGCGGCCGACCGGCGCGTTGAAGAAGAAGTGGCCCGACTTCTCGAAGCCGGCCAGCGCCGAGAGCTCGTTGACGCGGCGCTTGATGTAGGAGTGGCCGGTCTTCCAGTAATCGGTGCGCACGCCGCGGGCCTGCAGCTCGGGGTCGGCAGCGTAGAGGCCGGTCGATTTCACATCGACCACGAAGGTCGCGTTCGGGTGCAGCTTGGACAGGTCGCGGGCCAGCATGACGCCGATCTTGTCGGCGAAGATCTCCTCGCCCTCGTCATCGACCACGCCGCAGCGGTCGCCGTCGCCGTCGAAGCCGAGGCCGACATCCGCACCGGTCTCGCGCACCTTGTCGGCGATGGCGTGCAGCATCGCCATGTCCTCGGGATTGGGGTTGTAGCGCGGGAAGGAATGGTCCGGCTCCACGTCGAGCGGGATCACCTCGATCCCGAGCCGCTCCAGGAGTGCGGGGGCGAAGGCGCCGGCCGTGCCGTTGCCGCAGGCGGCCACGACCTTCAGCTTGCGGGTGACGGGTTTGGCGCGCGCCACGAGGTCGTCGAGATAGACCTGAGCGAAGTCGGAGACGAATTCGTAGGCGCCGCCGTCGCGGTACCGGAACGCGCCCGTGGTGACGATCTCCTTGAGGCGGCCCATCTCGTCGGGGCCGAAGGTCATGGGCCGCTCGGCGCCCATCTTCACGCCGGTCCAGCCGTTGTCGTTGTGCGAGGCGGTGACCATGGCGACACAGGGACAATCGAGGGCGAACTGGCCGAAATAGGCCATCGGCGAGAGCGCGAGCCCGATATCCTTCACCCGCAGGCCCGCCGCCTGCATCCCGGCGATCAGCGCGAGCTTGATCGAGGACGAGTAGCTGCGAAAGTCATGGCCGGTGACGATGTCGGGGCGCACGCCGCGCTCATAGATCAGCGTGCCGAGGCCGAGGCCGAGCGCCTGGACACCCATCAGGTTGATCTCCCCCGGGAACAGCCAGCGGGCGTCGTACTCGCGAAAGCCGGTGGGCTTGACCATCGGCAACTGCTCGAACGTGAAGGTATTGGGCTCGAGCTTCGGAACGGGCGTGGGAAAGGCCTTGGAGGTATCGACGGACATGACGGACCTTTCGCGAGGGCGACGGCGGCCGAGAGGCCGCACGCCGCCGGAAGGGAAGCCGGAAATCGGTTGAGAGTTTAGACCAAGAGGCCGTCTTGAGCCGAGGCGGGATTGACCTTCCACACCTCGATCGCCGCCACGGTCGGGTTCTCCGCTGCCCCCTGCCAGAAGGCGAGGTCGAGCGTCCCGTCGGTGACCGAGACCGTCCGCGTCAGGGTCGTCGCGGTGGCCCCGGCGGCCGCCGCGGCCCAGATATCGTAGTTGGCGATCGCGGTGCCCTCGATGCCGATGTTGAACTGGCGCTGGCCCGCCCCGCTGAGGCCGCCCGGATCGTCGGGTTGGTTGTAGATCTCGGCGAAGTGCAGGATCACCTCGTAGGAGCCGGAGGCTAGGGCGCTGCCATCCGCGTTCTTGACGGCGTAGCCGAAGCGCCCGTCGTCGGCATCCGTGGTCGAGGCGCTGGCCCAGCCGAAGCGCTGGTTCTGGTAGAGCGCGTCGTCGGTGGTGCCGGCGATCGGATCGACGTCGGAATAGGTCGCGTTCCCGTCCTGGCCGGCGAGGTAGAAGCGGTGGGGGGTGGCCGCCGTGTCGGCCTCGAACACCGTCCCGTCCGCACGAGTATGGGCCGCCCCGCCGGAATTGATGGCCATGACGAGGGTGTCGCCACCGGGCGTCACGTCGATGGTGAAGGCGTGCGAGGCGGCGGCGTTGGTGTTGGCCGCCGGGCTTGCGTCGGCGATCTCGCCGGCCTTGACGGTCGCGGTGTATTGGCCGTCGGCCCAGCCGCCGTTCGGGGCAGCGACGAGGTAGGTGGCGGTGGCCGAGGTCGCGCTGGTCGCCACCTTCGATTGCAGGCTGACCGCCCCGGCCGCACCGGCTCCCGTCACCGCGAGGTCGGCCCCCGTGATGCTGGCGAGGTTGATGCCCGAGGCGTCGTTGTAGACCACCGTCACGCTGGCCCCACCCGTGCCGGAGGCGGGAGCGTCGACGGTGAAGGCACCGATGCTCGGCCCGGTCGTGTCGGTGCTGCCCGTGGCCTGACGTACGATGATGCCGCTGAGCTTGGCGTTGTCGATGCCGTTGGCAAATTGCAGGTCGAGCGTGCCGTTGGCACCCGCCGCGATCGGACCCGAGACGTAGCTGTAGGGCGTGTTGAAGTTGCCGGTCTGGGCCAGGATGTCGAGGTCGTTGAGGAGGGTCTGGCCCTCCAGCGACACGTCGAACACGCGCTGGCCCGGATTGCTCCACCACAACTCGCCGAAGCGCAGCTCGACGGTGTAGGCCTGGCTCGTGCTAGCGACCGGGATCGCGTAGCTGAAATTGCCGTAGCGCTCGGTCTGGTAGACGGTGTTGGTGAAGACCGATTGCAGGCCGTTGCCGCCGGTGCCGTCGATGAAGGTGGCGCCGCCGGTAAAGTACTGGTCGGCCGAGAAGCTGATCCCGTCCTGGATCAGCGCCCCGCCGCCCGCATTGATCGCCGCGACGATCCCGCCCGCGCTGCTGGTCTGGACCGAGAAGAGCTGCGAGGCCGCGAGGTTGGTGTTGCCCGCCGGGCTCGCATCCGCCACCTCGCCGGTCTTGACGGTGGCGGTGTACTGGCCGTTGGTCCAGCCACCCGTAGGGGCGGCGACGATGTAGGTGGCGGTGGCCGAGGTGGCGCCCGTGCTCGTCTTGGATTGCAGGCTGATGGCGCCGATCGCGCCGGGGCCCGTCACCGCGATGTCGGCCGCGGTGATGCTGGCGAGGTTGATGCCCGAGGCGTCGTTGTAGACCACCGTGACGCTGGCGCTCGCGTCTCCCGCCACGGGCGCCTGGACCGTGAAGGGCCCCACCGTCGGCTTGGTCATGTCGGTGCCGCCGCCCCCGCTCGCTTGGCGCACGACGATGCCGCTGAGCTTGGCGTTGTCGATGCCGTTGGCGAATTGCAGGTCGAGCGTGCCGTTGGCACCCGCCGTGATCGGCCCCGAGACGTAGGTGTAGGGCGTGTTGAAATTGCCGGTCTGGGCCAGGATGTCGAGGTCGTTGAGGATGGTCTGGCCTTCGAGCGTGACGTCGAACACCCGCTGGCCCGGATTGCTCCACCACAGCTCGCCGAAGCGCAGTTCGACCGTGTAGGCCTGGCTCGTGCTGGCCACCGGGATCGCGTAGCTGAAATTGCCGTAGCGTTCGGTCTGGTAGACGGTGTTGGTGAAAGCCGATTGCAGGCCGTTGCCGCCGGCCATGTCGATGAAGGTGGCGCCGCCGGTAAAGTACTGGTCGGCCTCGAAACCGATCCCGTCCTGCGTCAGCGCCCCGCCGCCGGCATTGATCGCGGCGACCACCGGGTTCGTCGTGCCCGATTTGGCGGTCGTCGTGATGGTGATCCCGTCGAAATCCGCCGTGAAGGGCTCGCCGTCGTTGGAGGTGGCGAGCAGGCCCACCGCCATCCCGCTGGCCTTGCCGCCGACGGTGTAGTCGCCCTGGATCGCCTTCAAGAGCGCGCTGCCGCTCGGCACGCTCAGGCTGGTGCCGGCGGTGAAGCTGGTGTTCGCGTCGGTGGCGGAAGAGACCGCCCCGGTGCCGAAGCGCCAGTAGGGCGTCACCGTGTTGGTCTCGAGGTTCACGGCAAGGCGCAGTTGCACCCAGCTCGCGCTCGTCGCGCTCAGGAGCGCGTTGTTGGTCACCGCCGCGGTCTGCGCGACGCCGAGATTCTCCATCGAGGTCTCGAAGATCGCGCTCGTATACTTGCCCCCGGCGCTCTCGCCGCGCCCGCCGAGCACCAGCTTGATGAAGTTGTCCTGGTCGCCCGTGCCGATCTGAAGTCCCGCCGAGGGGAAGCCGCCGTTGCTCGTGGCGTTCGGAATCCAGTTCGACATCGTCATGGTGACGTTGGCGGTGGCCACGCTGTCGTCGAAGGTGACGCCGGCTTGGAGCGCGTCCCTGAGGGTGTTGTTCCCTTCCGTGAAGTCGCCCTCCTGCACGTTCTTCAACTGGATGACGCCGCCCGCGCCGCCCGCGATGATATTGGCCGAGGTATAGAGGCCGCCGTCGAGGAACGGGTCGAGCCCGTTGATCATCGCGCCGGTGAGCCCGCTGCCGCCGAAGGTGCCGGGGATCGAGCCGGATTCGAAATTGAACACGATCGTTTCGCCGCCCGAGATCACGTCCGTGCCGGCCGTGCCGTTGTCGGGATCGAGGGCGAAGGGGTCGAGCGTGTTGTTAATCCCGTCGCCGTCGAGGTCGAGGTTCTGCGGGTTGGTCGGTCCCGGCGTCAGCACCTTGATGTTGCCGTCGGCCAGCGTCGTCACCCAGACGGTGCCGGCGAACGGCTTGCCGTCGCCGACCGCGTCGATGCCGAGCGGGGCGCCGCCGCCCATCGGCACGACCTGCTTGCCCGCCGCCACGATCTGGCCGGCGGCGCCGATGGTGGTGTCGACCCCGCCCGAGGCGTTGCGCGGGATGATGTGGAGGTAGCCCGCCAGATCGGTGACGAGGATCGCGCCCTTGATGCTCGTGGTGCCGCCGTCGGCCGTCGCCCAGGTGGTCGAGGCGGTGTATTCGGCCAGCCCGTTGAGCGAGCCCTGGCCGGTATCCAGCGCCCCGTCGCTGATGCCGCCTTCGAAGAACACGCTCTCGCGCGGGTCGGCGGTGCCGGCCGGGATCACCGAGTCGAAGTCGGCGGGCAGGCCGGCGCTGCCCTGAGGAAGGAAGGTCGCCCCCGTGACGCCCGCCCCCGGCGTCAGAATCCAGCCGGCCTGGCCCCCTACCGCCCGCACGAGGTTGGGGTGGCCGCCGTAATAGCCCTCCCCCGTGATCTCGTGGAGCTGGTCGTAGTTGAGCCGCTTGGTGCCGCCATCGAGATCGGGGGTGTTGAGCGGGATCTGGTTCTGGTTCGTGACGACGTTGCCGTTGGCATCCGACGGGCGCCCGCCCCAGCCGTTGTTGGCGCCGTTGTCGTAGGTGAACATCTTGCCGTCGGAGGTCAGCAGCACGTCGTAGGCGTTGCGATAGCCGGGCGAGTAGATCTGCACCGGGCTGTCGGCGGTGATCTTGGCCATGTTGAACCCGTCGCGGCCCCCGAACGGGCCGCTGACGTCCGAGCCGTCCGGGTTCTCGTTGCCCGCTGTCCCGTTGTTGGGGCGGTAGGGGTCGTCGAGGGTCGGCAGGTCGTAGAGGTAGGGGTTGAGCCCGTTCGGGTTCTTCAGCGTCATGGCGTCGAGCGCCGTGAGATCGACCTTGAGCACGGCCGCCGCGTAGGCGAATTCCGGCAAGCCGGCGAAGTTGTTGGAGGGTGCGCCGGCATTGGTGTTGCCGCCCACCGCCACGTAGAGCGTCTTGCCGTCGGGCGAGATCGCCATGCCGTTGGCGGAGTGGTTCTCCTCCGAGCGGGGCAGGCCGCGCACGAGATCGACCTTCTTCCACGTGTCGGTCGCGGAATCGAAGGTGAGCCGCGAGATGATCGATGAGTTGGTGTCGAGATTCGTGTCCTCGCCGCCATTGCCGGCGCCGATGCGGGGATCGCTCGACGTGACGTAGAGGACTGGGTTGTCGGCGGTGCCGGTGACGAGGATGCCGGTGACCTGCCGCTCCTTCAGGCTCGCATTCAGCGTGCCGTCGTCGTTGTGGTTCGGCAGGTTCAGGATGAGGTCGATCGATTCCGTCTGGGTGACGACGTAGCCGTTGCCGTTCTGGGCGACCGTCAGGGCCTTGATGCTGCCGAACCGCTCGGCAACGTAGAGTCGCCCGTCCGGGCCCCATTGCAGAGCCGAGGCCAGCCCCGAGTAACCGGCAAGTGTCGACTGAGAAAACGTGACGTCGGCCATGGTCATCCCCCTCACGCCAGACTTGAGATCGGACTCAACATCAGACTTGGGGGCGACCGTATCCGCGCCCGATCCGGGCTTCATGCGCGCAGCGGTATTCCGCGGCGCTCTTCCGGGCTAGGGCGCTCTCCACCGAAGTGGATGCCGGTTCAGCGAAAGAGCAGGCCTCGGCACAAGGAGTAAGAGCCGCTCTCGATCGTACGGCGCCGGGAGCGGAGCATTCGAGCAGAGCTTAGAGCATCGTCCCGAAAGGTGGCCACCGGCTTTCGGAAAAAGACGATGCAAAAACAAGAACCTAGAGCGTCGTCCTGGATCCGATATCCAGGACGATCTAGCCGGCCATGCGCCGGACGATGCGTGGGTGCTGGATTCCGGGAAGGGCCGTCGCCTCGGGGATCGAGCCGTCACAGGTGGAAGAATACCCGAGCCGGGATCGCCCCGCGCCGGCCGATCCTCGCATCAGAGAGGACGGGCCGCTGTTCGCGCGGTCGGCAGCGGTCGGCATGGGCTCAGATGTAGTGGCGATAGACGATGGAGCGGGTCGCTTCCTCACCGTCGCGGTCGCGGTCGACATCCGCCGTCCGGCCGGACGAGAGGCCGACCATCGAGACGAGCGCGAGAGGAATCACCTTGGGCGAGAGGCGGACGAAACCGTGCACGGCGGAGGCCAAGCCCCGCGTGAACCGAAGCAGAAGCGTCATGCGCAGGATCTCCCTTCGCCGGTACGCGCCTCACGATGCCCCATCGGTGATGCCGCTTTGTGTCGGAAATCGGCAGGACGCCGCATCGGAGCGCCGCCGCCCGATCCAGCGGGCGGCGATGTCGTGCGTCAGGATGCGGGACGAAGACGTCCGAACGCCCAGGCGCCGAACGCAAGGGCCCCCACGGGGGCAATCAGAAGAGCCATTACCGTCAACACGCTTGTCATTGGGGGCCGGTCTCCATCGTCGAAACTGTTCGCCCCCCGATCACTCGGAACCGTGGAGCCGTTGCAGGCTCCTTACATGAAATATGGTTCATGACATAGGCGGGGCACATCACTATTGCGCAAGATCGTGTGCCGCGCTTCGGTCCGTGCCCGTCACTTCGTCGCGGCGTCCCCATCGGATGCGCTTGAGGGCTCTGGTCCGGCCAAACGACCACAGGCCAGGGCGGGGCGCGCGATCCATCCGGCACATGTCCCGATCCGACACAAACACGGTGGCATCCCGCTCGCACCGGGGGCCGGTATCGTATCGGATGAGGTTTCGATGTTTCCCAAACTCGTCGGATCCGCCGCGCTCCTCGCGGCCGGATCCGTGGTCCTTCATAGCTGGGATGCGCCGCGCTGGGTGATCATCGCGCTGTGCGCGTTCAGCACCCTTGCGACCGTGCTGCTCCTCGCGCCCACTCTGGAGCAGACGATCGCTCCGGTCGCGGTGATGCCGGCCGACGAGCGATCCAAGGGCCCGGCTCCGGTCTTCGAGGGAATCTGGGATCCGATCGAGCGCCGGCAGGTCCTGAGCGAAGCGGGCCGAACGGATCTGTAGCTCGCCGTCCCGAGCATGTAATCCGAACCGGTGCGACCGATGCGGAACCGCAACAGACCAGAAGAATTTCGGACAGTAAAAATGATTGCGCACAAACTTAATCGAGCGCCCAAGTATTTGTACTTATAATAGTTATAAAACATAGATCTTGCATGCATCATTCGGTGTTTGTCATACGCGGGGCACAAATCATCGTGTCCTCTTAGGTTCTCATAACCTAGGTTAAAAGCGTACCGGAAAAGATGTTCGAAGATCGCGCCGTCTCCGCTCGGCCGGCTCCGCGTGCGGGCCGAGTCTTGCGCCTGCTCGCCTCGACATTCCTGTCGGGAACGGCCCTGTTCGGCTTCGCCGTGCCGGGCCTGGCACAGGATGCGGCCGGCGCCGTCGAGTTGTCCGAGTTGAGCGTGACCGGCGAAGGCCGCGGCGCCACGCTCGGCGGCGCGCTGTACGGCCCCGGCGGCGCCTCGGGCGCGGTGCCGGGCTACGTCGCCAGCCGCAGCACCGTCGCGACCAAGACCGACACCCCGATCCTCGAGACGGCCCAGTCGATCTCCGTCGTTGGCCGCAAGCAGATCCAGGATCAGAACGCGCTGACCATCAACCAAGCGCTGCGCTATACGCCGAGCGTCACCACCGAGCAGCGCGGCGGCGCGGGCTCGACCCGTCTGGAGCAGTTCTCCATTCGCGGCTTCACCGCGCCGGTCTTCCTCGACGGCCTGCCGCTTCCCGGGAGCCGCGACGCCTCGCCGACCATCGATCCCTTCCGGTTGGAGCGCGTCGACATCATCAAGGGACCCGCCTCCGTCCTGTACGGACAGTCGGGGCCGGGCGGCATCGTCAACCTCGTCTCCAAGGTGCCGCAATTCGTCCGTCACGGCGAGATCTTCGTGCAGGGCGGCGGCTTCAACGAGGTGCGTGGCGGCTTCGATGTCGGGGGCCCGGTCGGCGACGGCACCGGCGGCGTGGCCGACCAGTTCGCCTACCGCGTGATCGGCCTCGGCTGGAAGGGCGACGGGCCGGTAGTGACCACGGAGGTCGAGCGCTTCTTCATCAATCCGAGCCTCACATGGCGGCCCGACGCGGATACGCAGCTCACGGTCATCGGAAACTACCAGCGCGACCCGTTCTCGGGCTTCTATGGCGGCTTCCCGGCAATCGGCACGGTGTTCCCGCGCAATTTCGGCAACGGCGTGATCGGGCGCCTGCCGGTCGATTTCTACGACGGCGACCGCAACATCGAGCGCTCCGACCGCACCCAGGCCTCGGTCGGCTACCTGTTCGATCATCGCATCAACGAGCACCTGCGTTTCCACTCGGCAGGCCGTTACTTGCGCACGGAAGGTGACTATCGCAGCGTCTACGGCGCCTTCAACACGGTGACCGCGTCCACCGGACCGATCCTCGGCCGCTCGCAGGGGGGCACCCAGGTCGGCATCGACGCCTGGACGATGGACAACAACTTCGTGGCCAACTTCGAGACCGGTCCGGTGGCGCACACCGCCCTGCTCGGCGTCGATCACCGTACGTTCCGCACGCGCACGCTCGCGACCCCGTTCCCGCGCGCGCCCGACCTGAACGTGCTGTTCCCGAACTACGAGATGAACATCAACTTCCCGGCCTTCACCACGGAGGCGGCGATCACCGCCGAGCAGACCGGCGTCTACTTCCAGGACCAGATCAAGTTCGACCGGCTCGTCCTGACACTGGGCGGTCGCTACGACGTGGCCCGGCAGAGCGGCCCGACGCGTACGCTGGCCACCGGCGCGCTGGCGATCCAGAACGTCCCGGCCGATGCCTTCACGGGGCGGGCGAGCCTTCTCTACCTGTTCGACAACGGCATCGCGCCGTACGTCTCCTACAGCGAGGCGTTCGAGCCGATCACCGCCGGGCGCATCTTCGATCCGGCCTTTGGCACGATCGGCCGCATTCCGGAGCCGATCTCCAGCAACCAATACGAGGCCGGCATCAAGTACCAGCCCCCCGGCACCGACATCCTGCTGACCGCGGCGGCCTTCGATATCCGCCGCTCGAATGCGACGCAGCCGGACCCGAACCCGGAGCGGCGCAACTTCGTGGTCCAGACCGGCGAGGTCGGCGTCCAGGGTATCGAATTCGAGGCACGGGCCAACATCACCGAGAACCTGAACCTCATCGGCGGCTTCTCGATCCTCGATACCCGGAACGTCAGCGACATCACCCTCACGACCAACGAGCTGACCGGGCAGTCGGTGCCGCTCGCCGGCCGCCGGCCGGTGCAGGTGCCGGACTCCACCGCCTCGCTGTTCGTGGATTATCGCTTCACCGAAGGGCCACTGCTCGGACTCGGGGTCGGCGGCGGCGTCCGATACCTCGGCCCCTCCTGGGGTGATCCGGCCAACACCTTCAAGGTGCCGGCGAGCATTCTCGTCGATGCCCTGCTCACCTACGACCTGAGACACCTCGACGCGACGCTGCAGGGCTTCCAGCTCCAGGTGAACGCGCAGAACCTCCTCGACGAGCGCTACGTGACCGGTTGCTTCAGCTATCAAACCTGTTTCTACGGGTTGCCGCGCACGGTCTACGGTGCCTTGCGCTACCGCTGGTAGGAGGCCTTCGCATGGCGGCACAGGGCAGAACGACGGCGCTTGAGCGGGCCTCCGTGGCCGGCCGGGTCGTGCTGGCGGCGGGCGGGGGCTACGGCGTCGCGGCGCTGGCCACCGCGCTTCTGTCGCTAACCCTGCCGATGGCGCGCTCGGAGGCGGTGGCGACGGCGACGCTGCTCAGCTTCGCCGTGATGGCGGGCATCGTCGTCCTCGTCTTTTCGATGCGCACGCTGCTGCGGGCGCTCCTCACCGTGGCCGGCACGGCCGTCGTGCTGGGCGCCCTCCTCTGGCTGGCGATGGGAGGATCCACGCCATGAAGGGAAGCTTCCGCCAATCGATGGCGTGGCTGCACACGTGGTCCGGCCTGATCGTCGGCTGGGTGCTGTTCGCGATCTTCGTCACCGGCACCGCGAGCTACTACCGGCCGGACATCTCCCGCTGGATGCGCCCCGAATTCACGCAGGTCGAGCCGGTGGAGGCCGCCGCCCTCGGAGCAGCGGCAGAGCATGCGGTGGCCTATCTCGGCCAGCACGCGGCCAAGGCCCGGACGTGGTATGTCGGCCTGCCGCAACCCGACAATCCCGTGCTCGACCTGTTCTGGCGCACCCGGCCGGGCGAGCGTCCGGGCCATATCCTGCTCGATCCGCGCACCGGGGCCGAGTCCACCGTGCGCGACACGCAGGGCGGCGACTTCCTCTACCGCTTCCATTTCGAACTGCACATGCCGCCGCTCTGGGGGCGCTGGGTCGTCGGCCTCTGCGCGATGATCATGCTGGTGGCGCTGATCTCCGGCATCGTCACACACAAGCGGATCTTCGCCGACTTCTTCACCTTCCGCCGCGACAAGGCGCCCCGGCGCAGCTGGCTCGACGCCCACAACGTCACCGGCGTGCTGGCGCTGCCGTTCCACGTGATGATCACCTATACCGGGATCGTCACCCTCGCGACCTTCTACATGCCCTGGGGCGTGACCACCGCCTACAAGGGCAACAGCCAGACCTTCTTCACCGAGGCCAACTGGACCACCACCCCGCGCCCGCCCGCGAAGCAGGCCGCCGCGCTGGCGCCGCTCGGGCCGATCGTGGAGCGGGCGCTCGCGTCCCGGGCGGAGCCGCTGGAGCGGCTGATGATCGTCAATCCGGGCGACGCCAACGCCACCGTGGTCGCGGTGTTCGAGGAGCCGCACGGCCTCTCGCACGAGCATCCGCAGATCGCCTTCGACGGGGTGAGCGGCGAAATCCTCGAAGTCCGCGACGGTGGCCTCAAGCCCGCGGCCAAGACCTTCACGGTGATGACCGGCCTGCACGAGGCGCACTTCGCCGGCACCCTGCTGCGGCTGGTGTTCTTCCTGTGCGGGGTCATGGGCTGCGCCATGGTCGCCACCGGCGTCGTGCTCTGGTCGCTGGCGCGCCTGCCGAAGGCGGGGGAGCGGCCCTTCTTCGGCCTGCGGCTGGTCCAGGCGCTGAACGTCGGCAGCATCGCCGGCCTGCCGGCGGCCATCGCCTGCTTCTTCCTCGCCAACCGGCTCCTGCCCGTCGGTCTCGCCGGGCGCGAGGAGTGGGAGATCCGCGTCTTCTTCGGCGCCTGGATCGTCGCGGCCCTGGTGCCGCTCGTCCGTCCGCAGCGCCGGGCGTGGTGCGAGGGTCTGGCCGCCGTGTCGGTGCTGGGTCTCGCGGTGGTCGCGGCCGACATCGCGACGATCCCCGACCATCCCTTGCGACTGGGGGGCGGCGATCCGCTCTTCGCGTGGTTCGACGGGGCGATGCTGCTGCTGGCAGGCCTGTTCGCGCTCGCCGCCCGCAAGATCCTGCGCTACGAGGCGCCGAAGCGGGCCGCAAGGCCTGCCCAGGTTCCCGCCTCTCCCGCCCGCCAGACCGCGCGGCGCCCGGAGCCGACCCACGCATGACGCCCCTCGTCCTCGCCGTGAACCTTGGCTTGAGCTTCGCCGCGCTCGCTGCCCTCTGCCTCAGCCTGAACCGGCACCACACCGAGGTGTTCGACCGCAAGGCGGAGCGGGCGGCGGTGCTACGCCTGCGCCTCTTCGGCTGGGGCGCCATCGCGCTCTCCTTCGTCGTCGCCGGGCTTTGGGAGGGCTGGGCGTTCGGTCCCGTCCAGTGGATCGGCGCGCTGACCGGCGCGGCGCTCGGGCTGGTGCTGCTCCTGTCCTACCGGCCGCGCTACGTCGCCCCCGCCGCGCTCGCCGCCCTCGTCGCGGCCGCGCTGCCGCTCGCGGTTCTCGCCGTCGCCTGAATCTGTGGCCCCGCTCCCGCCCCGCGAGGCGCTCGCCCTCGCAAGCCGCCTGCTCACCGCGCACGGCTTTCGCGAGACCGCCCGCAACGAACGCGGCGACAGCCTTTATCTCGCCCGCGGCGAGGGGCCGGAGCGGCTGCGCCTGTCGAACCATGCCCGCACGTCGAAGCAGCGGCGGGTCCATCCGGAGGTGATGGCGAGCCTCGTGATCCGCGCGCCGAAGACGGACGCGCAGGTCGCCGCCCTGGTCGAGGCGGCCCTGCGCGACTTCGCGGGTGGGCTCGCGCGGCGGGGGTGACGCCTCATACCCAATCCGGTTGATCCCTTCGGGATGGCGGGTTTGGGCTTCGGCGGGACCCCATCGCGCTCGCGCGATGGGGTCCCCTCCTCAGGCGCCGCGCGGGCTTGCTTATCCGGTCCCCGCTTGGATCAAGCGGAAACCGGATCAGAGCGAGGCGCTGGCGCGGCGCATCCGGCGCCGGTCGGCGGGGATCTCGAACACACCCGACCACAGCCCGACACGGCGGCCCCAGGCGCGCCGGTCCTGGGCCTCGTAGGCGGCCGGCGAGCTCCGGTCGGCGATGGCGTAGCCGTTGGCCACCATCCAGGCGGCGAGGTCCTCGCCGTCGCGCCGGCACAGCGCGGTGCCGTCCGACCCGCGCAGCTCGCAGGTCACGCTCTCCCCGCCGATCCGCGCCGTCAGGGCCTCGGCGGCGGCGCGGCCGCAGGCATAGTCGCGCTCATGCCCGTCGGAACAGGTCTGGTCGAGGTCGGGCGCGTCGATGCCGTAGAGCCGCAGGCGCCGCCCGCCGAGGTCGAGGGTCGCGCCGTCGACGACCGTGGCGGGGCCGCTCACGGTCCGGGGTGCGGCCTCGCCCGCGCGGGCCGGCGGGGCCTGGAGACCGGTGAGCAGCGCCAGCGCGGGAACGGCGAGCGCGGCGAGCAGGCGCCGGGCACTTGGCTCTGCACTTGGGGCCCCCGAGGGGCGATCGTCGTGGGATCGGGCCGGGCTGGCGATGGTGCCGACGAGGCAGGCGGCGTAGATCAGCAGGATGGCGGCGGTGAGCGACATCGGAATGGGGCTTTCGGGAAGAGGGCATTCGGCGCGCCGCTCAGAGGCGCTGCGCCGTCGATGCCGCCTTCTCGCAGACGGGCTGTCGCGCGAGCCTGACGCCGCCTGTCAGCCTCGCGTCAGCCGAGCTCGGGCATCTCTGCGCCGCGCCATGGCTCGTGCCCCGATGTCCCCTTTCCCGCTCCGCCCTCTCCTCCTCGCACTCGTCGCGCTGATCCCGGCTCTGAGTGCCGTGCCTTTCGGCGCCTCCCCTGCGCGAGCCGACGACGATGGCGAGCGGGCGCGGCGGGCCCTGGAGCGGGGCGAGATCCGCCCCCTGGACGCGGTGCTCGCCGCCGCCCGCGCCGCCGTACCGGGGGACGTGGTGGCGCTCGACCTCAAGCGCGACGACGGGCGCTGGCTCTACAAGCTGCGCATCCTCGGCACCGACGGGCGGCGCCGCGACGTGAAGATCGACGCCAGCTCCCTCAAGCTCCTCGACGTGGACGACGATGATTGAGGCCTGCGCGCTTCCGGGGACGACATGCGCATCCTCGTCGTAGAGGACGAGCCGCGCATCGCGGCCGACATCCGCGAGGGTCTGGAGCGGGCCGGCTACATCGCCGAGATCGTCGGCGACGGCGAGGCGGCGTGGTTCCGGGCTGACACCGAGACCTACGACGCCATGGTGCTCGACCTCGGCCTGCCACGCCTCGACGGGCTCGGCGTGCTGCGCCGCCTGCGCGGGGCCGGCGTCGCCCTTCCGGTGCTGATCCTCACCGCCCGCGACGGCTGGCGCGAGCGGGTCGAGGGGATCGACGCGGGCGCCGACGACTACCTCGTCAAGCCGTTCCGGATGGAGGAGCTGGTGGCACGGCTGCGCGCCATCCTGCGCCGCACCGCCGGCCACGCCTCTCCCGTCCTGCGGGCGGGCGCGGTCGAACTCGACACCCGCACCCGTGCGGTCTCCGTGGCGGGCCGCGAGACCGACCTCACCGCGCTCGAATACCGCCTCCTCGCCTTCCTGCTCCACCGCCAGGGGCAGGTCGTGGCGGCGGGCGAGCTGCTCGACCATCTCCACGGCAGCGACAGCGACCGCGAGGCCAACGCGCTGGAGGCCCTGCTGACCCGGCTGCGGCGCAAGCTCGGCCCCGGCATCATCGAGACCCGCCGCGGCCACGGCTACCTCGTGCCGTCCGATTCCCCCGGCAGCACGGACGCGCGATGAGCTTGGGTGCAAGGGATCAGGGAAACGTACCCCTCTGCCCGCGCGCGGGCAGAGGGAATGACGGCGCCGGTCCATGATGCCGTTCCTGAAGCGGGGCTCGCTGCGCCTGCGGCTCGGACTCGCCGCCGCCGGGCTGATCGCCCTGGCGCTGGTGCTGGCCGGGATCGGGCTGACGCTGATCTTCGACCGGGTGCTCGACGCCCGCACCGCCGACGGCCTCGACCGCACCGCCAAGCTCATCGCCGGGCAGGTCGCCCTGGCGCCGGACGGAGCCCCGACCCTGCCGCGCGAGCCGCCGGATTCGCGCTTCTCGACGCCCTATGGCGGCCTCTACTGGCAGGTTGAGCGGCAAGTCGGGCACCAAGTCGAGCATGCGGACGGCACCGCTCTGCGCTCGCGCTCGCTCTGGGACCGCAGCCTCGGTACGGTTCCGGACACCTCCGAGGAGCCGGCGGTCGGCGACCTTGCCGGGCCGGATGGCGGCCGGCTCATCGCCGTGACCCGGCGGGTCTCGATTCCGGGCAACGGCGGCGCGGTGGCGCTCACCGTCACGGTGGCCGAGGACCGGCGCGACTTGGCCCAGAGCCGCGCCACCTTCCTGCGCCTGCTGGTGCCCTCGCTCGGCGCGCTGTTCGCGGCGCTGACGCTCGCCATGTCGCTGTTCGTGCGCCGGGCGCTGGCGCCCTTCCGGACCCTGCGGGCGGATCTCGCCGCGATCCATGCCGGGACGCAGGCGCGGCTGCCCGACACCTTTCCCGAGGAGGTGCGCCCGCTGGTGGCCGACCTCAACCGCCTGCTCGACGCGCAGGAGCGCGACCTGGAGCGGGCACGCACGGGCGCCGGCGACATGGCCCACGGCCTCAAGACCCCGCTCGCGGTGCTCGACGCGCTGGCCCGCCGCACGGAAGCCGCCGCCCCTGCCCTGGCGGCCGAGATCGCCGAGCAGGCGCACGCCATGGGCCGGCAGGTCGAGCGCACGCTCGCCCGGGCGCGGGCCGCGTCGGGGGGCTTGCGGCGGCGCGCCTGCCCTATCGGACCGGCCATGGCGCGGATCGTCGGAGCCCTCAAGCGCCTGCCCGAGGGCGAGGCCCTGCGCTGGGAGATCGCAGTCCCGGAAAACATCGCCTTCCCCGGCGACGAGGGCGACCTCACCGAGATCCTGGGCAACCTCCTCGACAACGCCCGCAAATGGGCCCACCGCCGCATCCGCGTCTCGGGACGCGCGGAGGGCGGCGAACACCGTCTGGTGCTGGAGGATGACGGCCCCGGCATGAGCGAGGCGGCCATCGCCGGCATCGCCCGCGGCCGGCGCTGGGACGAGACCCGGCCCGGCACCGGCTTCGGCATCGCCATCGCCCGCGACCTCGCGGAGGGCGTCGGTGCGCGGATGGATCTCAACCGCTCCGAACTCGGTGGCCTTCGGGTGGAGATGATCTGGCCGGTCCCGGCGGCTTGAGGCCGATGCCGGATCGACAAAGCTTCAGGCGACTTGGGCGAGCGCGCCGAGCAGGTCGGAGCGGCAATAGGGCTTCGGCAGGAAGCCGGCATCGGGCAGGTCGTCGGCGTGTGGCCGGACCCGGCCCGAGGTGACGATGAGGCGGATATGCGGCCAGCGTGCCCGCACCCGTGCGGCCAGTGTCAGCCCGTCCATCGAGCCCGGCATGTCGATGTCGGTGAACAGCGTGTCGAAAGCCTGCGCCCTCCCCTCCAGCAGCCTCAGGGCCGCGTCGGCATCGGAAGCCTCGGCCACCGGCAGGCCGGCATCCTCCAGCATGTCCACGGCCACCATGCGCACGAAACACTCGTCCTCGACGACGAGGATGTGCGGCGCGGAGGACGGATAGGTCGGCTCGGACAGACAGGACATTGGGGTGAAGCGAGCTGCAGAATTTCGAAGGGAGGCGGCTTTCCTCAAAGTGCCCGCGCGGCGATTGGTTTCAGCGGAGCCGCAGAAGATTCGAAGAAGTATCGACATGAATCACGGCCCGACGAGCCTGCCGGGCGCTCGCCGGGCCGTGTATTGCCACCCCCTGGCCTTTGCATTACGGGAGCCAGAATCGGGTGATCGAGGCCCGCCATGACACCTTCATGACGACGCCCTTGCCTCACGACGCCTCCGTCCCCTCCCGTCGGCGCCTGCGACCGGCGCCGCTGCCGGCGCCCGCCCCCTTCTTCGTATCCCGGCCGCAGCGCTCCTCCATGACGATCCTGCGCCTGGACAGCGGACCGGACGGGTTGCCCCCGATGACGGCCGGGGAAGAAACCGCGCTGGAGACCTGCCTTGGCGTCTGAATCCGCAAGCCCGCCCCAAGGTACGCCCAAAGACGCATCCAAGGGCGTTCCCGCGCTCGCGAAAGTCGCCACCGGCATCGACGGCTTCGATACCATCACCTTCGGCGGCCTGCCGAAGGGGCGCCCCTCGCTGGTCTGCGGCGCCGCCGGCTGCGGCAAGACGCTGTTCGCCACCACCTTCCTCGTCAACGGCGCGACCCGCTTCGGCGAGCCCGGCGTGTTCATGAGCTTCGAGGAGCGCGCCGATGATCTCGTCGCCAACGTGGCCTCCCTCGGCTACGACCTCGACGGGCTGGTGGCACAGGGCAAGCTCGCCATCGACCACATCCGCGTGGAGCGAAGCGAGATCGAGGAGACCGGCGAGTACGACCTCGAAGGGCTGTTCATCCGCCTCGGCTTCGCGGTGGATTCGATCGGCGCCAAGCGCGTCGTGCTCGACACCATCGAAACCCTGTTCGCGGGCTTCTCCGACGAGACGGTGCTGCGTGCCGAACTCCGTCGCCTGTTCGGCTGGATCAAGGACCGGGGGCTGACCGCGATCATCACCGGCGAGCGCGGCGACGGCCAGCTTACCCGCCAGGGGATGGAGGAATACGTCTCCGACTGCGTGGTGCTGCTCGACAACCGCGTCGAGGACCAGATCACGACGCGCCGCCTGCGGGTGGTGAAGTATCGCGGCTCGGCCCACGGCACCAACGAGTACCCGTTCCTGATCGACGCCGAGGGCATCAGCGTCCTGCCCGTCACCGCGGCCGACCTCGATTACAGGCTTCCCGACGGCGTGGCCTCCACCGGCATCCCCGGCCTCGACGCGATGCTCGAACCCGGCGGCTTCCACCGCGGCACCAGTATCCTCGTCTCGGGCGAGTCCGGCACCGGCAAGACCATGATCACCTCGAGCATGGTCGACGCGGCCTGTGCCCGCGGCGAGCGCTGCATGTCCTTCGTGTTCGAGGAGAGCGGCGACCAGATCATCCGCAACGCGCGCTCGATCGGCCTCGACCTCGCGCGCCATGTCGAGGCGGGCCTGCTGCGGTTCGAAGCGGCGCGCCCGAGCCTCTACGGCCTGGAGATGCACTTGGCGCGCATGCACCGCGATATCGACCGCTTCGCGCCTTCCGTGGTGGTGGTCGATCCGCTCTCGGCGCTGCGGGGCCCGCCGGCCGAGCTTCAGGCGACGATGCTGCGCATGGTCGACATGCTGAAGAGCCGCGGCATCACCTCGGTGTTCACCAGCCTGCGCGAGGACGGCAGCCTCGACCACGACAGCAACATCGGCGTCTCCTCGCTGATGGATGCCTGGATCAAGCTCCTCAACGTCGAGGCCAACGGGGAGCGCTCGCGCACGCTCTACGTCATCAAGGCCCGCGGCATGCGTCACTCGAACCAAGTGCGCGAGTTCAGCATGTCGGGCGACGGCATCGCCCTCGTCGACGCCTATATCGGCCCGGCGGGCGTGCTGACAGGCACCGCCCGCATCGTGCAGGAGGCGGAGGAAGCCGCCGCCGGTCTGCGCCGCGAACAGGAGAGCCGCCGCCGCCGGCGCGAGGCGGAGCGGCGGCGCCAGTCGCTGGAGCGCCAGATCGATGAACTGCGCGCCACCCTGGAAGTCGCGGCGGAGGAAGAGGCGGTGCTGTTGAGCGAGGACGAGATGCGCGAGGCGATGCTGACGAGCGAACGGCGCATTCTCTCGACCCGCCGGGGAGGCACCCAATGAGCGGCTCCGAACCAACCGAGGACGGGCTCGACGCCGACGCCGCCGGCATGGTGGAGGAGGGCCATTACCACCTGCGCCTCTACGTCGCCGGACAGACCGCCAAGTCGCTGACGGCGATGGCCAACCTCAAGCGCTTCTGCGAGGAGCACCTTGCCGGCCATTACGACATCGAGGTCATCGACCTGATGAAGAACCCGCAGCTCGCGGCCGGCGACCAGATCCTGGCGATCCCGACCCTCGTGCGCCGCCTGCCCGCACCGCTCAAGCGCATCATCGGCGACCTGTCCAACACCGAGAAGGTGCTGGTCGGCCTCGATATCCGGCCCCAGAACCTCGCCGAGACAAATCCCGCAACGAAGGTGGACGGCGTTTGAGCGGCGGGGACATCACGGGCCACGGGGAAGCCGGGCGCACCCGGCTGCGCCTCTACGTCGCCGGCACCTCGCCGCGCTCGACCCGCAGCATCGAGAGCGTGCGCCGCCTGTGCGAACATCGGCTCGGGGGCGCATGCGACCTCGAAGTGGTCGACATCTACCAGCAATCGGCGCTCGCGGGCGCGGACGGCGTGGTCGCGGCGCCGACCCTGGTGCGGCTCTCCCCCCTCCCCGCCCGGCGCATCACCGGCGATCTGAGCGACGAGCGGCGCGTCCTCGACGGGCTTGGGCTCGAAGACCTCGCGCGCGAGATCGAGATCGCCGATGAGCGCTGAGCCCGCTTCCACGGCGCTGGACGAGGCGCAGGCGCGCATCCGTGAACTGGAGACGCGGCTGGAGGAGGTCGAGGACACCCTCGCGGCGATCCGCCGGGGCGATTTCGACGCCATCGTGGTCGAGGGTCCGGGCGGCGAGCGGCTCGTCTATACCCTGGAGAATGCCGACCGGCCCTACCGGGTGCTGATCGAGCAGATCCAGGAGGGCGCCTTCACCCTCGGCCCGGACGGGACGCTGCTCTACTGCAACCGCCGGCTCGCCGAGACCCTGGGAACCCCGCAGGAGCGCCTGATCGGCCAGCCCTTCGCGCGCTTCGCCGCCGAGGGCCAGGGGGCGACCCTGGCCGCCCTGATCTCTCAGGCGGCGCGGATGCCGGCGCGCGGCGAGATCGCCCTGTGCGACGAGGCGGGGATCGAGCGCCCGGCCTACCTGTCGCTGAGCCGCCTCGACGGCGACGGCGACACCCTCCTCCTGTGCGGGGTGATCACCGACCTCACGGCGGAGCGGCTGCGCCTGCACGAACTCGCCGAGGCCAACGCGCGCCTGCGCGCCGAGGTGGCCGAGCGCGAGCGGATCGAGGAGGCCCTGCGCCAGAGCCAGAAGATGGAGGCGGTGGGCCAGCTCACGGGGGGCGTGGCGCACGACTTCAACAACCTGCTCACCGTCATCAAATCCTCGACCGACCTGCTCAAGCGCCCCGATCTCGCCGAGGAGCGCCGCCGCCGCTACGTCGATGCCATCTCCGACACGGTGGCCCGCGCGGCCAAGCTGACCGGCCAGCTCCTCGCCTTCGCCCGGCGCCAAGCCTTGAAACCCGAGGTGTTCGATGCGGGCCGAGGCGTCGCGTCGGTGGCCGACATGGTCGGCACGCTCACCGGCGCGCGCATCCAGGTGAAAACCCTGATCGAGCCCTGTTTCGACGCGGCGGGCGAGCCCTTCGCCTGCCTCGTGGAAGCCGATCCGAGCCAGTTCGACACCGCGCTCGTCAACATGGTGGTCAACGCCCGCGATGCCATGGACGGCGAGGGTACATTGAGCATCCGCGTCGGCCATGCCAGGCAGATCCCGGCGCTGCGCACCCATCCGGCCGTGCCCGGCGATTTCGTGGCGGTGTCGATCGGCGACACCGGCTCCGGCATCGCCCCGTCCGACCTGACGCGGATCTTCGAACCGTTCTTCACGACGAAGGGTGTCGGCCAGGGCACCGGCCTCGGGCTGTCCCAGGTCTTCGGCTTCGCCAAGCAGTCGGGCGGCGACATCGCGGTGGAGAGCGCGCTGGGACAGGGCACGACCTTCACCCTGTTCCTGCCGCGGGCCAAGGTCGCGCCGACGATGGTCGAGTCCGCCGACGAGCCCGAGCCGCTGGCCCCCGGCCACGGCACCTGCGTGCTTCTGGTCGAAGACAACCGCGAGGTCGGCGCCTTCGCGACGCAGGCGCTCGCCGAACTCGGCTACGGCACCGTCTGGGCGATGGATGCGGAGCAGGCGCTGGCCGAACTCGACCGGACGCCGGAGCGCTTCGACGTGGTGTTCTCCGACGTGGTGATGCCCGGCATGAACGGCGTCGAACTCGCGCGCACGATCCTGGGGCGGACGCCCGGCATGCCGATCGTGCTCTCCTCCGGCTACAGCCACGTGCTGGCCGAGGATGGGCGCCACGGTTTCCCGCTGCTGCACAAGCCCTACTCGGTGGAAGACCTCTCGCGCATCCTGCGCCGGGCGATCCAGCGGCGCAGCGCAAGGGCGAAGTGATTTTCCGATGATTTTCCCTTGGCCTGCAGCAGCTTACGCTGCGGGCAAGAAAAAAGGCTCGGATTGCTCCGAGCCTTGAAGGGAAAAGGCCATTGGGGGCTGAACTGGCCTTCGTGATCGGACAATGCACCGAGGGCGGTTTGGTTCCGCAAAAAAGTTCAACGAAAAATCGTGCCGGTTTTTAGCGCGGCGCCGCAGCCCGGCGTAGGCGGTCGTTGATCGCCTCGCCAAGCCCTTCCTCCGGCACCGGGGCGACGGCGATGGTCGGGGCGCCCGAGGCGTCGAGCCGACGCAGGGCTCCGAACAGCCGGGTGGCGGCCTCGGCCGGATCGCCGCGCTCGCTCAGGGATTCGACCGCCGCCGCATGCTCCAGCCCAGGGGGGCGGAAGGCACCGAACAGCAGAACCGCTTCGCCGGGCTCAACACTCTGTGCGCCGAGCCGCACCCCGGCCCGCGGCGCGTAGTGGGAGGCGAGAAGGCCGGGGCCCACGGGTCGCGAGCCCGGATCACCGGCCGCCTCGGGGGCAAAGCCCAGCACGGCCGCGAGGGCCTCCCCCGTCACCCCGCCGGGGCGCAGCAGCCGGGGCGGCCCGCCGAGGCAGGCGACCACGGTCGACTCGACCCCGACCGGGCACTCGCCCCCGTCGAGCACGGCTGCGATGCGCCCGTCGAGATCGGTCAGCACATGGTCGGCGCTTGTCGGGCTCACCCGCCCCGAGCGGTTGGCCGAGGGCGCCGCCACCGGCCGCCCGGCCCGTTCCAGCAGCGCGCGGGCGATGGTGTGGGCCGGCACGCGCAAGGCGACGCTGTCGAGCCCGGCCCGGGCGAGATCGCAGACCGAGCCGCCGGGGGCCGCCGGCACCACCAGGGTCAGCGGCCCCGGCCAGAAGGCTTCAGCGAGCCGCAGGGCAGCCTCGTCGAACACCCCCTCGGCCCGTGCAGCCTCAGGCGTCGCGACATGGGCGATCAGCGGGTTGAAGCGCGGGCGGCCCTTGGCGGCATAGATCGCGGCGACCGCCTCCGGATCGGTGGCGTCGGCCCCGAGCCCGTAGACCGTCTCCGTCGGCAGGGCGACGAGGCGCCCGGCCCGGATCAGGGCAGCCGCCCGCGCGAGGCCGTCCGCGTCGGCCGACAGGCGCAGCGTGGGGATGGTTGACGGTAGGGCGTCCATGTCGGAGTGGATGCGAGGAAGAACGGCCGGCCGTAGACCCTTCAGCCGCAAGCCGTCAAACGGGATCGCCGCCCCCTCGACGCGCGGCGGGAGGAGCGGTGAACGGATCATGAGCTATCGCGCGCCCGTCGAGGAGATAGTCTTCACGCTCCGCCACGTCGCAGACCTCGACGCCGTGCTGGCGCAGAGCGGGGCCGAGATCGGCCCTGACGATGCGGGGGCCATCCTCGAAGAGGCGGGCCGGTTCGCCGGCAACGTCATCGCCCCCTTGAACCGCATCGGCGACCGCCACGGCACGCCGTTCTCGGACGGCCGCGTCACCACCCCTCCGGGCTGGCGCGAGGCCTACCGCGCCTTCGTTGAGGGCGGATGGAACGGCGTGCTCGCCGCGCCCGACCATGGCGGCCAAGGCCTGCCGCACCTGATCGCCGCCGCCTGCACCGAGATGTGGAACGGGGCCAACCTCGCCTTCGGCCTGTGCCCGATCCTCACCGTCGGCGGCATCGAGGCGCTGGCCGCCCACGGCTCCGATGATCTCAAGGGCCGCTACCTCGAAAAGCTGGTCTCGGGCGAGTGGACCGCGACCATGAACCTGACCGAGCCGCAGGCGGGCTCGGACCTCTCGGCTCTGCGCACCCGCGCCGAGCCCAACGGCGACGGCAGCTACCGGATCACAGGCGCCAAGATCTACATCACCTATGGCGAGCACGACCTGGCCGACAACATCTGCCACCTCGTGCTCGCCCGGCTCAAGGACGCGCCGGCCGGCACCCGCGGCATCTCGCTGTTCCTCGTGCCGAAGGTGCTGCCGGATGGGCGCCTCAACGACCTGCGGTGTTCGGGCATCGAGCACAAGCTCGGCATCCACGCCTCGCCCACCTGCTCCATGGCCTTCGGTGACGCGGGCGGTGCCACCGGCTGGCTGATCGGCGAGGAGAACCGGGGGCTGGCCTGCATGTTCACGATGATGAACTCGGCCCGGCTCAATGTCGGGCTGCAGGGCGTGGGCGTGGCGGAAGCTGCGTATCAGAAGGCCCTCGACTATGCCCGCGAGCGCCGCCAGGGCCGGGCACCGGGCTCCCCTGAGCCGGTCAGCGCCATCGTGGCGCATGCCGACATCCAGCGCACGCTGCTGACCATGAAGGCCTACACGGCGGCCTCCCGCGGCATCTGCTACCTCACCGCGCAAGCGCTCGACGCCGCGCACGGCCCCGAGGGGAAGGCGGCGCATGACCGCGCCTCGCTGCTGACGCCGGTGGCCAAGGCCTTCTCGACCGACATCGCCAACGAGGTGACCTCGCTCGGCGTGCAGGTCCATGGCGGCATGGGCTTCGTCGAGGAGACGGGCGCGGCCCAGCTCATGCGCGATGCACGCATCCTCGGCATCTACGAGGGCACCAATGGCATCCAGGCGATCGACCTCGTCACCCGCAAGCTGCCGCTCAACGGCGGCGTCACCGTCGGCGCGCAGATCGCCACGATGCGGCGGGTGGCGGAGGGGCTCCTGAAGGACGGCGCGCCCGGCTTCGGCCACGCGGCACCGCGCCTGCGCGAGGGCATCGGCAGCCTCGACCGGGCGACGAGCTTCCTCCTCAAGGCGCTCGCCTCGAACCGGCCGCAGGAGGCGCTCCCCGGCGCGACGCCGTATCTGCGCCTGTTCGGCCTGGTTCAGGGCGCGGCCTGCCTCGCGACGGCGGGGTTGGCTTCGAGCGCGGCCGTGAAGGCCGGCGAGACCGACCCCGCCCACGCCGCACGCATCGCGCTCGCCCGCTTCTTCGCCGAGAACCTGTTACCGGCGGCGACCGGCCTGGAGCAGTCGATTCTCTCGGGCGGGGACTTCGCCGACGATCCCGCCTTCGCGCTTGCGGGGTGAGCAGTCACCCCGCCGTGGACGGTCCGTAGCCCGCGTAGAAGACGCGAATGGCTTCCGCGACCCGGTGGCCAATCTCGGCTTCGTCGGGCGCTTCACCGGCGTTGAACAGCAGCCGCGTCAGCATCCCCGCTTGGCAGAGCTGGAGGAAGTGCTTGGCGGCAAGATCCGTGTCGTCGGCGCGCAGGCGCCCGGCGGCGACCTGGGCGTCGATATAGGCCTTCAGCCGCCCGACCCCGCAGGCCGGGCCGGCCTCGTAGAAGGCCTGCCCGAACCGGGGAAACTTCTCGCAGGCGCCGATCACCATGCGGATGATCGAGACGTGCTCCGGCCGCGCCATCATCGTGAGGTAGCTGGTCCCGAGCCGCGTCAGCACGGCGCGGACATCCGGGTCGTCCTCGTCGAGCCGGAACAGGTTCTCGGCCAAACCCGCCTTCGCTTCGGTGGTCAGAGCCTCGAACAGGGCTTCCTTGCTGTCGAAGTAGACGTAGAGCGTGCCCTTCGAGACGTTGGCCGTCTTGGCGATCTCGCCCATGCTGGCCCCGTCGAAGCCCGACGCCATGAACACCTGACGCGCGCCCTCCAGGATCTGCCGGCGCTTTTCGCTCTCGCCCGTGGGCGTTCCCTGGGGGGCCGCCTGCCCCCGCTCCTGTATCGCCGCACTCGCCATCGCCTGAACCCGCTGACCCTGACTTGTCCGCATTGACCGAACCGTTCAGTCAATGTTAGCTAGCCTCCGAATGAGGGCGGCGTCAACTCGACCCGTCGGGTGACCGAACGGTTCGGTCAATGCATGTCCGGGATGTCAGCCATGTCGCTGCGTGAGGATTCCCGCCGGTCGGAGGCCGCCCTTGAGACGGCCGAGGAGGAGCGGGCCGAGGCCGACCGCGCGCCGGCCGTGCGCCTCGCCCCTGTCGCCGAGCCGGTGCCGCCCTCCGCCGCCAAGCCACGCCGGCCGGTTCGGCGCGCGGTGCTGGGCCTCGTGCTCTGCGCAGGCCTAGGCGGCGGCGCCTATGCCGGCTGGGACTGGTGGACGGTCGGGCGCTTCTTCGTCAGCACCGATGACGCCTACGTGCAGGCGGACATTTCGGTTCTGGCCGCCAAGGTGTCGGGCTATCTGGCGGCGGTGCCGGTGGTGAACGGGCAGGCGGTGAAGCGGGGCGACGTCATCGCCCGGCTCGACGACGGCGATTACCGCCTCGCGGTGACGGCGGCGCAGGACAAGCTCGCCACCCAGGAGAGTACCATCGCCCGCGTCGGCCGGCAGGCGGAAGCCGCGCAGGCGCAGGTGCTGCAGAGCGCAGCGCAGATCGATGCCGCGCGGGCCGACGCCGTGCGGGCCGGCGCCGACTACGCCCGCGCCACGGGGATGCAGGCCGATTTCGTCGCGAAATCCCGTCTCGATCAGGCCAAGGCCGATCGCGATCGCACCGAGGCGGCGGTGAAGTCGGCCGAGGCCGCCCTCGTCGCTGCGCGAGCCAATGTCGAAGTGCTGAAGGCGCAGACACGCGAGGCCCAGAACCTCGCCGCGGAACTGCGCACCGCCGCCGACCGCGCGCGGCGCGACCTCGATTTCGCGGTGATCCGCGCGCCCTTCGACGGCGTCGTCGGCAACAAGGCGGTGGAAGCCGGTGCCTACGTCTCCCCCGGCTCGCGCATCGCCGCCCTGGTGCCGCTGCAGAGCGTACGGGTCGATGCGAACTTCAAGGAGACGCAGCTTGGCCGCGTCCGGCCCGGCCAGGAGGTCCACATCCACGTGGACGCCTATCCCGACCGCGACATCGTCGGCACGGTCGAGTCGCTCTCGCCCGCCTCCGGCTCGGTCTTCAGCCTGCTGCCGCCGGACAACGCCACCGGCAACTTCACCAAGATCGTCCAGCGCCTACCGGTGCGCGTCCACGTGCCCGAGGATGTCGCCCGCGAGGGCCTGCTGCGGCCCGGCCTGTCCGTGGTGGTGAAGGTCGATACCCGCGAGGGCGCCGACGCGCCGGTGCAGCGGCTCGCCGCCCGACACTGAGACTTTATCGCCAGCCTGCGAGAGCCGGCCGGCGCCACCGCTCATCCCACCCGCAACCCCCTCCTGAGGTCGCGCTGCGAAGCGCAGGCCTCGAAGGATGAAGCCGCGAGTGGGACGGATCCTCGAACCGTCACCGAGGCGCCCCATGGCCGCCACCGCGACCCTCGCCGCAAGCCCCGCCGCCGACCCGCCCCTCGACCGCCGCCGCATGGTGGCGTTCCTGTGCATGGTGTTCGGGATGTTCATGGCGATCCTCGACATCCAGATCGTCTCGGCCTCGCTGAACGAGATCCAGGCCGGCCTCTCGGCGTCGGGCGACGAGATCCCCTGGGTGCAGACGAGCTACCTCATCGCCGAGGTGATCTCGATCCCGCTCTCCGGCACCCTGTCGCGGGTGCTCTCGACGCGCTGGATGTTCTCGATCTCGGCCGCCGGCTTCACGCTGATGAGCCTGATGTGCGCGACCTCCTCGTCGATCGGCGAGATGATCGTGTGGCGCGCCGCTCAAGGCTTCATCGGCGGCGGCATGATCCCGACCGTGTTCGCGGCGGCCTTCACGATCTTTCCGCCCTCCAAGCGCTCGATCGTCTCGCCGATGATCGGCCTCGTCGCGACGCTCGCCCCCACCATCGGACCGACCATCGGCGGCTACCTCACCGACCTGTTCTCCTGGCACTGGCTGTTCCTCATCAACATCGTGCCGGGCATCTTCGTCACGATCTCGACCTTCCTCCTGATCGATTTCGACCGGCCGAACTTCGACCTGCTCAAGTCCTTCGACTGGGCCGGGCTCGCCTTCATGGCAGGCTTCCTCGGCTGCCTCGAATACGTGTTGGAGGAGGGCCCGAACCACGACTGGCTGCAGGACGAGGCGGTGTTCGTCTGCGCCATCGTCTGCATGGTGTCGGCGGTCCTGTTCTTCGCCCGCGTCTTCACCGCCCGCCAGCCGATCGTCGACCTACGCGCCTTCTCGGACCGCAACTTCGCCGCCGGCTGCGTCTTCAGCTTCGTGATGGGCATCGGCCTCTACGGCCTGACCTACCTCTACCCGGTCTATCTCGCCCGCGTGCGCGGCTACTCGGCGCTGCAGATCGGCGAGACGATGTTCGTCTCGGGGCTGTGCATGTTCGCCACCGCCCCGATCGCCGGAAAGCTGTCGGCCAAGCTCGATCCGCGCATCATGATGGCGATGGGATTCTCCGGCTTTGCCCTCGGCACCTGGATCGTCACCGGACTGACCAAGGACTGGGATTTCGACGAGCTGCTTTGGCCCCAGGTGCTGCGCGGCTGCTCCTTGATGCTGTGCATGATCCCGATCAACAACATCGCGCTCGGCACCCTGCCGCCGGAGCGGATGAAGAACGCATCCGGTCTGTTCAACCTCACGCGCAACCTCGGCGGCGCGGTCGGCCTTGCCCTCATCAACACGGTGCTCAACGCCCGCTGGGATCTGCATCTCGCGCGCCTGCACGAGCGCTTCACCTGGGCCAACGGCGCCGCGCTGGAGCGCCTCGACGCCATGCGGCGCCAGTTCGAGGTGTTCGGGGGCGACGCCAACGGCATGGCGCTGAAAGCGCTCAACAACACCGTGCGGATTCAAGGCTTGGTGATGAGCTTCGAGGACGTGTTCCTCGTCCTTACCGTGCTGTTTCTGGTGATGGCCTGCGGCACGCCGCTGATCCGGCGTCCGCGCGGAGCGGCCCCGGCCGGTGCGGGGCATTGAGGGCGAGCAGTGACTTCCGGCTTCACGCGGACGACCCGCCTTACGCCGCCTTCACACCCGCGGCGCGGTCCGGGATGACGATGCGGAACCGCGCGCCGTCCGCGGTCTCGTCGAGGCAGAGGGTGCCGCCGTTGAGGCGCACCAGTTCCGAAGCGATAGCGAGGCCGAGACCGGTGCCGCCGGCGCGGGTCGAGCCCTGGAAGGCGGAAAACAGGTTCGCCTTGGCCCGCTCCGGCACGCCGGGGCCGTTATCGGTCACGAAGATCGTGACCGAACCGGTGCCGGGCGCCCCGTTCCGGACGCCCTCGATCAGCACGCTGCCCTCGGCGGTCTTGGCTGCGGCATGGGCCTGGACCGCATTGCGCACGAGGTTGGTCAGCGCGCGCAGGAGCTGTTCGGGATCGACGTCGATCTCGAGATCGGACACCGTGCGCACCTCCACGCGGATGCGGGCGGCCGGCATCAGGTCGGCGAGGTCGGTCAGCTCCTCAAGCAGGGGCGCCAGCGCCACCATGCGCCGCTCCGGGTTCGGCTCCGTGGCGCGGCCATAGGCGAGGGTCGCCTCGCAGAAGCGGATCGCCCGGTCCAGGGTTTCCACGAGCCGCGGCGCGACGCGCTGCACCAGCGGATCGGAGACGCTTTCCAGGCGGTCGCCGAGAAGCTGGGCGGTGGTCAGCAGGTTGCGCAGTTCGTGGTTGATCTTGCTCACCGAGAGGCCGAGTTCGGCCAGCCGCCGCCGCTGGCGCAGTTCGCCGCCGAGCGCCACCTGCATCCGGGCGAGCGCGTTCTCCGCCTCGCCGATCTCGTCGGTGCGCGCTGAGCGCCGGGCGACCCGGTCGGGCCGCTCGGGATCGTCGGCGAAGGCGGCGATGTCGCGGGCGAGCCGGACCACCGGCCGCACGATCGCCCGCTGCAGCACGAAGAACACGAGCCCGGCCGCCAGAGCCGCGATGATGAGGCAGGCGACGAGCAGCCGGAGCGAGAAATCGGCCAGGGCCGCCCGCAAGGGGCCCTCGTCGAGCAGAACCTCGACGGCGTCGAAGCCGTCCTGCCCCGGTCCGATCGCCCGGATCGGCGCCTCGGTGGGGAGGAACAGCGTCCGGAAGGCGCCGCCGACCGAACCCGTCAGGCCGCGCTCGCGCAGATCCACCGTCTCGGCGACGGCGGACGGCGCCGGTCCGTCGGTGAGGTAGCGCCACGTCTCGCCGACCCGCACGGCGATGGCGCGGGCGCCGACCCCCATGAGCAGGCGCCGGGCGGTCTCGTCGGGGACCTGCCCCTCGGGGGCTGCGTTCAGCACGAGGGCGGCGACCCGCGCCGCGGCGACGCGGTCGGAGAGCCGCGACATCCGGTAGGTCGCCACCGCCGGGACGTAGATCAGGATCTCGGCCAGGACGACGAAGGCCACCGTCAGCAGGAACAGCCGGCCGGAGAGGCCGAGCCGCCCGTGCCAGGGGAAGGCGCGCGCGCGCGACGGCGACCGAGGGCCGGCCGGTGTCTCGATGTGCCAGGGCAGGGCGGCGGTCGCCGCCGGATCATTCTGCGCCACGTTCGCCGGCTCGGATCGCCGGCCAGGAAACGGAAGGCGGGGCCGTTTCAAGCGTCACCCGTCGTTGTGTCATCCAAATTCGGATGGCGCACGCCGTTTACCGGCTTCTCCCTGTCGCACAGGTTGTGCGACCGTCCGGCGACGCGCGCCATTCGTTTGTGCGCAAGTCTTATGCGCGAAGCGTCCGCCGCTCAAGCCATCGGCGCAGATAAACTGTCAAAAGAGCAAATCCTGCCAAGGCCGCCAGCGCCGCCACCATGCCGGGCGTCACCAGCGCGCGCAGATCGATGCCCGTCGAGCAATCCGTTCCCCCGGCCGCGAGGCAGGCCGCCTTCGCTGCGTCGCGCGTGGCCAGCAGGTCTTCGAGGCCGGCACCGAGCCCGGCATAGATGAAGGCGCCCGGCGTCAGGCCGAGCAGGGTGGCGAGCGCGAAGGTGGCAAGCGGCACGCCGAAGGCCGCCGGAGCGAGGTTGGTGATCCAGTAGGGAAAGATCGGCAGGAGCCGCAGGATCAGGATGTATCCGAAGCCGTCGCGGCGGAAGCCGTCAGCGAAGCGGCCGACCCGCGGCCCGGCCTTGCGCCGGATCAGGTCGCCGGCGGCGTAGCGCCCGACCGAGAACACGATCGCCGCCCCCGTCGTGGACGAGGCGATGGCGATCAGGGCCCCCGTCACGGGGCCGAACAGCAGCCCGGCCAGCACCGTGAGCACCAGCGTCGCCGGCAGCGAGACCACCACCGAGCCGACATAGGCGAGGCAGGCCAGCGCGATCGCCCGCACCCGGTCCTCGGCGATGAGCGCCTGAAGCCAGACCCGCGACTCGGAGAGCCGGTCGAGATCGAGGAAGCGGGCGCCGCCCGAGGCGAGGACGCCGACGGAGATGAGGGCCAGCACCAGGAGCGGGAGCCAGCGCAGCCAGGGCCGGCGCAAGCCCGGCGGCTCGGCCGCACGGTCGTCATGCCGGTCCGTCGGCCGAATCCCCTCCCCGCCCCCTGGCGTCATCGGCCTGCCTCCCCGGGCGGATTTCGCGTGCCCGTCCTCAGCCCGGCTTGCGCATGCGCAGGATCTTGAAGAAGCCGCCGGGGAAGGTCGGCGCGAGGCCGACGACCTCGACGCCGTTGCGCCGGGCCCAGGCCTCGATCCGGGTCGCCTTGAAGTCGGAGGACCATCCGATCTTGGTGCAGAGCGGCGCGACGATCTCCTCGACCCGCGCCACCGGCCCGTTCGACTGGCCGAAATGGTTGGCGAGCACGATGCCGCCGCCGGGGCGCACTACGCGCAGGAACTCGGAGAGCGCGGCTTCCGGGTTCGGCACCAGGGTGATGAGGAACTGCGCCACCACCGCGTCGAAGCTCGCATCGGCGTAGCCGAGGCGGCACACGTCCATGACCTGCAGGCCCTTCACGTGGGTCAGCCCCTTGCGGTGGACCTTGCCGCGGGCGCGCTTGAGCATGTCCTCGGAGAGATCGACGCCGCAGACGAAGCTGTCGCGGGGATAGTAGCCGAGCGACAGGCCGGTGCCGACACCGGCCTCCAGCACCCGCGGCCCATGGGCGACGGCGGCCTCGACGGCGGCGCGGGCGGCCGGCTCGGTGAGCTTGTCGTAGACGACATCGTAGACCGGCGCCCAGCGGGCATAGGCCTTGCGCATCAGCTCGGTGGTGGGCCCGGCCTCGGGCGCCCGCTCGCTCAGCATCTAACCGTCACCTTCTCCGACTCGCGGCTCACGACGCTTCCCGGCTCGGGCGCAGGCCCGCGCGCAGCCTGGAGCGCGTGAACGTCGATGAACCTTTGGAAAACCGAAATCAGCCCGGCGCGAAGCAACCCCATCAGGCGGCCTCGGCAGCGCCTGCCTGCAACGCACCGATGCGCCGGATGGTGCCGCCGCCGAGAACCTGCGCGCGCGGACCGTCGTCGGCGTAGATCACGCAGGCCTGGCCCGGCGAGACCCCATCCTCGGGGACGAGCAGCTCGACCTCGGCGCAGGCCTCGGCAGCGTTCCACGACAGGCGCGCGGGCCGCGGCTCGCGGGTCGAGCGCACGCGCACGGCCACGGGCAGATCCACGAGCGCCTCGGGCGAGCCGCTCCCGAGCCAATTGAGGTCGGTGAGCCGAATGCGGCGGGTGGCGAGCGCCGCGCGGGGGCCGACCACGACGCGGGCGGTCTCGGGCTCCAGCCGCACCACGTAGAGCGGCTCGCCGGCCGAGAGCTTGAGGCCGCGGCGCTGGCCCACCGTGTAATGGATGATGCCCTCGTGCTCGCCGAGGCACCGGCCGTCGAGATCGACGATCTCGCCGGGGCGGGTCGCCTCCGGCCGGAGCTTGGCGATCACGTCGGCATAGCCGCCCTGGGGCACGAAGCAGATGTCCTGGCTGTCGGCCTTCTCGGCGACGGCGAGGCCCAGCTCCCGAGCGAGCGCGCGGGTCTCGTCCTTGGGACGCTCGCCCAGGGGAAAGCGCAGGTAGGCGAGCTGTTCCGGGGTCGTGGCGTAGAGGAAGTAGCTCTGGTCGCGGGCCGGATCGAGGGCGCGGTAGAGCGCGCGTCCGCCCTCCGGCCGCGCCCGGCTCGCCACGTAATGGCCGGTCGCCAAAGCCTCGGCGCCGAGGTCGCGAGCCATCCCGAGCAGGTCGCGGAACTTGACCGAGCGATTGCACTCGACACAGGGGATCGGCGTCTCGCCCGAGAGGTAGCTCTCGGCGAAGCGGTCGATCACCGATTCCCGGAAGCGGTCCTCATAGTCGAGGACGTAGTGCGGGATGCCGAGCGTCTCGGCCACCGCCCGCGCATCGTGGATGTCGCGGCCGGCGCAGCAGGCCCCCTTGCGATGGGTCGCCGCGCCGTGATCGTAGAGCTGGAGCGTGACGCCGACGACGTCGTAGCCCTCGCGCTTCAGCAGGCCGGCCACGACCGACGAATCGACGCCGCCCGACATGGCGACGACGACGCGCGTCTCGTGCGGAGGCTTCGGGAGATCCAGCGAGTTCATGGCCGGTGATGGGGCCGGGTGCCGGCCGTTGGCGGAGCCTTCGGGCGCGCGCCGGACCGGGGAGTCCGGGCGCATGTCCGGTGTCTATAGCGATCCCGATCCCGACTTTCCAGGGATGGGGACGCGGAGAGCCGGTTCAAAGTCCGGATCATGGCCCCGAGCGGCCGGCAAATCCTGCCGGGAGGCCGGCAGATCCCGCCGGGCCGGCGCGAGGCGCGCCTTCACCGAAAAAATATTTCTTTCTTCTTATCAGCGGCTTGGCCGCTATCGACAGATGGTGCGCGGCTTGCTCTGGCCTCTTCCGGCTTCGGCGACGAAGGAGAGGGACGGCATCGTGGTTTCGCGCGCAGATCTGGCGGAAGCGTTTTTCAGGCAGACCCTGCGGCCGGCCGCGTCCGCGGCGCGGGGGGGCGAGGGCACGGCGCGGTTCAGCCTGGAGGCTGCGGAGCGGAGGCCGGCGGCACCGGCCCGGCCCGCATCCCGCCGCGACGAAACCGCCTCCGCCCGCAGCGATGGCGGCAGGGCCGACGCGGCGAAAACCGAGAGCGCCAAGACCGGGACTGCCAGAACCGGAGCGGCCGAGAGCGACAGAGCCGAGAACGGCAGGGCCGAGCGTGGGCCGTCCGGGGCTTTGCAGGAGAGCCGCGCCCAGGCTGCCTCCGCCCGCAGCAAGCCCCTCGCGGCAAGGACGGCGCAGGACGGCGCGCAGGCCGCCTCCGCCCGAGGTCCGGGCGCCGCCGCGAACTCCGCCTCGCAGCGGCCGGAACGCCCGGCTGCCGATGGCGCGGAACCGGCGCAGGAAGCGGCTGCGGAAGAGGCCGCTGCCAAGGAAGCCGGAGCCGCGGTGGTGTCTGAGGACGAGGCACGGGAACGGGACGAGCCCGATCCCGCATCGCCGGAATCCGCCGATCCCGCCGCCCTCCTCGCGCCGCCCCCCGCTCCGGCGCCAGCGCCAGCGCCGACGAGCGCGGCGGCGGGTGTGTCCGCGGGCGATGGCGGGGTGGAGGCGGATCAGCCCGTCACGGGCCTGCCCGGCGAGGCGACGGCAACCGGTCACGCCGCGAAGGCCGGCCCGGGGGAGGCCCCCGCCTCCGCCGCCGCGGGCACAGCCGGCTTCGAAGCGGCGCTCACCGAGGCGCAGACACCGACCGCCTCAACCATTCCGGCCCCCACCGCCGGAACCGCTCTCACCCCGCCCGGCGGCGTCGCCGCCGCGCAGGGCCCGCAGGCCGCCCAAGCGCCGGATGCCGCAACGGCGGCGCCCCAGCCGGCGACGCCGCCGATCCCCTTGGGCGCCGTGCCGATGACGATCGGGCTGCGCTCGCTCTCAGGGGTGAACCGCTTCGCGATCCGGCTCGACCCGGTCGAACTCGGCCGCATCGACGTGTCGCTCGACCTCGACAAGGCGGGAGGCAAGGCGCGGGCGCATCTCATCGTGGACCGTCCCGAGACCCTCGCCCTGCTCCAGCGCGATGCGGGTTCCCTGCAGCAGGCCCTCGCGCAGGCCGGCTTCGACGTCGGCGCCGAGGCGGGCGGGGGCGGGATCGACCTGTCCCTGCGCGGCGAGACCGCATCCCAGGGCGGCCGGGACGGCGAATCCGCCTCCCGCGACCGCTCCGACGGCGGCCCCGGCGGGCTGGGCGGACGGGACGCCCGCCCCTCCCCGCTCGACGCCCTTCCCCTGCGGCAGCTCCGTGCCGTCGGCAATCTCGACATCCGGATTTAGGACGACGCCATGGCCGCCGGCATCACGAGCAATACGAGCAGCACCAGCATCACCGCCGCGAGTGCTGCCTCGACCACCGATACGAAGTCGATCGCGGGCAACTTCACGCAGTTCCTGACGCTGCTCACCACGCAGCTCAAGAACCAGAACCCGCTCGACCCGCTCGATACCAACCAGTTCACCCAGCAACTCGTGCAGTTCGCGGGCGTCGAGCAGCAGCTCAAGACCAATTCCTCGCTCGACACGATCCTGACCAACTCCAAGGCCGCATCGGCCTCGTCCGCCTCCGGCCTGATCGGCCGCACGATCACGGCGGACGGCGCCACCACCGACCTCACGAACGGCAAGGCGACCTGGACGCTGACCCCGGACCGGGCCGCCGCCAGGGCCGTCATCACCCTCAAGGCCAGCGACGGCACCGTGGTGGCCACCAAGACCACGACGCTCAAGGCCGGCGCGCAACCCTTCGAATGGGATGGCACCGGGACTTCGGGCCTCTCGGCCAAGGACGGGCGCTACACGATCACCGTGGATGCCCTCGACACGACGGGCACGAGGGTCACCGTCGACACCAAGGTTTCGGGCAAAGTGGACGGCGTCGACCTCAGCGGCTCCGAGCCCGTGCTGACGATCGGCAACGCCCGGGTGCCGGCCTCGAGCGTGAAAACGCTTTCTGCACCAAGCTCTTGATGCGTTGCAGCATCGATGGATCCGGATTTGTCCACATCTGCTCACAACAATCGAGTCGCATTCGATCGGCCGACTTCAAGAACTTTTAAGCGGGTGCAAGTAGCTTCCCTCTCGACAGGTCAGTCGAGTGTAGAGCGTATCATGACCGAAACACCCCGGCCCCGCGTGAAGTATGTGATTGGGCCCGACGGCAGCCCCCTGACGATCGCCGATCTTCCCCCCGTCTCCACCCGTCGCTGGGTCATCCGTCGAAAGGCCGAGGTCGTCGCCGCCGTACGCGGCGGTCTGCTCAGCCTGGAGGAGGCCTGCCAACGCTACACCCTGACCACGGAAGAATTTTTGAGCTGGCAGTACTCCATCGACCAGCACGGACTCGCCGGCCTGCGCACCACGCGCATCCAGCACTACCGGCACTGAACTTCGCCAGTTCGACCCGTACGTTGCGCACGACCTGTTCGCGCAACGCATGAGGAGCCGCCTCCGGCGCACCGGGGCGGCTCTCGTCGTTTTTGGCCCCCGCGGCCTGTCCGATCCCCTCGCCTCGGCGCCATCCGCGGCACCATTCGTGACGGTGACAGGCCCCGCGTTAACGCCTCGCTAACCACGCACCGGGCAATTCTTGCCGGGCGACCGCACACCCTGGCGGCCGCACCGCTGTGCGCAGGCGTCGTCCGTGAAACCCATCCTCGATCTGGTGACGAAGCTCGGGCCCGCGCGCATCGCCGCGATGGCGGCCGTGACGCTGACGCTGGTCGGCTTCTTCGCCTTCGTGATCCTGCGGGTCTCGCGGCCCGACATGGGCGTGCTGTTCTCCGACCTGTCGATGCAGGATTCCTCGGCCGTGATCCGCGAACTCGACGCGCGCGGCATCACCTACGAGACTAAGGGCGAGTTGGGCCAGACCGTGCTGGCGCCCCGCGCCGACCTCGCCAAGCTGCGCATGGACTTCGCCGGAAAGAGCCTGCCGTCCCAAGGCGGCATCGGCTACGAGATCTTCGACAAGGGCGACGCCTTCTCCTCCACGAGCTTCGTCCAGAACGTGAACCACCTGCGGGCGATGGAGGGCGAGCTCGCCCGCTCGATCCGCGCCATCGGCCGGGTCCAGGCGGCGCGCGTCCACCTCGTCATCCCCGAGCGCCGCCTGTTCGAGCGCGACCGCGAGGCGCCGTCGGCCGCCATCGTCGTCAAGCTGATGGGCGACCTCGATGCGAGCCAGGTGCGCGCGATCCGGCATCTGGCCGCCTCCGCGGTCGAGGGCCTGAAGCCCGAGCGGGTCTCGATCGTCGACGAGCGCGGCCGGCTGCTCGCCGACGGCGCCCGCGGCGCGGAAGCCGACGGGGCGGGCGCCCTGGAGGAGCGGCAGGCCGGCATCGAGCGGCGGATGCGCTCGCAGATCGAGGAGATCGTGGCCGGCATCGTCGGCCAGGGCCGCGCCCGGGTGCAGGTCACCGCCGAACTCGACCTCAACCGGGTCGAGAGCCGCTCCGAGAGCTTCGATCCCGAGAGCCGCGTCGTCCGCTCCACCCAGACACGCTCCGAGAATTCCCTGACCGGCGGGGCGGAGGGGCAGGTCAGCGTCGGCAACGAGCTGCCGGGCGCCAGCCAGACCCAGGCCCAGCCGCAGCAGAAGGATTCGTCGCAGAAGAACGAGGAGACGACGAACTACGAGATCTCCCGCGTCACCAAGGTCGAGACCCTGGAGGGCGGCCGCCTCAGGCGTCTGTCGGTGGCGGTGCTCGTCGACGGCGTCTACGCCCCCGGTGCCGACGGCCGACCCGCCTACCAGCCGCGCTCCGACGCCGAGATCGCGCGCATCACCGCGCTGGTGCGCACCGCGGTCGGCTACGACAAGGTCCGCGGCGATCAGGTCGAGGTGGTCAACCTGCGCTTTGCCGAGACCCCCACCGCGCCCGAATTCTCCGAGCCCGGCCTGATCCAGTCGTTCCTGAACCCGACCAAGGAAGAGGTGATGCGCCTCGTCGAGCTCACGGTGCTGAGCCTGCTCACCCTGGTCGTGCTGATGGCGGTGGTGCGTCCGCTCCTGCGCCGCGTGCTCGAATCCGATGCGCCGGTGGCGCTCGCCGGACCGGCCGGAGCGCTTGCACTGGCCGGGGCGGCGGGCGGCGAGGGGCCGGTCGAGATCGCGGTCCGCGAGAACACCACCAACAAGTTCCTCGAGTCGGCCAAGATCAACGGCCAGATCCAGGCCGAGACGGTCGAGCGCGTGGTCGACATGGTGCGGGCGAGTCCGACCGAGACGGTCGAGGTGCTGCGCAACTGGATCCATGATTCCTGATGGACGCTGACACCACGCAGAACCGGAAGAGAGGAGGGAATTCGTGTCCGCGGGCGTAAACTTCAACGCTGCCATGGAGAGCGTCGATGCCTCGAGGGCGTTCGCCGAGATGCCGGGCCCGCAGCGCGCCGCCGCCCTGCTGCTGCTGCTCGGCGAGGAGGAGGGTGCGCCGATCTGGCAGCGCCTCGACGAGGACGAGATCAAGCTCGTCAGCCACGCCATGGTGCAGCTCGGCTCGCTGGAAGCCGGCACCGTCGAGCGGCTGATCGTCGATTTCGTCTCGCGGCTGTCCTCGGGCGGGGGCATCACCTCGAACTTCGAGCGCACCGAGTCGCTCCTGCTCAAAATCTTTCCCCCTGAGCAGGTCTCCTCGATCATGGCGGAGATCAAGGGTGCCTCCGGCAAGCGCGTCTGGGCGAGCCTGACCCAGATCGACCCCGAGATCCTCGCGAACTTCCTGCGCAACGAGTACCCGCAGACGGTCGCCGTCGTGCTGTCGAAGGTGCGGGCCGACTACGCCGCCAAGGTGCTGACCATCCTGCCGGAGGAGTTCGCCATCGACGTGCTGAACCGGATGCTGCGCATGGAGACCGTCCAGAAGGAGGCCCTGCGTCACATCGAGGAGACGCTGCGCACCGAGTTCGTCTCGACCATCGCCCAGACCACGCGGCGCGACGCGCACGAACTCATGGCCGAGGTGTTCAACGCCTTCGACCGGCAGACCGAGACCCGGTTCCTCGCCGCGATCGACCAGGCCAACCGCGGCTCGGCCAAGAAGATCCGCCAGCTCATGTTCACCTTCGAGGATCTCCTGAAGCTCGATCCGGGCTCGGTCCAGACCCTGATGCGCAAGGTCGACAACGACACCCTGTGCCGCGCGCTGAAAGGCGCCGACGAGCGGGTGCGCGCCTTCTTCATGCGCCAGATGTCGACCCGCGCGGCCAAGAACCTCACCGACGAGATGGGCTCGATGGGGCCGATCCGCCTCAAGGAGGTCGATGAGGCGCAGGCCAAGATGACGGAACTGGCCAAGGAGCTGGCCGAGAAGGGCGAGATCATGATCGCCAAGAACGGCGGCGAGGAGGAGTTGGTCTATTGAGCCCGAGAGCCTCCCGCCCCTTCCTGTTCGACACCGATTTCGGCCGCCCGCGCGGGCCCTCCGCCGCCGACGCGGAGGCCTCGGCCCGGGCGGAGGCCGAGCGGGCCGCCATCGAGGCGGCGGCTTACGCCCGCGGCCTTCAGGACGGCCGGGCGGAGGCCGCGCTCCAGGAGCAGGCCCGGCTCGCCGACGCTCTGACCCGGGTCGGGCTCGCCGCCGCCGGCCTCCTCAACCAGTCCGACGCCCGCGACGGCGAGCGCGAGGCGCAGGCGCTGGCCTTCGCGGCGGCGCTCGCCCGCCGGATCGCGGGGGACGCCCTCGACGCGCGCCCGCTGGCGACAGTGGAGGAGGCGGCCCGCTCCGCGCTCCGGCATCTGCGCGGCGTGCCCCACCTCGTGCTGCGGGTGAGCGAGGGGCTCGTCGATGACGCGGAGGCGCTGATGCGGCGCCTGTCGCGCGAGAACGGCTTCGAGGGGCGCCTCGTGGTGCTCGGCGAACCCGACATGGCGCCGGGCGATGCCCGGCTCGAATGGGCCGACGGCGGCGTCGTGCGCGAGCGCGCCCGCATCGAGGCCGCCGTCGAGGCCGCACTTTCCCCTAATTTCGCCAGCGCAGAGGCCTGAGCCCGATGTCGAGCGACGATTTCAGCCTGCCCCAGCTCAACGAGGGCGACCTGCCCTACGACGAGGGCGGTGCAGCTTCCGTCCGCGACGCGCCGACGAGCCCGAAGAACGCGGCGGATCTCGAACAGGTCTTCGACGTGCCGGTGGTGGTCTCGGCGGTGCTGGGCTCCTCGCGCATGCCGATCGGCGACCTCCTGCGGCTCGGCCCCGGCGCCGTGCTCGAACTCGACCGCAAGGTCGGCGAGGCCATCGACATCTTCGTCAACAACCGCCTCGTCGCCCGCGGCGAGGTCGTGCTGGTCGAGGAGCGCCTCGGCGTCACCATGACCGAGATCATCAAGAACGATCACTGATCCTCTGTTGTGCCGATCCGGACCTCCGGTCCGTGTCGGCACGTCCGGCGGGCGGCCGCCGCCCCGCAGTCGCGGGGGCGGCCTGCGATGAAGGGTCATCGCAGGCCGGGGCGAGCCACCTGAAACGGATCGAATTTTCGGAGATACCACGCCATGCGGCTGCTCATCGTCGGACGGCTCTCGAGCGAACTCGTCACCGCCTCGAAGATCGCCATGAACCGCGGCGCCTCGGTCACCCACGCCGACGGGATCGACCAGGGGCTCGCGGCCCTGCGCGCCAAGGGCGGCGACCTCGTGATGGTCGATGTCGGCCTCGACATCCGCCGGATGGTGCAGGCTCTGTCAGACGAGCGCATCCGCACACCGGTGGTGGCCTGCGGCATCGCCTCCGACGCCCGCGCCGCGGTGGCGGCGATCCAGGCGGGGGCCAAGGAGTACATCCCCCTCCCCCCCGATCCCGAATTGATCGCGGCGGTCCTCGAGGCCGTCGCGGCGGACGCCCGCAGCTTCATCTGGCGCGATCCGTCCATGGAGCGCGTGGTGCGGCTCGCCGAGCAGGTCGCCCGCTCGGAAGCCTCCGTGCTCATCACCGGCGAGAGCGGCACCGGCAAGGAGGTGCTGGCCCGCCACGTCCACGCCAAGTCGAACCGGGCGAGCCGTCCGTTCGTCTCGGTCAATTGCGCGGCGATCCCCGAGGCCCTGCTCGAATCCGAGCTGTTCGGCCACGAGAAGGGCGCCTTCACCGGCGCGGTCGCCCGGCGCATCGGCCGGTTCGAGGAGGCCAATGGCGGCACGCTGCTCCTCGACGAGATCTCCGAGATGGACGTGCGGCTGCAATCCAAGCTGCTGCGCGCGCTTCAGGAGCGGGTGATCGACCGGGTCGGCGGCGGCGCCCCCGTCAAGGTCGATATCCGCGTGCTCGCCACCTCCAACCGCAACCTCGCCGACGAGGTGAAGAAGGGCACGTTCCGCGAGGATCTGTACTACCGCCTCAACGTCGTGCATCTGCGCCTGCCCGCCTTGCGCGAGCGGCTGGCCGACATCCTCGAACTCACCGCCCACTTCGCGCGCAAATACGCGGAGCTGAACGGATTGTCGCTGCGTCCGCTGACCCGCGAGGCGCAGGCCCTGGTCGCCCGCAACCCCTGGCCCGGCAACGTGCGCGAGCTGGAGAACACGATCCACCGCGCCGTGCTCCTGGCGCAAGGCGCCGAGATCGGTCCGGAGGCGATCCTGAGCCCGGAGGGCGAATCGCTCGCGGCGCCGACGGCGGCCTCCGGCCCGGTCGAGCGGGCGGCGAGCGCGGCGGAGGCGGCGACCCGCGGGCTCGTCGGGCGCACCGTGGCGGATGTCGAGCGCGACCTGATCCTCGACACCCTCGACCATTGCCTCGGCAACCGCACGCACGCCGCGCGCATCCTCGGCATCTCGATCCGAACCTTACGCAACAAGCTCAACGAGTATGTCGAGGCGGGCGTGAAGGTGGCCGAGCCCGGCGGCGTGCGGGCCATGGCGGCCTACGGCTGAGACGGCTTTCGGACGCCTCGCGAGGACGGTCGACAGACCGAGCCGATCAGCCGGCGGCGGCATCGGGTCCCGCGAGGCGGGTGCGGCCGGCAGCGCCGCGCATCCGCCCGAGCGCCGCATCGCTCCAGGCACCCAGCCGGCCGGCGGCATGGAACGAGACGGCGGCGACGAGCAGGCCCGCGGCGCAATCGCAGGCATAATGGGCCCCGTGCGTCACGGCCGAGACCGTCATCACGGCGTTCAGCGCAAGCACGGCCCAGCGCAGAGCTCTCAGCGGCCAGAGCGCGGCCGTCACGAGGTAGGCGACGGCGCAGTGGAGCGACGGGAAGGAGATCAGCGGGCCGACCGCCTCCAGCGCCACGGCCCGCAGCGAGCCGGCCCGCAACGCGTGCAGATCGCCGAGCGGCGTCGCGCCCTGGAACAGCAGATGCGCCCTGTCCGGGCCGAGCAGGCCGGCCGCGCCCTCGGCCGGCAGCACGGCGCTGACGAGCGTCGTCGCCATCACGCAGAGGATGAAGGCGGCGACGAAACGATCGGCCCGGCGCACCGCGCCCAGAGCCGCGAGGATGAGGGGCGCGAGGGCCAGTTGCATGAAGAACGTCTCGTAGGCGCGGCCCAGGATCTCCATCAGGCCGCTCCGCTCGACCATGGCGGCCTGGAAGCTCGGCCAGTCGAAGCCGAAGGCGCGATCGATCCTGAGGAGCCAGTCGTCGCGCAGCGGCAGGCTGAAAGCCTGAACACCGTAGGCCAGGGCGCTGGTGATGGGCAGTTGCACGATCAGAACCGCGAGAAGGGCGAGCGCGGCGCCGAAGCGGGGGCGGATCGCGCGGGTGTTGAAGTAGACGGCGCCCGCCAGCATCGACAGCGGCGCCAGCCACTGGACGCCGGACGTACTGAGCCAGACGCCCGTCAGGCTCTGGACGCACAGGGCGGCGGCGCCCGACAGGACCAGCAGGCCGTAGGTGGCCAGCGACGGGCCGGCGGCATCCGCCACCCTGGACGTGAAGAGGGATGGGACAGGCATGGAGCGCTCGCTGGCCGGAGGCCCAAGCGTCATGCATGAGTTGTTTCCATCGCATGAAAACAACTATCAATTGTATTGTTTTGTTACCGCGGCCCCGTGCCGGCCGCTGCTGCGAGAGGCTGCCGGCCCCTCACCGCTTCTTGGTGAACTGCGCCTCGTACTCGGCGTTCTGCGCCGCGCGCGCCTGCTCGATCTTGCGCAGGGTGAGGAAGCGGACGATGTCGAACTCGACGTCGCGGATCGTCTCCTCGATCAGGTGGCGCTGGAGCAAGATGCGGGGATCGTCGCCGGCGAGGCCCTCGCGGTCCTGGAGCCGCTGCACCGCCTGCCGGACCACGGTGTAGACCTGATCGCGCTCCTCCCGACTCATGGACGGGCTGACGGCGCGCGCGATGAGATCGGTGAAATCCGCCATGGAAGCCGTTCGATGAAAGCCGTTTGCCTGCCGCCGCTTAGAACGCATTCCGACGAACTGGAAGCCAGCTCGTCGGAATGCGTGTCACGACAAGGATCTAGAGCCGGTTGTCGTTGACCGCTGCGGTCACGAGCGAGACCGAACTCCACAGGACGGTGAAGCAGAACAGGGCCGCGAACAAGGCGTAGAAGGGGGCCGGATATTCCGAATAGGTCGGCAGCAGGGGCGGCACGAAGGTCGCCAGATAGATCTGCTGCTTGGCGGCCGCGATCCGGGCGCGGTCGAGGATCATCTGCATCGAAGCGTTGAGCTTCTCCGCCACCGTCTGCTCGACCATCAGGCCCTCGTATTCGAGCAGGGCCTGGGTGAGGTTGTGCTCGGAATTCGAGACGATGCCGTCGGTGGTGAGCCGGCCCTGCAGATCCTTGATCTGTCCGTCCAGCGCGCCGACGGTGGCCACGAGCACTTGAATGCCGCGGTTCTTCTCGTCGAGCTTGGAGTCGCGCAGCACGCGCAGGTCGTTCTCCGCCTTGATCTTGTCCTTGCGCAGGAGTTCGATCGTGGTCACGGCCGCCTCGGCCGATTTCACCGGGTCGATGATGCCCCAGCGGTTGCGGAACTCCTGCATCGCGATCCGCGCCTGCTTGAGCCGCTCGAACGACTGCTCGACCTCCTTCTTCGCGTTGGCGATCATGTCGCCCTGGGCGCGGCGCGAGATGCTGTTGATCAAGGTCTCGGAGCGGGCGATCACCTCCTGCGAGATCGCGACCGCGTCCTCGGGCTTAAAGGCGCGCACCTTCAGGTGGATCACGCCGGAAATCGCATCGATGTGCGGGACCACTTGCCGGCGCCAGTACCGCACCAGCTTCTCGATCGGCTGACCCGCGCCGTAGCCGGCCCAGAAATCGATCCCGTCCTGCGAGAACATCCGTTCGAGGCCGAGCTTGGCGTCGACGGCCTCCACCATCGGCCGGCTGCCGATGTAGTCGCGCAGGATGAAGCTGTCCTGGCTGTTGTGCTTCTGGATCAGGTCGCTGTGCAGGCCGAGTTCGGCGCTGGCCATCGGCTCGACGTTGCCGCGCACGGCGAACTGCGACACGACGATGTATTGCGGGCTGGCGATCGCGAAGACGTAGAGGCCGACCACCGCGGTCGGCGCCAGCGCGAACAGGCAGTAGCTGCGGAACAGCCGCTTGGCCATCCGCTCGGGCGGGCGCGCCTCCCGCGGCCGCAGGCCGGGCAGCCGGGTCCATTCGAGGGTGCGGCGCGCCCGCTCGACCAGCGCCCCGCCGAAGCCCCGGCCCTTGCCCGGGGAGACCGGTTCGATCGTCTCGGCGTTGCGCCGCAGATCCGGCACGGAGCGCCGGGCAAGATCCATCAGCGACTGGACGCTCGGGCTCGGCCGGACCCTGGTCGCCTGCTTGACCTCGTCGTCGGAACTCATCGAATGGGGGTCCTCACGGATCCGCGGCCGGAGCCCGCCCGCGCGAGGGACCTCGCGCCCGTCCCCTCGCGATACGCTCGGGCCGGACGCTTCGGCAAGCTCGGGGCGGCATCCTGTCTGAAGGCTCAGGTCACGTTCTTTTCGGCCCTTTTTAAGGCGCGGCGATCCGCCGGGATTGCGCCCTGGGCAGGGGGGCTGCGATACCGCCCCCGAAACGGAGTACGGCCCGAATCGAAGGGCCGGACGGGAGGACATGTGGGACGGCGGCAGGATCCGGGTGGGGCGCCCCGAGAAGACCGGGTCGAATCGGCCCGGGCCGAGACGACCAAGGCCAGGACGGCCAAGGCGGGCTTCTCGGACCTCGTGCTGGTGTGCCGCAAATGCGCCAAGCGCCAGGGCGTGGACCGCAAGCAGCTCGGCCGTGCCGTCAAACGGGCGTTCAGGCAAGGCGCGAAAAAGGGCGCCGGCAAGGTCCGGGTGCTGGAAACGGGCTGTCTCGGGCCCTGCCCCAAGCGGATGCTGACGCTGGCCACGCCGGAATCCCTGGCGCGCCGCCGTGTCATCCTCGTCGATCCGGCCCTCGATGCCCTCGGTCCCTTAGCCCTCACCCTCGCCGCCGTGGTGCCGTCGCCGGCCGCATCCGTCGCGGTGTTCACAGCGGCCGAGCCGAGCCCGGCCGTTCCGCCCGATGGAGCCGGCAATGGCTGAGGCACCCGCCGGCCGTAGGGACGGGCGCGACGATCCCTCCTCGGACCGGCCCGCCGAAGTGCCGCTACCGGGGCGTCTCCTGCGCGGGCTGCTGCGCCGGCTGCCGCTCGTCGGCACCCTGGTCGGGCTCGGGCTGGGCGTCTGGCTCGTCGCCACCAACGACCTTGCGGCGATCGGTACGGCCTTCGGGCGGATCGGTCCGGCGGGACTGGCGGCCATCGTGGGGGTGCGGGCCGTCATCGTGTTGCTGTGCGGGCTCGCCTGGGCGCGGCTGCTGCGCGGCATCCCGCCCTCGGGACGTCACATCCATCCCGCGAAGGCCGCCGAGCCCCCGATCGAGACCGGCGCCTTCGTGATCCTGCGCTTCGTGCGAGAGGGCGTGAACGTGCTCCTGCCGGTCGCCTCGGTGGGCGGCGAGGTGGTGGGCGGGCGCCTGCTGACCTTCTGGGGCGTCGCGGGCAGCCTCGCGGCCGCCTCGCTGCTGGCCGACATGCTGATCCAGGTCGCGACGCAGGTGGCCTTCACCGGGTTCGGTGCCGGGCTGCTCTGGCGGCTGCCGGGGGAGGCCGCTGCCGTGCTCGCGTGGTGGACGACGCAGGCCGCGGTGGTCGCGGTCGCGGCGGTCGCGGCCTTCTTCGCCCTGCAGACGCTCGGCGTGGCGCGGGGGCTGGAGCGGCGCCTGGCCGCCCTCGGACGCCGCTTCCTGCGCTCGGCGGCCCCGGAGGGGGCAAAACCGGAGGCGGGCGCGGCGGGCATCCTCTCGGTGCAGGAGGCCCTCGATGCGGTCTGGGCGCGGGGCCGCCGCGGGCGCATCGCCCAATCCGTCGCCCTGCACGCCGTGGCCTGGGGGCTCGGCGCGGCCGAGATCTGGATCGTGCTCGCCTGCATCGGTGTCGAGGTGAGCCTGACCGAGGTGTTGGTGCTGGAATCGCTCTCGCAGGCGATCAAGTCGGCGGCCTTCGCCGTCCCGAGCGGGCTCGGTGTGCAGGAGGGCGGCTTCGTCGTGGTGGGCGCCCTGTTCGGGCTCGATGCGGGCACCGCCATCGCCCTGTCGCTCGCCAAGCGCGTGCCCGACGTGGCGCTGGGCCTGCCCTCGCTGATCGTCTGGCAGACGCTGGAAGCGAAGCGGGCGCAGGTGTTGCCACCGCGCTGAGTTTCGGGTTTCGAAAGGACAGGTCCTTTCGCGGGTCCAGGGCGGAGCCCTGGAGAAACCTAGCCGATCAGCCCTCGCTCGTCGTCAGCCACCCGCGCATCGCCTCGAACGTCGCGATGCCGGCGGCGAAGGCGGTGGCGGCCTCTGCCTCCGGCACACCGTCCAGACGCTCGCGGAACTCCCGCCAAAGCGGTCCGGTCGCGCGACCGCGGCCGGCATAATAGGCCAGCGGCACGCCCTCCCCGTGCAGGCGGGCGACGTGGCGGCCGATGACGGCGCCGCCCAGCGTCGAGCCCTCCAGCACGTAGAGCGCGCCCAGCGCCGCGCCCGCCCCGTCGAGGCGGGGCGCGGCGGGCATGGGCTGAGTGCCGAGCGCCGCCCCGTCGAGGGCGTGCAGATCCGCATCGAGACCCGCAAGCCGTCGGCGCGGATCGAAGAAGGCTGCGTCCGCGAGCGCGGCCGCAATCGCCGGCTCGTAGGCGGCGTGGAAGCCGCGCAGGCGGACCAGCAGGTCGCGGTAGCCGGGCAGCGTCGCCACGCGCGCCTCCCAATCGAGGTCGCGCTCCAGCGCCTCGTGCGCCACTTGCGTGGCCTCCCGCAGGCGGGCGTGCAGGCTGTCGCTCACGAAGGGGCTCAGGCGTGAACGGTGAAGCAGGCGCCGTCGGCGTTCTCGACGTCGAGGCGGGCGCCGATCTGGTCGAGCATGGCGCGAATCAGCTTCATGCCGAGCCCGGTGCCCCGCGCCTTGGCGTTCTCCCAGCCCGGCGGCATCCCCTCCCCGTCGTCGCAGACCTTGAGGCGGACGGCCGCCCCCTCGCCGCCCGCCACGGTGACGCTGATCCGCGCGCCCTTGTCGGGCCCGCCGGCGTATTTGAATGCGTTGGTCACAAGTTCGGTGGTGATCAGCGAGAGCGCCACCGCGTGCTGGTAGGGCACCATCAGGCCGGGCTCGGCGGTCATCTCGACACTGTGCTCGTCGCCGGCCATGCCGGCCAGATCGCTGCACAGGGCCTGGATGGTCTGGCCGAGATCGACCTGCTCCATGCTCTCGCCCTGGTACAGGCTGTCGTGCACCCGCGCGACGCTCATGACGCGGGCCGAGGTCTCGGAGAAGGCCTGGCGCGCCTCCGGGTCGGCGATATGGCGCCGCTGCATGTGCAGGAAGGCCGTCACGATCTGCAGCGAGTTCTTCACCCGGTGGTCGATCTCACGGGTGAGCAGATCCTTCTGCTCCAGCAGGCGCTCCTTGTCGGCGAGCAGCCCGGTCAGCTCGTCGATCTTGCGGCGCTGGCGCAGCACCACGCCGTCCACGGCGTCGGCGAGCTGTGCGGCGAGCGCCACCTTCCACGTAGCCCACGGGGCGGAATGGCCGCGCCGCTCCTCGATCCAGCGCTCGAACGAGCGCCGCGGCAGCACCGCCACCGGGCCGCTGCCGGGCAGGACGGGTTTGCGGGGGTCGCCGCCCCAGGTCACCGTGCTCGGCACCTCGGGCTTGACCCAGAACAGCAGATGCTGGCGCGAGGTGCCGACGAAGGCCGCGAGCAGGCCGCTGGCGACCTCGGTATAGGCGGAGGCCGGCGCGTGGTGCAGCACCAGCGTGTCGGTGACGAAGGTGGTCTCACCGGGGGCTAAGCTCTGCCGCAGCCAGTCGGCGAGCGCGCGCACCGCCGCCTCGGGCGGGGTCGCCCCGACGAGACAGACGGACTCGTCCGAGATGATGCCCGCGCCCGTCGCCTCGAACAGGTCGAGCAGCGTCGGGTTGCCGTTCGTCAGCGAAGCCACGAAGTCGTCGGAGCGGGTGAGCCCGCGCACCAGCCGACCCTGGACGTCGAGATGGCGCTGCCGCTCGCCCCACAGCGTCTTGCCCTCGATCTCCTGCACCCGCATGGCGAAGGCGTCGGTGAGCACGGTCGCCGCGGCGCGGGTCTCCGGCGCGACGTAGTGCGGCCGGCGGTGATGGCCGATCATCAGGCCCCAGAGCCGGTTCTCGACCATGATCGAGATCGACATCGAGCCGTCGACGCCGAGATTGCGCTGGTATTCGAGGTGGATCGGCGAGAGCGAGCGGTTCTGCGCGAAGGTGAGGTCGATCGGTGCGTTGCCGGCAGAGCGGTCGGCGACCAGCGGCACCGGTACGCAGTCGCGGTCGATCACGAAGCGGCTCTTGGCCTTTGTGTAGAGGGCGCGAGCCTGGGCCGGGATGTCGGAGGCGGGAAAGCGCAGGCCGATCAGCGGGCGCTGCCAATCCGGCACCATGTCCTCGGCGATGGCCTCTCCGTTCCAATCCGCGTCGAAACGGTAGGCCAGCACCGATTCGAAACCGGTCATGGCGCGGATTTCGAGGGCAGCGATCTGTGCTGCCTCGGTCAAGGTCTCAGCGGCGCGCAGCCGCATCATGGCGAGTTCGGCGTCGAGCGGGCTCGCGGCGAGGAAGTCCTCGGGGCGCTCCGGCGCCAGCTCCAATTCGATGATGACTCGGCCGAGATGGGCATGGGCCACGAGGTGGAGGCGCTCGTCGCGCGGTGGAAGCGTAAGCGAGCGGCGCAGGAGCCGCCCGTCGGTCAGGGTGTGGGCGGCGAGCCCGTCGCGGATCGCGGAGACGATCGCACCCGGCAGCACCGCCTCCAGGTTGAGGCCGTTGGGCGGAAAAAGCTCGGGCGCCAGCACGTCGGCGGCGTTGGCGCTGAAGGCCAGGATCTCGAGGCTCGCTGCATCGGCGGCAAGCATCACCGCGTTCGGCTGGATCGAGCCGGGAATGTGGATCGGCTCACGCTCGCACAGGCTCGGATCGACCGGCTCGGCGCGGCTGCGCTGGGCGATCGCCGCGAGGACGGCCTCACGCGAGGGGCCGGCGGCGATCTGCTCCAGCGGGGTGATGGTGAGCCAGACGCGGCCGCCCGCCCCGGACCGCAGGCCGATTCGTGCCCGCAGGGGAGCCGGAATGCGGCCGAACACGAATTCGAAGGCCTGATCGGTCGCGCTCCGGCGCTGGCCGCTGAGAAAGCGGCCGTAGAAGCTCGGCACGTTGGCGCTCGGCACGAGCTCGCGAAAGAAATGGCGCCCGATCATCGTGTCGGGCGACAGGCCGCACAGCGTTCCCGCGGCCCGATTGCAGGCGAGCACGATCCCGACGGCGTTGAGAGCAAGAATGCCCACGCCGAGTTCATCCCGCTGCTCAGCGGTGAGGGCATCGAGATCGACCGGAAGGTCGACCGGACCACCGTTCGGCCCCACGGCGTTCATCTCCGACGGATCGACCATTGTGGCAGTCGGTATGCCTGCCGCGCCCCGGTTAGGCAATGCCGAGTCTGCCCTCGGCACGCGTCTCGGCACTCGTGAAGGCCGTACCAAGTGTCTGACAAGACCAAGCTTTGTCTGATTACATACATTCCCCCGCGGCACCGTGCATCGCTGGACGCGGCAGCGGCCGAGCGGCGACCCCGCATCCTCGCGAAGGCAGGGTGGCAGCCCCGGCGCGATCGGCTTCCTTCAGTGATCGTCAAGATCCGAGAGCGCCGTATCGAGACCCTCTTCCAGGGTCGGATGGTAGAAGGGACGGTCGCGCAAACGCCGCACGTCCAGCCCGTCCTGCACCGCATAGGCCAGAAGGTGACCGAGATGCTCCGCTTCAGGGCCGATCAACTCGGCGGCGGCGAGGCGCCCGTCGGCCTCGGCGTAGAGGCGGACGCCGCCCTGCGCCCGGTCCATCACCCGAGCCCGGCCCTGGTCGCAGAAATCGGCGCGGCCGACGCGGCGATCCGCCTCGGGGTCGAAGCCGCCGCCGATCACGGCGATCTGCGGATCGCTGAACACCATGGTGAGCGCCACCCAGCGCTCCGGCCGCTCGATCCCTTCACCGCGGGCGAGCCGCACGGCGTTGCGGCCGGCGATGCGGCCCTGGCGGCTGGCCTCGTGCAGTACCGGGCGGTCGGCATTGGCGTCGCCCGCGATCAGGATCGACGCACCCTCGCAGAGCAGCGAACGGGGATCGTGGACCGGGCCGCCCCGGTCGTCGAGGGTCACGCCGGTGTGCTCCAGACCCATTCCCGAAACGTTCGGCGGACGGCCGGCGGCAGACAGCACCCGATCGAAGGTCTTGTCGCCCTTGCCCGCGTCACCGCTCCAGCCGAGGCGTGCCCCCTCGCCCGCGGCCTCACCGCTCTCGACGTTCGCGCCGAGATGCAGGTCGAAGGCATCGGAAAAGATCTCGCGGGCGGCCCGCTTCAGATCGGGATCGCGCAAGCCCCCGAGGCTGTCGCCGGGATCGAACACGCTGGTCGCCACGCCGAGCCGGGCCATGGCCTGGGCGAGTTCGAGGCCGACCGGGCCGGCACCGAGAACGGCGAGCGAGGCCGGCAGGTCCTCGATCTCGAACACGGTATCGGTGGTCAGAACCCGGTGGCCCAGCCCCTTCAGCGGCTCGGGCACGCTCGGGCTGGACCCGGTCGCCAGCACCGCCGCCTTGAAGCGCAGGCGGGTGTGGTCGTCGATCCGCAAGCAATCCGGCCCCTCGAACACGGCTCGCCCCGTAAGGCGCGTCTCGTCGGGGAAGGCGTCGAGCCCCTCGAACACCGACCCCACGAAGCGGTCGCGCAGGCGCCGCATCCGGGCCAGCACCGCCGGACCATCGACCCGCACTTCGCCGACGCGGATGCCGAGCCGATGCGCCTCGCGGGCCTCCTGCGCCGCCTCGGCTGCGGTGATCAGCAGCTTCGAGGGCATACAGCCGACGCGGGCGCAGGTGGTGCCGCCGGGGCCCTGCTCGATCAGCACGGCGCGGACGCCCGCATCGAGGGCGGCGCGGTGGGCGGCGATGCCGGCGGTGCCGGCCCCGATCACCGCGACGTCGCAAGAGAGTTCCCGCATCGCTCAGGACGCCATGGTGAGGACGGCGCCGCCATCGACGCGCAGGTTCTCGCCGGTGATGAAGCTCGCCTGTTCCGAGCACAGGAAGGCGACCGCCGAGGCGACCTCCTCGACCCGGCCGCGCCGCTTGACGACGATGCCGGGGCGCTTTTCCTCCAGGAAGCTCTCGATCGCCTCGTCGAAGGAGACACCGAGTTCCCCGGCGCGCTTCTCCATCATCGCATCGGTCATCGGCGAGGCGACGAAGGCGGGGGCCACCGAGTTCACCAGCACCCCGTCCGGCCCGTAGGCCTTGGACAGGCCCTTGGTCAGGTTCATCAGGCCGGCCTTGGCGGCGCAGTAGGGCAGTTCCTCGACATAGGGCTGCACCGCGTCCTCGGAGGTGAAGAACACGATCCGCCCCCATTTCTGGGTCCGCATTCCGGGGATGAAGGCACGCGCCATCCGCACCGCCGCCATCAGGTCGGCTTGGATCGTCGACATCCAGCCCTCGTCGTCGATCTCCAGGAAGTCGCCGGTGGCGCCGGTGACGCCGGCGGCGTTGACGAGGATGGTGGGTGTCTCGCCGAAGGCCTGTTCGGCGAAGTCGCGCAGCTTGAGCGCGCCCGCATCCGACGAGAGGTCGGCTTGGCAGGACTTGACCGGGCCGAGTGCCGCGAGCCGCGCGGCCGCCTCCCCCAGTTCCTTCTCCTTCAGGTCGGAGAGGACGATCTTGACGCCCTCACGCAGCAGATATTCCGCGCTGGCGTAGCCCATGCCGGAATCGCCGCCGGTGATCACCGCGACGCGGCCGCTGATGCCGAGATCCATGAATCGATCCTCTTTGTTGGCGGCGTCCGGTTCGACCGTGCGGCGTCGGCGCGGCGACCATTTGCTCAGTGTCTCTCACACAACCCCCGCTGCACCGCCGTGCCCGGAAGCGAGACGATCGGTGATCGGGCGTTGTGTGAGGCACTCCAAAACCGCGTGCCAACGGAGGGCGTGGGGGATCGTTCCAGCCGGGCCCTCGACTGCGGCGATCCGACCGTTCGCGCGAGGGGGAGGAAAACGGGGCGGGTCCGTCAGGGACGACATGGCGGCCTCGGGAGACGCCTCTCCAAAAAGTCTTTGCGCGAACCGGCGACGCGCGGCACCCTCCGCGCCGCGACGCCTGAGAAGCGAACAGGGAGAGCGACGATGAGCGAGACCGACGCGGCGTCACCGGCCGTGCCCCCGAAGGGCGGCGTGGTCGCCTATCTCACGCTCGATGGCGCCCTGCGGGCGGCCGAGTTCTACCGGAACGCCTTCGGCGCCGAGATCGTCGCCTCCGTGCCCCCGGACGAAAAGGGGCGGACCATGCACGTCCACCTCGTCGTGAACGGGACGTCGGTGATGCTCTCCGATGCCTTTCCCGAATACGGCCACCCGCTCCAGGCGCCGCAGGCCTTCAGCCTGCTCCTGCCGGTCGAGGACATCGCCGTGTGGTGGAACCGGGCGGTCGCAGCCGGCGCCGAGGTGGTGACGCCCTACCAGGAGATGTTCTGGGGCGACGTCTACGGGCAGCTCCGCGACCCGTTCGGCGTGATCTGGGCGATGAACCAAGCCAAGCGCCCAGCCTGAACCATCGGAGAGACAGCATGAGCGACGCCGACGATCCCCGCGACCTCGTCCTCACCCGCCTGATCCCGGCGCCGCGCCGGGCGCTCTGGCGCGCCTGGACCGAGCCGGAGCTGGTGAAGCGCTGGTTCGCCCCGAAACCCTACACGACGCCGGTCGCCGAACTCGACCTGCGGCCGGGCGGGTCGAGTCTCGTCGTGATGCGCAGTCCCGACGGGCAGGATCTGCCCAACCGGGGCGTCTATCTGGAGGTGGTGCCGGACACGCGCCTCGTCGTCACCGACGCCTACACGTCGGCCTGGGTGCCGTCCGAGAAGCCGTTCCTGACGGTGATCCTCACCTTCGCCGACGAGGCCGGCGGCACCCGCTACACCGCCCGCGCCCGCCACTGGACGCTGGAGGATCGCCAAGCGCACGAGGCGATGGGCTTCGAGCAGGGCTGGGGCATCTGCGCGGATCAGCTCACCGAGGTGGTGACGGGGTTGAGCTGACGGCTCCGAGAAACCCTCCCCCTCTGCGGGGGAGGGTTATGGTCGTGACCTCGGATCAGGCGGGCTCGCCGAGGCACCACGCCAGGATGCCCTTCTGCGCGTGCAGTCGGTTCTCGGCCTCGTCGAACACCACCGATTGCGGCCCGTCGATCACGTCCGCCGTGACCTCCTCGCCGCGATGGGCCGGCAGGCAGTGCATGAACAGCGCGTCCTTGGACGCAGCCTTCATCAGCGCCGCGTCCACCCGGTAGGGCGAGAGCAGGTTGTGGCGGTAATGCTCGTCATCGTCGCCCATGGAGACCCAGCAATCGGTGACGACCAGATCGGCCCCCTCGACCGCCGCATAGGCGTCGGTGGTGGCGTTGACCCGCGCGCCCTCGCGCTTGGCCCAATCGACGAGGGCCGGCGGCATCGCCAGTTCCCGCGGCGCGGCGACGTTGAGGGTGAAGTCGAAGCGGGCGGCGGCGTGGACCCAGCTCGCCAGCACGTTGTTGGCGTCGCCCGACCACGCGATCGTGCGGCCCTGGATCGACCCGCGCTGCTCCTCGAAGGTCAGCAGGTCGGCCATGATCTGGCACGGATGCGAGGCCTTGGTCAGCGCGTTGATGACCGGCACCTCGGCATGCTCGGCCAGCTCCATCACCAGGCCGTGATCGAGGGTGCGGATCACGATCGCATCGACGAAGCGCGACAGCACGCGGGCGGTGTCGGACACCGTCTCGCCGCGGCCGAGCTGCATCTCCTTGCCCGTCAGCATCAGGGTGTCGCCGCCGAGTTCGCGCATCGCCACGTCGAAGGAGACGCGGGTGCGGGTCGAGGGCCGGTCGAACACCATCGCCAGCATCTTGCCGGTGAGCGGTCGCTCCGCCGCGCGCTGGCCCTTCACCCGCGCGCGCTTCATCGCGGCGGAGGTGTCGAGGATACCGCGCAGGGTCTCGGCGGAGAGGTCCTTCAGGTCGAGGAAGTGGCGGACATGCGGGCCGCTGCCGTTCAGGGTCGTGGTCATCTCAATATCTACGCTCGCGGTGCCGCCCTCAGGCGGCCCCGCGCATCTGCGCCTCCAGATCGGTCGCCGCGGCCTCGAGCCGGGCCACGGCCTCGTCCACCTCCGTCTCGCCGACGATCAGCGGCGGCAGGAGGCGGACCACGTTGTCGCCGGCCGGGATCACCAGCAGGTGCCGCGCGCGCGCGGCCGCCGTGAACTCGGTGTTCGGCAGGTTGAGCTTCAAGCCCCGCATCAGCCCCTGCCCGCGCAACTCGGCGAAGACGTGGGGGTGCCGGTCGATCAGACCCGCGAGCTTCTGCGTCAGCAGCAGATCGATGCGCTCGACATGGGCCAGGAAGCCGTCACCGAGCACCACGTCGAGCACGGCGTTGCCCACCGCCATGGCGAGCGGGTTGCCGCCGAAGGTGGTGCCGTGGGTGCCCGCCGTCATGCCGCGGGCGGCCTCGGCCGTGGCGAGGCAGACGCCGAGCGGGAAGCCGCCGCCGATGCCCTTGGCCGCGCTCATGATGTCCGGCGTGACGCCCGACCATTCATGCGCGAAGAACTTGCCGGTGCGGCCGACGCCGGTCTGCACCTCGTCCATGATGAGGAGCAGACCGTGCGCCTCGCAGAGGGCGCGCAGGCGCCGCAGCGTCTCGCTCGCGATCACCCGCAGGCCGCCCTCGCCCTGGATCGGCTCGATCATCAGGGCGGCGGTCTCCGGCCCGATCACGGCCTCCAGGGCGGCGAGGTCGCCGACCGGCACCTGATCGAAGCCCTCTACCTTCGGGCCGAAGCCCTCGATGTACTTCTGCTGGCCGCCGGCCGCGATGGTCGCGAGCGTGCGGCCGTGGAAGGCGCCCTCGAAGGTGACGATGCGGTAGCGCTCGGGATGGCCGCCCGCCGCGTGGTACTTGCGCGCCATCTTGATGGCGGCTTCATTCGCCTCGGCGCCGGAATTGGCGAAGAAGGCCACGTCCGCGAAGGTCGCGTCCACGAGCCGCTGGCCCAGCCGCTCCCCTTGCGGGATCTGGAACAGGTTCGAGGTGTGCCAGAGCTTTTGCGCCTGCGCCGTCAGCGCCTCGACCAGATGCGGATGGGCGTGGCCAAGGGCGTTGACGGCGATGCCGGCACCGAAATCGAGGTAGCGGTCGCCGTCCTCGGCGACCAGCCATGCGCCCTCGCCTCGCTCGAAAGCGATCGGTGCGCGGGCATAGGTCGGCAGCAGGGCGGAGGTCACGCGGGTCCGTCTCCTCGGGCTCGATCCAGGGGGAAGTCGCCAAAAGAAAGTGCCGCCTCGGGGGACGGGCGGCACGCGCGCGATTACTAAGAAACGAGGCGCTTCTGTCAATCGCAGGACGGCGCCGGGGCGGCCCGCGGCACCGCGATCCGCCCGAAATCGTCGTGCCGCGGTGCCGTCCGGCACCCGATCGCCGGGTTCAGGCCCGCTGCAGCCGGGTCGATTCCGTCGGCGAGCGCCCGATGATCTTGCGGAAGGTCCGCCCCATCCGCCGCGCGTCGGGAAAGCCCGCACGCAGGGCGGCCTCGCTCAGGGAGACGGTGCCGGAGCGGATCAGCGACTGGGCCAGCGTCACGCGCTCGCGCAACACATATTGATAGGGCGTCACGCCGAAGGTGCCCTTGAAGGCGCGCACGAAGTAGCCCTCGCTGAGGCCCGCTACCGCCGCCATCTCTCCCAGAGACAGGGGCGCATCGATCCGCTCGGCGACGAGTTGGCGCACCCGCCGCGCCTGCCGGGCGGTGAGTGCCGCGCTTTTGCGGGTGGGCGGGCTCGACAGGGCGCCGGAGGCGCGCAGCACCGCGAGCGCCACGCTGTCGACCAGAAGCGCGTCCGCGGCGCTGTCGTGGCCGCTGGCCGCCTGCCCCAGGGCAGCCAGGAGATGGGAGACGGTCATCCGCTCGGTGAGATCGCAGGTGATCGAATCGATCCGGAGATGCGAGAGCGGCGCCTCGATCATCCGCTCCACCGCGGCGGGCATGAAGGCGAGATAGCGCCCGCGGCATTGCCCGCTCCAGAGCGTGCGGCCGGCATAGCCGGGCCCGCGCAGGACGAAGGCCTCGCCGGTGCGCTCGTCGCAGGGCTCACTGCCGGTCGGGCTGTCGCCGCTGAAGGTGAGCGTAGTCCGGCTCAGACCGTACCAGCCGCCGTGCCACGTGCCGACAAGAAGACCATCGACCCGGTGTGTGCTGGAACCCGCCGTTTCGTAGGCGAAATCGAGGAAGGCGATGCCGTCGAGGCCGCTGGCGGGGATCTGGCCGAAAATCCGGTCGGGCGGGGCGCTGAGATCGCCCTGCACCGAGGCGTTGACGAACGGAACGCTCATCGGCCGCGTCGTTCTCCCTCTCGCTGGCGCGCCTCCGGGGCGCGCCTCGAAATCCTTATTGCCTTGGCTGTCTCGGCCGCCCTCACCCGGAACCGAGGGAACGGCGGCGGACACGGCAACGCTTCGATCCGAACGGATGAAAACGGCCCGCCCTCGCGGTCGTTCCCTCGACCGGTTCCCCGGCCCGCGGTCGATCGTGCCAGCGGGAGGCGCCCGTCGAGGGCGCGCCCGGTCGCCGCGTCCCGCGCGAGGCCCACGGAAGCGGTGGGGTCGGCCGCTTCCGTGGGAAACCGTATCAGGAGGAGAAATTACTTCCCGAGCAGGCCGCCGAGCAGGCCACCCACCGCGCCGAGCACGGTATCGAGCGTGCCGCCGACGAGGCCGCCCACCTGATCGACGACACCGGACACGGCCCCGAGTTCGCTGCTGAGATCGAGATCGAGGCCGAGAGACAGACCGCCGCCGACCTGATCCAGCTCCGCAGCGTTCAGCTCGCGGACGGCATCAATGTTCTGCTGCATGGTTTTCTCCTTTGTCCGAATGATATTGGAAGAACGTTCTGTATTTCTGTCTTCCTGTGGAATAAGAGCGGCGATAGTCCGTCGCTCTGTTGGATAAGGTACGGATATTATTCCGGCAGGCAACCCAGGCTGCGGTATACGGTCCGGGGTGATCGGCTTGAGACTTCTCGGATGGACATATCTTGATCCCTCACAGCACGACCAGCAGTCGCATCCGGTCTCCACGCTCCGCCACCGGCCGTACGCGTTCGCCGCACACTCCCCCTTGGGGCCCCCCTTGGCCGACCGGCTTGGCCGGCCTTCGCGGAATCCTTTGCGGGGTGAGGTCGGCGGGACGAGCGCCCCCCGTACAGGGGACAAAAATTGACCTGTCCGCCGAGGAACCGGCCGCCCGCGAGACGATCGCAGCTAAAAATTTGATTCTGTTGCGGATTATGACCTACATGCGTCAGAACAACGCATCCTATCGTTTGATTGCGACGGGCAAGGAGGCCCCCCGGTGAACGCGCCCTTGTTCCGTCGCGAGGTCGTGGAGGCACGACGAAGCGCCTGGCTCGGCGAGGCTCAGGTGATCCAGCCTCTGGCGATCCGCGTGGTGGTCGGCCTGTGCCTCGCCTTCGCCATCCTCGTCGGCGTCTACGCCTGGCTCGGCAGCTACACCCGCCGGGTCCATGCCGAGGGCCTGCTCGCCCCCGATGTCGGCCTCATCACCGTGGCGAGCCCGCTGGCGGGGCGCGTCAGCGCGTCCGGCGTCAAAGAGGGCGACCGGGTCGAGCGCGGCCAACTCCTCTTCACCATCGACCTCGACGCGGTCTCGGCGAGCGGCCCGACGCAGGAGCGGGTGATCGCCCAACTCGGCCGGCAGCGGGAGAGCGTGGAGCGCCAGCGCGCCGCCCGCGCCGCCATGGCCACCGCCGAGAAGGAGGGCTTGAGGGAGCAAGTCGCCAACCTCGAGGCGCAGCGGGCCAAGATCGAGGAGCAACTCGCGCTCCAGGAAAAGCTGGTGCCGCCGCTCAAGGCGCGCGCCGACGAACTCGCCGACCTCGTGACCCGCGGCTTTGCCCGTGCGGCCGACTTCCAGAGCCAGAACTACCTCTACCTCCAGGCGACTTCGCAGCTCGCGCAGTTCCGCCAGGGCGGGCTTCAGGTCGAGGGCAAGCTCGGCGATCTGCGCGCCAAGCTCGCGACCTTCGACGAGACCCTGGCCCGCGATCTGGCCGAACTCGACCGCACCGCCGCGCAGCTCGAACAGCAGCGGGCCGAGAGCGAGGCGCGCCGCGCCATCGAGGTGCGCGCGCCCGAGCGCGGCATCCTCACCTCGATCCGGGCGCAGGCCGGGCAGACCGTGGCGGCGGGGGCAAACCTGCTCACCCTGCTGCCGAGCGAGGGCCGGCTGCAGGCCAACCTGTTCGTCGATTCCTCGGCGATCGGCTTCATCGAGCCCGGGGCTTCCGTGATGCTGCGCTACGCCGCCTTCCCGTTCCAGCGCTTCGGCCTGCACCGGGGCACGGTGACGGAGGTGACCCGCGCCCCGCTCGAAGGCGACGCCCAGCCCGAGGCGGCGAGGGACACGGCCAAAAATGCCGGGAAGGCCGGCGTCTACCGCATCATCGTGCGGCCCGACGCCGACAGCGTGACGGCCTACGGCGAGCCGCGCCGGCTGGAGGCCGGGATGCGGGTCGAGGCCGACATCGCGCTCGAGAAGCGCGCCCTCTACCGCTGGCTCCTCGACCCCCTCTACCACGTCAAGCGCAGCGTCGATCTCGTCACCGAAGGAGGGGTACGTTGAGCCTGCTGTCGGATCTTCAGTTCGGCTTCCGGCGGCGCCTGCCGGTCGTGCTCCAGGCGGAGGCCGCCGAGTGCGGCATGGCCTGCCTCGCCATGGTGCTGGGCTACCATGGCCGCCGGGTCGATCTCGGAAGCTTGCGCGCCCGCCACGCCCTCTCGCTCAAGGGCATGACCCTGCGCAACCTGATGGACCTGTCGGGCACGATGGGGCTCTCGACGCGGGCGCTCAGGGTGGAACTGCCCGATCTCGGCCGCCTGCGCCTGCCCTGCATCCTGCACTGGGGGCTCAACCACTTCGTCGTCCTGGCGCGGGTCGGGCGCCGGGAGATCGTGATCCACGATCCCGCTCGCGGGCGCCGACGTTTGAGCCTCGCGGAAGCCTCGCGGGAGTTCACCGGCGTCGCCCTGGAGGTGGCACCGAACCAGAGCTTCGTGCGCGAGCGGGCCGTGAAGGGCCTCGCGCTCTCCGACCTGTTCCGGGGCATGGCCGGCATCCGCTCGGCGATGGCGCAGATCCTGGCGCTTTCGCTCGGGATCGAACTCGTCGCGATTCTGATGCCGATCGCATCGCAGATCGTCATCGACGAGGTCATCGTGAACGGCGACCTCGACCTGCTCCTCGTCGTCGCCCTCGGCCTCGCCCTGCTGCTCGTGCTGCAACTGGGGCTCGGCGTCGCCCGGAGCTGGGCGATCATGCTCACGGGGACGAAGCTGAACTATCAGTGGTCGGGCTCGCTGTTCGACCACCTCTCCCGGCTGCCGCTCGACTATTTCCAGAAGCGGCATGTCGGCGACGTGATCTCCCGCTTCGGCACGCTCGCCACGATCCAGAAGGGCATCACCACCGATCTCGTCCAGGCACTCCTCGACGGGCTGATGTCGGTCGGCATGCTGATCATGCTGTTCCTCTACGGCGGCTGGCTCGCCCTCGTGGCGCTCGCCGCCACCGCGCTCAACGCGGGGCTTCGGATCGCCGCCTACAAGGCCTACCGCGAGGGCACCGAGGAGGCGATCGTCGCGGAGGCACGCCAGCAGAGCCACTTCATCGAGACCGTGCGCGGCATGGCGAGCGTCAAGCTCCTGAACCTGCGCGAGCGCCGCCGCGGCACGTGGATGAACCAGTTCGTCCAGGCGCTGAACGCGCGGCTGCGGTTGCAGCGGCTCGACCTCGTGTTCGGGCGCGGCAACGAGTTCCTGTTCGGCGCCGACCGGCTGATCCTGCTGGTGCTCGGCGCCCGGGCCGTGATCGACCAGTCGATGACGCTCGGCATGCTGGTGGCGTTTCTGGCCTATCGCGACCAGTTCTCGACCCGCATCGGCAACCTGATCCAATCGGGCTTCCAGCTCCGGATGCTCAACGTGCAGACCGACCGGCTCTCGGACATCGTCATGACCGAGCCGGAGGAGGCCGCCGCACCGATGCCCGCCGCGGTGGCCCCGGTCGCGGGCCCTGCCCTCCTCGCCGGAGAGCGTCCGCCGGTGCGCGGCGCGGGTCTGCGCGCGGTCGGCCTGTCCCTGCGCTACGGCGACGACGAGCCCTGGGTGTTCCGCAATCTCGGCCTGGAGGTGCCGCCGGGCGAAAGCCTCGCCATCACCGGCCCCTCGGGCTGCGGCAAGAGTTCGGCGATGAAGATCCTGATGGGCCTGCTGCCCCCCTCCGAGGGCGCGGTCTTGGTCGATGGCCGCGACATCCGCTCCGGGGGGTTGGCGGCCTACCGCGCCCGCATCGCCGGGGTGATGCAGGATGACGGGCTGTTCGCCGGCTCGATCGCCGAGAACATCGCCTGTTTCGACGAGCGGCCCGATCCCGGCTGGATCCGCGAATGCGCCGCCCGCGCCGCGATACTCGACGACATCGCCCGCACGCCGATGGGCTTCGAGACGCTTGTGGGCGACATGGGCTCGACGCTCTCGGGCGGCCAGCGCCAGCGGGTGATCCTGGCGCGTGCCCTCTACCGCCGCCCGGAGATCCTGTTTCTGGATGAGGCGACGAGTGCGCTCGACGAGCCGACCGAGGCGGTGATCGCCGCCGCGCTTCGCGACCTGAAGATGACGCGGGTCATCGTCGCCCACCGCCCGGCGACCGTGGCCCATGCCGATCTGCGCTACGACTTTTCCGCCGACGCGCCGCGGGTTTCGGCGCAGGCGACGGCGACCGCCGGTTGAGGAGCCTTACGCCACACGCCCCCTTGCGGATCGCCCCGCGCCCGTGCTCAGAGCCCCGCAGGATCAAGGAGAGACGGTGATGAACTCGGTCAAGGAACGTCTGGAAGCGCTCGGCCTGAAGCTGCCGAAGGCGGCGGCCCCGGTCGCGAACTACGTGCCCTATATCCGCACCGGCAACCTCGTCGTCATTTCCGGCCAGATCTGCTTCGGGCCGGACGGCACCCTCGACCCGGCCCACAAGGGCAAGCTCGGTGCCGAGGTTTCGGCCGAGCAGGGTATCGCGGCGGCCCGGCTCTGCGCGCTCAACGTGCTGGCCCAGGTCCAGGCGGCGGTGGGCGACCTCGACCACGGCGTCGTGCAATGCGTGCGGCTCGGCGGCTTCATCAACGCGGTGCCGAGTTTTTCGGGTCTTGCCCCGATCATGAACGGCGCCTCGGACCTGATGGTCGAGATTTTGGGCGACCGCGGCCGCCATGCCCGCTCGACGGTGGGTGTGGCCGAGCTTCCCCTCGACGCCGCCGTCGAGGTCGAGGCGATGTTCGAGGTCGCGTGAGCGGGGGGCTGGAGCGGGCGCCGGACTGGCTCATCGCCCGTCCGATCGCCCATCGCGGCCTGCACGACCGCCCCGCCGGCATCCCCGAGAATACCCTGGCCGCGGCCGAGGCGGCGGTGGCGGGCGGCTACGCCATCGAGTGCGACGTGCAGCTCAGCGCCGACGGCGAGGCGATGGTGTTCCACGACGAGGCGCTCGGGCGCCTCACCGGCGTCTCCGAGCCGGTGGAATCCCGCACGGCCGCCGAACTCGGCACGCTGACCGTGGCCGGCTCGGGGGAGCGCATCCCGACCCTGCCGGACTTCCTGGCGCGGGTCGCGGGCCGCGTCCCGGTCATCGTCGAGATCAAGTCGCGCTTCGACGGCGACCGGCGGCTCACCCGCCGCACCGCCGAGATCGTTGCCGGGCTCGACGCGCCGGTGGCGCTGAAATCCTTCGATCCGGGCATCGTCGCGACGCTCGCCGAGATCGCGCCGAACCTGCCCCGCGGCATCGTCGCTGAGGCGAGCCAGGACGATCCGCACTACGCGCTGCTGGCGCCGTCCGTGCGGGCCGAATTGTCGGGCCTGCTCCACCTGCATGTGAGCCGGCCGCACTTCCTGTCCTGGCGCGTCGGCGACCTGCCGGGCCCGGTCCCCTATCTCTGCCGCCGGCTCGGGAACATGCCGGTGATGACCTGGACGGTTCGCACCGAGGCGCAGCGGGTGCTGGCCCGCGAGCACGCCGACCAGATGGTCTTCGAGGGTTTTCGTCCGTAACGGGCTCCCAAAGGGCAAGCCCTTTGGCGGGTCCAGGGCAGAGCCCTGCCGGCTCACGCCGCGCGAACCGTATCGAGGAACCGTCCGACCTCCGCGCCGAGATACTCAGACTGGCGCGACAGCTCGGTCGCGGAGGCCAGCACCTGGGCCGCCGCCGCCCCGGTCTCCTCCGCCGTGCCCGCCACCTCCGCGATGGTGCGCGTGACCGATCCGGTCCCGCTCGCGGCCTGGGCGACGTTGCGCACGATTTCCTGCGTCGCCGCGCCCTGCTCCTCGACCGCCGCGGCGATGCCGGTGGCGACGCCGCTGATCTCGCGGATGCGGCCCGAGATGCCGTCGATGGCCCGAACCGCCTGCCCCGTCGCGCCCTGGATGCGGCCGATCTGCCCGGTGATCTCCTCCGTCGCCCGCGCGGTCTGGTTGGCGAGTTCCTTGACCTCGGCGGCCACCACCGCGAAGCCGCGGCCGGCCTCGCCCGCACGGGCCGCCTCGATGGTGGCGTTGAGCGCCAACAGGTTGGTCTGGCCGGCGATGGTCGCGATCATCGCGACCACGTCGCCGATCCGCGCGGCGGCGTCCGAGAGGTCGCGCACGAGGGCCGCCGTTTCGCCGGCCTCGGCCACGGCGGCCTGCGCCAACGTCGCCGAGCCGTCGACCTGCCGGCCGATCTCCTGCACCGAGGCGCCGAGTTCCTCGGCCGCAGCGGCCACCGTGCCGACATTGGCAGCCGCCTCCCCCGCCGCTGCGGCCACCGTGCCGGACTGGTCGGCGGTCCGGGTGGCGTTGGCGGTCATGGCCCCGGCAGTGGCCTGAAGCTCGGTCGCGGCGGCGGTCACGCCCTGGACGATCCCGCCGACCGCGCGCTGGAAGTCGTCGGCCAGGGCGCGCGCGGCGGCCCGGCGCTGCGCTTCGGCGCCGGCGCGGGCGGCCTGCGTCTCCTCTTCCAGGGCGCGGGTGCGGATCAGGTTGTCCTTGAACACCTGCACCGCCGCGGCCATGGCGCCGATCTCGTCACCGCGCCCCCGCCCCGGCACGGCCACCGCCGCGTCGCCGCCCGCGAGCGCACCCATCGCCCCGGTCATCCGCGTGATCGGCCGCGAGATCCCGAACCAGCCGAACAGGGCGGCGGCGAGTGCCGAGAGCAGTGTCACGGCCATGGCGACCCAGGCGGCGGCCGTGGCGGAGGCCGCGCTTCCGACAGCGCCCTCGACGCTCTGCTTGGCGCCCCGCTTGTTGAGGGTGAGGTTCTCCTGAAGCGCCTTGGTCGCGGATTGCGCGAGGCCCAAGGCCTCGGGCCCGGTGAGGAGGGCCAGCGCCTCAGCTTGGCGCCCCTCCCGCATCAGGGCGACGATCGCCTCGACCCGGCCCGTATAGGTCGTCCAGGTCGAGGCGAAGCGCTCGTACAGGGCCCGTTCCTCGGGGGAGGCGATCATCGGCTCGTAGGCGCGGCGTAGGGCTTCGAGGGCCGCCTGGCTCGCCCGCACGCTCTTCTCGTTCTCGGCGAGCACGGCGCCGGTCGGCGAGGCGGCGACGTAGCGGTAGGTCTTCACCCGCTCGTCCCGCGTCGCGGTGCTGATATCGCCGAGCAGCCCGACCGAGGGCAGCCAATTGTCGGCGATGTCGCGGACTTCGTGATCGATGGCCGCAAGTTTGACGACGCTGATCCCCCCCTGAACCGCGGCAACCACGGCCAACAGGCTGAACGAGCCCGCCAGGGCAGTCTTGAGGGACACGCGCATCATGAATCCGGGGGTAGGTTGTACGCTCAGGGCGCCACCTTGCCGCAGATTACTTAAGGTTCTCTCGATTTCTGCAGGAAAGTGCATGCGGCGGCCTGCACCGCAGGCTCGAACATGCAGGGTGCCGGATCACGACTGCGTGTGGAGCAATGCCGTCTCCGGCCAACTCCTCCGGTGTCACCTCCCTCGTCATCCGGGGGGCCGCACGGCGGAACCCGGGATCCGTCCGTGATGCGGACACCGAAGCATGGCGTCGGGGTCAATCGTGGATTCCGGGTTCGCTTGTCAGCGCCTCGGAATGACGGGGATGGGGGCTGAACCGAACCGATCAACCGGACACCGTACGAGCCGGAGGATGTCACGCGCCGACATGCTCCGGCCTCCTCGCCCTCGCCCGAAGCGTTACCGGCTGCCCTCCGGCCGCTCCGGCGAGCTCTTCTTCTCGGTCGCGGCCTCGGGCTGTTTCACAAATTCCGCGAGGTAGCTCTTCCACAAGCTGGCGAACCGCAGCGACTGGTGGCCGTGCGTCTCGGGCGAGGTCGGGACCAGCACGAAGCGACCGTCCTTCACCCGCGCGATCGCCGCGTTCATCACGTCGAGCTGGGGCGGGTTCAGTTCGTCGTCGGCGAAGTTCACCGCCAGCACCTTCGCCGTGATCTTTTCGAGGTCCGGCGACGGGTCGTAATCGTAGGAGGAATCGAACCAGTACAGCCAGTCGTTGGCGTCGGCCTTGTTCTCGTAGCCGGCGATCATCTTGTCGTAGGCCGTGTCGGCCGCGGCGCGGGTCGGAGCCTGCTTCTGCAGGCCGAGCACGCTCTCGGTCATGATGTTGAAGATCGGCAGGATACGGCCGAAGCTGCGGGGCTGCGCGGTGTACTCGCCGCCCTTCCAGTCGGGATCGGTGCGGATGCCCTCGATCAAGAGGCGCCGCCACAGGGCGTTGCGCCCGCTCACCGGGATCGGCTGGCTCGCCACCGTCATCAGCAGGTCCATGCTGCCGGGATAGCGCTCGCCCCACATCCAGGCCTGCATCCCACCCATGGAGGTGCCGAGCACGAGGCGCAGGTGCTTGACGCCGAGCCCCTCGGTGACGACCCGGTGCTGGCCCTCCACGACGTCGCCATAGCCGTAGCGGGGGAAATGCGCCTTGAGGCCGTCGGACGGTTTCGAGGAGCCGCCGCGGCCGAGCCCGTCGGGCAGGATCACGTACCAGCGCCCGGCATCGAGCGGCGCGCCCTCGCCGAACAGCTCCGGCCCGAGCGTCGGGATCAGGAAGCTCTTTCCGGTGCCGGTGGTGCCGTGCAGGACGAGCACGGCGTTGTCGATCTCGCCGTCCGCGCCGCGATGCGGCGTGCCCAGCGTGGTGTAGTGCAGCTTCACCTTGTCCAGGCTCTCGCCGCTGGCGAACTTGAAGTTTTCGGCGACGAAATCGCCCTCCTGCTGGCCCGGATAGGCGGCGGCCGGCGCGGCGAGGACCGGGGCCGGCGCGAGACCGACCGCGAGCGGTGTCAGCGCCAAGGACGAGATCAGCAGAGCCGTGCGAAGCGAGCGTATCCGAGCACCCATCAAGCGTCCTCCTCGACCCATCCGAACGAGCGCTCCACCGCCCGGCCCCAGCCGGCGAACAGTGCTCGACGTTCTTCTGCCTCGATACGCGGATGCCAGCGCTTGTCCACGGCCCAGTTGTCGCGAAGATCTTCGAGGGTTTTCCAAAAACCGGTGGCAAGCCCCGCAGCGTAGGCTGCCCCCAGCGCCGTCGTCTCCGAAACCTTCGGGCGCAGGGTCGGCCGGTCGAGGATATCGGCCTGGAACTGCATCAGCAGGTCGTTGACGGTCATGCCGCCGTCGCAGCGCAATTCGGCGATCGGACAGCCGGAATCGCGCTCCATCGCCTCCAGCACCTCGCGGGTCTGGTAGGCGGTGGCCTCCAGGCTGGCGCGGGCGATGTGGCCCTTGTTGGCGTAGCGGGTCAGGCCGATGATGAGGCCGCGGGCATCGTCGCGCCAGTGCGGGGCGTAGAGGCCGGAAAAGGCCGGCACCACGTAGACGCCGCCATTGTCCTCGACGCTGCGGGCCAGCCCCTCGATCTCGCTCGACGCGCCGATCAGCCCGAGATTGTCGCGCAGCCACTGCACCAGGGCGCCGGTGATGGCGATGGAGCCCTCCAGCGCGTAGGCGGGGGGCTGTCCGTCGAGCCGGTAGGCCACCGTCGTGACGAGCCCGGCCGAAGAGGTGACGGGCTCGGGGCCGGTGTTCATCAGCGCGAAGCAGCCGGTGCCGTAGGTGTTCTTGGCCTCGCCTGCGGAAAAGCAGGTCTGCCCGAACAGCGCCGCCTGCTGGTCGCCCAGAATGCCGCCGAGCGGCACGCCGGGAAACGGATCGCGGGCCTCGCCCAGCACGGCGCTGGAGGAGACGATGCGCGGCAGCACCGCCCGCGGGATGCGGAACACGCCGAGCATGGCCTCGTCCCAGTCGAGGGTCGCGAGCGACATGAGCTGCGTGCGGCTGGCATTGGTCACGTCGGTGACGTGAAGCCCCCCGTCCGGGCCGCCGGTGAGGTTCCAGACGAGCCAGGAATCGATGGTGCCGAACAAGGCGCGGCCGTCCTCGGCTTTCGCCCGCGCCCCGTCCACGTGGTCGAGCAGCCACGCGAGCTTGGAGGCGGAGAAGTAGCTTGCCAGCGGCAGGCCGGTGCTGGCGCGGAAGCGGTCGCGCCCGCCGTCGCGGGCGAGCGCGGCGACGGACCGGTCGGTGCGGGTGTCCTGCCAGACGATGGCATCGTGCAGCGGCTCGCCGGTCTGCCGGTCCCAGAGCACGGCGGTCTCGCGCTGGTTGGTGATGCCGATGGCGGCGAGATCCCCCGGCGCCAGCCCGGCCCGGGCCAGCCCCTCGCGCATCACCGCATGGGTGTTGCGCCAGATTTCCCTCGGGTCGTGCTCGACCCAGCCGGGACGGGGAAAGATCTGCTCGTGCTCGCGCTGGGCCTGCGCCAGGATCGTACCCCGGCGGTCGAACACGATGAAGCGCGTGCTCGTGGTGCCCTGGTCGATCGCCCCGACCGCATCCGGCATGGCCACTCTCCCGGCGTCTTCCGCGTCCGGGATTTTTGACCCCGGCTCGGCCCCGATCCTACACGAGGCGGCGTGCGCCGGAACCGGTCACCCGGCTTGCGCGCGCTCCAACTGGGCCGGTGTGTTCTGCGCCTCCATCTGCCGGGCCATGTCGGCGGCACTCATCCCCGAAGCGTCGCGCCGGGACGGGTCTGCGCCTTGGGCGAGCAGTAGATCGACGATCTCGGTGCGGTCGAACATCGCCGCCACCATCAGCGCGGTGCGGCTGCCGTCGCCGACCCCGTCGACCTGCGCGCCGTGCTCCAGGAGCAGCCGGACGATGTCCGCATCGCCCTTGAAGGCGGCGCCGGCGAGCGGGGTCTGGCCGCGGTCGTTGGCGAGTTCGGGATCGCCCCCGGCCTCCAGGATCACGCGGGCCGTCGCCGCCTGGCCGTTATAGGCGGCCAGCATCAGCAGGCTGTCGCCCTTGTCGTTGCGAAGGTTCGCCGGCAGCCCTTGCCCGAACAGCTCGGCCAGTTCGTCGGCATGGCCCATCCGGGCGTACTGGAAGAGGCGAGCCGCGAAGGCGAGGGTCTCGTCGTCGAGGGCGGGGCGGTCAGCGGACATGGTTTTCGCGTCACGGGTTCGGTGGGTGGAGGGCCGCCGCGCGGCGGTCTCACATGGCGCCGGTAGGTAGCGCCGCCGCGCGGTCCGGCCAGCCGGTCAGGCCTGGGCCGGTACGGCGCGCGAGCCGGCCGGGTCGAACCGGAGCGACAGCACCATGGCGGCGCTCAGTGCTAGGAACACCGCCACCGTGCCGACCAGAAGCGCGTAAACCTCAAGCCCGAGCAGCACGAACAGGAAGCCGAACAGCGCCGACATCAGCCCCCCGAACACGGTGGTGACGGTGACCTCGCGCGAGACCGCGGCCGTGTAGAGACTGGTCTGAGCCACGACGAGCCCGGCGCTGAGGCCGAAGGCGGCGTTGTAGCCGAGCCACTCGCTGAACGAGAGCAGCATCAGCGGGAACAGCGTCATGGCGATCCCGACGAGAGCGTATTGCACGAGGTGGATGCGCAGCCGCGTCGTCGCCTCGAAGGCAAGGAGCAGGGCAAAGGCCAGCACGACCGGCAGAAGCCCATACTTCGCGACACGGGTGATCATCCGGTAGACGGGCATGCCCTCGACCAGCGCGACGCCGAAGCTGCCGGAGCCCGCAAGCCGAGCCGTGGCCTCCGGGATCATCCCAGGCAGCGTGCCGGTCACGACTCGCGGCGCGCTGATTTCGTCGATCCGCCAATTCGCCGTGAAGCCCGTCTTCGTGATCGTGTAGGTCGCGGGCAGTACGTCCCCGAAGAAGCTCGGATTCGGCCAGGGAGAGGCGAGCGTCAGTTCAGCCTGCGGCGCGCTCGGCACGAAGGTGATCTCCCCCGTTCCCCGCAATCCGATCTCGCCCGTATAGGCGACGGCCCCCTCGGGACGGCCTGCCGTCTTGAGCGGGGCAAGAACCCAGCGCTCACCGGGGCAGGCCGCGCCACGGAGCGCGAAGGTGGAGCAGGTCCCCCAGGTCTCCTTGCGCCCGTCGATGGTGATCCCGTCGCCGGGATTGACCGAACCCAGGCGCCCCACCGCGAGACCGATCAGGGCCCGATCCCAGTGGATCCGCGCCCCGGCCGCACCGAGGAGGTCAATCAGTTGCCCCTCGTCCGGCACTTCGAAGCGGCCGGCGAGCTTGACGCGCGCGTCGTAGACGGTGGCGGCGAACGGGCCGCGGCGGCGCTCGGCGGTGTCGAGGGTCACGTCGAAGGACGCCGACCGGGCCGCTGCGAGGACATGGCGCGGCTGGCCGGAATCGTCGGTGAAGGGCAGAACCATCACGGGTCCCTGGACCTGCTGCGGCGGTCCCCAGGCTCTCGCGATCTCGGCCTCGACCTCCCGCTGCCGATCCTGGCGCTCGCCAACGAGTAAGAGGGCGCCGAGGCAGGCCGCTCCGGCCACCAGCGTCAGCCCGGCGATCCGCCGCAGCCGGTGCCACGCGAAGGGCCGCGCGGTCTCCTGGTCGGGCGAGGAGGCTGGGATCGGCGGGGCGAGACTCATCGGGGGCTCCGGGCAAGGGGGATGGTTCGCGGAAGCGCACATCGCCTCCGCGTGGTCGCCCGCCGGAACGGCGGGGCTCTCCGCACTCACTTCTGGATTAGGTTTCGGACGGGCCGGCGCGCGGCACTCGCGACAGCGTCAGGCGGCCCGCGGTACCGCGGGCGGGTTCAGCCCGCCGAACCGGCGGTCGCGGGCGGTGAAGTCGGACACCGCCGCGGCGAGGTCGGTGGCGCCGAAATCGGGCCACATCCGGTCGGTGAAGTGCAGTTCGGCGTAGGCGGCCTCCCAGAGGAGGAAGTCGGAGAGCCGCTTCTCGCCCCCCGTCCGGATCAGGAGATCGACGTCCCCGTCCGCTCCCAGGGCCTCGCTCAGGCCCTCGCGGCTGAGGCCCGCCGGCCCGAGCCGGGCGGCGGCGGCGAGGATCGCGTCGCGCGAGGAGTAATCGACGGCGATGCGCAGGTGCAGCCGGTCACCCGTGGCGGTCGCGGCCTCGGCCCGCGCGATCGCCTCCGGGATGCCGGGCGGCAGGCGGTCGCGGCGGCCGATGACCGTGAGGCGGGTGCCGCTGCGGGCGAGCCGGTCGGTCTCGCCGCGCAGATAGGCCCGCAACAGCCGCATCAGCCCGCCGACCTCCTCGGCCGGGCGGCGCCAGTTGTCGCTGGAGAAGGCGTAGAGCGTCAGCGTGCCGATGCCGAGCGCGGGAGCGGCCTCCGCCACGCGCTGGATCGTCTTGACGCCCGCCCGGTGGCCCGCACCCCGAGGTAGGCCGCGGGCGCTCGCCCAGCGGCCGTTGCCGTCCATGATGATCGCCGCGTGAAGACCTGATCTGCGATCGAGAGGGCTTTGCATCGTAAAGTCTCCGGGCGAAGTGCGAGACACGCGGGGGACGCGGCGTTCGGTGGAATGTCGGGAGTGGTCGTCAGACCGGTTCGGCGAGGCCGGAACGGTCCTGGGCGGCGGGCCGGTCCTCGGCAGCCTGGGACCGGCCAGCGGCATTCTGTGGCTTGCCCGCGGCTTGTGCGGCGTCGCGCACCACCTGCTCCAGCACCCCGAGATAATCGAGGAAGCGGGAGCGCCCGGAAGGCGTCAGTCGGCAGAGGGTCTGCGGCCGGTTCTGGTCGTAGCCCTTTTCCAGGCTGACGAGGTCGGCCTCCTGCAGCACGGCGAGGTGGCGGCTGAGATTGCCGTCGGTGAGCCCGCACAGGCGCTTGAGATCGGGGAAGGCGAGACCGCGGGGATGCGAGACCAGGGAGGTCAGCACCGAGAGCCGCGCCCGCTCGTGGATGATCCGGTCGAGCCCCTCGTAGGAGAAGCGGGCGTCGCTGCGATCAGAGGTCGGCATCGGCGTCTCCGTCGGCAGATCTGTCAGTCGATCCGTCAGTCGATCCGTCACTTGGGCCCGAATGGCGGTGGATGATGATGGCGACGAGCCCCTGCCCCACCGCGAAGGGCACGCCCATCAGCCAGGGCGAGAGGTGGCGCGTCTCGCTGGCGAGGGCCAGCACCGTGAGTCCGGCGAGCAGGTACCACGCGCCCGCGAGCGGCACGGTGCGCGGCAGGATGCGGGCGGAGGCGAACAGGCCGAGCCCGACCAGAACCTGCCACAGGCCCGGCAGCATCCAGAGCTGGTCCGGCGCGAAGCGGGCGAAGACGAGCCCGAGGCAGAGGCCCGCCCCACCCGCGGGTAAAAACCCTTCGATGGCGCTGAACACCATCGCGTCGGCCAGCCCCGAATGGACCCGGCGCGAGCGGCGCACCGCCTCGAAGCCGATCAGGAGGCAAGCGGTGACGGCAGCGGCGACCCAGAGGCCGAAGAAGACGACCGGCCGTGCGGTCGGGTCGTCGAGCAGCAGGGACTGGGCCCCCGCGACGACGAGGGCAAGCGCGCCGGTCGCGGCGAGCGTCGCCGCGCCGAGGCCGCGGAAGGCCGTGTCCCGCGCGATCTGCATCCGGATCGCGACGATGTCGGCCAGCGCCCTGTCGAGGTCGCCGTGGGTGTCACGCATGGGGTTCGTCTTCCCGCGTCGAGGCGCGCTTTGCATTGCAAAGTACACGCGGGTGCAGAGCCGTCAAGCGGCATTCGTTCGGATGAGCGCGATGAGGACGGTGGCGGCCGGAGTGGGGATGAAACGAAGCCGCCGCGCCGATGATCAGATCGGCAGACAGGTGTCGAGGAGGAGCCTCACGCGTCCGCGTCACCCTCGAACAACCGGATGATCTCCTCCCGGTGCATCATGTCGAAATCGTCCGGCACCAGATCCGTCCGGCGAGGAATCCGATAGGTCGCGTGCGCGGCAGATCCGCCTCAGCCGCGCGGAGGATGACCGTTTTCACGGCGGTCTCCCTGCGATGAGAACGCACGGAAGCCAGTCCGGGCCCGAAACGGCCGCGAGCCGGGACAATCTCGGACCGTTCGGACTCTTCCGGAGATCGCCCGACGGGCCCATATTGTCGCCATGCCCGCACCCAAGAATCCGCGCGTGAGCCCGGCCCAAGCACTCGCCAAGGCGACGGCCAAAGCACAGGCCAAGGCGACCTCGAAGACGACGGCGAAGGCCGACCGGCCCGAGCTGATGCCGCTCGACGAGCATCTCGCCGCGCTGCTCAATCCGGCGCTCAACCGCAACCGTCTGAAGGCGGCCGAGCCCGTGCCGGAGCCGCCCCGGAAGGGACGCGGACAGAAGGGTGAGGCGAAGGCCTACAAGAAGATCGCGAAGGACGGTTTCGCCGAGGCGCCGCAGGCGGGCTTCGCCATCGGCGACGCAGCCGATGTCGACCCGCGGCTGGCCCAGGCGCTCGGCCTCGTCCCGCCCGATGACGGCCCGGCACCGGAAACCGCGCCCGAAGCGGAGGCGCCCTCGCTCGCCACCGATGGCGTCTCGGCCACCGTCGAGGCGCTGGAGCGGCTGCTCGTCGAGGGCAACCCGCTGTTCAAGAACGGCGAGGCCTGGGTGCCGCACCGCCCGGAGCGGCCGGCGAAATCGGAGGGCGGCGTGACGTTCACGCTGAAATCCGAGTTCACCCCCGCTGGCGACCAGCCGACCGCCATCGCCGCCCTGGTCGAGGGTGTCAGGACCGCCGAGCGCGATCAGGTGCTGCTCGGCGTCACGGGTTCGGGCAAGACTTTCACGATGGCCAAGGTCATCGAGGAGACGCAGCGCCCGGCCCTGATCCTCGCGCCGAACAAGACGCTCGCGGCGCAACTTTACGGCGAGTTCAAGAGCTTCTTTCCCGACAACGCGGTCGAGTACTTCGTCTCGTACTACGACTATTACCAGCCCGAGGCCTACGTCCCCCGGTCCGACACCTTCATCGAGAAGGAAAGCTCGATCAACGAGCAGATCGACCGGATGCGCCACTCCGCCACCCGCGCCCTGCTGGAGCGGGACGACGTCATCATCGTCGCCTCGGTCTCGTGCATCTACGGTATCGGCTCGGTCGAGACCTACACGGCGATGTCGTTCACCGTCACCCTCGGTGAGCGCATCGAGCAGCGCCAGCTCATCGCCGACCTCGTGGCGCTGCAGTACAAGCGCATCCAGTCGGACTTCGCCCGCGGCACCTTCCGGGTGCGCGGCGACGTGATCGAGCTGTGGCCGGCCCACTTGGAGGATCGCGGCTGGCGCGTCGGCCTGTTCGGCGACGAGGTGGAATCCATCGTCGAGTTCGATCCGCTGACCGGCAAGAAGCTCAACGAGCTGAAGTTCGTGAAGGTCTACGCGAACTCGCACTACGTCACGCCGCGCCCCACCCTGCAGCAGGCGATCAAGGGCATCAAGACCGAGCTGAAGAGCCGCGTCGAGGAGCTGACCCGGATGGGCCGCCTCATCGAGGCGCAGCGGCTGGAGCAGCGCTGCACCTTCGACATCGAGATGATCGAGGCCACCGGCGCCTGCAACGGCATCGAGAACTATTCGCGCTACCTCACAGGCCGCAAGCCCGGCGAACCGCCGCCGACGCTGTTCGAGTACCTGCCCGACAACGCCCTCGTCTTCACCGACGAGAGCCACGTCACGGTTCCGCAGATCGGCGGCATGTACAAGGGCGACTTCCGCCGCAAGGCGACGCTGGCCGAGTACGGCTTCCGCCTGCCCTCCTGCCTCGACAACCGCCCTCTGCGGTTCGAGGAATGGGACGCGATGCGCCCGCAATCGGTCCACGTCTCGGCGACTCCGGCCAAGTGGGAGATGGAGCGCACGGCCGGCGTCTTCGCCGAGCAGGTGATCCGCCCCACCGGCCTCGTCGATCCGGTGATCGAGATCCGCCCGGCCCGCTCCCAGGTCGACGACCTGCTGGGCGAGGTCCGCGAAGTCGCCCAGGCCGGCTACCGCACCCTGGTGACGACGCTGACCAAGCGCATGGCCGAGGATCTCACCGAGTACCTGCACGAGAACTCGGTACGGGTGCGCTACATGCACTCCGACATCGACACCCTGGAGCGCATCGAGATTATTCGCGATTTGAGGTTGGGTGCCTTCGATGTTCTCATCGGCATCAACCTCCTCCGCGAGGGCCTCGACATCCCGGAATGCGCGCTGGTGGCCATCCTCGATGCCGACAAGGAAGGCTTCCTGCGCTCCGAAACCTCGCTGATCCAGACCATCGGCCGCGCGGCCCGCAACGCGGATGCCCGCTGCATCCTCTACGCCGACAACATCACCGGCTCGATGGAGCGGGCAATGGCCGAGACCGAGCGGCGGCGCCAGAAGCAGCTCGCCTACAACGAGGAGCACGGCATCACGCCGCAATCGGTCAAGCGCGGCATCAGCGACATCCTCGAGAGCGTGTACGAGCGCGACCACGTCCGCGTCGATACGGGGCTGGCCAAGGACGCGATCACCGTCGGCCACAACCTCAAGGCGGTCATGGCCGACCTCGAGAAACGGATGCGCGCGGCGGCCGCCGATCTCGACTTCGAGGAGGCGGCGCGGCTTCGCGACGAGCTCAAGCGCCTCCAGGCGACCGAACTCATGGTCTCCGACGATCCCATGGCCCGGCAGGGCGATATCGAGCGCGAGGCCGGCCGCTACGGGCAGAAGGGCAGCCGCATCTCGAAGCCCACCCTCGACAATATGGGCCCGGGCACCGACCGCGAGCTGCCGGCCGACGCCGTGCCCTGGCAGGAGCGGCCCAAGGCGCGCTCGACGCAAGGACTCGGCGGCCAGAAGCCCCGCTACAAGGGCGGCGGCGGGCGCAAGCGGGGCTGAGGCGCCCGAACGCGGAACCTCGGCCGTCGCCTGCGATTGGCTCTTCAGATCCTGCAACCGCCGGGCGGCTCGGCTGCGAGGCCGCCCGGCGGCGCCAAGCGTAATGGCGCAAAGCGTGATGGAGCCGACCGATGCGATCCCCCTCTCCCCTCATTCGCGCCGCTCTGGGTGCCCTCCTCGGCAGCCTGAGCCTGTCGGTGCCGGTGCAGGCCCAGAGCGCGGCCAACCCCAACGATCAGCCCACCGCCGGCACCCTGCCCTCCGGCACCGATACGGTGCGCGGCAACGATCGCTCCGCCGAGCGGCCGACCGGGGAGGTCTCACCCCCGAGCGCAATCCGCTCCTCGACCGCGGTGGTGCCGGAGGGCAAGAGCGGAAAGACCGTGCGCACCAATCCCTCCGATCACCTCTCGAAGCCGTTCCGCTCGAACCACGAGAACTGATCCGCAACCCCACCCCTGCGTTCGCCGTTGGACCGGCACGGCCGCCGCAACGGGCGTGAATGGTGGCGTGAACCGGCGGGAGGAAACGCATGGGGCTGCTCGATCAGGTCATCGGCGGAGTCGTCGGACAGGTTTTGGGGGGCGGGCGCGGCGGGGCGCTGGCCTCGCCGGTGGTGAAGGCGCTCCTCATGCTGCTGCTCGCCAAGGGCGGGGGTGGGCTCGGCGATATCCTCGGCCGCGGTTCACCGGGATCCGACGGCCGATCCCTCCCCGGACCCGGCTCCGACGACGGCGATCTCGGCGGGTTCAACCAGGGCCGCCGCAGCGGGCCACCGGCTCAGGGGAGCGAGGCCGGCAACGACCTCGGCGGCGATTTCGGCGACCTCGCCGGCATGCTCGACGGCCCCGGCGACGGCCATTCCGGGCACCGTTCGCCCGGCGGTGGCCCCTATGCCGGGCTCGACCGTGAGCCGGATGACGGCAGCGGCGCGGCCTCCCATGGGCTCGACGGCCTGATCCAGGGCTTCGAGCGCAGCGGCCTCGGCGACGTGATCGGCTCGTGGATCGGCCACGGCCCCAACCGCGAGATCGCGCCGAACCGCCTCGCCGAGGCGCTGGGCCCGAACACCCTCGACAGCTTGAGTCGCGAGACCGGCCTGCCGCGCGAGGATCTGCTCGGGCAGCTCGCCCAGGCCCTGCCCGGTGTGATCGACGCGCTGACGCCCCAGGGCCGGGCGCCGAGCCATGAGGAACGCGGCGGCTGGTGAGCCTGGATTGAGGATTCCGCCATGGCCTACGAGCTGCATTACTGGCCGATGATCCCCGGCCGCGGCGAGTTCGTGCGGCTCGCCCTCGAAGCGGCCGGGGCGGATTACGTGGATGTCGCCCGCCAGCCCGAGGCGGAGGGCGGCGGCATCGCGGCGATGATGGACCGTCTGGAGGACGAGCCGGTCCGCCCGCCCTTCGCCCCGCCCTTCCTCAAGGACGGCGACCGCGTGATCGGACAGACTGCGGCGATCCTGCTCTATCTCGGGCCGCGCCTCGGCCTCGTCGGGGCGGACGAGGCCGACCGGATCTGGACGCACCAGATCCAGCTCACGATCGCCGACATGGTGGCGGAGGCGCACGACACCCATCACCCGGTCGGCGTCGGCCTGTATTACGAGGATCAGCGACCCGAGGCGCGCCGCCGCGCAGAGGATTTTTGCGAGAACCGCATCCCGAAGTTCCTGAACTGGTTCGAGCGCGTGCTCGCCGGCAACCCGGTGGGGCCGGAGCATCTGGTCGGCGGCGCAATGAGCTATGCCGACACGTCGCTGTTCCAGCTCGTGGCGGGCCTGCGCTACGCCTTTCCCAGGGCTGCGGCCCGGGCGCTGGCGCAGACGCCGGGCATCGTCGCCCACGCGGAGCGAATCGGGCAGCTGCCGCGGATCGCGGCCTATCGTGCAAGCGAGCGGTGCCTTCCCTTCAACGAAGCCGGCATCTTCCGGCGCTATCCGGAACTCGATGTCGGCTGACGAACCGCCGCGCGCGGGTTAACCTTTGACATTGTCGTGAAGACTGTTTCTCAGCCAAACGGTCGCGCTTGTGACGCCTGACGGCGTGCTACACCTACCCGCGTGAGCATGCCCGAGACTCCCCCCATCACCGAGGAACCGAGCGCCGAATCGGCGCGCTTTCGGATCGTGGAGCCGTTGCGGGCGGCGCAGGACCAACTCGCCCGGGTGCAGGATGCCGCCGGGATCGGTGTCTTCACCCTCGACCTGCGCGCGGGCGTGCTGCATCCGAGCCCCGCCTTCTGCCGCCTGCACGGCCTGGAAGTGTGTGAGCGATACGCGCTGGCCGCGTTCGCCGAGCGTTTCCCGGAGGAGGATCCGGCAATCCTCTCGGGTGCCTCGTCCGAGGAGGCGGTCTACCGCGTCCGCGATCCCCGAACCGGGGCCCCGCGCTGGATCGCCCGCACCCTCGAGATCGAGCGCGATGCGGACGGCGCGGCCCTGCGGCTCGCGGGCGTGGTGCGGGACGTGACCGAGCAGCGGGCCCAGGGCACGGCGCTGGCCGAGAGTGAGCAGCACTACCGCACGCTGTTCGAGCAGATGGATGAAGGCTACGCCGTCATCGAGTTCATCGACGGCCCGCACGGCCCCTTGAGCGACTACGTCCACGTCACCGCCAACCGTGCCTACGCCCAGCATTCCGGCATCGAGAACGTGGAGGGAAGACGCCTGCGCGAGATCGTCGGCGACGAGGCCGACGGTTGGCTCGCGCTCTACGGCGACGTCCTGCGCACCGGCCGGCCGATTCGCTTCCAGCGCGAGTTGGTCGCCACCGGGCGCTACCTCGAACTTGCCGCCTTCCGCATCGAGCCGCCGTCGCGCCGGCAGGTCGCGGTGCTGTTCCAGGACATCACGGCCCGGCGGCGCGTGGAGCACCTGCTCCATTCCAAGGCTGCCGACCTGGAAGCGGAAGTGGTGGCGCAAAGGCGCGACCGCGACCGCGTCTGGACGCTCTCACCGGTCCTCAAGGTCGTGGCCACCCCCGACGGGCGGATCGGCGCGGTGAACCCCTCGTGGAGCCGGACGCTGGGCTGGTCGCGGGCCGAGACGGTGGGCCGCCACGTGCCCGACTTCTTCGCGCCCGAGGAGCGGGCGGCGGCCGAGGCAGCGCTGGAACGGCTCGCGGCCGGCGCCTCGACCGACCTTGAGCTGACCTGCCTGACCAAGGACGGCGGCACCTGCCGGGTGCTCTGGACCATCGTGCCCGCCGACGGCCTGCTCTACGGCTTCGGCCGCGACATCACTGAGCAGCGGCACGCCGAGGACGCCCTGCGCCAGTCGCAGAAGCTGGAGGCGGTGGGCCAGCTCACCGGGGGTGTGGCCCACGACTTCAACAACCTGCTCACCATCATCCGCTCCTCGGTCGAGTTCCTGCGCCGGCCCGACCTCGCGCCCGAGCGCAAGCGCCGCTACCTCGACGCGGTCTCCGACACCGTGGACCGGGCGGCGAAGCTGACGGGCCAGCTCCTCGCCTTCGCCCGGCGCCAAGCGCTCAAGCCCGAGACCTTCGATGTCGGCGAACGGTTGCGCAGCATCTGCGAGATGCTCGATTCGGTGACCGGCGCGCGCATCCGCGTGGTCACCGACCTGCCCGGCGCCCCCTGTTACGTCCGCGCCGATGCGAGCCAGTTCGAGACGGCTTTGGTCAACATGGCGGTCAACGCCCGCGACGCCATGGACGGCGAGGGACGCCTGACCCTGCGCCTCGACGGCGCCGTACCGATGCCGCCGATCCGCGGCCATGCCGGCTCGGCGGGTCCCTTCGTCGCGGTCTCGGTCGTCGACACCGGCACCGGGATCGCCGTCGCCGACCTCTCCCGCATCTTCGAGCCGTTCTTCACCACCAAGGAGGTCGGCCGCGGCACGGGCCTCGGCCTCTCCCAGGTGATCGGCTTTGCCAAGCAATCGGGCGGGGATGTGGACGTGTGGAGCCGCGCGGGCGAGGGCACCACCTTCACCCTCTACCTGCCCGAGGTCGTTGCTCCCCTCGAGGCCCCCGCCGCTGCCCGGCCGAGGCCGGATGCGGATGCCGAGGCGCATCTGCGGATCCTCGTGGTCGAGGACAACCTCGAAGTCGGCCGCTTCTGCACCCAGATCCTGGAGGAACTCGGCCACCAGCCGGTCTGGGCCGAGAATGCCGAGGCGGCCCTGGTCGAGCTGGAACGCACCGAGACGCCGTTCGAGGCGGTGTTTTCCGACGTCGTGATGCCCGGCATGGGCGGCATCGCGCTGGCCCGCATCCTGCGCGAGCGTTTTCCGGACCTGCCGGTGGTCCTTACCTCGGGCTACAGCCACGTCCTGGCGCAGGACGACGCACATGGGTTCGAATTGCTGCGCAAGCCCTATTCGGCGGAGGAGCTGGGGCGGGTGCTCAAGGAGATGGCGGGGCGGCGGGTGAAGCGGGAAACGGTGTCGGGATAAGACGCCGTTCGTGATGGGGCGTCTGCCAAGCCGCTGCGAGCGGGTGGGCCGACGAAACGCAAGAAGGCCCGCCTTTCGGCCGGCCTTCCTTCTCTCATGCCGCCCGGCCACCGACCGGGCGACGTCGGAACCTCCCGAAAACTACGGCTGACCGGCCGGCTTGTTGGCGGCGGGCGGGTTGGTCGGCGCCGTGGTCTGGCCGGCGGCTGGCGGGGTGGCGGGCGGCGTCGCCGGGGCGGTGGTCGTGGTGTTGGCCGGAGGCGTGGTCGTGCCCGTGGTGTCCTTCTTCTCGTCCTTGCAGGCCGCGAGGCCGAGAGCGAGCAGGCCGAGAACCGGGATCAGCTTGATGGCGCGCATGTGTTCCTCCGTGTCGTTGAGCTCTTGGAAGCGCTGCCGCGGACGGCCGGCGCAGCGGAAGAGCGGAAACGGGCTTTGCCGTGCTGTGGCAAAGCTGAGAACGCAGTGCGGCCCCAAACCGTTCAACATTCGCGTGAGCAGTGACCTGAAGAACGGGGGATGAGCGCCGAATTTCAGCGAAAGATAAGCGGGATGAAATCGGTGCCCCCGCCGTTCGGACCTTACCGGATCGGCAAGACTTGGCTGGCTGGCAGCGTTTGGCAGGTTTCGCAGAAAAAGGTCGAGCGCCCGCCCTGCACGATCCGGCCGACGCGGCCCGTGCAGCCCTTGGTCGGGCAGGCATGGCCCACCCGGTCGTAGACGCGGAAGCCGTGCTGGAAGGCGCCGCGCTCCCCGTCCGGACGGGCGTAGTCGCGCAAGGTGGAGCCGCCGGCCGCCACCGCCTCGGTCAGCACCGCCTTGATCTCCTTGACGAGCTTCCTCGCCTTGGGTGTCGGCGAACCGTCGGGCTTGGCCAGCGCACCCGCCGGCAGGGCCGGGTGGAGGCCCGAGCGGTGCAGCGCCTCGCAGACATAGATGTTGCCCAGGCCCGCGATCAGGCGCTGGTCGAGGAGTGCGGCCTTCAGCGGCGTGATCTTTTTGGCGAACAGGCGCGCGAGCCGGGGTGCGTCGAGGGCGTCGGAGAGCGGCTCGACGCCCATGCTGGCGAAGTGTCGGCAGGTCTCTAGGTCGCGGGTCGCCACGAGATCCATGAAGCCGAAGCGGCGGGCGTCGTTGTAGGTGACGGTGGCGCCGTTGGCGAACGCCATCACCACGTGGTCGTGCTTGGGCGTGCCGAGCGCCCCTTCGAGGTAGAAGTCGCCGGGCGAGAGGTTCGAGCCGTCGGGCAGGCGCACGTCGAAGCGCCCGCTCATGCCGAGATGCAGGATCAGGCTCTCGCCGGAATCGAGATGTGCCGTGAGGTACTTGGCCCGGCGCGCGAGGTCGAGCACCGTGGTGCCCTCCAGCCGCTCGGCGAAGCGCTCGGGGAAGGGGAAGCGCAGGTTCGGCCGGCGCAGGGTGACGCGGGCGACGCGCGCCCCGACCATCGCGGGGGCGAGCCCCCGGCGCACGGTCTCGACTTCGGGCAGTTCGGGCATGGTCGTCGGAGAGAAGCGGCGGCGGGAAAGGAAGCTGTAGCGCCCTCCCCGCCCCCGGCGCGAGCCCTGCCGGCCGGTGCCGGGCGGCCACGGTGTCGCGCTGGCCCGCCGAGCCTCCCCGGGAACCGTTGCCGGGGCTCACGGCTTGCTCCCGGCCAAGGTCCTTTCGGTGCGCCTCTCGGGCCGGACCGGCCGCCCCTCCGGCGAGAGCGCGTCAGCCGGTCGTCGGAGTCAGCACGGCATGAGCGCCCACCCCTACCGGTTCGGGATCGAGGAAGAGTATTTCCTCGCCGATGCCGAGACCCGCGGCACGCCGCGCCGATCGGTCAAGCCGTTCCATCAGGCGGCCGGGGAGCGGCTGCCGGAGATCGGGCGGGAACTGCTGCAATGCCAGGTCGAGGTCTGCACGCCGCCCTCCACGTCGTTCCCGGCGGCCCACGCCGCGCTGTTGGAGCAGCGGCAGGCCTTGGCGGATCTGGGCCGCGAGCATGGGCTCCTCGTATTCGCCGCCGGCACTCACCCCATCGCCGACTGGGCTCGGCAATTGCCGACCAAGGGCGACCGCTACCGCGGCATCCTGCGCGATGTGGGCTTGGCCGGGCGGCGCAGCCTGATCTGCGGCATGCACGTCCATGTCGAGGTCGCCGACCCCGACCGGCGCGTCGCGCTGATGGACCGGCTGCTGCCGTTCCAGCCGCTGCTGTTCGCGCTGTCGGCCTCCTCGCCGTTCTGGCAGGGCAAGCCGACGGGATTGTCCGCCTACCGCCTCAGCGCCTTCGGCGAGTTGCCGCGCACCGGCCTGCCCGACCTGATGGGCGATGCGGCGGCGTATGAGCGCTACGTGCGCATCATGACACAGGCCGGCTCGATCCAGGACGCGAGCTTCCTGTGGTGGTCCTTACGCCCCTCGATCAAGTTCCCGACGCTCGAACTGCGCATCGCCGATTCCTGCACCCGGCTTTCCGACGCCATCGTCGTGGCGGCCCTGTTCCGCTGCCTCGTGCGGCTGGTCGAGCGCCGGCCCGACATCAATGCCGGGCTCACCGGCGTCTCGCGGGCGATCGCGGCGGAGAACCTGTGGCGGGCCCAGCGCAGTGGGATCGAGGCCGAGCTGATCGACGAGGCCTCCGAGCAGGCGTTCCCTTTCGAGGCTGCCCTCGACACGCTGCTCTCGCTGATCGCGGAGGATGCCGAGGCGCTGGGCTGCACCGAAGAGGTGGCCGACGCCCGCCGCATCCTGCGCGAGGGCACCAGCGCCGACCGGCAGATCGCCGCGTTCGAGGGCACCCGCGGCGGCGACACCAGCAACCGCCAAGCCCTCGACGCGGTGGTGGATTGGCTCGCCGAGACGACGCGGGCGGGGTGAGGACGATCAACTGAACAGACCGGTGAGGCCCACGAGGCTGAGACCCGCGATCAGCAGGCCCACCACGACCATCAGCACCCGCGCCGGGATCACCCGCACCAGCCCGGCGGCGATGGGTGCTGCGAACAGCCCGCCGACGACGAGGCCGGCGATGGTGGTCCAGTGGGTCAGCCCGCCGAGCAGGGTGAAGGACAACCCGCTCGCCACCGCGACGAAGAACTCCGCCGCGTTGACCGAGCCGATCGTGGTGCGCGGATCCTGGCCGCCGCCGACCAGCGTGGTCGTGACCACCGGCCCCCACCCGCCGCCGCCGATCGCATCGACGAAACCGCCGCCGAGCGCCAGCGGCACCACGGCCCGCGGCGGCTCGCGGCGCGTCTTCAGGGTGCGGAACGCCTTCGATAGGACGTAGAGCCCCATCCCAAGCAGGTAGACCGAGACGAACGGCTTGATGGTCTCGCCATCGACCGAGGTGAGGAGGTACGCGCCCGCCACCGCACCGATCACGCCGGGGATCAGCAGGCGCCGGAACAGCGCGCCGTTCACGTTGCCGAGCCGCCAGTGCGAGAAGCCGGAAAAGGCAGTGGTGAAGATCTCGGCCACATGCACGGAGGCCGAGGCCGCCGCCGGCGGCACTCCGGTGGAGAGCAGGAAGGTGGTCGAGGTGATGCCGTAGGCCATGCCGAGCGCACCATCGACGGTCTGCGCCGCGAGCCCGACCGCCGCCGCGGTCCAGAAGCCGCGGCTGGTCAAGCCGTCGCGGACCGCCTGGACGGTGCCGGCATCGGCGAGCGTCACGAACAGGGCCGCAGCGGCGGCCACGACGAGGCCTGCGAGTCCGATCAGGGCAAGCGTGCGCGGCTCAACGAATTTCGCCGGCCGCGCAGCGGCGGAGGACGATCCGGCCATCGGGAAACCATCCATGCAAGAAGGAGCCGACAGGCTAAGGACTTGGGGCTCGCGAGCAAGGGAGCGGCGTTCCCAAGTTCAACGCGCGCCGAGGCCGAAACTCTCCGTCGCTCCCCCGCGGGGGGAATGTCCTTCCCGCGCGGGACCGAAAGCCGGCGGTGCGGGGTCAGCAGACCGGTATGACGGTCGACACGCCCGCTTGCGGAACCGGCCGGCGGGTGAGGCCGAGGATCTCAGGATTCACCGGCAGCAACCTCAGCACAGCGAGGCCGCAGGGATCGTCGCCCACCAAGCTGCGGGGGATGCGCCTGCCATCCCAATCGACCACGCAGAGTTCCGGCTCGGAGACGGTGCCATCCGGCAGCCGGCGGGTGAAAGGTTCCCAGATCCGCCAGATCGCGGCATCGGCCACGCGATAGGTTGCGGCGATGGCCGGCAGCGCGGCGACGAGGTTGACCGGCCGGTACGGCGTCAGCCACGTGTCCCTCTCGAACGGGACGCCGTCCGGGTGAGCCAGCAGCACGAGGGCGGCGATATGCACCGCCTCGTAGATCGGCTCGGCATGCGGCATCGCACCGACCGGCTTCGTGCCACGCTCGGAGAGCGGCGGGATCTGGTTGATGGTGCGCGCAGCCCGCCGGTACTGCGTGAGGGTACGCCAGGGCCGGTGGATCGTTGCCTTGATGGCCGCGGGCAGATCGATCCGCAGCGGGCGTCGCCCGCGATCCTCGAAGCGGGCGAAGTGAAGCCCCGGCGTCAACGCGTTCACGCGGGCGATCATCCAGGCGAGGGCGAGTTCCTCACGGCCCGTCCGGAGAGGGTTGTCACGGGTCCAGTCTGCGTAGCCGCCGCCGATATCGGCGTGGGCACCGGGAAACCAGACCTGCTCGACCTTGGCCTGCTCGTCGCGCTTGAACTTGGGCCGCTGCCAGAGCGCAGCCTCGAAGGGGCGGCGGCGCTCGTCAATGGCCACGGCGTGCAGGCTGACATCGACGATGGAGGAAAGTTCGGTGCTGTGGAACGCGTAGCGCTCCGCATTCGCGATGCGAAAAAAGCTGAGTGGCACGCCGAGGGCGCCGACGGTGTCGAAGACGCCGAGGCAAGCGACGCGAAATGACGTGCGGTCGAAGACGTAGGGTTCGAGGGCGAACCACTCGGCACAGAAGCGGTCCTGCGGCTTGCGGCGGTAGTGGCGCCACGCGCGGCGCTCGTTCTCCGGGGTGCAGAAGCGCGGCTTCAGGAGACCGGCGGCGTAGAGGTAGCCCACGAGGCTGCGGGCAGTGAAGGCGCCGCGGGAGAAGCCGAAGATGTAAATTTCGTCTCCCTCGGCGTAGTGCTCGCTCAGAAAGCGGTAGGCTTGCCGGATGTTTCGGCTGAGCCCTCTCCCGAACACCCCGCCCCTGATGGGATCGAACCAAGCTCCGGTGCCGACGCCACGATCGTAATAGACCACGTATTCGACGAGCCGGCCTTCCTCCTCGATGAACGATCCGGTGGCGGTCGAGCCGCTGGTGGCGGACGGTCTCGGAGGCGCTTGAGCCAACGCCTCATCGACGCCGATCTTCAAGATCTCGCGCATCCGCACGATGTTGGTTGGCGGATGATCCGTATCGTCCTTGTTCCAGGTTCCATCCAGGAACAGTACAAGGCGGCGGTGCTGTCTTGTCGTCATCGCTGCACCCCTCGGCGCCATCGGCCGAAGTTTGATGATGACAGCTTGAAGTTGCAACGATAATTTCTCGTCCGGCCGTAGAACGCCGGTGCCGGATTTCGCGCCTCGCTCGCGTACAGCGCGGGCTCGCTGATACGGCCCCCGCTTAGATCAAGTGGAAACCGTCTCAGCCCTTCTCGAACGGGTTCTTCGTCGTGCGCAGGGACAGCCGGATCGGCGCACCGGGCAGGTCGAACGCTTCGCGCAGGCCGTTGACGAGGTAGCGGGTATAGGATTTCGGCAGGGCGTCGAGCTGGTTGCCGAACAGGGCGAAGTGGGGCGGGCGGCTCTTCACCTGGGTGGCGTAGCGGATCTTGATGCGCCGGCCGGAGACCGCGGGCGGCGGGTTGCGCTGCGTCGCCTCGGTGAGCCACGCGTTGATCCGCGCCGTCGAGACGCGCCGGCTCCACACCTCGGAGGCATCGACCACCGCCTGCATCAGCTTGTCGATCCCCTCGCCCGCGAGCCCCGACAGCGGCACCACCGAGACGCCACGCACCTGCGGCAGCAGGCGGGTGCAGTCTTCCCGCAGGGTCTTGAGCAGCCCCGGCTGGTCGGCGACGAGATCCCACTTGTTGAGGCCGATCACCACGGCGCGGCCCTCGCTCTCGACGAGATCGACGATGGTGAGATCCTGCTTCTCGAACGGGATCGTCGCATCGAGGAGCACGACCACGACCTCGGCGAAGCGCACGGCGCGCAGGCCGTCCGAGACCGCGAGCTTTTCCAGCTTGTCGTCGATGCGGGCCCGGCGGCGCATGCCGGCGGTGTCGTGCAGCTTGATCCGGCGCCCGCGCCACTCCCAATCGAGGGAGATCGAATCGCGGGTGATGCCGGCCTCGGGCCCGACCAGCAGGCGGTCCTCGCCGATCATCCGGTTGATGAGGGTGGACTTGCCGGCGTTCGGGCGCCCGACGATGGCGACGCGCAGGCCCTTGCCGCCCTCCCCGTCCTCGTCCTCCTCGTCGGGTTCGGGCAGAACCTCGCGCAGCGCATCCTGCAGCGAGCCCAGGCCCTCGCCGTGCTCGGCGGAGAACGGGATCGGGTCGCCGAGCCCCAGCGAGAACGCGTCGTAGGCCCCCGCCATCCCAGCGCCGCCCTCGGCTTTGTTGGCGATGAGGATGACGGGGCAGCCGGAGCGGCGCACCAGTTCGGCGAAGGGCCGGTCGGACGGCAGGACGCCGGCGCGGGCGTCGATCACGAACAGCACCGCGTCGGCTTCGAGGATCGCGGCCTCGGTCTGGGCCCGCATCCGGCCAAGCAGCGAGTCGGCATCCGCTTCTTCGAGGCCGGCGGTGTCGATGACGCGGAAGGCGACGTCGCCGATGAAGCCCTCGCCCTCGCGGCGGTCGCGGGTCACTCCGGGGCGGTCATCCACCAGGGCGAGCTTGCGCCCGACCAGCCGGTTGAACAGGGTCGACTTGCCGACATTCGGGCGTCCGACGATCGCGACGGTCGGCAGATCCATGGGAAACAACAGTCTCGTCAGGCGCGCGGGCAAGGGAGCCCGACGCGCAACATCTAGTTTGAAGATAGGCGGTTCCGGCCGCGCCGTCAGCGGGTGATCGGCGGCGGCGCGGCATTCTCGGGCTTGGCCTCCGTCACGGTGACGGCGCCACCGGCGACCAGCGCCTGGTAGATCTCGACCCGCTGACGCAGGCCCTGGGGCGTCTCGCCGTCGGCGCCGATCTGGTCGAACCAGCGGCCGGCGCCCTCGATCTCGCCGCGCTTGAGCGCGGTGAGGCCGAGCATCTCGCGGGCGGTGTGGCGGAAGGCGTTGGTCGGGGCGGCAAGGCCCTGGAGGCTGGTCAGCGCCGGGTTCGGATCGGTGCCGTCGAGGCGCAGCAGCGCCGCGCGCAGGCGAGCGAGGTCGCGCAGGGCATCGCTGACCCCGGAATCGGCAGCGAGTTTATCGTAGGCCACCGCCCCGGCGGCCGCATCGCGCTTGGTCGCCTCGGCGGCGAGGCGGAAGCGGGCGAGCAGGGCGTAGCCCCCCGGCCCGTCGGCCTGGATCGCGGCGAAGTCGCGGTCGGCCTCCTCCGCCTTGCCGTCCTTGGCGAGGCGGTTGGCCCGATCGAACTGCTCGGAGGCCGCCTCGGCGCGGGTGCGCTCGGCATGGCGCCAGTAATTGTAGCCGCCGACGCCGGCCACGAGGAGGATCGCCCCGGCGATGATCAGCGCGTTGTAGCGCTTCCAGATGTTGGCGATCTGGTCGCGGCGGTAATCCTCGTCGACCTCGCGGATGAACTCGTTGTTCTCGGCCATGACAAATCCGGGCGCTCCTCGCGGAGCGCGCTCGCCTCGCTCGTCGTCTTGTCCGGGGCGCCTAGCACAGCGCCCCCGCTTTGGCGAATGGGGGGCTTCAAGCCTGTCCCGGCCAAGCGGCGACGCCGATGAGCAGCGGGTGCAGGTACTTGCCGAACACGAACCATGCCACGACGCCGACGACCACGGCGATGGCGTCGTTGCGCCAGCCGGCCGGCGCGGCCTGCCCGCCATGCTGCTGCGCCACCTGACCGGCCGTGAGCGTGCGGCGCTTGGCGCTGATGCGGGCGACCACCGCCCAGGCGAGGAAGGAGCCGAACAGCAGGATCGAGCCGAGATCGCCGTTGGCCAGGAGGTGGGCGGTCGCCCAGATCTTCACGCCCAGCAGCATCGGATGCTTGAGCCGGGTGCGGATGTGGCCCGGCAGGTAGGTCGCAGCGAGGCTGATGAAGGCGAACAGCGTCAGCAGTACCGCGAGATGCCGGGTCCAGAGCGGCGGCGACCAGACCGGGATCATGCCGTCCCCCCGGTAGAGCCCGTAGCCGTAGACGGTCAGGATCAGGCCCAGCACCGAGAGCAGGGTGTAGCCGAGCTTGAACCGCCCCTCGCCGATCCGGCCGATCACCTCCGCGCGCCGGGCGCGGGCCATGGAGAAGGCGTGCGTGCCGAGGAACAGCACGAGGCCGAGGATCAGAACCAGCATGGGGCAGCCTGTGGACGGCGCTCGCTCCGGCGGATGCGGACAAGCTCCCTGTAACGGTTCAAAACGCAATCTCGGCGGGATGTCCAGATCGTCCCGTCCGCTTGCCCGCCCTCTCGCCGGCCTTCTCGCCGTGACGCTCGCGCTCTCGTGCGGCCCTGTGCCGCCGGCCGCCGCCGCCGCGGAGCCGCCGCTCGCGGCGCTCACCCTGACGGGACCGGAGCGGACGATCTTCTCGCCCGCACGCGACGCCTGCGACGGCGCCGACGTGCCCGACGCGCCCGCCCGCGCCTTCCGCGACGCCTCGGGGCAGATCGCGGTCTACGGCCTGCACTACCGCAACCGGGCCCTGCGCGGCCCCGATCTCGACAGCCTGAAGATCGATTGCCGCGTCGTGCTCGATTCCGGCGAGAAGCCGGACCCGGCGCTCTACGACGACCGCTCGTGGATCACCGCCACCTGGACCGAGGACGGCACGAACATCGCCGCCCTGCTCCACCACGAGTATCAGGCCAACGAGCATGAGGGCCGCTGCCGCTCCAAGGTGTACATGGAGTGCTGGTACAACACGGTCACCGCGGCCTTCTCCCGCGACGGCGGACGCAGCTTCACCCGCGCGGCGCCGCCCGCGGTGGTGGCGGGCGCGCCGTTCCGACAGGAGGAGGGGCAGGGCCGGCACCGGGGCTTCTTCAACCCGTCCAACATCTTCGGCGAGGGGCGTTTCCGCTACTTCCTCGCCTCGACCACGGGCTGGGACCGACCGGGCAGCGATCAGGCGGCGGGCGTCTGCCTGTTCCGTACCGAGCGCCCGGACGATCCCACGAGCTGGCGCGCCTGGACTGGCACCGGCTTCACCGCCGCCTTCCCCGACCCCTACCGCAAGACGTTCAAGATCGCCGACACCTGCCGGCCGGTCGGGCCGTTCCCCGCCCCCGTCGGCGCGGTGGTGCGCCACCGCGGCTCCGGGGCCTGGATCGCCGTGTTCATGGCGGCCAAGGGCGGCGCGTTTCCGGAATCGGGCTTCTATTGGAGCACGTCACGCGACCTGCTCGTCTGGGACGTGCCGCGGCTGCTGCTGGCGGGCGCCACGCTCTACGACGATCCGTGCCGGGCCAAAGGGCGGCTGATCGCCTACCCGTCCCTGCTCGATCCGGGTGCCAAGGGCCGCAACTTCGACGATGTCGGCGAAGGCGCGCTTCTCACCTTCGCAACGCTTCGTACGGAGGGCTGCACCATCACCTCCGACCGCGACCTCGTGCGGCGGCCGGTGTCGATCAAGGTGTGGCCGTGAGCGCCCGCCTCAGCCGAGGCCGAGCGCCGCCTTCTCCTCGAGATAGGCCGCGTGCACCGCGTCCCGGCCGTAGGCCCGTTCCAGCCGGCGCACGGTGAAGTGGGCGCGGGCCATGGACTGGAAGTGGTCCATGAAGGCGGCGTTGACGGCCGCCCCGCCGAGCGCCCCGATCACCGGTACGGCCTGAGCCGCGACCTTCTGCGAGACGACGAGGCCGAACCGGGCGGCGATCTGCGCGGTGAGCCGCACCAGCGGCGGCGCGCCGGCATCGAGTAGCGAGCGGTGGGCGGCGTAGCGGGCGGCTTCCGACATGGTCTTGGCCAGGGCCGCGCGCACCGCGAAATAGCCGCTGTCGGCGACCGTCGTCTCGGCGCCGGCCCGTCCGCCGAGGGCGAAGACCTGCACGCAGGCGAGTGCGCTCTCGGGATCGCTCAGATCCTCGCCCTCTTCCCGGGCGATCTCGGCGATGGAGCGCAGCATGAGCGTCGTGGAGACCGGCAGCTCGACCGCCAGCGTCGCGAGGCCGAGCACGCCGCCGACGGCGCCCGTTACCGCAGCGAGCGCCTTGTGGCGGGTGTCGCTCGACCCGAGCAAACGGCTCAGGCGCCCGCCGGCCTCGGTCTCGATGCGCTCCAGCGCCGTGCCGGCGGGTTTGACAGCCTTGTCCGGCAGGGTCGCGAGCGCGACCCGCAGGGCCGTGCGCATCGCGCCCTCCGTGGCGCTGGCCACCGTCTCGGTGATGGGCGCCGGCAGCGCGCGGCCGATCATGTCGAGGGGCGCACCCGCCGCGGCCGAGAGCCGGGAGGCCAGCCCCGGCTTCTCCAGCACGGCCACCGCGCGCCGCAGGACGGCGCGGTCCTCCTCCGACAGGGGCCGTCCGGTCGGCGGGTCGATCGGGACCGGGAGGGTTTCTCCGGCAACGGCAAGGTCGTTCACGTCTGCGCCCTCGCGACTTTGGGCGGGATCTCGGGGCCCGCTTCGGCTGAAGCAAGACCGACGGGGGCGGTTGGGTTCCCCGGCACCGCTTCGGGTACGGCCTCGGCCGGGCTTTCCGCGGGCGCCGTGCGCTGCGGGATACGGCCGACGGCAAAGCAGAGGGCGACGACGGGGATGCCGACCGCCGCGGTCATGGCGAAGAAGGTCGGGAAGCCGTAGGCCGCTACCACGAAGCCGGAGGTGCCGGCGACCAGCTTGCCCGGCAGGGCGTAGAGCGAGGAGAACAGGGCGTATTGCGTGGCGGCAAAGCCCGGCGTGGTCAGGCTCGACATGTAGGCGATGAGCGCGATGCCGGCGAAGGAACCGCACAGGCTCTCGATCGAGACCGCGATGGCGAGGCGCCATTGCTCTGGATCGCCGAGCGCCAGCCACGCCAGCGACAGGTGCGAGGCGGCGGCGATGAAGGCGCCGATCACCAGGGTCGGGAACATGCCGAGCCGGGCGATCGACCAGCCGCCCGCAAAGCCCCCGGCGATGCCGACCCAGATGCCGAACAGCTTGACGATGGTGGCGATCTCCGCCTTGCCGTAGCCGAGCGTGATGTAGAGCGGGTTGGCCATCACCCCGGAAACGAAGTCCGGCATCCGGTAGAGCGCGACCAGCGCCAGCACCGCGAACAGGGCGTTGCCCATCCGGGCGTGGAGTTCCGTCAGCGGCTCCAGCACGGCGCGGCGCACGGCGGCCGGCAGGTCGCGCTTGCCCGTCGCCGCCTCGCGCGGCCGGTCGTAGGGCGTGGCGAGGAGCGCCGCGATCAGGCCGACGCCCATCAGCGCGGCCATGCAGAGATAGGCGAGCGTCCAGCCGCCATAGGCCGCGACGTAGAGCGCGCCGGCGCCGGCCAGGATCAACCCGAACCGGTAGCCGAGGTTCGAGGTGGCGGCCATGATGCCCTGCAGGTCGGTGCCCGCCGCCTCGATGCGCCAGCCGTCGATCACCACGTCCTGGGTGGCGGCGCAGAAGGCGACGAGGAAGGCGCCGAGGCCGATGAGCGCGAGATGGTCCTTCGGGTCGGCGAAGGCCATCAGCACCAGCGCCAGGGCGGTGGCGATCTGCGTCACGATCATCCAGGCGCGCTTGCGGCCGAGGCGCGGGGCCAGGAACGGCACGTCGACCCGGTCGATCGAGGGCGCCCAGAGGAACTTCAGCGAGTAGGGCAGCGCGACGTAGCTGAACAGACCGATCGTCTTGATGTCGATGCCGGAATCGGCGAGCCGCAGGGTGAAGGTGCCGAGCACGAGCAGGAGCGGCAGGCCGGAGGAGAAGCCGAGCGCCAGCATCTGCGCGACGCGCTTGTCCTCGGTGATGTCGCGCAGGCGCAGCTTGCGCGGCTTCGTCTTCGCGGGCGTTTCGGGGGTCGCTGCTTGCGCCGCCATCGCGTGGAACTCCCTGGAGCCTTCGCCCGGAGGCGGAGGCGGGGTTTCATGGGACCTTGAGATGCCGCGGACGGCCGGTCGCCCCGACGCGCGCATCGTTCGCTCGCGCATCTTTGATACGACTCCGCGGAAAACATGGCGGCCTTGCGCCCGCCGGCTCCCGTCGCCTCCCTTGCGGGCGGAGCGCAGCTTCGGAATCCTGCGTTCCTTTATGGGGCAAGCATGGTTGACGGAACCGTAATGGCCGGCGTCCGCACGATAGCGAGCCGCCGGGGTGCTCCGTGCTTCGCCGCACGGAACGGGGGAGGGGCGGGCTCGTTGGAGTCGCGGAGCCGGACGCGTCGCAACGCGTCGGGTGACTCCGGTTCGCGTGCCGCGCTCGAAATCGGCAGGCTTGTGTTGGCGTAGAGATGACGGGTTTTCCCAAAGGAGCGAGCCTACCCTCGGGCGTGACGGTGGAGGTCTTCGCGGCAGCCTTCGAGGCCAGCCCGACACCGATGGTCGTCACCGATCCGCGGCGGGGGGACAACCCGGTCGTCTGGGCCAACGGCGCCTTTCTGGCGCTCACCGGCTATGACCGCGAGGAACTCTACGGCCACAATTGCCGTATGCTGCAAGGTCCGCGCACCGATGCGGCGGTGCTGGAGACGCTGCGGGCGGCGCTCGCCGCCGGCAGGCCGTTCGAGGGCGAGTTGCTCAACTACCGCAAGGACGGCACGGCGTTCTGGAACGGCATGACGATCAACCCCGTCTGCAACGAGGCGGGCAAGGTTCTGTTCTTCTTCTCGGCCCAGGCCGACATGACCGACAAGCACCGCCTGGAACTGGCGATGCGCGACGCCAACGACGCGCTGGAGCGCGAGGTGAGCGAGCGCACCGCCGACCTGCGCTCGGCGCTCGAACAGAAGACCGCGCTGCTCCACGAGGTCGATCACCGGGTCAAGAACAACCTCCAGGTCATCTCCTCGCTGATGCTGCTGAAGGCTCGCCGCACGCCCGTGGGCGATGCCCGCGACGCGCTCCAGGCCATGGCCGACCGGATCGGCGCCCTCTCCACCGCCCACCGGATGCTGTACTCGGAGGGCGACGTCTCCCGCTTCGACTTCAGGGAATTCACCGACGACCTGATCGCCGACCTCGCCGCCGGACTCGACGGGGACCGCACCCGGATCGAGACCGAGATCGAGGCGCTGGCGCTCTCCGCCGCCATGGCCGCACCGCTGGCGCTGCTGATCCACGAATTGACGACGAACGCCCTGCTCCACGCCTTCCCGGAGGCGCGCCGCGGCCGGGTCGCCATCGAGGCACACCGTTGCGAGACGGGGATGCGCCTCGTCATTCAAGACGACGGCATCGGCATGGCCTCGGCGCCACCCAATCCCGCCGGCTTCGGCCGCACCCTGGTCGAGATGGTGGTGCGCCAGTTGCGTGGCACCCTCGAATGGTCGGATGCCGGGCCCGGCACGCGGATCACGATCACGATCCCGCTCGTCGGGACCGACGCATTGTGACGGACATGCGCCCCCGCATTCCGGCCCGTTTCCACCGGAAACCGGTCCCGCGACGGGCCGCGCCCGTTCCCTCTTGCGCAAATCCGGCGGATCCATTCGGGGCGGGGGGATCGAACGACGTCGGGAGAACCGCGATGCCCGAGGTGAGGGAGGTGCCGAGAGAGGCGCCCTTGCGCATCCTCGTCGTCGAGGACGAGGTGCTGATCGCCCTCGAACTGGAATGCCTGCTGGAAGACCTCGGCCATGTCAGCGTCGGCGTGGCGGGCTGCTCGGCGGACGCCATCGCCCTCGGCCGCACCGCCCAGCCCGACGTGGCGCTCGTGGACATCCACCTCATCGACGGGCCGACCGGGGTGGAGGTGGCGCGCCAGCTGAGCCAAGACCCGCGGGTCACCGTGGTGTTCATGACCGCCAACGCCAAGCGGATCCCGCCGGATTTCGCGGGCGCGCTCGGGGTCATCGCCAAGCCTTACTCCGAGCGTGCCGTGGCCGGCGCCCTCGACTACGTCGCCCAGCGCCGTGCCGGCCACCCGCCCTCCGCCGAGACCCTCGACGGCTTCCACCTCGCTCCGGAACCGGGCGGCGGGGATCGGACCGGCGGGCAGCCCTGACGTCCGCGCGCCAGCCCGACCCTCACGCCTTCGGCACGTTCCGCTCCAGCTCGTCGAGCCACGCCCGGGCGCTGGCATCCGACGGGGCGCGCCAGTCGCCGCGGGGTGAGAGAGAGCCGCCGGCCGAGACCTTCGGGCCGTTGGGCAGCGCCGAGCGCTTGAACTGGCTGAAGCGGAAGAAGCGGTCGAGGAAGACGCCGAGCCAGCGCCGGATCTCCGGCAGGTCGTAGGCGACGCGCTTGGCCTCCGGGAAATCCGGCGGCCAGTCGCCGGCCGCCGCGTCGCCCCAGGCGTGGAGCGCGAGGAAGGCGATCTTCGACGGGCGGAAGCCGTGGCGCAGGGTGAACCACAGATTGAAATCCTGCAGGGCGTAGGGGCCGATCTTGGCCTCCGTGCTCTGTGGCCCCTCGCCTTCCGAGGCCGGCACCAGTTCGGGCGAAATCTCGGTGTCGAGCACCGCCCGAAGCGTGCGGTTCTCCGCCTCGCCGAACTGCCCGGACGCGATCACCCAGCGGATCAAGTGCTGGATCAGGGTCTTGGGCACGCCCGCGTTGACGCCGTAATGGCTCATCTGGTCGCCGACGCCGTAGGTGCTCCAGCCGAGCGCCAGCTCGGAGAGATCGCCGGTGCCGATGACGATGCCGCCGTGCTGGTTGGCCAGCCGGAACAGGTAATCGGTGCGCAGGCCCGCCTGCACGTTCTCGAAGGTGACGTCGTAGACCGCCTCCCCGCGCCCGAACGGATGGCCCATATCGGTCAGCATCTGCCGGGCGGCCGGGCGGATGTCGATCTCCTCCGAGGTGGTGCCGAGCGCCCGCATCAAGGCGTGGGCGTTGGTCTTGGTCTCGTCGGAGGTGGCAAAGCCCGGCAGGGTGTAGGCCAGGATATTTTTCCGCGGGAGGTCGAGTTTATCGAAGGCTTTGGCGACGACGATCAGCGCGTGGGTCGAGTCGAGGCCGCCGGAAACCCCGATCACCGCGCGCCTGGTGCCCGTCGCCGCGAGCCGCTGGGCGAGGCCGGCGACCTGGATGTTGTAGGCCTCGTAGCAATCCTGCGCGAGGCGGGCAGGGTCGGCCGGCACGAAGGGGAAACGCTCGACCCGGCGCTCCAGCCCGAGATCGCCCTGCGGCGGGTCGAGCCGGAAGGGGATCGTGCGCCAGGGGCGCGGGCTCTGGTGGCGGGCGTTGTCGTCGAGGCTCCCGGCCTGGAGCCGCTCCGCGGCGATCAGGTCGAGGTCGATATCGGCCAACGTCACGACCGGCGCTTGCGGGAAGCGCTGCCCTTCGGCCAGCCGCACGCCGTTCTCGTCGATGCTGGTCTGCCCGTCCCAGGACAGGTCGGTGGTGGACTCGCCGGTGCCAGCCGCGGCGTAGACGTAGGCGCACAGGCCCCGCATCGAGGCGGCGCGGGTGAGGAGCGCGCGGGAATCGGCCCGGCCCACGGTGATCGGGCTGCCCGAGGGGTTGGCGATCACGGTGGCGCCGGCCAGCGCCGCATCCATGCCCGGCGCCTGCGGCACCCAGAGGTCTTCGCAGATCTCGATGGCGAGGCGGAAGCCCGGCAGGTCGTCGGCGGAAAAGATCAGGTCGGTGCCGAACGGCGCCTCCAGCCCGCCGAGGCGGATCGTCTCGCCCAGGATGCCGGCGCCGGAGGCGAAGTGGCGCTTCTCGTAGAACTCCCGGTAGTTCGGCAGGTAGCTCTTCGGCACGACGCCGAGCAGCCACCCGCCCCGGATCGCCACGGCGCAGTTATAGAGCCGGTTGCGCCAGCGCAGGGGCGCGCCGACGACGAGCAGCGGCGTGAGCCCGGCGCTCTCCTCGACCAGCCGCGCCACGCCCGCCTCGACCGCGTCGAGCAGGGTGGCCTGCAGCAGCAGATCCTCGATGGCGTAGGAGGACACGCAGAGTTCGGGGAAGACCGCGAGCGCCGCCCCAGCCCCGTGTGCCTGCCGCGCGAGGCCCAGGATGTCGGCGGTATTGGCCGCCGGGTCGCCCGGATGGCTGCGGCCGGTGCAGGCGGCGACGCGGGCAAAGCCGTGCCGGTAGAGGGAGCGGAAGCTTTTCGGACTCAAGGTATCTTGGCTCGGAGTCGTCACCGGGTCTCACTGCTCACCTGATACGGCAGGAACTCCTGCCAAACGCCTCTCGCGCCGTCCTTTTCGAGATTGGTTCCAGGCGCGACCGAGATTGGGCCGCCATCCGTCACCGGGCCTCGAAACATCGCCGTGAAGAGCCAACCGGGCTCGATGATATCCGGTTCATGCCACGCTTGCACCGGTCGGTCCGAGGCGCCTCGGAAGAGGGGAGGGCGGGTGCGGGACGAGGTTGGGAAAGGTCGAAGCAAGGTCGAGGCAAGCGTTCGTTAACGACGATCCGCCTACCTTGGGGCTCGAACCGCTCCGCAGGAGCCGGACCTTGTTTCGAGTCATCTCACAGATCATGCGCGCATCGGGACGGCCTCCCCATTCCCATCGTGATCCATCGCGGCCGAGCCGCGGCGGCGACCGCCTGGACCGGTCGATCGGCGGCATCGCCCATCGGCTGATGAGCCTGCGCTCCAACCTCGCCCGGCGCATCGCGGGCGCGCCCCCGGCCCCGCCGCGGGCGCTTCCCCACGCGTTGCCGCATCCGGCGCTGCCGCAGCCGGGCACGGACGGGTTCGACGCGGGCAACGTGCCGAGTTGGCTGGTGCCGCCGGGGACGATGCTCGGCCGCGCGCCGGCCGCGCAGGAGGATTGGGGTTCGCAGCCGTGGTCGCCCGAACCGGAGGAGGGGCTGTTCGAGATGCCCGCGCCTGCCCTGCCCTATGGCGCTCAGCCGGAGATGCCGTTCGAGAGCCGCATCGATCCCCGCGCCTCCGGTCCCGGCGTTCTGGTGCGCACGCCGCGCCGACCGGCGGCGATCGCGCCCGAGGCCGGCGTGATCCCGGCGGCCCACGCCCTGCCCGCTTCGCAGGATGGGTCCTACAGCGTGCCGCAGGCTGCGCTGCCCGAGGCGGTGCGCTTCACCCGCACCCCCGACACCGTTCTGATGGAGCGCCGCCGCCAGGCTCTGGAGGCCGAGCGCGAGGCGCAGCTCCGGGCCCAGGCCCTGCTCGATGCCCAGGCCGCCGCCGAGGCCGCGGCGCTGGAGGCGCAGCGGGCCCGCGAGGCAGCGGAGCGCGAAGCCGCCGAGCGCGCGGCGCAACGCGTCGCCGAGAACGACGAGGCCGCCCGGCTGCGCGCCGAGCAGGCCGCCTCCGAGGTGCCGAGCTGGCGCCGCCCATTCGTGCCGCCGCCCGGCGTGAGCTTCTTCCGCACCCCCGACCGCCGGCAGAAGCCCGTCGTCCAAGTGCCGCAGGCTGAAGGTGGGCCGCAGGCTGAAGACGGGCCGCAGGTCGAAGTCGTCTCGCAGGGCGCGTTCGCCCCGCAGCCCGCGCTGGCGATCGAGGAGATCCGGTTCGACGCGATGCGCTTCGAGGCTGTCGCCGCCGAGCCCCTGCCGGCCGCGCCGCTCCCCGCCCCGGCGGAAGCGTCCGAGGCCGCGGCCCTCTTTGCCGGATTGTACGCGCCCTTCATCCCGCCGGTCCCGGCCGAGCCGTCCGACTGGTCCGACGTGCCGGACTGGTCGGCCCTGCACGGCTGGTTCGGCCCGTCCGAGTCGGTGGTCGAGGTCGTCGAGCCGGTCGCCCCCGCCGCGCGCCGCGCGGTGCTGAACGCCATGGCCGCCCGCGCCGCGATCCGCCCGGCCCGTTCGGCTTTCGCCGAGGCCGCGCCGCAGCCCGCATTCGACGCCGCCCCGCAAGCCGTGGCGCCTGCCCCGGCCCCGGTCGCTGCCGTGGTGCCGGCACCCGTCGCCGTGCAGCCTTTCACGGCCTATCCGGCTCCCGCCCCGTTCCAGCCCGCACCGCAGGCCCCCTCCCCTGCCGCCCTGGTGGCAGCGCCGCTGACGATCCCGGCCCGCCCGGTCCTGCTGCGCACGCGGCCCGGCGCCGAGGTCGAGCCGACCGAGGAGCCGGTCATCGAGACGGTGCAGGAGGTGATCGCCGAGGCGCTTCGGGAGACCGCCCAGGACGTCATCTGTGAGACCGCCGACGCGTTCGAGGCGGACGCCGCCGAGCCGGTGGCCGCCATCGAGCCCGAACCCGAGAACCGTCCGCGGGCGATCCTGCCCGAGCGTCCGATGCTGATCCCCGCCGGGCGCCACCTGGAGGCGTCGTTCGTCGGCAATGCCGACTACGAACTGCCCGATCTGGAACTGCTCGCCGAGCCGCCGCTGAACGACGGCGAGGAGGTCGATGCGGACGAGTTGGAGCAGAACGCGCTCAACCTCCAGCAGACCGTGCAGGATTTCGGCGTGCGCGGCGACATTTTGGCCGTGCGCCCCGGACCCGTGGTGACGTTGTACGAGCTGGAGCCGGCGCCCGGCACCAAGTCGAGCCGCGTCATCGGCCTGTCGGACGACATCGCCCGCTCGATGTCCGCCGTCTCGGCCCGCGTTGCCGTCGTCCCCGGCCGCAACGTGATCGGCATCGAGCTGCCGAACCCGGTGCGCGAGACCGTGTACCTGCGCGAATTGCTGGCCTCGGTCGATTTCGTCGAGACCAAGCACAAGCTCGCCCTGTGCCTGGGCAAAAACATCGGCGGCGAGCCGATCATCGCCGACCTCGCCCGCATGCCGCACCTGCTGGTGGCCGGCACCACCGGCTCGGGCAAGTCGGTGGCCATCAACACCATGATCCTGTCGCTGCTCTACCGGCTCAAGCCGGAGGAGTGCCGCCTCATCATGGTCGATCCCAAGATGCTGGAACTGTCGGTCTATGACGGCATCCCGCACCTGCTCTCCCCCGTCGTCATCGACCCGAAGAAGGCGGTCATCGCCCTCAAATGGGCCGTGCGCGAGATGGAGGAGCGCTACAAGAAGATGTCGAAGATCAGCGTGCGCAACATCGACGGGTACAATGCCCGGATGAAGGAGGCGCGCGAGCGGGGCGAGACCATCACCCGCACGATCCAGACCGGCTTCGACCGCACCAACGGCGAGGCGGTGTTCGAAGAGCAGGAGATGGACCTCTCGGCCCTGCCCTACATCGTGATCGTGGTCGACGAGATGGCCGACCTGATGATGGTGGCGGGCAAGGACATCGAGGGCGCGATCCAGCGGCTGGCGCAGATGGCGCGCGCGGCGGGCATCCACCTCATCATGGCGACGCAGCGCCCCTCGGTCGATGTCATCACCGGCACGATCAAGGCGAACTTCCCGACCCGGATCTCCTTCCAGGTGACGAGCAAGATCGACAGCCGCACGATCCTGGGCGAGATGGGCGCGGAGCAGTTGCTGGGCCAGGGCGACATGCTGTTCATGGCCGGGGGCGGGCGCACGACCCGCGTGCACGGGCCGTTCTGTTCGGACTCCGAGGTCGAGACGGTCGTCGCCCATCTCAAGCGCCAGGGCCGGCCCTCCTACCTCGAGGCCGTCACCGCGGACGACGGCTCCTCCGAGCAGCCGGAGAAGCCGGCCAAGGGCGGGCGGGCCGCGGCCAAGGCCGAGAAGGACGACTTCGCGGAAGCTGAGGAAGCCGACGCGCCGGTCTTCGACATCGGCGCCTTCGCGGCCACCGCGGGCGCCGAGGGCGGCGAACTCTACGAGCAGGCCATCGCCGTGGTGCTGCGCGACAAGAAGGCGTCGACCTCCTACATCCAGCGCCGCCTGCAGATCGGCTATAACCGCGCCGCCTCGATCATGGAGCGGATGGAGATCGAGGGGATCGTCGGCCCGGCCAACCATGCGGGCAAGCGCGAGATCCTGGTCGAGGGTCTCTCCGGCGCCCCGGCCGGCGGCTACGACGACGACTGAGCGTCTTTTCACGACCGCGTAAATCCAGCCCCCGTCGCATATTCGCCACAGGGGCCGGGTCTACCCGCGAACACGACATCCGGACGCGCCACCGCCGCGCGTCCGCACCGGGACGGCAAGTGCCCCGCGCCCGCCAAGCTTTCGGAGATGCCCACACGATGACTGGCCGACGCCTCTCCCTCGCTGCCGGTCCGCTGCTCGTCGCCGCGCTGGCGCTCCAGCCGCAGCCCGTGGAGGCTCAAGTCTCCTCCTTCCTCGACGGCCTGTTCGGCCGCAAGGAGGAGCCGGCGGCTCCTCCGGCCCGGGCCCCCGAGCCGGAGGCCGCCCCGGCGCCAGCCCCGGCCAAGAAGGCGGCGGCTAAGCCAGGCAAAGGAACGGACAAGGCGGCCGAGAAGGCGGCGGACAAACCCGCCGAGAAGACCGGCAGCCTCAAGGCCGCGGCCAAGCCCGGCGCGCCCGCTGCGGCGACGCCGGCCGCGAGCCCCGGCACGCGGGTCGCGGCGGTGGGCGCGCCGACCCTCGGCGCCTCGCTGCAGGACGCCGACCCGGCCACCGTGGTCGCGGCGGCCAACAGCTATTTCAACGGCTTCCAGACCCTGACCGGCGGCTTCATCCAGATCGGCGCCGACGGGCGGCGCATCGGCGGCAAGCTCACCCTGGCCAAGCCGGGGCGCCTGCGCTTCGAGTACGACCAGCCCTCCCCGCTCGAAGTGGTGGCCGACGGCACCTCGGTGGCGGTGCGCGACCGCAAGCTCGGCACCCAGGATCTCTACTTCATCTCGCAGACGCCGCTGAAATTCCTGCTGCGGGACAAGATCGACCTCGCCCGCGACCTGACGGTGAGCGACGTCACCAACGATCCGGGCGGGGTGCGCATCGCGCTGGAAGACCGCTCGACGCTGGGCGGCACCTCGAAGATCCAGCTCTTCTTCGACGCCGAGATGAAGACCCTGTCGCAGTGGCGGATCACCGACCCGCAGGGCTACCTCACCACCGTGCAGCTCTCGAACCTGCAGAAGGGCAAGGCGGTCGATGGGTCGCTGTTCTTCATCAATTACGGACGGTCCGAGGACAAGGCGATGCAGCAGCAGATCGAGGGACGAAACCCCTGATCCGGTCCCCGCTTGATCCAAGCGGGGACCGGATCAGCAAGCCCGCGCGGCGCCTGAGCGAGGCCTAAATCCGCCATCCCGAAGGGATCAACCGGATTCGCTATGAGTCGAGCGCGATGAGGGTAAGCAACAACATGGATTGCTTCCCCCGCCGCATCACTGAAATGTGTTGTCTCACCCCGTGCTGTGACCGCTGAAACTCTTAGAGTAACGACCGGGATACGCTCAGGCGCATCCCGGCTTTAAGCATCCGTTGAGAGGAAGGCAGCTCTATAGGCGGGCCGGCCACATGGGGCGGCATCCATGGGACGCTGTCCGGCCGCATGTCCGCCCTCGCCGCTCCGTCGCTGTCGATCGCCCTGCCGTTCGAGGCGGCGCTTGCCGAGATGGCCGTTCCCCTGCTCCTGCTCGATGCGGGCGGCAGCGTCGTCTTCGCCAATGCCCGCGCGGCGGCCTTGCTCGCCTGCGCCGAACCGGTCGGCCTTCCCCTCCCCGCCCTGCTGGCACCCTTCGGCGCCGCGGAGCCGGAGGCTGAGCCCATTCTGGCGGCCGTGCGCGCCGCCCGTCCCGTCCGGGCGCGCCTCACCCTCGGCGGCGACCGCCGCATCGAGGCGGCGCTGGCGCCGCTCTCGGCCGGCGGCTTCGCTCTCACCTTCGAGGACGTGACCGAACAACTCCGCGGCGCGGCCCTGGCGCGGCAGGAGCCGCTCACCGGCCTGTGCAACCGCGTCGGCCTGCACGACCGCCTCGACGCGGCGCTGGCCGAGGCGGCTCGGACGGGTGCGTCGCTCGCGGTGCTGATGCTCGACCTCGACCGGTTCAAGACGGTCAACGACACCCTCGGGCATCCGGTCGGCGATGCGCTCCTGCGCAAGGTCGCCGAGCGTCTGCGCCGGGCCACCCGCAGCGGCGATGTGGTCGCGCGGCTCGGCGGCGACGAGTTCGCCATCCTCCAAGTCGATCCCCAAGTTGGTCCCCACGTCGGTCCCCATACCGGCGTCGAGCAGCCCCACGCGGCCGAGGCGCTGGCACGCCGCCTCGTCGATCTCGTCGGGCGCACCTACGTCGTCGATGGCCACATGCTCAATGTCGGCGTCAGCGTCGGCGTCGCCATCGCCCCCGCCGACGGCCAGAACGCCGACGATCTGCTGAAACACGCCGACCTCGCGCTCTACCGGGCCAAGGCCGAGGGCCGGGGCACCTACCGCTTCTTCGAGCCGGCGATGAACGCGCAGATGCAGGCGCGCCGCGGCCTGGAGATCGACCTGCGCCGGGCGATGGCCCTCAAGCAGTTCGACCTCGCCTTCCAGCCGCAGATCCAGCTGGAGAGCGGGGAAGTGACGGGGTTCGAGGCGCTGCTGCGCTGGAACCACCCCGAGCGTGGATCGGTCTCGCCGGCCCTGTTCATCCCGTTGGCCGAGGAGATCGGCATCATCGTCGGCATCGGCGAGTGGGTGTTGCGCACCGCCTGCCGCGAGGCGGCGCGCTGGCCGCAACCCGCCTCGATCGCCGTGAACCTCTCGCCCGTGCAGTTCCGCGGCGGCCGGCTGGTCGCGACGGTGGTGAACGTGCTGGCCCAGACCGGCCTCGACCCGGCCCGGCTGGAACTGGAGATCACCGAAGGCGCGCTCCTCGAAAACACCGACAGCGTGCTCGACGTGCTGAACGGCCTGCGCGCTCTCGGCGTGAAGATCTCGATGGACGATTTCGGCACCGGCTACTCGTCCCTGAGCTACCTGCAGAAATTCCCCTTCGACAAGATCAAGATCGACCAGTCCTTCGTGCGCGGCATGGAGGGCAATGCCGAGTGCGGGGCGATCGTGCGGGCCATCGCCCGGCTCGGCGCCAGCCTCGGCATGCGCACCACCGCCGAAGGGGTCGAGACGGCGGCCCAGCTCGACGCCATCCGCGCCGAGGGCTGCACCGAGGTCCAGGGCTACCTGACCGGGCGCCCGATGCCGGCCGCCCAGGCCGCCGCCCTACTGTCGGCCCCTTCCGCCGCCTTGCCCGCCACCTTGCCCGCCTGATCCAAGAGCCCCCCCGAATGATCCCAAAAGACCTGCGCCGCCTCGTCTACTACAGCCGCAACCGGGTCGCCGGCGCTCCTGCCGCGATGGACGAGACGATCCGCAGCATCCTCGCCGCGAGCCGCACCAACAACGCCCGCATCGACGTCACCGGGGCGCTGATGTTCAACGCCGGCTGCTTCGCACAGGTGCTGGAGGGCCCGGAAGACGCGGTCGAGACCACCTTCGAGCGCATCCAGCAGGACGAGCGCCACGGCGAGGTCTCGCTGCTCGCCTTCGAGGCGGTGGAGACGCGCCTCTTCACCGATTGGTCGATGGCCTATGTCGGCGCCTCGCCGGCCGACGCGGCCCGCTACGGCGACATGGCGGGCGCGAGCGGCTTTGACCTCTCGCGGATGACGGGCGACCGGCTCTGCGCCGTCCTGCACGGTCTCGCCCTGGAGGAGGAGGCGGCCGAAGCCTGACGGTTTGCGAGCCGCGCCGGTTCCGCTATCGGAGCGGCTCTTCACGCCACACCTCCTCAGGCAGTCCCCGTGCGCCTCACCGTCACGACCTGGAACATCAACTCGGTGCGGCTGCGCATCGAGTCCGTGCTGCGCTTCCTCCGCGAGGCGCAGCCGGACGTGCTGTGCCTGCAGGAGACCAAGTGCCCCGACGAGCTGTTCCCGCTCAAGGCGTTCAAGGGATCGGGCTACGAGAACATCGTTTTCGCCGGGCAGAAGGGCTATAACGGCGTCGCGATCATCTCGCGGTTTCCGCTGCTGACGCGCGACACCATGAGCTTCTGCGAGCGGGCCGACGCGCGCCACATCTCGGCGGTGCTCGGGCCCGAGGCGGGACCGGCGGCGGGGATCGTGCTGCACGATTTCTACGTGCCGGCCGGCGGCGACACGCCCCACCGCGAGCTCAACCCGAAATTCGCGCACAAGCTCGACTTCCTGTCCGAATTGCGGGCCTGGGGCGGGCGGCGCGTCCCCGGGCCGGCGATCCTCGTGGGCGACCTCAACGTCGCGCCGCTGGAGCACGACGTCTGGTCGCACAAGCAGCTCCTCGACGTGGTGAGCCACACCCCCGTCGAGACCGAGGCGCTGGAGACGCTGCGGGGCGAGGCCGGCTGGATCGACGCGGCGCGGCTCCTCACCCCGGAGCCGGAAAAGATCTACACGTGGTGGAGCTACCGCTCGCCGAACTGGGAACTCGCCAACAAGGGCCGGCGCCTCGACCACGCCTGGGTCTCGCCCGATCTCGCCGGCACCGTGCGCCGGGTCGCGGTGTTCCGCGAGGCCCGCGGCTGGGAGAAGCCGTCCGATCACGTCCCGGTGACGTTGACGTTGGAGCTCTGAGCCGGGAACGCGGACGCCCGTCCAGGCATTGGGTCTCCAATCTGAGCTTTCACAATGGAGTCCCACCGCATGCGCTCGATCCTGCGCCAGATCGTCGTCGTCTTCCTGCTGCCCAAGGCCATCGGCTACCTGCGTCGCCGCTTCAGCGGCGGTCGCGCCGCAGGCTCTCACCGCTCGTACTGAGCGGGGGCTTCCAAAGGGATCATCCCTTTGGCGGGGCGCCGGGGCAGAGCCCCGGCACCCCTTCAACCCGGGCTCTGCCCTGGACCCGCGAAAGGACCCGTCCTTTCGAAACCTGGACCGGCTGCGACGCGTCGGCGTCCGTAGCCGAACCAGATCGCGAGCCCGAGACCGAGCCAGATCAACAGGCGAAGCCACGTATCGCCGGGCAGGCTCGCCATCAGGGCGAGGCAGGCGAGGATGCCGAGCACCGGCACGGTTGCGCCGCCCGGCACGCGGAAGGGCCGCGCTCGCTCCGGCTCCGTGCGGCGCAGGATCAGCACGCTGGCGCAGACGAGGATGAACGCGAACAACGTGCCGATGCTGACGAGTTCGCCCAGGATGTTGATCGGCACTAGCGCCGCCACCGCCGCCGTGGCGAGGCCGATCACCCCTTGCGCGACGAACGGCGTCCGGGTCCGCGCCCCGATCCGTGAAAACACATCCGGCAGCATGCGGTCGCGGGCCATGGCGTAGCAGATCCGGGCCTGCCCGTAGAGCGCGGTCAGCGCCGCCGTGGTGAGCCCGATCAACGCGCCCGCCTTGATCGCTGCGGAGAAGCCGGTCAGCCCCGTCACCGCCATGGCCCGCGCGATCGGGTCGGCCACGTCGAGGTCGCGATAGGGCACAAGGCCGGTGAGCACGGCGGCCACCGCCACGTAGAGCGCCGCGGTGACGAGGAGCGAGCCGATCAGCCCCACCGGGGCGTCCCGCTGCGGGTTGCTGGTCTCGCCGGCGGCGGTCGAGATCGTCTCGAAGCCGACATAGGCGAAGAACACGACCCCGGCCCCGCGAAAGATGCCGCTCCAGCCGAAGGCGCCGAATGGGCCCTCGTTCGCCGGCACCAGCGGCTGCCACAGTTCGGGCCGCAGATGCAGGGCCCCCAGGCCGAGGAAGGCGAGGATGATCGCCACCTTCAGCGCCACCAGCACGGCGTTGGTCCGGGCCGCCTCCCGGTTGTCGCGCATCAGCAGGGCGGTGAGCGCCAGCACGACGAGTGCTGCCGGCCCGTTCACGATCCCGCCCTCCCACGGCCCCGCAGCCAGCCACGTCGGCAGCCGCAGGCCCGCATCAGCGAGCAGGCTCTGCGCGTAGCCCGACCAGCCGACGGCGATGGTCGCCGCCGCCATGGCAAATTCGAGTACCAGATCCCAGCCGATGATCCAGGCCGGCAGGGCGCCGAGCGTGACGTAGGTGTAGGAATAGGTGGATCCCGCGACGGGGATCATCGCGGCGAGTTCTGCGTAGCACAGAGCCACCAGCCCGCTCGCGACCGCGCCGAGCACGAAGGAGAGCATCAGCCCCGGCCCGGCGAAGTTGGCCGCCGCCGTGCCGGTGAGCACGAAGATCCCCGCCCCCACCGTCGCGCCGACGCCGATGCAGACGAGGCTGAAGGCGGAGAGATTTTTTGCCAGGGTCGGCCCACGCGGATAGGCCTCCTCGGCGACGAGGGCGGCGATGGGCTTTCGGGCGCCGAGGGCGGAACGAGACATGGATTTTTCGCACAGTTGGGCAGGTTCGAATATGGTGACGCGAAATCCACGCCTTTTGCGTGAGCCTCGTCCTAGAAACCGAATTAAGTGCTTGCACCCCAACGGATACCCCTATTGATCGGACAGTAGAAGATGAAGAACATCCAAATTATTGACCGCGCAAGCAACGCCACATTCAGCATTTTCCAAGCCACTGCCGAGGAATTCGTAGAGATTTTTCCCGACGGGCGAGATATGGAATTAGCGGAAGATCTTATCGAGCGGCTCGGCCAGGAGAAAGCAGCGCAAATCTTAGAGCCACTTTGGAATCGACCAATTTTGAAGAGCGAAATCATAGGACTGCATGGCACGCTCTTCTATGACAATGAGCACCGCCTCATCCCCTCTTCGAAGCGAGAAGTGGATTGGGATGATCACTCGATCAATCAAGCACAGCGCGAGCTATTTGCGCGCCATCGGAAATGACCGATTTTTGCCTTCAGCGGCCCGACGCGAAGTTCAGGCCAACTGGGCGCTAACCCTGAGTCTCTGACGTCATACATCTGGGCACTTGCCGCACACGCCACTGGCACATCCCGCGATTTCGTGTATGGTCCGCGCCGCCTCGACCCGGTTACCGGGCGGGGCTTGTGCCGCTTGCGGCTGACCGTGCTGGACGACATCCCGGCACCGGCCCGACCGCGAGTTTTTCAAAGGTGCCCTTCCCTCCCATGGGCGGCGCCTCCGACCAAACCTCCATCTGAAAGGCCTGCGATGTCGATCACGGCAGAGCGCAAGACCGCGCTCATCAAGGACTACGCCAAGGGCAACAAGGACACCGGCTCGCCGGAGGTCCAGATCGCCATCCTCACCGAGCGGATCACCAACCTGACCGCCCACTTCAAGACCCACGGCAAGGACAACCACTCCCGCCGCGGCCTCCTGAAGCTGGTCTCGCAGCGCCGCTCGCTGCTCGACTACCTGAAGCGCAAGGAAGAGGCGCGCTACCGCACCCTCATCGAGCGCCTCGGCATCCGCCGCTAAGGCCTGCCGAACCTTCGCGCGGTCCCCCACGGGGCCGCGTTTTCACAAGCCGCGCTTCGCACGAAGTGGACGCCTGTTCGGCGTCAGAGAGCGCGGCAGACCAAGAAGGACCGCTCGGGCATGGGGCCCGGCCGGTCCGATCCGGGCGGCTTGAAGGCGCAGGGCGCCAGGGCAGGATCGCGAGACGCTTCCTTAAGACGAAGCGTCTCGCCGTCTTGCCTCTGGCGGCGCCGGGCTCAGCCCACCGCATGTTTGAAGGCGAGAGACATATGTTCGACGTACAACGTGAAGAGCTGATCTGGGGCGACCGCAAGCTCGTCCTCGAGACCGGCAAGACCGCCCGTCAGGCGGACGGCTCCGTGGTCGCCACCTACGGCGAGACCACCGTGCTCGCCACCGTGGTCGCGGGCAAGGAGCCCAAGGCCGGCATCGACTTCCTGCCGCTCACCGTGAACTACCAGGAGCGCGCCTACGCCGCCGGCCGCATCCCCGGCGGCTACTTCAAGCGCGAAGGCCGTCCCTCCGAGAAGGAGACGCTGGTCTCCCGCCTGATCGACCGCCCGATCCGCCCGCTCTTCGTCGAGGGCTGGCGCAACGACACCCAGGTCGTCGTCACCGTCCTCTCCCACGATCTCGAGAACGATCCCGACATCGTCGCGATGGTCGCGGCCTCCGCCGCCCTCACCCTGTCGGGCGTGCCGTTCATGGGCCCGATCGGCGCGGCCCGCGTCGGCTACCTCAACGGCGGCTACAAGCTGAACCCGCTGGTGACGGAAGTCGCCGAATCGACCCTCGACCTCGTCGTCGCCGGCACCCAGGACGCCGTGCTGATGGTCGAGTCCGAGGCCAAGGAGCTCTCCGAGGACGTGATGCTCGGGGCCGTGATGTTCGGCCACAAGCACTTCCAGCCGGTGATCGAGGCGATCATCCGTCTGGCCGAGAAGGCCGCCAAGGAGCCGCGCGATTTCACCGCGCCGGAGAACGCTGACGTCGAGGCCGCCGTCCTCTCGGTCGCCGAGACCGAGCTGCGCGAGGCCTACAAGAAGACGGTCAAGCAGGAGCGCTACGCCGCCGTCGACGCCGTGAAGGCGAAGGTGGTCGCCGCGCTCTGCCCGGCCGAGGGCGAGCAGAAGTTCGCGCCCGAGAAGGTCAAGGCCGCCTTCAAGGAGGCCCAGTCGAAGGTGGTCCGCTGGAACATCCTCGACACCGGCTCGCGCATCGACGGCCGTGACGTGAAGACGGTCCGCTCGATCGTCTCCGAGGTCGGCGTGCTGCCCCGCGCCCACGGCTCGTCGCTGTTCACCCGCGGCGAGACCCAGGCGCTGGTCGTAGCGACCCTCGGCACCGGCGAGGACGAGCAGTTCATCGACGCGCTGGAGGGGACCTACAAGGAGCGCTTCCTGCTCCACTACAACTTCCCTCCCTATTCCGTTGGCGAGACCGGCCGCATGGGCTCCCCGGGCCGCCGCGAGATCGGCCACGGCAAACTCGCGTGGCGCGCGATCCGGCCCGTCCTGCCGCCGGCCCACGAGTTCCCGTACACGATCCGCGTGGTCTCCGAGATCACCGAGTCGAACGGCTCCTCCTCGATGGCCTCCGTCTGCGGCGGCTCGCTGTCGCTGATGGATGCGGGCGTGCCCCTGCGCCGTCCGGTCGCCGGCATCGCCATGGGTCTGATCCTCGAAGGTGAGCGCTTCGCGGTGCTCTCCGACATCCTCGGCGACGAGGATCACCTCGGCGACATGGACTTCAAGGTGGCCGGCTCGGAGGAGGGCATCACCTCCCTCCAGATGGACATCAAGATCGCCGGCATCACCGAGGAGATCATGAAGATCGCCCTCGCCCAGGCCAAGGACGGCCGCGCCCACATCCTGGGCGAGATGTCCAAGGCCCTGACCGCGGCCCGTCCCGAACTCGGCGAGTACGCGCCGCGCATCGAGACGATGCAGATCCCCACCGACAAGATCCGCGACGTGATCGGCACCGGCGGCAAGATCATCCGCGAGATCGTCGAGAAGACCGGCGCCAAGATCAACATCGAGGACACCGGCATCGTCAAGATCGCCTCCTCCGACGGCAAGGCGATCAAGGCGGCCTATAACTGGATCCGCTCCATCGTCGCCGAGCCCGAGGCCGGCACGATCTACGACGGCACGATCGTCAAGATCATGGAGTTCGGCGCCTTCGTGAACTTCTTCGGTGCAAAGGACGGCCTCGTCCACATCTCTGAGCTCGCCGCCCAGCGCGTCGCCAAGGTTGGCGACGTCGTGAAGGAGGGCCAGAAGGTCAAGGTGAAGTTCCTCGGCGCCGACGAGCGCGGCAAGATCCGCCTCTCGATGAAGGTCGTCGATCAGGAGACCGGCGAGGATCTCACCGAGAAGCTCAAGGCCGAGCGTGCGGAGCGCGGCGAGCCGGAGCGCGAGGAGCGCAGCGACCGCGGTGATCGTGGCGACCGTGGCGATCGCGGCCCCCGCCGCGACCGCGGCGAGCGCCGCCGGGAATCGTCGGGCGAGTAACCCCGTCCCACACGCCATATCGGACGCTTGAAGAGCGCGGTCCCTCCGGGGGCCGCGCTCTTTGCTTATGGCGCGGGCCCCTCGAACGAGATCCGGCCGCGCAAAAAAACGTCTCCGGCACAGCTTGGCCGCCTTGCGCAAAAGGACAGTGCCGATTGCTTATTTTCCATATGAAATCAGTAAATATGGAATAATTCGAACTTTGCCAAGCTGAGCCGGATTATGGCCAAGACTTCCCCGTCTATTCTAATAAAATAAGGGGGAAGTTTATGAGAAACGCTCGCAAGGGCCGTGCTGTGCTGCGGCCGATGCTGCTTGGCTCCGTCGCCTGTACAAGCATCGCTGCGGCTTTAATCCATCCGGCGCGGGCGCAAGTCACGGATATCAACACCGGCCTGCCGACCGCTCAGGCGGTCCATCCGCTTGCCGCATCCCCCTCGATCGGCGGCGTCACCCTCGATACGATCAGCGTCGCCGGTTCCGGGGCCGGGCGCGGCCTCGTCGTCGACAGCTCAGGCTCGCAGGTCGGCTATCTCGCCAAGCGCCTACGCTCCTCGACCAAGACCGACACGCCCTTGATCGACACGCCGCAGGCGATCTCGGTGGTGACGGAAGCGCAGATCCGCGACCAGAACGTGCAGAGCATCGGTGAGGCGCTGCGCTACGTCCCCGGCGTCGCCATCGCCCAGGGCGAGGGCCACCGCGACGAGATCCTGATCCGCGGCCAGCGCACGACGGCCGACTTCTTCGTGAACGGCATCCGCGACGACGCCCGCTACTTCCGCGACCTCTACAACACCCAGCGCATCGAGGTGCTGAAGGGCCCCAACGCGATGATCTTCGGCCGCGGCGGCGGCGGCGGCGTGGTCAACCGCGTGCTCAAGGAAGCCGACGGCGTGCCGATCCGCGAGGTGCTGGTGCAGGGCGGCCAGTTCTGGAACAAGCGCATGGCGCTCGATGTCGGCGACCGCGTCTCCGACACCGCCTTCTTCCGCCTCAACGGCGTGTTCGAGGACACCGGCACCTACCGCGACTTCATCGACGTGCGCCGCTACGGCGTGAACCCGACGATGACCTTCCTGCTCGGGCCGCAGACGACGCTGCGCCTTTCCTACGAGTACTTTTCCGACAACCGCATCGCCGACCGCGGCATCCCCTCGCAGTTCGGGCGCCCCTGGCGCTATCGCGAGAACACCAGCACGCTGTTCGGCGCGCCCTTCATCTCGAACGGTTTCGTCGATGCTCATATCGGCAACGCACAGCTCGACCACGTCTTCGAGAGCGGCGTCGTGATGCGCAGCCAGACGCGGATCGCCGACTACGCGAAGTACCATCAGAACGCCTACCCCAACAGTCCGGTCAGTGCCGACGAGACCTCGTTCGTGATGCGCGGCTACGGCAGCCAGACCGACCGCACGAATTACTTCAACCAGACCGACTTCACCTACAAGTTCAACACCGGCCCCCTCGCCCACACCGTGGTGGCCGGCCTGGAACTCGGCTTTCAGGAGGGGATCGACTTCCGGCGCGACTTCATCTGGAACTCGACCGGCACCCGCAACCTCGTCGTCAATCCCTTCGCGCCGACCACCACCGAGGGTGCAACCCTCCGGAATCTCGCCTCGGGCCGAAACAACACCTATCGGCTGGGCGTGTTCTCCGCCTTCGCCCAGGACCAGATCGAGATCGACGAGCATCTGCAGTTCATCGTCGGAGCACGCTTCGACCGCTTCGATTTTCAATCGCGCGACCGGCGTCCCGACGCCGCGACCGGGCTGCCTGCCCAACCGGACAGCCGCATCGACAATCTCGTCTCGCCACGGGTCGGCGTCGTGGTGAAGCCGCTGCCGAACCTCGCCTTCTACAGCAGCTATTCGGTGTCCTTCCTGCCGAGCGCGGGCGATCAGTTCCGCGTGCTGGACCCGACGACCGCTTTGTCCGCACCCGAGCGGTTCGAGAACGCGGAAATCGGCATGAAATACGAGATCACGCCGGCCTTGATCCTCACCGCCGCGCTGTTCAACCTCGATCGTGACAACCAGCCGATCCCCTCATCCACCGAAGCGGGCTTCTCAGCCGGCCCGGGCAAGACGAACACGCGGGGCGCCGAGATCGGCATCGCCGGCTACGCGACCGATTGGTGGCAGATCTCCGGCGGCTACGCCTATACCGAGCCGCGCATCGTCGCCGACCTCGATGACGACGGCGACGTGATCCGGGCCGGCAACCTCGTCGGCGGCGTTCCGCTCAACACCTTCAGCCTGTGGAACAAATTCGATATCGGCGACCGATTCTCCGTTGGCGTGGGCTACCTCTATCAGGACGCCAGCTTCGCATCGTCGGACAACTCGGTGCGCCTGCCGAGCTTCTCGCGCTTCGATGCCGGCGTGTTCTACGAGTTCAGCGAGAGCATGCGCGCTCAGGTCAACATCGAGAACCTGTTCGACCGGCGCTACGTCATCTCCGCGCACAACAACAACAACATCCTGCCCGGCGCGCCCCGGACCGTGCGCTTCCAGCTCATCGCGCGGTTCTGAGCAGCGGAGGGCGCCCGAGGCTTCCTCGCCCGCGCGCCCTCCCCTAACACCGGGGCGAGGCCCGCCGCGCGGGCACCTCGCCCCGGAGCCAAGCCATGTCCGACGATCTCGTCTTCTACACGAACCCGATGTCCCGCGGCCGGATCGTCCGCTGGATGCTGGAAGAGGTCGGCGCCCCCTACCGCACCGAGATCCTCGGCTACGGCACCTCGATGAAGGCGCCGACCTACCGGGCGATCAATCCGATGGGAAAGGTCCCCGCCCTCCGTCATGGCGAAACGGTGGTGACCGAGTGCCCTGCGATCCTCGCCTATCTCGCCGACGCCTTCCCGCAGGCCGGGCTCGCCCCCGAGCCGAGCCACCGCGACCGCGGCTCCTATTACCGCTGGCTGTTCTTCTGCGCCGGGCCACTCGAGGCAGCGGTGACGAACGGGGTGCTCAAGGTGAGCGTCCCCGACGACCCGCGCATGCAGGGCATGGTCGGCTACGGCAGCCTGGAGACGGCCCTCGACACGCTCGAAGGCGCCGTCTCCGGGGTGGAGTTTGTCGCGGGCGACCGGTTCAGCGCCGCCGACCTCTACGTCGCCTCGCATCTCGGCTGGGGCATGCAGTTCGGCACGATCCCGAAGCGCCCCGCCTTCGAGGCCTATGCCGGGCGCCACCTCGCGCGCGAGGCGGCAGTCCGCGCGCGCGACATCGACGACGGGCTTCTCGCCGATGCGCAGAAAGCGCCGTGAGTCCTGGCCGGGCGGAACGGCCCCGCCCGCCCCGCGTTCGCCCCGCGAAGCCGCAAGGGGCGGCGACAAGGAGCCATTTCCGTGAACGAGATGATCGAGGACATTTTCTCCGGCGAGCCGAACCTGAGCATGACCGAGCGCGCCGTCTCCGTCGCGCTGGGGCTCGGTATCGCCGCCGCGGCGGCCCAGCCCCGGCCGAACAAGTTCCTGAGCCTCGCCGCGCTGGTGGTGGGCGTCGGCCTCGCCGTGCGCGGCGCCACCGGTCATTGCGCCGTCAAGGCAGTGGCGGGCGGCGGCCGCGACCTCACCGCCTGATCGTTCTCGAAAAGGAACCTGCCCCTCGGTGATCCCGAACGATCGCCGGGGTGCCAAGTCCGGACAGCGAGCCCAAAGAGAAAAGGGGCGCCCCTCGCAGGGCGCCCCTTTTCCGGTCGTGGTGTGCGTGTCGGCTCGTCAGAGCGAGCGGCTGCTGGTCCGGCCGGCGATGAAGCCGTAGATCCCCAGGACGACGCAGGCGCCGACGATCGAGCCGATGAACCGCGCGCCCTCGTTGGGGCCGTACCAACCGACCGCCTGACCAATGAAGGTCGCGACGAAGGCGCCGACGATGCCGAGGATCGTCGTCAGGATGAAGCCGGACGGCTCCTTGTCACCGGGCATGATGAACTTGGCGATGACGCCGGCCACGAAGCCGATAATGATGGTCCAGAGAATTTCCATGTGGTCCCAACCCCGAAAGTCGTCGTCGATCTGAAGTTCCGGCCGGAAGACTTGGCCGTATTCGCATGACAAACGCGCGAGCGACGACGCCGGTTGCCTTGGGAAATGCAGGACCGCCCAAAAAATCCGGGCCTGCGCGATCGGCCATTCCTCCGGCATTCCGGGGTGCCGCTCGAACCCCTTTACGGGGAGCCGCTCCGAGCGGCAGAAGGGGTCGTTTCCTTCACGAATCGAGACCGGCGACCCTACGATGACCATCGAACGCTACGAGACCGGCCCGCGCATGTCCCAGGCGGTCGCCCATGGCGACCTCGTATTCCTGGCGGGTCAGGTCGCCGCCGACGTGGTCGGCACCGGCGTCACCGCGCAGACGCAGCAGATCCTCGAACAGATCGACCGGCTGCTGATGGCGGCGGGCAGCGACAAGGCCCGCATCCTCACGGCGACCGTCTATCTCGCCGATATGGGGGGCTTTGCCGAGATGAACGCCGCCTGGGACGCCTGGGTCGACAAGGGAAATCCGCCCGCCCGCGCCACCGTCGAGGCGCGGCTCGCCGGGCCGGAATACCTCGTCGAGATCGTCGTCACCGCCGTCCGGGGCAAATCGTGATCCGGCGGCTCCTGCTGGGAGGGCTCGCCGCCCTCCCCCTCCTCCTCTGCGCGACCGGCGGGGTGCGGGCCGAGGAGCGGGTCGTCAACATCTATAACTGGTCGGACTACATCGACCCGAAGGTGCTCGACGACTTCACCAAGGAGACGGGGATCAAGGTCGTCTACGACACCTACGACAACAACGAGATCTTGGAAACGAAGCTCCTGGCCGGCAAGTCCGGCTACGACATCGTCGTCCCCTCCGGCCCCTTCCTTCAGCGCCTGATCAAGGCGGGCGTGTTCCTGCCGCTCGACAAGGCGAAGATCCCGAACCTCAAACACGCTTGGCCCGAGATCAGCACCCGGCTTCAGGCCTATGATCCGGGCAACGCGTTCGCCGTCGATTACATGTGGGGCACCACCGGCATCGGCGTGAACGTATCGGCCGTGCGCGAGCGGCTCGGCACCAACGCCCCGCTCAACAGCTGGAGCCTCGTGCTCAATCCCGGCTCGATGGCGAAGCTGAAGGATTGCGGCGTCATGCTCCTCGATTCCCCCGAGGACCTGATTCCCTCGATCCTGCCCTTCTACGGCTTCAAGTCGGATTCGAAGCGCTGGGACGACATCACCACCGTGACCGACGCGCTCTACAAGGTCCGCGGCGCGGTGCGGAAGTTCCACTCCTCGGAGTACGTCAACGGGCTTGCCAACGGCGACGTCTGCCTCGCGGTCGGCTATTCCGGTGACGTGATGCAGGCCAAGAAGCGCGCCGAGGAATCGAAGAACGGCATCGAGATCGCCTACTTCATCCCGAAGGAAGGCGCGCTGATGTGGTTCGACGCCTTCGCGATCCCGAAGGATGCCGCCCACCCGGCAGAGGCGCACGCCTTCATCGACTACATGATGCGCCCCGAAGTGGCGGCGGCCAACACCAACTTCGTCTCCTTCGCCAACGGCAACCTCGCCGCGCGCAAGCTCGTGAAGCCGGAGCTTCTCAACAATCCGGGCATCTACCCGGACGAGACGACGATGCAGCGGCTCTCGGTCAACACCGCCTGGAACGACTCGACCCAGCGCTTCGTCACACGGAGTTGGACGCGGGTGCGCACCGGCCGCTGAGTTTCTTACCGAACGCCTCCCAAGACGCAAAAAAGCCCCGGCTCGCGAGAGCCGGGGCTTTTTCATGATTCATCCGCCCCGTCCGTGAAGCCGGACGGGGCGGTTTCGAGAGGGCCTTACTCGGCCGCGGCCGGGGGCAGCTCGCTGAGTTCGGCGGCGTTGGCCGCGTTCTCGGCGGAGCGCTGCTGAAGGATCAGGTTGTCGCGGCGGCGCGCGATGGAGCGGATATCCGCCGCGAGCGAGCCGGTGCCGGCCGGGATGAGCGAGCCGACGATGACGTTCTCCTTCAGGCCGTCCAGGGTATCGACCTTGCCGTTGACGGCCGCCTCCGTGAGGACGCGGGTGGTCTCCTGGAACGAGGCCGCCGAGATGAACGACTTCGTCTGCAGCGACGCCTTGGTGATGCCGAGCAGGACGGGCACGCCCTGGATCGGCTTCTTGCCCTCGGCGAGGAGCTTCTCGTTGAAATCGGCCAGTTCGGTGCGGTCGATCTGATCGCCCGTGAGGATGTCGGAGTCGCCGCCATCGGTGATTTCCACCTTCTGCAGCATCTGCCGGACGATGACCTCGATGTGCTTGTCGTTGATCGACACGCCCTGGAGCCGGTAGACCTCCTGGATCTCGTTGACGAGGTAGGCAGCAAGCTCCTCCACGCCCTTGATCGCCAGAATGTCGTGCGGCGCCGGGTTGCCGTCGACGATGTAGTCGCCGAGTTCGACCACGTCCCCGTCCTGCAAGTGGATGTGCTTGCCCTTCGGGATCAGGTACTCGACGGCATCGGAGCCGTCGTGCGGCGTCAGCGTCAGGCGACGCTTGTTCTTGTAGTCGCGGCCGAAGGCGATCGAGCCGGACTTCTCGGCGATGATCGCCGCATCCTTCGGACGACGCGCCTCGAACAGCTCCGCCACCCGCGGCAGACCGCCGGTGATGTCGCGGGTCTTGGCCGAGTCCGTGGAGACACGGGCGAGCACGTCGCCGGCGCGCACCTTCGCACCCGGATCGAGACCGATGATGGCATCGACCGGCAGGTAGTAGCGGGCGTCCGAACCACGGGCCAGCTTCACCGGCTTGCCGTCATGATCCAGCACGAGCATGGCCGGCTTCAGGTCGGAGGTGCGGGACGATCCGCGCCAATCGATGACGACGCGCTTGGCGATGCCGGTCGACTCGTCGGTGGTCTCGGTGATGGACTGGCCATCATAGAGATCCTCGTAGCCGACGATGCCGTCCACCTCGGCGACGATCGGACGGGTGTAGGGATCCCACTCGGCGATCCGCTGGCCGCGCTTGATCGTGTCGCCTTCGTCGACGCGCACACGGGCACCGTATTGCAGGCGGTGCACCGCCCGCTCGGCGCCGTCCGGCCCGACGATCACCACCGCGACCGAACGGCCGGTGGCGATGAGGTCGCCGTCGGAGTTCTTGGCCAGCGACCGGTTGCGGATGCGGATCGTGCCCTCGAAGCTCGACTCGACGAAGGACGAATCCGCGATCTGCGCCGCGCCGCCGATGTGGAAGGTACGCATGGTGAGCTGGGTGCCCGGCTCGCCGATCGACTGCGCCGCGATGACGCCGACGGCCTCGCCCATGTTGACGGGCGTGCCGCGGGCCAGATCGCGCCCGTAGCAGGTGGCGCAGACGCCGCTCTTGGTCTGGCAGACCAGCACCGAGCGGATCTTCACCTCCTGGATGCCGGCGGCGTTGATCGCCGGCAGGTGACGCTCCTCGATCGTCTCGTTCGTCTTGACGATGACGGTGCCGTCCTGCGCCACCAGATCCTCGGCCGTGGCGCGGCCCAGGATACGGATGGAGAGCGGGGCGACGACTTGGCCGGCATCGATGATGGCGCGCATCTTGATGCCGTTGGTGGTGCCGCAATCGACCTCGCGGATGACCGCGTCCTGCGCCACGTCGACGAGACGACGCGTCAGGTAGCCCGAGTTCGCGGTCTTCAACGCCGTGTCCGCGAGACCCTTACGGGCGCCGTGGGTGGAGTTGAAGTACTCGAGAACGTCGAGGCCTTCCTTGAAGTTCGAGATGATCGGCGTCTCGATGATCTCGCCCGACGGCTTGGCCATGAGGCCGCGCATCGCCGCGAGCTGCTTCATCTGCGCGGGCGAACCACGGGCGCCCGAGTGGCTCATCATGTAGATCGAGTTGACCTGTTTGTCGGCCCCGTTCTCGTCCTTCTGGACGGCGGAGATCCGGCCCATCATCTCGGCGGCGAGCTTGTCCGAGCACTTGGCCCAAGCATCGACGACCTTGTTGTACTTCTCGCCCTGGGTGATCAGGCCGTCGTTGTACTGCTGCTCGTAATCCTTCACGAGCGTGCGGGTGTCGTCGACGATCGACCACTTGTTCTCCGGCACGACCATGTCGTCCTTGCCGAACGAGATGCCGGCCTTGAACGCGTGGCTGAAGCCGAGCGCCATGATGCGGTCGCAGAAGATCACCGACTCCTTCTGACCGCAGTGGCGGTAGACGGTGTCGATCATCGCCGAGATCTCCTTCTTCGTCATCAGCTTGTTGACGACGTCGAAAGGCACCTTCGGGTGCATCGGCAGCACGCCGGACAGGATCACGCGGCCCGGCGTGGTGTCGTAGATGCGGGACACGGGCTCGCCATCGGGGCCGAGGCCGCGCCAGCGCCACTTGATCTTCGAGTGCAGCGACACGGACTTGGCCGCGAGCGCGTGCTCGAGCTGACCGATATCGCCGAACACGCCCTGCATCGGGTTGTTCTTGTCGTCGGGCTTGTGCTCGCCGACCGAGCCGTCGGCGACGATTGAGAGGTAGTAGAGGCCGAGGACGATGTCCTGGCTCGGCACGATGATCGGCTGACCGTTGGCCGGGTGCAGGATGTTGTTGGTCGACATCATCAGGACGCGCGCTTCCAACTGAGCCTCGAGGCTCAGGGGGACGTGCACGGCCATCTGGTCGCCGTCGAAGTCGGCGTTGAACGCGGCGCAGACCAGCGGGTGAAGCTGGATCGCCTTACCCTCGATCAGCTTCGGCTCGAACGCCTGGATGCCGAGGCGGTGCAGCGTCGGCGCGCGGTTGAGCATGACGGGATGCTCGCGGATGACCTCATCAAGGATATCCCAGACCTCGGGCTTCTCCTTCTCGACGAGTTTTTTTGCTTGTTTGACGGTCGCGGAAAAGCCCTTCGCGTCCAATCGCGCGTAGATGAAGGGCTTGAACAGTTCCAGCGCCATCTTCTTCGGCAGGCCGCACTGGTGCAGCTTCAGCTCGGGGCCGACCACGATGACCGAACGGCCCGAGTAATCGACGCGCTTGCCGAGCAGGTTCTGGCGGAAGCGGCCCTGCTTGCCCTTCAGCATGTCGGCGAGCGACTTCAGCGGACGCTTGTTGGCACCCGTGATGACGCGGCCGCGGCGGCCGTTGTCGAACAGCGCATCGACCGCTTCCTGAAGCATGCGCTTCTCGTTGCGGATGATGATGTCCGGCGCGCGCAGCTCGATCAGCCGCTTGAGGCGGTTGTTGCGGTTGATGACGCGGCGATAGAGGTCGTTGAGGTCGGACGTGGCGAAGCGGCCGCCGTCCAGCGGGACCAGCGGGCGCAGGTCCGGCGGGATGACGGGCACGACCGTCAGGATCATCCACTCGGGCTTGTTGCCGGACAGCTGGAACGCCTCGATGATCTTGAGGCGCTTCATCAGCTTCTTGGGCTTCAGCTCGGAGGTCGTCGTCGCGATCTCCTCCTTGAGCGACGTCGCGATGCCTTCGAGGTCGAGCTCCATCAGGATACGCCGGATCGCCTCGGCGCCGATCATCGCCGTGAACGAATCCTCGCCGTACTCCTCCTGCGCGCGCAGGTACTCTTCCTCCGAGAGGAGCTGACGCTCCTTGAGGGGGGTGAGGCCCGGCTCGATGACGACGTAGGACTCGAAGTACAGGATCCGCTCAAGGTCCTTGAGCGCCATGTCGAGCAGCAGGCCGATGCGGCTCGGAAGCGACTTCAGGAACCAGATGTGGGCGACGGGAGCGGCCAGCTCGATATGGCCCATGCGGTCGCGGCGGACGCGCGCGAGGGTGACCTCGACGCCGCACTTCTCGCAGATGACGCCCTTGTACTTCATGCGCTTGTACTTGCCGCACAAGCACTCGTAATCCTTGATCGGCCCGAAGATGCGCGCGCAGAACAGGCCGTCACGCTCGGGCTTGAAGGTACGATAGTTGATCGTCTCGGGCTTCTTGATCTCGCCGTAGGACCAAGACAGAATTTTCTCGGGCGACGAGATCGAGATCTTGATCTGGTCGAAGCTCTGCGGCTGGGCCTGCTGATTGAAAAGGTTCATGACCTCTTGGTTCATGATCCGCTCCTTGCTCGCCGGCTGCCCCGCGCCTGGGCAGTCACGGCTTGATCCTCATGGCGCCGCGCTCGTCCGGAGCGCCGCTGGCCGTCGTCATGCGTCGGAAGGCCCTGCCCCTTCCTGCTCGACCGCGGCGATGCCTCGGGAAAGGCACCGCCGCGGGAGGTGATGGCGGTCGTTACTCGGCGGCGTCGGCCGGCGGCTCGATCTGGTCGTTGGCCGCCTGCTGCTGCTTGGAGGAGGTGAGCTCGACGTTGAGGCCGAGCGAGCGCATCTCCTTGACGAGCACGTTGAAGGATTCGGGGATGCCGGCCTCGAACGTGTCGTCGCCGCGGACGATCGCCTCGTAGACCTTGGTGCGGCCGGCCACGTCGTCCGACTTCACCGTGAGCATCTCCTGCAGCGTGTAGGCCGCGCCGTAGGCCTCCAGCGCCCAGACCTCCATCTCACCGAAGCGCTGGCCGCCGAACTGCGCCTTGCCGCCCAGCGGCTGCTGGGTGACGAGCGAGTACGGGCCGATCGAGCGCGCGTGGATCTTGTCGTCCACGAGGTGGTGCAGCTTCAGCATGTAGATGTAGCCCATGGTGACCTTACGGTCGAAGGGCTCGCCGGTGCGACCGTCGTAGAGGGTCGACTGCGCCGAGCGGTCGAGCCCGGCCATCTCCAGCATCGTCTCGATGTCGGCTTCCTTGGCGCCGTTGAACACCGGTGTCGCCATCGGCACGCCGCGGCGGACATTGTTGCCGGCCTCCGCCAGAGCCTCGTCGGACAGCCCTTCGAGTTCGGACGGGGAGTAGATCGCTTCCATCTCGGTCCGCAGCGGCGCGATGTCCTGCGTCTTCAGATAGGCATCGACCGCCTTGGAGACCTTGCGACCCAAGCCCGCAGCCGCCCAGCCCAGATGGGTTTCCAGGATCTGGCCGACGTTCATGCGCGAGGGCACGCCGAGCGGGTTGAGCACGATGTCGGCATGCGTGCCGTCTTCGAGGAACGGCATGTCCTCGATCGGCACGATGCGCGACACGACACCCTTGTTGCCGTGGCGGCCGGCCATCTTGTCGCCGGGCTGGATCTTGCGCTTCACCGCCACGAAGACCTTGACCATCTTCATGACGCCGGGCGGAAGCTCGTCGCCGCGCTGCAGCTTCTCGACCTTGTCGAGGAAGCGCTGCTCGAGGCGCTTCTTCGACTCGTCGTACTGCTTCTGCATCGCCTCGACTTCCGTCATCAGACGGTCGTCGACGACGGCGAACTGCCACCATTGCGAGCGGGGATACTCGCTGATGCTCTCGCGGGTCAGCGTGGTGTCCTTGCGGAAGCCCTTCGGGCCGGCGATCGGCGACTGACCGATCAGCACCTCGGCGAGACGCGCATAGGTGTTGCGGTCGAGGATGGTCTGCTCGTCGTCGCGGTCCTTGGCGAGACGCTCGATCTCCTCGCGCTCGATGGCTTGCGCGCGCTCGTCCTTGTCGACGCCGTGGCGGTTGAACACCCGCACCTCGACGATCGTGCCGGTCACGCCCGGGGGAACCCGGAGCGAGGTGTCGCGCACGTCGGACGCCTTCTCGCCGAAGATGGCGCGCAGGAGCTTTTCCTCCGGCGTCATCGGGCTCTCGCCCTTCGGCGTGATCTTGCCGACGAGGATGTCGCCGGCATGCACCTCGGCGCCGATATAGACGATGCCGGCCTCGTCGAGGTTCTTGAGCGCCTCTTCCGAGACGTTCGGGATGTCGCGGGTGATTTCCTCCGGACCCAGCTTGGTGTCGCGGGCCATCACCTCGAATTCCTCGATGTGGATCGAGGTGAACACGTCATCCTTCACGATCCGCTCGGAGAGCAGGATCGAGTCCTCGAAGTTGTAGCCGTTCCACGGCATGAACGCGACGAGCACGTTGCGGCCGAGCGCGAGTTCGCCGAACTCGGTCGAGGGACCGTCGGCGATGATCTCGCCCTTCTTCACCGGCTCGCCGACGCGCACCAGCGGCTTCTGCGTGATGCAGGTCGACTGGTTGGAGCGCTGGAACTTCTGCAGGCGGTAGATGTCGACGCCGGGCTTGGTCGGGTCGGTCTCCTCCGAGGCGCGGATGACGATACGGGTGGCGTCCACCTGATCGACGATGCCGGAGCGGCGCGCGGCGATGGCGGCGCCGGAATCGCGGGCGACCACGGCCTCCATGCCGGTGCCGACGAAGGGCGCGTCGGCGCGAACCAGCGGCACCGCCTGGCGCTGCATGTTCGAGCCCATCAGGGCGCGGTTGGCGTCGTCGTTCTCGAGGAACGGGATCAGCGCCGCGGCGACCGAGACGAGCTGCTTGGGGGACACGTCCATGAGATCCACGCGGTCGGGGGCGACCACGATGACCTCACCCGCGCGGCGGCAGACCACGAGGTCGTCCGTCAGCTTGCGGCCCTCGTCCATGCCGGCATTGGCCTGGGCGACATAGTACTTCGCCTCTTCCATGGCCGACAGGTAGGCGACCTCGTCGGTCACCACGCCGTCCTTCACCCGGCGGAACGGCGTCTCGATGAAGCCGTACTTGTTCACGCGGGCGAAGGTCGCGAGCGAGTTGATGAGGCCGATGTTCGGGCCTTCCGGCGTCTCGATCGGGCAGATGCGGCCGTAATGGGTCGGGTGCACGTCGCGCACCTCGAAGCCGGCGCGCTCGCGGGTCAGACCGCCCGGGCCAAGCGCCGAGAGGCGGCGCTTGTGCGTCACTTCCGAGAGCGGGTTTGTCTGGTCCATGAACTGCGAGAGCTGCGACGAGCCGAAGAACTCGCGCACCGCGGCCGCGGCAGGCTTCGCGTTGATGAGATCTTGCGGCATCACCGTGTCGATATCGACCGAGGACATGCGCTCCTTGATGGCGCGCTCCATCCGCAGGAGGCCCAGACGGTACTGGTTCTCCATCAACTCGCCGACCGAGCGGACACGGCGGTTGCCGAGGTGGTCGATGTCGTCGATCTCGCCCTTGCCGTCGCGGAGATCCACGAGCGCCTTGACGACCGCGAGCATGTCCTCACGGCGCAGCGTCCGCACGGTGTCGGCGGCGTCGAGGTCGAGGCGCATGTTCATCTTCACGCGGCCGACCGCCGAGAGGTCGTAGCGCTCCGAATCGAAGAACAGCGAGTGGAACATCGCCTCGGCGGTGTCGAGCGTCGGCGGCTCGCCGGGACGCATGACCCGGTAGATGTCGAACAGCGCACCCTCGCGGGCCGAGTTCTTGTCCACGGCCAGCGTGTTGCGGATGTAGGGACCGACATTGACGTGGTCGATGTCGAGCACGGGGATCTCGGTGACGCCGACGTCGTCGAGCGCCTTGAGCATCTTCTCCGAGATCTCGTCGCCGGCTTCGGCCCAGATCTCGCCGGTCTTCATGTTGACGAGGTCTTCGGCGATATACTGACCGATCAGATCCTCGTCCGCGGCGCGCAGGAACTTGGTGCCCTTCTCGCCGATCAGACGCGCGTTGCGGGCGTTGAGCTTCTTGCCCGCCTCCAGCACGACCTCGCCGGAATCGGCGTCGACGAGATCGACCGAGGCCTTGAAGCCCTTGAGACGCTCGGCGTCGAACGGCACGCGCCAATCCGCCCCGTCACGCTGGTAGGCGACGCGGTTGTAGAAGGTGGAAAGGATCTCTTCGCCGTCGAGGCCGAGCGCGAACAGCAGCGAGGTGACCGGCAGCTTGCGCTTGCGGTCGATCCGCACGTGCACGATGTCCTTGGCGTCGAACTCGACGTCGAGCCAGGAGCCGCGATACGGAATGATGCGGGCGGCGAACAGCAGTTTGCCGGAAGAGTGCGTCTTGCCCTTGTCGTGGTCGAAGAACACGCCCGGCGAGCGGTGCATCTGCGAGACGATGACGCGCTCGGTCCCGTTGACGATGAAGGTGCCGTTATCCGTCATGAGCGGCATGTCGCCCATGTAGACATCCTGCTCCTTGATGTCCTTGACGGACTTGGCGCCGGTATCGGGGTCCACATCGAACACGATGAGGCGCAGCGTCACCTTGAGCGGGGCCGCGAAGGTAATGCCGCGCTGGCGGCACTCATCGACGTCGTATTTCGGCTGCTCGAAGGTGTAACGCACGAACTCGAGCAGCGCCGTCGAGGCGAAGTCGGAGATCGGGAAGACCGACTTGAAGACGCTCTGCAGGCCCTCGTCGGTCCGCCCGCCCTCGGGCTCGTCCACCATCAGGAACTGGTCGTAGGACGCCTTTTGAACCTCGATGAGGTTCGGCATCTCGGCGACTTCCCGGATCTTACCGAAGAACTTGCGAATGCGCTTGCGACCGACCAGCGTATTGGCCATGAGACCTCGCTCCACCACCTCAGCGTAGGGTGCCCGGGGAAGGCGGACCGCCTCCCATCACCGGGCCCGAAGGGCCGTCCCGCCGGACGATCAGCCCACCCGAACCGAATTCGTCTTCGTTCGCCGCCCACTCCTGCCCTCAGGAACGACGGCCGCCCGAAGCAGCGTTAGCCCGCGAGCCGGAGCCCGCGGGCGTTTGGCCGGCGCAGCTCCTAAGGAGCGTGCGCCGGATGCGATGGGCCGGTACCGGCCCATCGACGGATTACTTGAGCTCGACCTTGGCGCCGGCCTTCTCGAGCTGGGCCTTGAGCTTCTCGGCCTCGTCCTTGGTCGCGCCTTCCTTGACGGGCTTGGGCGCGCCCTCGACGAGGTCCTTGGCTTCCTTGAGGCCGAGGCCGGTGATCGCGCGGACCTCCTTGATGACCTCGATCTTCTTGTCGCCGGCGGAGGCGAGCACGACCGTGAACTCGGTCTGCTCTTCGACGGCGGCAGCGCCAGCACCGGCGGCCGGGCCAGCGGCGACGGCGACGGCGGCGGCAGCCGAGACGCCCCACTTCTCTTCGAGGAGCTTGGCGAGCTCGGCGGCCTCGAGAACGGTCAGCGAGGAGAGGTCCTCGACGATCTTGGCGAGATCAGCCATGTGCGTGTTCCTTTGGTGTATCGGTTTGAACGGGTCGGTTTATGGGGGAGAAACGGCTCAGGCCGCCTCGTCCTTCTTGGCATAGGCCCCGAACACGCGGGCGAGCTTGGCCGCCGGCGCGTTGACGACCTGGGCGACCTTGGTCGCGGGAGCCTGGATGAGGCCCACGAGCTTGGCGCGCAGTTCGTCGAGGGACGGGAGCGAGGCGAGCGCCTTCACGCCGTCCGGGTTCAGGGCAGTCGTTCCCATCGCGCCGCCGAGAATCACGAGCTTGTCGTTCGTCTTGGCGAAGTCCACCGCAACCTTGGCGGCCGCAACCGGATCGCTCGAATAAGCGAGCAGGGTCGGGCCCTTCAGGAGGGGCTTGATGGAGGCGACGTCCGTGCCATCGAGAGCGATGCTGGCGAGCCGGTTCTTGGCGACCTTCACGGTGGCGCCGGCCTGCTTCATCTGCGAGCGCAGCTTCTGCATGTCGGCGACCGTGAGGCCTTTGTAGTGGGCCACGACGACGACGGCGTTCGCGTTGAACACGCCGTTGAGCGTCGAGACGAGATCAGCTTTAGCTGTCCGGTCCACTGTGCTCTCTCCGGTTGGCGGAACCTGAGACAGGCCCGCCGGTTGCACTTGCCGCCCGGAACGGATCTCGGCGTAGAAGCCGGACCCGTCGCGGACGACGTCTCACGGCCCTGTCCCTTTGAAGCGCCTCAAGCGGCCCCTCGCGGGTGAGATTGGTTCAAACCGAGGTCTCCGCCGGTGCCTGTCGGCCCCGATGGAAGACGTAGAGAAATTCGGTCTTCCCCGTCTGTGCAGGCTGTCGCCGATTAAGCCGGTCGCCCGGCGCCTGCAGTCTCGGACAGGACATAGCCGGAAACGGCGCTCGGAGCGGAAGCTCCAAGACCATTCCGGCCATCACCGTCCGGTTGCCCGAACGGCATCTCGAATGGAAACCGACCGATAGGCCGATCCCTTTCAATGGTTGAAATCGTGGAGCGCGGTCTATAGCGGCGTGCAAGCCGCCTGCCAAGTCCCGCAATGCGACTTTTCCGTCGCAGGCAAGGATGCAGACGAAGGCCCGAGCGAGCGGGGGCGGGCCTTGTCCCCGACCGGGGCACGCCCTCGCCTTAACCGATCCTTGACTCTGTCCCGGCCCCGTCCGCCGCGGCACGGATCCCGTGTGCGCCAGCGCATCCCCGACCACGACGCGGCGGCCTTACACCGCAGCGCACAAAAGCAGGGGATCTGTCGGGCGATGGCCTCGAAGGTGTTGTTGGCTCTGGTGGTGTTCGTGTTCCTCGTGGACGGCCACCTGCCCGGGATGCGCGAGTTGCGCAACCCGGACACCGAGGGCGGGAAGGGCGCAAGCCGCGCCTCGCTGCTGTCGAAGCGGTCCGAGGCCTGAGCCCCGGACCGCCTGGGACGGATCGCTCGAGCCCCACTCCGGGATCAGTAGTTGATCTGGAGCTGTCCGCGGAACAGGTCGCCCTCGGCCCGGCCGACGCGGCTGCTGCTGGCCTCGCGGCGCTTCATGTTGGCGTAGGCCAGGGTGAGCTCCACCGACTTGATCGGCTGGAACTCGACGCCAAGTTCCAGCTCGTCGGTGTCGAGGCGCGGCGCGTTCGTCCCGACCTTCCAGCCGCCGTCGTAGGTCTGCCAGCGGATGTAGGGCATGAACGGGCCGACCGGCGAATGGTCCACCTTGTACATCGCCTGGACATAGCCGCCCTGGAGCGCCTTGGTCTGCACGGCCCGGGCGATGGGATCCCATTCGGGGCCACGGCCCCAGTTCCACTCGCCCTGGAGGCCGAAGGGCTGCGGGTACAGGATCGCGTGCAGGCCGACGCGCTCGTCGTCGAAGGAGTTGCCCAGGGTGGTGGTGGTGCCGAAGGTCGTCTCGGGCCGGAAGCGGTTGCGGTAGGCCGAGCCGCCGACTTCCAGTACCTGCCCCTTGAACGCCTCGCCGAGCCCGTCGAGCTCGAACGGCCAGGTCGCCATCACCACCGTCATCAGGTCGTTGTTGGCCTCGACCCGGTTGATGGTCTGGCCGTTGTAGATGCCGACGCCGAAAGCGCCGTAATTGCCGAACAGCTTCTGGCCGCCCTTGGCCAGACGGTCCCAGATGCGCTGCACGTGCCAGGGCGTGTAGTAGTAGGTGATGCCGATGTCGCGCTCGCCGGGGATGGCGCTGTTGATGCCGTCGGAACGGTCCAGCGTGAGACGGTTCTGCGAGGATTGCAGGTTTTCCCAGCCGAAGGGCACCTTCTGCTGGCCGAAGCGCAGGCGGGTGCGGCGCTCGTCATCGAGGAACACGTCGGCATAGGCGTCGCGGAGCTGCGTGAAGTGCTGGCGCGACTCGGTGCCTGCCTGGTTCCCGACGTTCACCGCGAAGTCCGGCTGGATGTAGAGGAACACCCGCTCGTGGATGTCGCCCTGCAGGATCAGGCGCACCCGGCGGAAGGTGAAGTTGTTGCGGTCGGTGATGCCGCTGTCGTGGACCGAGCGCAGGCGCGAGATGCCGGCCGGCGCGGTGTCGTCGCCCGAGAGGAACTCGTTGCCGCGCAACTGCGTGTAGCCGCGCAGCGACAGGCGCTCGAACCAAGTCTTGGGCCGGCCCGCATAGCGGGGATCATCCGCGAGCAGCTCGGGCGAGGGCGGCACCAGCGCGTCGTACCATGTCTCCGGCTCGTCGAGGGCGAAGCGGTGCGGGACCGGGCCGGGCACGGCCGGCTGCGCCACCGCGGACTCGATCGGGCGGCCGGCCGCCGGGAAGGTGCCGGCATCGGTGGTGCGGGCATTCGCCGGCCGCGTGGCGACGACGGGACCGACGCGCCGCCCCCCCCTGCCCTGCGCCTCGGCCTGCGCCTTGATCATCGCCTTGAGCTCGTTGATCTGGCGCTGCAGCTCGGCGACGGTCTGGGCCTGGGCCTGCGCGACTGGCAGCACCAGGGCGCTCGATAAGAGCAGTGCGGTCAGAAGACGTCGTTTCATCTCTCGAACCCCTTTGCCGCATTCCGGGCCGGCGTGATGACGGTCGCCGTGTTGTGCCGGAATGCGCCCAGCCTTCGGTTGCAAATCGTCAAGCGCGGCACGCATCCCGGTCAGCCGAACCGACCGTCCTCGCCGTGCACACCCAGGAGGGCGTGGAGACCGGTGAAGTCGTTAGTCGGCTCAATCGCTTAGCGATCCCGGCGGCGCGTCCCACAGCCATGCTTGGCCGATAGCACCGGACTGGAAGGATTAAAAGTAATTCTCGGCAAAACTTGAGGATATACGACGCTCATTATTTATATTACGTCCTACCCCGCCGCTTAATCCTGTTATTTTCAAGCTTATTCCGTCATAAAAGTGACGTCATATTGTGATTTATTGTATCATTGCGCTATTTGGATTGGCCAGCGTTTTCAGGCGCCGTTTGCTCGAACAGGTTGCGCGAGCCCCCCATGATCACGGCTGCGGAAGACGGAATCGTCACGGGCCTGCTTCGGCGGGCGCAGATGTCACCGGATTGGGCGGCCCTCCGCATGCACTCGCCGCATGCCGCCTCCTCCGATGCCGCTTCGATGCCCGGATGTGTCCTCGAAGCCGCATCGGAGGGATCTCGTCGCCGGGTTGCCGGGCTCGTCCGGCGGAGGCGCGCCCGTCATGCGGGGGGACTTTATTTTGAAAGGCGAAGAGACGTGCCGACAAGCATCGTGTCGCGCCAAAGAGGGGACGCCAACGCGGCGGGCTGTGCTAGATAGGGACCATGCGTTGTTCTCTTCCCATCTCCTCCCGTCGGCGCATCCTGTGCGTCTTCCCCGCCTACACGCCGTCCTTCGGGACATTCTCCCACGCCTATCCGCTGATGGGCGGGGTGAAGGCGTTCATGCCGCCCCAGGGCCTCCTGGTGATCGCGGCCTACATGCCCGAATCCTGGGAATGCCGTTTCATCGATGAGAACATCCGGCCGGCCTCGGCTCAGGATTTTGCCTGGGCCGACGCGGTGTTCGTGTCGGGCATGCACATCCAGGAAGGCCAGATCCACGACATCCGTCGGCGGGCGCACGCGGCCGGCAAGGTCGCGGTGCTCGGCGGTCCCTCGGTGTCGGGCGCGCCGGAAAAGTACCCGGACTTCGACTATCTCCATGTCGGCGAGATCGGCGACGCCACCGACCGACTGATCGAGATCCTCGACCGTGACCTGTCGCGTCCGGCGGCCCAGGTCGTGCTCGACACCAAGGACCGGCTGGCGCTGTCCGACTTCCCGGCCCCGGCCTACGAGTCCGCGCCGCTCAAGCGCTACCTGATAGGCTCGCTCCAGTTCTCGTCGGGCTGCCCGTATCGCTGCGAGTTTTGCGACATCCCGCAGCTCTACGGCCGCCAGCCGCGGCTGAAGAGCCCGGAGCAGATGTGCGCCGAACTCGACGCGATCATCAGCCAGCCCGGCCACCCGGCGGTGGTCTACTTCGTCGACGACAACTTCATCGCCAACCGCAAGGCGACCCGCGAGATGCTGCCGCATCTCGTGGCGTGGCAGAAGAAGAACAACTACCCGCTCCAGTTCGCCTGCGAGGCGACGCTGAACATGGCCAAGCAGCCCGAGATCCTCGAGCTGATGCGGCAGGCCAACTTCATGACGGTGTTCGTCGGCATCGAGACGCCGGAGGCCGACGCGCTCAAGGGCATCGACAAGACCCACAACGCCGCCGTGCCCATGTACGAGGCGATCGAGACGCTGAACTCGTACGGGCTGGAGGTGACCTCCGGCATCATCCTCGGCCTCGACTCGGACTCCGACAAGTCCGAGCAGAACCTGATCGACTTCATCGACAAGTCCGCGATCCCGGTGCTGACGATCAACCTGCTCCAGGCCCTGCCCAAGACGCCGCTCTGGGACCGGCTGGAGCGCGAGGGCCGGCTCCTGCATGACGCCAGCCTCGAATCGAACGTGCTGTTCAAGCGCCCGCACGACACGGTGGTGAATTCCTGGCGCCGGGCCATCGCCCACGCCTACACCCCCGAGCACCTGTTCGAGCGGTTCAAGCACCAGTGCGACGTGACCTACGGCAACCGCATCGTCACGCCGACCAAGGGCAAGCTCACCAAGACCAACCTGCGCCGTGGCCTGATCCTGGGCTTCAACATCATCACGCGGGTGGGGTTGTTCTCGGATTACCGCCGGCCGTTCTGGCGGGCGGCGGGCCACGCGCTGAAGCGCGGGCAGATCGAGGCGGTGTTCAACATGGGCTTCGTCGCCCACCACCTGATCCGCTTCACGCGCGAGGCGCTGCGCGGCGAGCACAACGCCTCCTTCTATGCCGCCAAGGCGGCGGAAGCCGAGGCGCAGCGCGAGCGGAGCTGGTGGGAGAACGCCCGCCGCCGCCTAGCGCCGGAGCGGGAAGCGGCCTGAGCGCTTCCGCGGCCTTCCCGACAGGGGGCCTCGTCATCGCCTCCTGAGGCAAAGCCAATCGAGGATGGGCGGACCGTCGCGTCCGCCCATCTTCACGCGCAGGCCCGGGCGGCCTCGTCCGAGAACAAGACCCGCAGCCGCGCCCGATCCGAGGGACCGGTCTCCGACAGGTTGGTCATCGGAGCGGGCCGGGCGAACAGGTCACCTTGCATCTGGTCGCAGCCGAGTTCGCGCAGAACCGCGAGCTGCTCTTGCGTCTCCACGCCATCGACCGTGACCTTGAGGCCGAGATTGTGCCCGAGATGGGTGATCGCGCGCACGATCGTCAGGGCGTCCGCGTGCTGCCCGAGGCGGCGCACGAAGGACCGATCGACCTTGATCGTGTCGAACCGGAACCGCTGCAGGTCGCTCAAGGACGAATAGCCCGTGCCGAAATCGTCCAGCGCGAGGCGCACGCCGAGGGTGCGCAGGGCGGTGAGCACCTCCACCGCCATCGCCGGATCGTGGATGAACACGCTCTCGGTGATCTCCAGGACCAGCCGCCCCGGCGGAAGCCCGTGGCGGCCGAGCACCGCCGCCACGCCCGCCGCGAAGCCCGGCTGGCGGAACTGCTTGGGCGAGACGTTGAGTGAGACCCGCCAGGGCTGCGGCCATCCGGCGGCCGCGGCACAGGCGGTGTCGAGCACCCAGGTGCCGATCCGCGCGATCTGATCGGTCTGCTCGGCGAGCGGGATGAAGTCGGCGGGGAGCACGCATCCGCGCTCGGGATGGTGCCAGCGGATCAGCGCCTCGAAGGTCTCGATCTCGCCGGTGCGGCCGTTGACGATCGGCTGGTAGTCGAGCCGCAGCTCGCCCCGCGGGATCGCGCCGCTCAGCTCGTGCTCGATCCGGCGGCGCGCCTGAAGCTGCTCGTCCATCGCGGCCTCGAAGAACCGCACAGCGCCGCGGCCCTCGTCCTTGACCCGGTACAAGGCGGTGTCGGCGGCGCGCCTCAGGCTCTCGGCGGTGCTGCCGTCGCTGGGATAGAGAGCGATGCCGACCGAGGCGCCGATCTCGACGCGCAGGCCCTCGATCCGGCCCTCGATCTGGAACGGGCGGCCGAGGGCTGCGACCAGTCGCTCCGCGGTCTCGGCGATCTGTGCGAGGGTGCGGGTGTGGGCCAGCACGATGACGAACTCGTCGCCGCCGATCCGGGCGAGGGTGTCGGTCGGGCGCAGCTCGGCCAGCATGCGCTTGGCGGCCTGGACCAGCAGGGCGTCGCCCGCGGCGTGGCCGTGCACGTCGTTGACGGGCTTGAAGCGGTCGAGGTCGAGATAGGCCAGGGCCACGCTCGTCCCGTTCTCGGCCGCATTCTCCAGGGCGAGCCCCAGGCGCTCCTCCAGCAGGGTGCGGTTGGGCAGGTCGGTCAGGGCATCGTGCAGGGCGAGGTGGCGGATGCGTGCCTCGTCGCGGCGGCGCCGGCTGAGGTCGCGCAGGGCCACCGCCGTGGCGGGCCGGCCGAGATACTCGATGGCACGGCAGGAGAGTTCCACCGGCACGGCGAGGCCGGCGGCGGCGCGGACTTCGAACTCCTCGGGGAGCAGTTCCTCCGGGCGGCAACGGCTGCGCCGCAGCAGAGCCGGAGCGCTGGCCTCCGCGAACAGGTCGAGCAGCGGCCGGCCGATGATCTCGGAGGCCGTGGTCCCGAACAGGCGCAGGCCCGCCTGATTGATCTCGACCACCCGGCCCTCGCGGTGGATGAACAGCACCTCGTGGGCGAGGTTTGCGAGCAGGCGCATGCGGCTGAGCTCGTCCGTCCGGCAGCGCATGAGATGCCGCTGCATCAGCAGCGCCGTGAGCCCGGCGGCGAGGACGGCGAGACTCACGAGCCCCACCGCGAGGCCGAGCTGCGTCGAGCCGAGGACGGCACCGCCCTCCGCCAACGGGGCGGCGGGGGCGACGGTCAGCGCCGTCATGCCGGTGAAGTGCAGGCCGCAGATCGCGAACCCCAGCCACAGGGTGACCTCGATGCGGCGGCCGAGTCCGGTCAGATCCCCGGCCCGGGCAAGGGCGATCACCCCCAGGGTCGCGCAGAGCCCGAGCGAGGCATGGATATAGACCTCCTCGAAGGCGAGCAGGCTGCTGGCCGCCATCGCGCTCACACCGGCATAGTGCATGCCCGAGATCGCCGCCGCCAGCACGAGGCCGGCCGCCGCCACCTTGAGCGGGTCGTGGTCCGCCCGGCACCAGATCATGAGGGCGATCAGCGCTCCGGCCACCGCGATCCCGATCGAGGCCGCGGTGGGAAGGAGGCCGTAGGCCGCCTGCGCACCCGGCTGAAAGGCCAGCATCGCCACGAAGTGCAACGACCACACACTGCAGCCGAACACGGAAGCCGCCGCGATCAGCCAGGGGGCGACCGACCGGCGCTCGGCCCTTGCGGCCTCGGCCATCAGAGTCACGGTGGAGAAGCAGCCGAGCAGACAGATCCCAGCCGAAACGGCGACGAGGCCGAAATCGTGCTGGCCGACGACACAGGCGACGATTTTGAACATGAGGAACGGTGAGCCCAACGACCAAAGGCCGGCTTAGGCCTCGCTCCTTAAGGTGATGTTGCCAGCATTCCGCTCAATTTTATCGTATTTGTATCGAAAATTCACATAATAACCTAGATTATATGATGAAATTGCCTCCATGTTCGCATCAGAATATTTTCTTTATGGCATCATAACGCAACCGTCCAAATGCGCTGCTTGACGGCGGACCTGCGCCTGCCGTAGAGCCGCGCCATCATGACGGGCTTCTTCCTCTCCGAGTCGTATCGCGCGCCGCTCCCTTAAGCGGCACCGGACTCGTCATGTCTTCAGCCGCTGCGTCGTCGGCGGCTGAGGATCAGGAAACATCCCGCAACGGACCGCCGGCCTCGCCCACTTTCCGAGGTCACACCGTGTCTGCCCTGCATCCTCCCGCTCCCCGCCCGTCGGTCGGCCTCGTCGGCTTCGGTGCCTTCGGCCGCCTGATCGCCCGCCATCTCGCGCCGCATGCCAGCCTGACGATCCACGATCCCTACCTGCCGGCCGAGACGGTCGCGGCACAGGTGGGGTCGGAGGCGGTCGCCGCCGACCTGCGGCATGTGGCGTCCTGCCCCGTGGTGATCCTCGCCACGCCCGTGGCGCGCCTTGGCGAGGCGGTGCGGGCGCTGGCCCCGCATCTGCGGCCGGGCACGCTGGTGGTCGATGTCGGCTCGGTGAAGACGGGGCCCGCCGCGATCCTGGCGGCGGGATTGCCGGCCGATGTCGAGATCCTCGCCACCCATCCGCTGTTCGGGCCGCAGAGCGCGGGTGACGGCATCCGGGGCCTGAAGATCGCGGTCTGCCCGATCCGCGGACGGGGCGCGTTCAGGGCGGCGGCCTTCCTGCGGCGCGGGCTCGGGCTCGACGTGATCCTGACGACGCCGGAGGCGCATGACCGGGCGATGGCCTCGGTCCAGGGGCTGACCCACCTGATCGCCAAGGTGCTGGTGGCGATGGAGCCGCTGCCGACGCGGATGACGACGCGCAGCTTCGATCTGCTGATGCAGGCGGTCGGCATGGTGCGGGACGATGCCCCGGACGTGTTTCATGCCATCGAGCGCGCGAACCCGCACGCGGCGCAGGTGCGGCAGCGCTTCTTTGCGCTCGCCGGACAACTCGATGCCGAGTTGGCAGGTGATGCGATGACCGCCGAGCCGGTCCGGCTCGCCTCGTAGAATCGACACGCCCCGCGCCGGACTGGCGCGGGGCGTGTCGCGTCCGATCAGCCGATCAGAACTTGCGCACCAGCGGGGCCGGGGCGACGGCGGCGGGGGTGTCCCAGTGGTAGCGGAACCCGACCGAGACGACGTCGGCGCTGACGTCGGTAGTGGCCGCGAGCGGGATGTTGCCGACATTGTAGTCGCGGCCCGGCCCGGCCTGCAGAAGCCCACGGTCGAAGAAGGCGTGGGCGTAGCTGGCCGTCAGCAGCACCTTCTCGCTCCAGCGATAGCTGCCGCCGATCGAGACGACGTAGCGGTCGCTGTCGGGCAGGCGTGCCGAGCGGTTCGAGAAATCGATCGGCACGTTGTCGTAGCCGAAGCCGGCCCGAAGGGTCAGGTTCGGCGACCAGTCGTACTCGGCACCGATCGAGTAGAAGAACGAGTCCTTGAAGTTGAGCGGCAGGTGGTTGACCGTCACCCCGAGGGCCCGCGAGACGATGCCGACGTCGCCGAGCCTCGACCAGTTGTCCCACTCGAAGCCGAGCTGGATCCGGGTGACCGGGTTGATCGCCTGGGTCAGGCCGACGCTGACCTTCTCGGGCGTGTTGAGGTTGGCCCGCACCTGCCCCAGGGCGATCGCCTGGCGCGGATCGGGGAAGCCGATCGAGCCCTCGATGTCGTGGTGGACCGAGGAGCGGTAGCCGACGCCGATCGCCGTGCCAGCGGCGGGGGTGACGAGGACACCGGCGGTGAAGCCCACGCCCCAGGACTCGCCCTTGAGGAAGCCCGACGGGTAGAGGCCCGGGAAGACGCCGGGCACCGGCACCGCCTGGCGCAGGGTCAGGCGGAAATACTCGATGCTCGGGCCGGCGGCGACGGACAGCCAGTCGTTGACCTTGAAGCCGACCACCGGGTTGAAGGCCAGGGAGAAGATCCGCGAGGAGCGGGCATAGGGGGAGCCGGCCCAATCCTGGCGCGGCTTGGTGACGAGGCCGTAGGGCGCGCCGGTCTGGATGCCGACCCAGAGCCGGTCGGTGAGCTGGTAAGAGGTCGCGCCCGAGGGCAACACCGCCCCCTGGCCGATCTCGCCGGAGGAGCCGAAGGGCAGCAGGCCCGGCGCGGTGCCCACCGTCGGCGTGATTTCACCCGAGAGGTTGACGAAGGTCAGGCTCTGCTCGCTGGCGAAACCCGGCCGCATCGTCACCGTCGCCGGGTTCCAGAAGATCGACGAGACGCCTGCCCCGCCCGAGGCCGCGCCCGCAAAGACGACGCCCAACCCCTGTGCACTCTGCTCGCGCAGCCCGAAGGCACCGGCCTGCGCCCCTGTCGCGCCCACCACCGAAGCGGCCGCGACTGCCCCCGCGAGCCCGAGCGCGCGGATCGTCCCCCCAGTCATTCGTTTTCTCCGAAGTGTCTTCTTATCGACCCAAGTTTAGCGACCCAAGTCCCATCCGTGATGGAAGAGGATCGTGCACGTTCGGTCCAGGGGGGAGAAAACCGAAAACTGAATTATATATCAATTGAGGAATTTATGTCACGGAACCGGGGTCATCCCTGTGCCCGTGCGTTGGATGCGGTCGCCCGGTGCCGCTTGCACCCTGGATCGGTCGCGGCCATGCTCTCGCCCCCTTGGGCGAGCCTCGATCAGGACGGAGACGCCGACGATGAAGTTGATCCGGCACGGAGCGAGCGGTGACGAAAAGCCGGGCCTCGTGGACGCGAAGGGCGGCTTGCGCGACCTGTCGGGAACCCTGCGCGATCTCGCCGGACCGGGCCTCTCGCGGGAATCGCTCGACCGGCTCGCGCGGATCGACCCCGACAGCCTGCCGCTGCTGCCGCCCGATACCCGCCTCGGCCCTTGCGTCGGCGGCACCCGCAACTTCGTGGCGATCGGCCTGAACTACGCCGACCACGCCGCCGAGACCGGGGCCGCGATCCCGGCCGAGCCCATCGTGTTCAACAAGGCGCCCTCCTGCATCGTCGGCCCAAACGACACGGTGATCCTGCCGAAAGCCTCGGCCAAGACCGACTGGGAGGTGGAGCTGGCCGTAGTGATCGGCGCCCGCGCTTCTTATGTCCACGCCAACGAGGCGCTGCGCTACGTGGCGGGCGTGTGCATCTGCAACGACCTGTCCGAGCGCGAATTCCAGATGGAGCGCGGCGGCACCTGGACCAAGGGCAAAGGCTGCCCGACCTTCGGCCCGCTCGGCCCCTGGCTCGTCACCCTCGACGAGATCCCGGATCTGAAGAACCTCGCGATGAGCCTCGACCTCAACGGGCAGCGGATGCAGACGGGCTCGACGGCGACGATGATCTTCGACGTCGCTCAGATCGTGGCCTACGTCTCGCACTTCATGATGCTGGAGCCCGGCGACGTCATCACCACCGGCACCCCGCCGGGGGTCGGCCTCGGCATGAAGCCGCCGCGCTACCTCCGGAGCGACGACGAGATGGTGCTGCGCATCGACGGCCTCGGCGAGCAGCGCCAGCGGGTCGTGGCCTTCGACGACTGGACCGCCAAGGTCGCCGCCGGCGAACCGACGAACTGACGACGATGACCGCCGCCCTGCAGAACCGGCCCGGTCCAGTCGTCTTCCTCGGCGGCGGCCCTGGCCTGCCGGTCGCCTACGCCGCGGATCCGTTGCGCCGCACGGGCTTTGCCGCGGATTGGTCCTTCTTCGAGCAGCCCGGATGCGGTGAATCCGGTGCTCCCGGCCCCGTCACCGCGGACAGCGTGCGCGACGCGGCCCTTGCCTTCGTCTCAGGGCGCGCGGGGGAGGGCGCGGTCAGCCTCGTCGCGCATTCCTGGGGGGCGTGGCTCGCCCTCGCCCTTCTCGATCGCCTGCCGGCCGGGCGCATCGCCCGCGTCGTGTTGCTCCACCCTGCCCCACCGACCCGTGCCGGGCGCGAAGAAGCGATGGCCGCCCTGTTCGCCCGGCTCTCGCCCGAGGCGATGGGCCGGGCCGCACCGCTCATGGCGCGGACCGACGCCGAGGCCGGCCGCGCCGTCATGACGATCCTGCTGCCGGCCTATTGCGGGCGCGAGACCGACCTGCCGGATCTCGACCTCGCCCTAGTGCCGGCGGTCTATCACGGCGTCTCGGCGAGCCTCGGCGACGACGACCAGCGCGGGATCGTGGCGGCCCATACGAGCCGCCTCACCCTCGTCTTCGGCGAGGCCGACGTGTTCTCGCGCGACCTCTACGCCCGTCATGCCGGCGACCTGACCGGGCTCGACGTCGCCACCCTGCCCGGCGGCCATTTCGGCTTCCTGGAGGACGCGGCCGGCTTCGAGGCCATCCTGCGCCAGCGGGGCGTGATCTAAAAGCCCCGCGCCATGGCGACACCCTCGGTGACACGTTCCTTGCCGCTGCCGGACCGGCCCTCGGTCGCCGTGCTGCCCTTCGCCGATCCCGATGGCGATTTCGACACACAGGCCCTGGCCGAGGGGCTGTCCGAGCACGTTACCGATGCGCTCGCCTGCACCCCCGGCCTGTTCGTGAGCGCGCGCAACTCCGCCTTCACCTTCAAGGGCCGCGCCGTGCGCCCGGACGAGGCCGCCGGACGGCTCGGCGTCGCGCACATCCTCACCGGCTCGCTGGCGCGGGCGGGCACGCGCCTGCGGGTCCAGGCCCGGCTGCACCGGACGGCGGCCGATGCGCCGCTCTGGATTCAGGATCTCGACGAGGACGAAGGCGCCCTCCACGCCCTGCGCAGCCGGATCGTCGCCGCCACGGTGGCGACGGTCGCGCCGGACCTGCCCCAGGACGCATCGCCGGAGCGGGTGGGGCCGCCGCTCGATGCCGGCGTCTACGGGCCGTTCCTGTCGGCCTACTCGAACCACGCCATGCCGAGCGCCGAGAGCGTGCGCCTGCGCATTGCCTCGATCGAGGCCGTGCGCCGTCTCGTGCCGGAGCATCCCCTGCCCTACGCGCTGCTGGCGCAGTGCTACACCAACCTCGTGGTGCAGGGTTGGGGCACGGATGCGGCGGCCGATTGCGCCGAGGGCGCGCGCCTCGCCCGCCTCGCCCTGGAGCGCGACGACGGCGACCCGGCGGTGCTGATGATGGCCGGGCACACCCTCGCCTTCCTGGCCCAGGATTACGAGACGGCGCTGGCCCTGCTCGACCGCTCGCTCGCCCTCAACCCCAACAGCGCCGCCGCCTACGAGCGCAGCGGCTGGGTGCGCTGCTACATCGGCGAGGCGGATTGGGCCGCAACGCATTTTCGCGCGGCCAAGCGGCAGAGCCCGCTCGACCCCAACACCTTCCGCTTCGATTCCGGCCTTGGCCTCGCTCTGTGCATGGCCGGCGCGCACGAGGAGGCGCTGGCTTGGCTCGACCGCTCGATGGCGGAAGACCCGACCTGGACCAGCACCCACCGCGTCCGCGCCGCGAGCCTCGCCTGGCTCGGCCGGCAGGCGGAGGCCGAAACCGCCGCCGCCCGCTTCATGGCGCTGGAACCGTCCTACCGGGCCAGTCGCGCTATGCGGCTCTACCGGCCCTCAGTCGGGAAGGACCGGTTCGTCGAGGGGATGCGGCGGGCCGGGGTGCCGTTCGCGTAGTCAGGCTTGATTTTTCCCGCGCCTTCGCCCTCAAAGAGGCCCATGAGCGACACCGTAGTCTCCCTCACCGCTTCCTCGGCCGCTAGCCCGGCCTCTGCCGCCATCCGGCATGATTGGACCTTGGCCGAGATCCAGGCGATCCACGACATGCCGCTGCTCGATCTCGTGCATCGGGCGGGCGTCGTGCATCGGGCGCATAACGACCCCGCCGACATCCAGCGGGCGGCGCTTCTGTCGATCAAGACCGGCGGCTGCCCCGAGGATTGCGCCTATTGCCCGCAATCGGCCCACCACAAGGGCGCGAACCTACCCCGCGAGCGGCTGATGCCGGTCGAGGCCGTCCTGAAGGAGGCCGCCGCCGCCAAGGCCAACGGCGCGCACCGCTTCTGCATGGGCGCGGCGTGGCGCAAGCCCAAGGACGGGCCGGATTTCGACGCGGTGCTGGAGATGGTGCGCGGCGTGCGCGGCCTCGGCATGGAAGCCTGCGTCACGCTCGGCATGCTGACCCAGAGTCAGGCGCAGCGCCTCGCCGAGGCCGGCCTCACCTCCTACAACCACAACCTCGATACCGGCCCGGAATTCTACGGCGACATCATCTCGACCCGCACCTACGACGACCGGCTCCAGACGCTCGAGCATGTGCGCGAGGCCGGCATCGGCGTCTGCTGCGGCGGCATCGTCGGGATGGGGGAGCGGGTGCGCGACCGGGCCGAGATGCTGCTGGTCCTCGCCAACCACGCGCCGCACCCGGAGAGCGTGCCGATCAACGCGCTCGTTGCCGTCGAGGGCACGCCGCTGGAGGACCGGCCGCCGATCGATCCGCTCGATCTCGTGCGGATGTGCGCCACCGCCCGCATCGTCATGCCGAAAGCCCGCGTGCGCCTCAGCGCCGGGCGCAAGAGCCTGACCCGCGAGGCGCAGATCCTGTGCTTCCTGGCCGGCGCCAACTCGATCTTCTACGGCGAGCGCCTGCTGACCACGGCCAACAACGAGGCCGATGCCGACGCCGAGCTGCTGCGCGACATCGGTGTGCCGGTGCCCGAGGTGACGCTGGCCGCCGCGGAGTAGGGGCACGGCAAGGGGCACGGTAAGCCGGCCCTCGCCTTGACTTGAAACGCCTCCCGTGAATGGTGCCGGCTCATTCTCAAGAGCCCGCCATGCACCGTTACCGTACCCATACCTGCGGGGCGCTCCGCCCGTCCGATGTCGGCGCGAGCGTCCGACTGTCCGGCTGGTGCCACCGTATCCGCGACCATGGCGGCGTGCTCTTCATCGACCTGCGCGACCATTACGGCCTGACGCAGTGCGTGATCGATTCCGACTCGCCCGCCTTCAAGGCTGCCGAGACCGCACGCTCCGAGTGGGTGATCCGCATCGACGGCCGCGTGCGCACACGGCCCAGTGGGACCGAGAACGCCGAGCTGCCGACCGGTAGCGTCGAGGTCTATATCGACGATCTCGAAGTGCTCGGGCCCGCGGGCGAGCTGCCGCTGCCCGTCTTCGGCGACCAGGAATATCCCGAAGAGACCCGGCTCAAGTACCGCTTCCTCGATCTGCGCCGGGAGAAGCTGCACGCCAACATCATGAAGCGCGGCGCGATCGTCGACTCCTTGCGCCGCCGCATGCGCGAGGGCGGTTTTTTCGAATTTCAGACGCCGATCCTCACGGCCTCAAGCCCCGAGGGTGCCCGAGACTATCTGGTGCCGTCCCGCGTCCACCCCGGAAAATTCTACGCGCTGCCGCAGGCCCCGCAGCAGTTCAAGCAGCTCACGATGATCGCGGGCTTCGACCGCTACTTCCAGATCGCGCCCTGCTTCCGCGATGAGGATGCCCGCGCCGACCGCTCGCCGGGCGAGTTCTACCAGCTCGACATCGAGATGAGCTTCGTTACGCAGGAGGACGTGTTCCAGGCGGTGGAGCCGGTGCTGCGCGGCGTGTTCGAGGAATTCGCCGGCGGCAAGCGCGTGACGGGGGAGTTCCCGCGCATCACCTATGCCGACGCGATGCTGAAATACGGCGTCGACAAGCCGGACCTGCGCAACCCGCTGATCATTGCCGACGTCACCGACGAGTTCGCCGACGACGCGGTGGAGTTCAAGGCGTTCAAGGGCGTCATCAAGTCGGGCGGCGTGGTGCGTGCCATCCCCGCCACCGGGGCGGCCGGCCAGCCGCGCTCGTTCTTCGACAAGCTCAACGACTGGGCCCGCTCGGAAGGCGCGCCGGGCCTCGGCTACATCGTGTTCGAGGAGGAGGGCGGGGCGCTCACCGGCAAGGGGCCGATCGCCAAGTTCATCCCCGCCGCCATCCAGGCGCGGATTGCGCAGAAGGCCGGCGCCAAGGCCGGTGACGCCGTGTTCTTCGCCGCCGGCACAGAGGCGAAGGCGGCGGCGCTCGCCGGCAAGGCACGCATCCGCATCGGCGACGAGCTGAAGCTCTCCGACACCGATCAGTTCGCCTTCTGCTGGGTCGTCGACTTCCCGATGTACGAGTGGAACGAGGAGGAGAAGCGGATCGACTTCTCTCACAACCCGTTCTCGATGCCGAACTATGATCGCGATGCGTTCCTCGCCCTCGGCGAGGAAGACTCCCAAGAGATCCTCGGGATCAAGGCGTTCCAGTACGACATCGTCTGCAACGGCATCGAGCTGTCCTCGGGCGCGATCCGGAACCACCGCCCCGACGTGATGGAGAAGGCCTTCGCCATCGCGGGCTATGGGAAGGATGTGCTGGAGGAGAAGTTCGGCGGCATGCTGAACGCGCTGCGCCTCGGCGCCCCGCCGCACGGCGGCATCGCGCCGGGTGTCGACCGCATCGTCATGCTGCTGTGCGAGGAGCCGAACATCCGCGAGGTCGTGCTGTTCCCGATGAACCAGCGCGCCGAAGACCTGATGATGGGCGCGCCCGCCGAGGCGACGCCGAAGCAACTCCGCGAGCTGCACATCCGCTTGAACCTGCCCGAGAAAAAGGGCTGATCGGAACCGCTTTGCTCCGGTTGGCACCGCCGTCATCGCGAGTGACTGCGAAGCGATCCAGGGACGCGGCCTCTCCGGAGGCAGTGCGCGGGATTGCTTCGGCTTTGCCTCGCGATGACGGAGAGCGGGTCATGCTCACCGATCTGCGGGCGGCCGCATGTCGCTGAGCGCCATCGTCGTCAGCCATGACAGTGCGGACGCCCTGCCCGCCTGCCTCGCGGCGCTCGCACGCGAAACCGTCCCGGCGATCGTGGTCGACAATGCCAGCCGCGACGGCTCGGTCGCGGTGGCGCAAGCCCACGGCGCGCGGGTGATCGCGAACCCGCGCAACGAGGGCTACGGGCGGGCCAACAACGTCGGCGTGCGCGCCGCGGACGGGGCCCGGCACGTCCTCATCCTCAACCCCGATCTCGTGCTGCAACCGGGCGCCGCCGCTGCCCTCCTCGCGGCGGCGCAGGCATGGCCCGATGCCGGCCTCCTGGCGCCGCGCATCCACGAGCCGGACGGGCGCTTCTTCTATCAGCCGCGCTCGCTGCTGGCGCCCTACCTCACCAATCCGAAGGGCCGGCGCGATCTCCCCGAGGGCGATGCCTGCGCCCCGTTCCTGTCGGGCGCCTGCCTGATGATCGAGCGCGCCTTCTTCCTCGAACTCGGCGGCTTCGACGAGAACATCTTCCTGTTCTACGAGGACGACGACCTCTGCCGCCGGGTGGCCGATGCGGCGCGCGCGCTCGTCCACGTCCACGGGGCGGTGGCCCTGCACGGGCGAGGGCGCTCCTCGGCCCCGGCGCCGGGCCGGGTTTTTCGCACGCGCTGGCATCAGGCGTGGTCACGGGCCTACGTCTCGCGGAAGTACGGCTTGCCCGATCCGAGCCCCGGCATGTTGGCGACGAACGCGCCGAAGGCGGCACTCGCCGCCCTCGCCCTTCGCCGCTCGGGGCTGGAGCGCTACGGCGGCTCGGCAGCGGGCGCGCTCGCCGCCCTTCGCGGGCAGAGCGCGCTCGCCCGCGAAGGGCTGACGCCGTGAGCCTGCTCTCGGGACCGACGGTTGCGGAGGCGCTGGCGCGCCCACACAACGCCTTCTCCGGCCTGCGACTGGCGCTGGCCCTGATGGTGGTGGTCAGCCACGCCTTCAGCGTCGTCTCCGGCAACGCGCTCGACGAGCCGCTGGCCCGCGCCACCGGCTTCTCGCTGGGCGAGCACGCGGTGAACGGCTTCTTCGCCGTCTCGGGCTTTCTCGTCACCATGAGCTACGACCGGCGCGGCTGGCGCGACTACGTCATCGCCCGCACCTTGCGCATCGGGCCGGGCCTCGTCGCCGCGACCCTGGCGGTCTCGCTGCTGCTCGGTGGCGCCCTCACCCGGCTGCCGCTCGCCGAGTACTACGCCTCACCGGAACTGTGGCGCTTCGTGCGCGGCACGCTCCTGTCCTTCAAGAGCAACGCCAGCCTGCCCGGCCTGTTCGAGGCCAACCCCTTCCGCAGCCCGCTCGGCACGGTCTGGACCCTGAAATACGAGACGATCTGCTATGTCGGCGTCCTCGCCCTCGGGCTGTGCGGGTTGCTGCGGCGGCGCTGGGCGGTGCCAGCGCTCACGGCGGCCCTCGCGTTGGCGCTGGCCGGTCTGGAAGTGGTCCGGCCCGAGATGTCCAAGGGCACCGAGACGGCCCTGCGCCTGCCCCTGATCTTCGCCGCCGGGGCCTGCCTCTACCTGTGGCGCGATTCCATCCGCCTCACGCCATGGCTGCTGCTCGTGCTGGCCGCAGGCCTCCTGCTACAGGGCCACGCGCCCGCCCGGACGCTGCTCTTCCTCGGCGAGAGCTACGCGGCGATCTGGCTCGCCTTCCTGCCGCCGCTCGCCCGCCCGGCTCTCGACCCGCCGGCCGACCTCTCCTACGGGGTCTATCTCTATGGCTGGCCGATCCAGCAGAGCCTGCACGCGCTCTGGCCTGCGGCTTCCGCCCTGGCCCTGCTGACGCCGGCCCTCCTGCTCGCCGGGCTCGCCGCCGCCGCCTCTTGGTACGCGGTCGAGAAGCCGGCCCTGCGGCTCAAGGCGCGGGCACTCGGGCGGCGCACGCTGGGGACCATCGAGCCTGCGGGTCCGTGAAACGAAATTGATCTTCTCGCGCCTCCGATGCGTTTGAGATCCTCGAGGCGTGTCGTCACGCCGCCGTGGTGGGGTGCCCTGCGCACCCTAGCTACGGAGCCGGGTCCGTCTCCTCGGGCCCATTCCTCCCCCCGGAAGCCCGGATCGCCGCCCACCATGAAGGTCGTCGTGGATCTCAACCGCTGCCAAGCCTACGCGCAGTGCATCTACGCGGCGCCGGGGCACTTCGCCCTGCATGGCAGGGAGGCGCTGGTCTACGACCCCTCTCCGGACGAGACCGCACGGGGCGAGATCGAGCGGGCCATCCACGCCTGCCCGGTGCGGGCGATCACCGCCCACTCCGATGCCGCCGACGCGGCGGCCGGAGAGGCCCGGTGACGACACACCCTGAGCGCATCGTCGTCGTCGGCGCCTCGCTGGCGGGGCATGCCGCCGCCCATGCCCTGCGAGAGCGGGGCTATACCGGCAGCCTGACCCTGGTCGGCGCCGAGCCGCATCGGCCCTATGACCGGCCGCCGCTTTCCAAGCAGGTGCTGCGCGGGCTCTACTCCGCCGACACCACCCTGCCCTGCCATCCCCACCTCAACGCGGAATTCCTCCTCGGCCGGCCGGCGACCCGGCTCGACCTGTCCGAGCGCGTCGTCGAATGCGAGGACGGCACCCGCCTGCCCTACGATCGCCTGCTGATCGCTACCGGCACCCGAGCGCGGCCCTGGCCCAACCCGGAGGAAGCGGCGCTTGCCGGTGTCTTCACCCTGCGCACCCGCGACGACGCCGAGCGACTCGGCGCGCATTTGCGGACCAAGCCGCAACGCGTCGTCCTCGTCGGCGGCGGCTTCATCGGCTTCGAGGTCGCCTCGACCTGCCGCGATCTCGACATTCCCGTCACCCTGCTGGTGCGCGATGCCGTCCCGCTGGCGGCCGCGCTCGGCTCCCGCCTCGGCGGCCTGATCGGCGAAGTGGCGCGCGAGAAGGGCGTCGACCTGCGCCTGGAATCCGAGATCGAGCGGATGGAGGGGCAAGCGGGCCGCCTCGCGGCCGTGATCCTGAAGGGCGGCGAGCGGATCGAGACCGATTGCCTCGTGGCGGCCATCGGCACGCTGCGCAACGTCGAGTGGCTCGACGGCTCCGGGCTCGAGGCCGACGCGGGGGGCCTGCGCTGCGACGCCTTCTGCCGTGCGCTCCGCGCCGACGGCCGCGTCGCCGAGGGCGTGTTCGCCGCGGGCGATGTAGCACGCTGGCCGAACCCGCACGACGACGACGCGCTGGTGGCGGTCGAGCATTGGGGCAACGCCCGGGCGCAAGCCGAGACCGCCGCCGCCAACATGCTGGCAGGCGACGCCTCGGCGATGCGCCGGCACGACCACCTGCCCGATTTCTGGTCGCAGCAATTCGGCCTGACGATCAAGCTCGTCGGCCTGACCGAGGGTGCCGACGCCCTCGCGGTGATGCACGGCTCGCTCAAAGAGCGACGCCTCGTGGCCGCCTTCGGCAAGGCGGGCCGCACCGTCGCCGCCGCCGCCCTCGACAGCGCGCGCTGGTTGCCCGCCTACAAGGCCGCGATCCGCGAGCGCACCTCGTTCCCGCCGATCGAGACCGCCGTCGATCAGCCCCGCATCCGTGTACAGGAGCCATAGTCCCGTGAGCGGAAGCACGCTGTTCGAGCAGATCCTCGATCCCGCCCACCGGGCGAACCCCTACCCGCTCTACGCGGACATGCGGAAGGTACCGGTCGCGCGGCAGGAGGACGGCACCTACGTCGTCAGCACCCATGCCGAGCTGGCCCGGCTGATCTCCGATCCGCGGATCAGCTCGGACGACCTGCCCGACCCGCAGAAGTTCCGCTGGACCGGGCACCCCATCACCGACCTGCTGGTGCGGCCGGTGCGGGCCGAGATCCGCAAGCGCCACCGCCCTTTCATCTTCCGCGACCCGCCCGACCACGACCGTTTGCGGGGCCAGGTGATGCGCTGCTTCACCCCCGAGCGGGTGCGCGGCATGCGCGCGAAGACGAAAGGGATCACCGACGACCTGATCGGCAAGATGCGCGGAAAGTCCCGCATCGATCTCGTCGATGACTTCTCCTACCCGCTCCCCGTCACCGTGATCTGCGAGTTGCTTGGCGTACCGCCGGAGGACGAAGCGCAGTTCCACGGCTGGGCGACGCAGCTCGCGACGGCTCTGGAGCCCAACCAGCGCGGCGACGAGGAGACCCAGGCCAAGAACGAGGTCTGCTTCAACGAGATCGCCGACTACCTCCAGGGGCTGATCAAGGAGAAGCGCAAGGACCCGCAGGATGACATCCTGTCCGACCTCGCCAGCGATAAGGAGGGAATGAACGATTTCGACCTGATCGCCACCGCCGTCCTGCTGCTGGTGGCAGGCCACGAGACCACGGTGAACCTGATCACCAACGGCATGCTGACGCTGCTGCGCTTCCCCGAGCATTGGGAGCGCCTGCGCGCCGAGCCAGAGACCGCCCCGCGCCTGATCGAGGAATTGCTGCGCTACGAGCCGCCGGTCCATTACCGCACCCGGCTCGCGCTCACCGACATCCCGGTCGCCGGGATCACCATCCCAAAGGACGCGCCGGTCATTTTTCTGCTCGCCGCCGCCAACCGCGATCCGGCGCGCTTTCCCGACCCCGACCGCTTCGACCCCGACCGCCCCGACAACCGCCATCTCGGCTTCGGCGGCGGGCTGCATTACTGCGTCGGCGCGCCGCTCGCCCGGATCGAGGCGGAGGTGGCCCTGGTCAGCCTCGTGCGGCGGCTGAAGGGCGTGTCCCTGACCGAAGACCCGCCGCCCTACAGGCCGGGCGCCTCGCTGCGGGGGCCGCGGCACCTGAGGCTGGCCCTGGAGGGCGTGGCTGACGAATAGCCGGTGCCGGGTTCCCTCTCCCCGCACAGCGGGGCGAGGGCATGCGCACGCTGCACTTCGAATCATCGCAGACTCAAAAAGAAAAGCGCCCGGCCTTTCGGCCGGGCGCTTACCGTCAGTTCGTTCGGACGATCGCTTACGCGGTCAGAACCGTGGACGGCTCGACCTTCACACCCGGGCCCATCGTCGAGGTGACGGCGATGCGCTGGATGTAGGTGCCCTTGGCGCCCGTGGGCTTCGCCTTGGCGACCGCGTCGGCGAAGGCCTTGATGTTCTCGACGAGCTTCTGCTCGTCGAAGGACACCTTGCCGACGCCGGCGTGGATGATGCCGGCCTTCTCGACGCGGAACTCGACCGCGCCGCCCTTGGCGGCGGCCACGGCGCCCTTCACGTCCATGGTGACGGTGCCGACCTTCGGGTTCGGCATCAGGCCGCGCGGGCCCAGCACCTTGCCGAGACGGCCGACGAGCGGCATCAGGTCCGGGGTTGCGATGCAGCGATCGAACTCGATCTTGCCGCCCTGGACGATCTCGAGGAGATCCTCGGCACCGACGATGTCGGCACCCGCTGCGCGGGCGTCGTCCGCCTTGGCGCCGCGGGCGAACACCGCCACGCGGACCGTCCGGCCGGAGCCGTTCGGCAGGTTGCAGACGCCGCGGACCATCTGGTCGGCGTGGCGCGGGTCGACGCCGAGATTCATCGAGATCTCGACGGTCTCGTCGAACTTGGCCGAAGCCTTCGACTTCACCAGCTTGATCGCCTCGTCGATGGCGTAGAGCTTCATCGGCTCCAGACCCTCGCGGGCGGCGCGGATGCGCTTTCCTTCGCGTGCCATATCGCCCTCCCTTACGCGACGACTTCGAGGCCCATGGCTCGCGCGGAGCCACGGATCATCGCGACCGCCGCATCGACGGAGTCGCAGTTCAGGTCGGGCATCTTCTTCTCGGCGATCTCGCGAAGCTGAGCTTCGGTGATCTTGCCGACGGTCGGGCCCTTGCCCGGGGTCTTGGAGCCGGAAGCCGGCTTCTTGCCGATCTTCAGGCCAACCGCCTTCTTCAGGAAGAAGGTGACCGGGGGCTGCTTCATCTCGAAGGTGAAGGAGCGGTCCTGATACGCGGTGATGATCACCGGGATCGGGGTGCCCTTCTCCATCTGCGCGGTCTTCGCGTTGAAGGCCTTGCAGAATTCCATGATGTTGAGGCCGCGCTGACCGAGCGCGGGACCGATCGGCGGCGACGGGTTGGCGGCGCCGGCCGGGACTTGAAGCTTCACGTAGCCCGTGATCTTCTTCGCCATGGGACTGCTCCCAAGAATTGCGCGTCGCCGGGCTGCCGAGGCACGGACGGACGGGCGGTTGCAGGTCGCGGTGCGATCCGTTGATCCCGGAGGCGAAGCCGGGCGGATCTCCCGCGGGGGTGTGGCGATGCTCTTAACAAAGCATCGCCGTTTCCAGGCCGCGACAGAGCCGCCGGCCGGGAAAATCAGCGATCAGTCAGTGCCGACCGATCGCAAAACGCAAAAAAATCAGACCTTCTCGACCTGCCCGTATTCGAGCTCGACCGGGGTGGCGCGGCCGAAGATCGACACCGCCACCTTGAGGCGCGAGCGGGCGTCGTCGATTTCCTCGACGGTGCCGTTGAAGGAGGCGAAGGGGCCGTCGGAGACGCGCACCGTCTCGCCGATCTCGAAGGAGACCGTGTGCTTCGGGCGATCCACGCCCTCCTGCACCTGGCCCTTGATACGCTCGGCCTCTGCGTCCGGAATCGGCACGGGCTTGGCCTTGTCGGCGCCCAGGAAGCCGGTCACCTTCGGGGTGTTCTTGATGAGGTGGTAGACCTCGTCGGTCAGGTCGCACTTCACCAGCACGTAGCCGGGGAAGAATTTCCGCTCGGCGTCCACTTTGCGTCCGCGCCGGACTTCCGTGACCTTCTCGGTCGGCACCATGACCTCGTCGAACAGCTCGGTCAGCCCGCGCTGGGCCGCCTGGTCCTTGATGGACTGGGCAACCTTGTTCTCGAAGTTCGAGTAGGCGTGGACGATATACCAGCGCTTCGACACGGGTCTCTCAACTCCTCGGCGCCTTGGAGCGCCTGAAACGATCTTTAAGCGCCGATCCCGAGGATCAGGCCGACGCCGAAGCGCATCACCTGATCGACGGCGACGAAGAACAGGCTCGCCACCACAACCATGATGAACACCATGATGGTGGTCACGGTGGTCTCCTTGCGGGTCGGCCACGTGACCTTGCGGCCCTCGTCGCGCACCTCGCCCAGGAACTCCACCGGGCCCACCCGCTTCGGCGCGGGGCGCGCGGGCGGGGTCGGGCGCTGGGGCGCAACGGGCGCCGTGCCGCGCTTGGGTCCGCGCGCCGCGTCGGCTTTCTTGGTCGCTTCGTTCGATGCCATGGCGCAACTGAAACCGGACAGGGCTCCGGGAACCACCGATCGCGGTGCGGGGACTAGCGCGTCCCACACCGACAGCATCTGAGGATCTCGGAATGCGCCCGCTCTAGCGCAAGTGATCCGGCTTGTCGATGGGTTCGGATGGGGTGCCGCGGGTCGGGCCGTCAGGGTGCGCCGTGGCAGGAGTGGAGGGACTCGAACCCCCAACCCCCGGTTTTGGAGACCGGTGCTCTGACCAGTTGAGCTACACTCCTACGGCGCGCGCGGCGCGGTTCGCGTCATGCCGCAAGCGGACGCTCAAAGCAAGGGCGAACGATTGCGTGCCCAGGGCAATCGCTCGAAGCGATTTCCCTGGTTTGTTGGCATGCCTCAGTCGCCGGCGCCCGCCTCCGCGGGCTCAGGCTTTCGCTCCGCACGACGCTTTTCGCACCGCGAAGCCGCCAAAACGGCTTCGAGCGATGACCCTGATTGCGCGCCCGAAGGCTACCGGTCTTCTCCTTCGTTCGGCTCGAATTCCGCATCCTCGAACGGATAGGCCGCCTCGACGAGGTAGGGCCCGCCGCCGCGCGAGGTGCGGGCGGAGAAGACGGCGGCGCGGCGCGCCATGAAGGTCAGGCGGGGAAACACCCCCGCTTCCGTCAGCCTGCGCGCCACGGCCTCCGGGGAGGCCTCGCGGTTGAGTCGGGCCAGGGTCACGTGCGGCGTGAACTTGCGCCGCTCCGGTGCAGCCCCGGCCCGGCGGGCGATGCGCTCATGCTCCTCCTGCAGGTCGATGAGTTCCGGGGTAGGGACGACCGAGGCGTAGAGCGCCCGCGGCCGGTCGCCGCCGAAGCTCGCCAGCCCGTCCAGCGTCACGGTGAGGGGCGCACGCATCCGTGCCTCCGCCAAGCCGGCATCGACATCGGCGGCGATCACGTCGTCGATGTCGCCGAGGAAACGCAGGGTGACGTGGTAGTCGCCCGGCTCGATCCAGCGCGCGCCGGGCAGGCCGCCGCGGAAGAACGACAGCCGCTCGGCGATGTCCGGCGGGATCTCGATGCCGGTGAACAGACGCGGCATGGTCGGCTCAGCCCTTCTTCTCCGGGCTCTGGCCCAGACGACCGAGGAAAGACTCGACGCTCGGCAGGATGCCCTCGACGATCCGCTCGACGCCCTTGGCGGTGGGGTGCAGCCCGTCATCCATTGTGTTGGCGCGCTGGCCCGTCACGCCGTCGAGAAAGAACGGGTAGAGCACGAGGCCGTGCGTCCCCGCGAGGTCGGGATAGATCGCGTCGAACCGGGCGCGGTACTCCGCCCCGAGGTTCGGCGCGGCCAGCATGCCAGCCAGCAGCACCGGGATACCCCGCTCCTTCAGCCGCACGATGATCGTCTCGAGCGCCTTGCGGGTCACCGCCGGATCGGTGCCGCGCAGCATGTCGTTGGCGCCGAGTTCGAGGATCACGCCCTGCGTGCCGTCCGGCACCGACCAGTCGAGCCGGTCGAGCCCGCCGGTGCTGGTATCGCCCGACACCCCGGCATTGCCGATCTCGACCCGGTACCCCTTGGCCTTCAGCGCCCGCTCCAGCACGGCAGGGAAGGCGGCATCGGCCGGCAGGCGGTAGCCCGCGGTGAGGCTATCGCCGAAGGCGACGAGCTTGAGCGGCGCCGGCTCGGCCCGTGCGGAACCGGGCAGCAGGCCCGCGGCGCCGACGAGCGTGGCTGCGGCGAAGAGGAGCATCAGCGCGGCCCTGCGCCGGGGATGGTGCGGCCCCACATCGGGTCCGTCCGCCTCGCGCCGGACGCCCAAGCATGACACAAGCCTGCCGGGTCCGGCTTCCGCTTCGTTCGCGTGGTGCAAGACCGTATCCTCTCGCTCGGACATGTCCGGGTGGTTGCCAAGCTGCTCGCCAACTTCCCCGCCAAGATCGGTCGGTGCCTGATGTCGAACAAGGCCGTCTCCCTGTCGCAGATCGAGTTGAGCCTCGGCCGCGGCCCCGCGCGGGTGCATGTCCTGCGCGGCATCTCGCTCGATGTCGAGCGCGGCGAGGCGGTCGGGCTCGTCGGCCCCTCGGGTTCGGGGAAATCGACCCTGCTCACCGTCATGGCCGGGCTGGAGCGGCCCGATACCGGCCGCGTCACCATCGCCGGCACGGATCTCGGCGGGCTCGATGAGGATGGGCTCGCGCGCTTCCGCGGCCGCAACATCGGCATCGTGTTCCAGGCCTTCCACCTCGTGCCGACCATGACCGCGCTGGAGAACGTGGCGCTCCCGCTCGAACTCGCGGGCGCCTCCGATCCGCACGGGCGGGCGGCGGCGGAACTGGAGGCCGTGGGGCTCGGCCACCGGCTGCGGCACTACCCGGCGCAGCTCTCGGGCGGCGAGCAGCAACGCGTGGCGATCGCCCGCGCGCTCGCGCCCGATCCGGCGATCCTGGTCGCCGACGAGCCGACGGGAAACCTCGACGAGACCACGGGACGGCAGATCGTGGACCTGTTGTTCGGGCTCAAGCGCGACCGCGGCGCGACCTTGGTGCTGGTGACGCACGATCCCGGCCTCGCCCGACTATGCGACCGCACCGTGCGCCTGCGCGCCGGCCGGATCGAAGCGCCGGCCGCGCAAGGGGTCTGAACGAACAAGGGGCCTGGAAAAACGATGCCTTCCGGTGCCGGGCAGGCGCCGAAAGGCAAGTGTTTGTCGAACGTTGAGGTCGCCCGTTCGCGCGCTGTCTCAAGCCGCGCGGCAGACCAACAAAAGAATCAGGCGCTCAGCGGGGCACCGATCCGGGCTCGGAGCTGGGCCCGCAGGTTCTGGTTGGCGGCACTGCGGTCGGCCTCGAGGGCCCACATCAGGCGCAGGAGCCGGCTGATCGGCAGGGCCCGGTCCTCAATGGCTTCGGCAACCTGCTGCTGGATCGATTTCGAGGTCGCCATGAACGTCTCGGCCGTGGTCTGCATGAGTCGCATCCGGAAACGGGCTCGCTCCCCGCGGGGCGGGCTCTTAAACGGTTCCAAATCGCATGGCCATAGGTTTGCCGGCTTGCAGTTAGCGGTTCCTTCGAGAGCCCGCGCCGCGCCTCACAGGTTTTTGAAGCCGGCTCGTTTTCAGGCCAGCGGCGAGCGCGCGTAGCCGTCGAGCAGATCCTGCGGATCGCGGTAGATCGCGATGCAGCCGGCCGCCGACAGCTCGGCCTCGGGGAAGCCGCCGCACAGGACGCCGATCGTGGAAAGCCCTGCGCCGGCAGCGGCTTGCGCGTCATAGGGAGTATCCCCGATCACCATCACCGCGTCTTTGGGAAGGCCGGGAAGCTTCTTCAGCACGGCCTCGAAGATGTCGGGATGCGGCTTGGATCGGTCGGCATCGTCGGAGGTCGTGACCACATCAACAAGATCGGTGATGCCGAGGATCTTCTGGTAGTTCTCCACCTCGTCCGCCTTGCCGGAGGACGCGAGCGCGACGGTCTGGCCTGCATCGCGCACATGGCTGAGCAAGTCCTTCACCGCGGGAAACGGCTTGGCCTTCGCGAGATAGGATCGTTTGAACAGATCCGAGCGGTAGGCCTCGATCGCCTCGCCCTCGCGGGCGAGCCGGTCCGCGTCCACGAAGACCGGCAGGAGCTGGTCGCCGCCCTTCCCGATCTGACGGCGGACGTCGGCCTCCTGCGCCTCGATCCCGAAATGCGCGAAAGCCTCGACCCAGGCGCGAGCGTGCAGATCGACGCTGTCGAGCAGCGTGCCGTCGATGTCGAAGACGACGGCTTTGATGCGAGCGGACATCGAATCGGGCACCGTCAGCGCGGAAACAGTTGGAGGCCGTCGTCGGGAAGGAGATTGCGAGTGGGCCCGCCGGTCTGCTGGCCGCGACCCTGCTGGTAGTAGGGCAGTTCGGGGCGCCGGTCGTTGCCGCTGCCGGAATCGTATTCCCAGGGTGCGTTCCAGGGCGCCCGGCCGCTTACTGCCGGAACGGCGGGGCCGGTGGAGAACGAGTCACCTGCCCGCACGGGACCTGCCGCCGCGGCGCCGGCCGCCAGAATCGTGCCGAGGAAGACGGCGGCGGCACTTCGTCCGATCAACGCGCGCATCGCTTGTCATCCCCCGATCGTGGCAGCGCCCCGCCAGCGGAGCGCGAAAGGAAACGGCCGAGCCTGATCCGCGTTCCGGGGTCTCAGGCTCTCTTGCCCCGACTTTCCATGGAGGGGCCCCAAAAAGCGAAGCCCGCCGGCCCCGGAGGGCGGCGGGCTCTCGAACCGCATCCGTTGAGGGGCGGCTCAGTGGAGGACGACCGCTTCGGCTCCGGCGCGGCTGGCCGCCGACTTGGCCCGGGGTGCCGCCTTCACCGCCTTGGCGGCGGGCTTCTCGGCGGCCTTCGCGGAGGTCTTGGCCGGTGCCTTCTTGGCCGGTGCCTTGGCCTTGTCAGCGGACTTGGCAGCCTTGGCGGCGACGCTCGCCAGAGCCTCGGTGGGGGCTTGCACCGCCGCCTTGGCGCGGGCGGTGCGGGGCTTGGCGACCTTGGCCTGAGCAGCGGACGCCTCGGCTTCGATCGGCGCCGCAACCGGGGCCTGCCGCAGCTCGGACTCCGCCTGAAGCCAGTGTGCCTCGGCCCGGCCGAAAACCCGGCCTTCACCTTCCCAGATGTAGTAGGCGCGCTCGCGCACGCTGTTCTCGCATAGCACCATACCGCTCTCCCGAAATCGTCCGACGTGAGTTCGAACGATGGAAGCGCATGGTTAAGGGGCGGTTAACCGCGTTCCGCACCGCGGGAGAGGCGGCGGTGGTTCGCACGGACCTTGCGGCGGTAGCCGGCTACCACCGCGCCGTGCGAGGCGCCCGTCGCGAACTGCATCGCCGCCTCGCTGGCGGCGAACACCTTCTCGCTCACCATGCGCTGCGCCTCCACCTGCGCACCGCTGCCCCCGGCCGCGAGCTTGGCCATCCGCAGGGCGATCACCGACTGTGCCTCGAAGGCGAGCAGGGTCGTATCGAGGCCGAGCTTCCACCACATTGCGTACATCGAACCTGCCCTCTCGTCGTCACACGGCATCGATCTGATGCCGTCACGACGGCCCGCAGCGGCGCATGGCCGAGCTTGGGAACGACGCGAAGACACAAGTTCGAGAGCCCTCCCCGGCGGCCTCATGGTTGGCCGGGGAAGGCATCGCGGCTCAATCGAAACTGCGGCCCTTGGCGGCCGAACCACCCAGGCTGATCTTGACCTTCTTCGGCGGGGCGGCCTGCCCGCCCTTGCCGCGCCCGGCCGGCACCTCGACCTCCGGCGCCGCCTGGGCGGGCTTCAGCCGGGACTGGCCGTAGATCACCGAGCCGATCTCGCCCACGGCCTGGACCAGGTCGTCGCGCTCGCAGGCGCGGGCCACCTTCAGGCCGAGCTGGTGCATGTGACTCTTGCCATACAGATAGGCGGCAAGCTTGGCGCGGGTCAGCGCCGGAATCTCCTCGAGGATATACGGCAGGTCGTAGTCGTCGGCGCGGTAGACTTCGCCAAGCCGTTCAAGGGAGACCGGGCATTCCGGATCGACGGTCGCGCCGGTGGTCGGATGGGCCTGGGTCATGGGTCACCTGCTGTCGGTGCAAAGGGCGATGGAGAGGGTGACGAAAGCGGCGAAGGCATGTCGGCGGTCGCAGCGTCCGCCACGGAAGACGGCCTGACCGCAATCAGGTCGGAACGCGCGGGAAAGCATCCGGTGCAGACTGAGGCGATCGCGATCCGGGCGCGCCGGTCGCTGCGCTCCCAGACGGATTCGCGCGCGGTCCCTGCGGCGGTCGGCCCGGAGGCCGCACTCCCGGAGGCCGAAACCCCGGCGAGCCGGGCTTCCGGATTGGCACGGATCCGCAGGTAGAGCGGCTCCTCCGCCCGGACAGCGGAAATTGGACCGCACGGAAACCCAGACACGGCCATCCCGTACACGGCCGCGCCGAGGAGCGCGAGCCGGCCCGGACGTGCCGAAGCGTGGCGCCGCGCGACGCCTCGTGCCGTGCAGCCCGATGTCGTGCCGGTTATCATGCGGATGCGCGGGTCTCGCCGTGGCGGTTGCGGGCGCCGGTTCCCGCATCGCGGGCTTCCGGGCCGAACAGGATCGGCCGGGATAGTCAACAAGACCTTAACCGCGGCATCCCCGCGAGGCGAGCCACCCCACGCGAAAAAGCCCGGCGCGAAGCCGGGCTTTTCTGGGGGAGGTCCGGCGGTCCGATGAGGGACCGCCGGAGTTCCGGATACTAGTACGAGCCGAACTTGTAGTTCAGGCCGGCGCGGACGACGGCGAACTCGGTCTCGCGGACCTGCTGGCCACCGCTGACGAGCACGACGCCCGGGCTGGTCACGGAGACCGTGCGGCCCTGGTTGTCGGTGGCGAAGGCGCCACGGCCGCCGGTGCCGCGGTCGAGGTTCACGTACAGACCTTCGACCTTCAGGGTCACGGCCGACGACTTGAAGAAGTTCAGGAACGAGTCGGTCGGGAGAGCGTACTCGATACCACCACCAGCGGCCCAACCGGTCTGGAAGTCGTTGCTCGACACGCCGGTGCCGAACTCACGACCGCCGCCGGAACCGTAGGCGAAGCCGCCGGTGCCGTACACGAGGGTGCGGTCGAAGGCGTAGCCGAGACGGCCGCGGACGGTGCCGAAGAAGTCGAGGCCCGAGAGACCGGCCGGGTTGAACACCTGCTGAGCGGCCAGCGGGCTGGTCGACAGGAAGCGGTTCCGGTCACGGCCGAAATCGGCGTACTGGGCGTCAGCCTCGACGCCGATCACGACGCCCGAGCCCGGGGTGAACTGGTAGTTGTAGCCGATCTGACCACCGCCGACGAAGCCCTCGTTGGACTCGCGGTTGTTGAAGGCCACCACGGCCGTGGTGCCCGGGGGCACGAGCAGGGAGGCCGGGCCGACGCCGATCACGGTCGGGACGCGGTCGTCCTGGGTGCCGAAGCCGTAACCGGCGTTGAAACCGGCGTAGAAGCCCGTCCAGGTGAACACCGGCACCGGCTGGAACACCGGCGGGGGAGCCGCGCGGCGCGGGAGGTCGGCGGCCGAAGCGGCGACGGTAGCGGCGACGAGCGCGCTCGAAGCAAGAAGCAGGATTTTCATCGTGTCGTGTCCTGATTTGGCGGGAGCCGGTGTTGGTGTGAAGTGGTCCGGGGATCTCCCCGGTATCCGTCGCCCTCCAGCGATGAAGCGATGAATGCACCCGAACCCGTCAACGAAAGGTGAAGCTTACCCAGCCGTGAGCACTCGGTCAGGCCCGACGTGTCTTTACGCACATCGTTGGCTCGTCTTGTCGAAAATCGGCAACAGTCAAACCATCGGGCAAAACCTGACGACAATACGGTTAACGGATGGTGTCTCCCGCCGCGCAAGACCGCATTAACCACATGCGGGCGATCATCCTCCCGCGCCGGCGCCCGATCCCGGATCCGGCCGGCCCGATGGATCGCGCTGCCCATGTCCTTCGATTCCGGCTCGCCCCGACCGCGCGGCCCCCTCGCATGGTCGATCAAGACCGCGCTGATCGTCGGCCTCGGCGCCATGGCACTCGGCCACCACATCGCCCAGCCGGGTGGCAAGCCGCCCTATCGGGGGGGCGACCCGGAGGTGACGGGCTCGCTCGGCAGCAAGGCACAGACGACGCGGCTCGACCCCTGCACGCTCCGCGGCGCCCTCGGCACGGGCGCGCGGGACTGACCTCGCGACCGACCTTACGCGGCGAGGCTCGCGACAGCCGCCAAGGCGATGCCGGAGGCATCGGCTCTACGCGAGCGCGGGTTCGGGATGGCCTCGGGCCTCGGGATGCCGGCAACGCAACCGTACCCTGCCCGCACGGGAGGAGACTGCGCCGTCTCGGTCGATTGACAAGCAGGCACAGGGGTCTAAGTGTCGCGCGCGTTCGGACGCGTGATGGCGTACCGCGCACGGCTCTCGCGATCCGCCGCCGGCGCGAGCTTTCGAGCCCCTGATCGGCCCACTTCACGCGCACAATGGTTTTCCCTACCCGATGTCTTTCGCCGATCTTGGACTGAGCGACAAGGTACTCCAAGCCGTCACCGCGGCCGGCTACACCGAGCCGACGCCGATCCAGGCCCAGGCGATCCCGCATGTGCTCGCCCGGCGCGACGTGCTCGGCATCGCCCAGACCGGCACCGGCAAGACCGCCGCCTTTACCCTGCCGATGCTGACCATGCTGGAGGCCGGCCGCGCCCGGGCTCGCATGCCGCGCACGCTCATCCTCGAGCCGACCCGCGAACTCGCGGCGCAGGTCGAGGAGAATTTCGAGCGCTACGGCACCAATCACAAGCTCAACGTGGCGCTCATCATCGGCGGCGTCTCCTTCGCCGACCAGGACGCCAAGCTCACCCGCGGCACCGACGTGCTGATCGCGACGCCGGGGCGCCTGCTCGACCATTTCGAGCGCGGCAAGCTGCTGCTGACCGGCGTCGAGCTTCTGGTCATCGACGAGGCCGACCGGATGCTCGACATGGGGTTCATTCCCGACATCGAGCGCATCGTGAAGATGGTGCCCTTCACGCGCCAGACGCTGTTCTTCTCCGCGACCATGCCGCCGGAGATCGAGCGGCTGGCCGACATGTTCCTGCACAACCCGCAGCGGGTCGAGGTGGCGCGCCCCGCCTCCACCGCCACGACCATCGAGCAGCGCCTTGTGGCGACGGGCGCGGAGGGCCACGAGAAGCGCAAGGTGCTGCGCCAGCTCATCCGCTCGGCGAGCGAGCTGCAGAACGGCATCATCTTCTGCAACCGCAAGCGCGACGTCGCCCAACTCCAGCGCTCGCTGACCAGCCATGGCTTCAACGCGGCGGCGCTCCACGGCGACATGGACCAGCGCGCCCGCATGGCTGCCCTCGACGGCTTCCGCAGCGGCGAGGTTCCGCTGCTGGTGGCCTCGGACGTCGCCGCGCGCGGCCTCGATATCCCCGCCGTCAGCCACGTCTTCAACTTCGACGTGCCGCACCACCCGGAGGATTACGTCCATCGGATCGGCCGCACCGGCCGTGCCGGCCGCTCGGGCCAGGCCTTCACCCTCGCGAGCCGAACCGACGAGCGCTCGCTCTCGGCGATCGAGAGCCTGATCGGCCAGCCGATCGCATGGCTCGACGGCGATCTGTCCAGCGTTTCCGACGAGGTGGAGGGCGACGAGCCGCGCCGCCGCCGCGGCAGCCGCCGCGCCAAGGAAACGAAGGGCGGCGAGGAAACCAAGAGCATCGGGCGCAGCACCGAGAAGAGTGCCGCCCCGTCGAGCGAGAGCCCCCGCAGCGAGAGCCGCTCCCGCGGAGGGCGGCGTCCGGCCGCCGAGCGCAGCCGCGCCGAAGCGCCCCGGCGCGAGCCAGTGCGTGAGCCGGAACCGGTTTCCCCTCCCCCGCCCCGCGAGCTGGCCCGCGAGCCCGCCCGGAATGCCCCCGAACGCGCGCGCGGGGAGCGTCGTCCCCCGCGTCGCGACGAGGACGGCGACACGCCGGTCGGCCTCGGCTCGCACGTTCCGGCCTTCCTGCTGAAGCCGACCGGGTTCGGGAAGAGCAAGTAACTCCCGCGACCAAATCCGGGCCATCCCATCGCGCAGATGCGATGGGCGCCCTCCTCAGGCGCCGCGCGGGCCTAGAGCATCATCCCGAAAGCTGGTTGCCGGCTTTCGGAAGAAGATGATGCAAAACCAAAAGGCTAAAGCATCGTCTTGGATCCGATATCCAGGACGATGCTTTAGCGATACGGTCCACACGGCGACCGTATACCGCGAAAGCGCCGGTGACGGCAGGCGCTTTCGCCGCGCCCCTGGCGTGTCTCTCATGTGACGCCCGCTACGCCGCCTTGACCAAAGCGGCGAATGGTCAGCGGTCGGGCGTTTTGTGAGGCACTCTTAACGTCCTGGCGAGATTCTGAGGCGACACTTCGGCGGAGCGGACTCTGTGGGCGGTGTGCCCCCTCCGTAGGAGCCTACGTCACCGGATGAGCCCCGATCCCGATCGTGACCGCAGTTTCGTGCTCGCGCAGCGCAGCTTCGAGCTGATGCGCGACTACTGTTCCTGCGCGACGCCGCGGGCCTACGCCGTGTGGTATCTCTACGTCTCCGGCACGCAGCCGCTGATGAACGATGCGGTCAAACGGCTCACGACGCAGAACGGCACGCTGACCAGCGCCGACATCGAAGGACTCCACGACACCTACATCGACGGCCGCCGCATGGCCGTGGAGGTGGACCGGATGAATTCGAGCCTCATCGCCGAGGTCGAGGGCATCATGGAGATGATCGAGGTCTCGATCCGCTCCACCGCTCAGTATGGCGAGTCGCTTCAGGCCCTGTCCCACGACATCGCCAACACGGCCACGAGCCGGACGCGCCTGCGCGAGGTCGTGACGACGATCATCGCCAACACCCGCGATGTGACGGCCAACAACCGCACCCTCGAAGCGCGGATGCGCGAGAGCCGCAGTGAGATCGAGGCGTTGCGCGAGACGCTGGAGGCGGCCCGCCTGGAGAGCCTGACCGACGCCCTGACGGGGCTGGGCAACCGCAAGAATTTCGAGGAGTCGCTCCGCAAAACCGTCGATGTCCCGTCCGCCTCGGCACGGCAGGGAAAGCCGACGAGCCTGATCGTGATCGACATCGATTCGTTCAAGCGCTTCAACGACCTCTACGGTCACCTGACCGGAGATCAGGTGCTGCGTCTCGTCGCCATCGTGATGCGCGAGCATATCGGCCAGAGGAACGCGACGCTCGCCCGGTTCGGCGGCGAGGAGTTCGGCATCGTCCTGCCGGAAACGGACCGGGTCGAGGCGCGCGCCATCGCCGAGCGGGTGCGCACGGGCGTCACCGGCCGCGAATTGGTGAAGCGCTCCACCGGCGAATCGCTCGGCAAGGTCACGGTCTCACTCGGCGTCGCGACCCAGCGCGAGGACGACAACGCGGTCTCCCTGCTGGAACGAGCCGATGCCTGCCTGTTCGCCGCCAAGCGCGCTGGCCGCAACCGCACCCTCGACGAGACCGAAGTCGAGAACCTGCGCGACGTCGCCTGAGACGGATGAGAGCATCGTCCCGAAAGGGAGCCCCCGGGGCGATGCAGATGCAGGGAGCTAGGGCCTCGTCCGGTCTTGCGCGACGAGCCGGCTCCGATCAGGCCGCGGCGCCAGCCGTGAGCCGCTCGGGATTGACCGGCGTGATCGCTACGGATTCGCCGCAGCCGCAGGCCGAGGTCTGGTTCGGGTTGTTGAACACGAACTGGGACGACAACTTGGTCGTCTGGAAATCCATCTCGGTGCCGAGCAGGAACAGCACCGCCTTCGGATCGATGAACACGGTCACGCCCCGGTCCTCGATCACGTCCTCGCCGACCTTCCGCTCCTCGGCATATTCCATTGTGTAGGACATGCCGGCGCAGCCGCCGTTCTTCACGCCGACGCGCAAGCCCGCGATCGGCGTCTCCGCATCGGCCATGATCGCCTTGAGCCGGTCCGCGGCGCGGTCGGTCAGCGTGATCACCTTGAAACTGGACATCGTGGTCTCTCTCCTGCGGCCGGGTTCAAGGCCCGGGCGGGTGAGGGGTTTTCGTACAACGAAGAAGATAAGCACTCCCCCGGTGCCGGTCCACTAGGAGACCCGGCACACCGGACGATTGCAGCCGTGCTATGCTGAATCGGTGACGGAGCGCACGATCGCCGAGCCTGCAAGGCAGCGGAGACGCCGGAAGAACTCTTCGCGTGGCAAGCATCCCGGGACGAGCTCTACGAACTCGTCAACGGCGTACCGGCGCTCGCCGAGCCCTCGCCTATACCCTCCTCGTCAAGACGCGCTTCCCCAGCGCCGTGTTCTACAGGCGCGATGCAGAGGGCCGAGACGAGGAGAGCTTCGGAGGGCTCGAGGCCGTGATCACGCTGCCCGCCATCGGCGCGCGGCTCGCGCTGGCCGACATCGACGAGGATGTCTCCTTCGAGCCGGGACGCACGATTTCGACGCGCTGACGCGCTACCACATGTCCAGCGCGACGCGGGCCTCGTCGGACATCCGGCTCTGGTCCCACGGCGGGTCGAACACCATCGTGACGGAGCAGGACTGCACGCCCTGAACCGCCGAGACCGCGTTCTCGACCCAGCCCGGCATCTCGCCGGCCACCGGACAGCCGGGAGCGGTCAGCGTCATGTCGATCAGCACGCGACGGTCGTCCTCGATCTGCACCCGATAGATCAGGCCGAGTTCATAGATGTCGGCGGGAATCTCCGGATCGTAGACCGATTTGAGCGCCACGACGATGTCGTCGGTCAGGCGATCGATCTCCTCGGCCGGGATCGCGGAGGCGGCCGCGAGGGCGGGGGTGTTGGTGCCCCCGGTGATGGTGGCGTCGGTGCTCATCGGATCACTCCTTCCGGTCCCCGTTCACGGCGGCCGAAACTCTCAAAAGAATCAGGCGAACAGCATCTCGGCCTTGGCCAAGGCCGTGGCCAGAACATCGATTTCCTGCGTCGTATTATACAGACCGAACGAGGCGCGACAGGTCGAGGTGACGCCGAAGCGCGTGAGCAGCGGCATCGCGCAGTGGGTGCCGGCCCGCACCGCCACGCCCTGTTGGTCGATCACGGTGGCGATGTCGTGGGCGTGCGCCCCCTTCACCTCGAAGGCGATGACGCCGCCCTTGTCGCGGGAATTGCCGATCTGGCGGATCGAATTCATCGCGCCGAGCCGCTCCTGGGCGTAGGCGGTCAGCATCGCCTCGTGCGCGGCAATTTTTTCGCGACCCAGATCCATCATGAACTCGAGTGCCGCGCCGAGGCCGACCGCCTCGATGATCGCCGGCGTGCCCGCCTCGAAGCGGTGGGGCGGATCGTTGTAGGTGACCGCGTCCTGGCTCACCGTGCGGATCATCTCGCCGCCGCCCTGGTAGGGCGGCAGCCGGTCCAGCCACTCCTTCTTGCCGTAGAGCACGCCGATGCCGGTCGGCCCGTAGACCTTGTGGCCGGTGAAGACGAAGAAGTCGCAATCGAGCGCCCGCACATCGACCGGGCGGTGCACCGCGCTCTGCGCCCCGTCGAGCAGCACCGGCACGCCGTGTGCGTGGGCGATGCGCACGATTTCCTCGGCCGGCGTCACCGTGCCGAGCACGTTCGACATGTGGGTGATCGCCACCATCTTGGTGCGCGGCGAGAAAAGCTTTTCGTATTCCTCGATCAGGAAGTTGCCGTCGTCATCGACCGGCGCCCATTTGATGACGGCACCGCGCCGCTCGCGCAGGAAATGCCAGGGCACGATGTTGGAGTGGTGCTCCATGATCGAGAGGATGATCTCGTCCCCCTCCCCGATCAGCCCGGCCCAGCCCATGGAGGAGGCCACGAGGTTGTAGGCCTCGGTCGCGTTGCGGGTGAAGATGATCTCGTCGGTCGAGGCCGCGTTGAGGAACTGGCGCGTGGTCTCGCGGGCGCCCTCGAACCCCTCGGTCGCAGCGTTGGCCATGTAGTGGAGGCCACGGTGGACGTTGGCGTAGCCGGTCTCCATGCAGGAGACCATGGCATCGATCACGCGCTTGGGCTTCTGCGTCGAGGCGGCGTTGTCGAGATAGACCAGCGGTTTGCCGTAGACCTTCTCCGACAGGATCGGGAATTCTTTCCGGATCGCCTCGACGTCGTAGGGGGGGGTGCGGACGGGTGCGTTCATGTTCGCGACCTTGGATCCTGTGCTATCCGGGTCCAGCGCCGCCCGCCGGAACAGGTTCGGCGTCGATGAGCTTGGCCGGCTCCCCGGAAGGAACCGGCCAGCAGGGTCAGCCGCGCGACGCCAGCCACGCCTCGATCCCGCCGATCAGCACCTCGCGGGCGCCCTCGTGCGTGACCGTCTCCACCGCCTCGCCGACGAAGGCCTGGACCAGCAGGCTCTCGGCGGTGGCGCGCGGCAGGCCGCGGGCCATGAGGTAGAACAGCAGATCCTCGTCCGGCGCGCCGCAGGTGGCGCCGTGGCCGCAGGCGACGTCGTCGGCGAAGATCTCCAGCTCCGGCTTGTTCATCATCTGACCGTCGTCGGTCAGGAGCAGACAGTCGGACTTCATCTTGCCGTCGGTCTGCTGCGCGACCTGGCGGACGATGATCTTGCCCTGGAACACGCCGGTGGAATCGCCGTCGATCACCGTCTTGAACATCTCGCGGCCGATGCCCCCGGTCGCCGCATGGTCGGCGAGCAGGGTCGAATCCGCGAGTTGGCCGTGACCGAGCAGCGTCGCGCCGTTGACCACGGCCTTGGCGTCCTCGCCCGCGATGTGCAGGTAGATCTGGTGACGCGAGAGCTTGGCGCCGGTGACGAGGTTGACGGTCTCGAGCTGCGCCCGCGCGTCGAGGCGCACGGAGAGCGTCGAGAGGGCGACCGCCCCATCCCCTTCCCGGTTGAGCCGGGTGTGGCGGAAGGCGGCCTCGGCGCCGATATGCACGTCGAGCGCGTCGTTGGGCTGGTAGGCCAGCCCGGACGGTCCCTCGTGGCTCTCCAGCAGGAAGAACTCCGCCTCGGCGCCGACATCGACCAGAACGCGGGTCGCGGTCGAGAAGGCGGCCTCCCCCGTGCCGACGAAGCGCAGGTGGATCGGCGTCTGCAGCTTGGCGCCGGGCGCGACCGAGATCAGCGCGCCGTCCGCCAGGAAGGCGGTGTTGAGCTGATAGATCGGGTTCTCGCGCACCTGCTCGACGGGGGCGAGGAGCTTCAGGCGGGCGTCGCCCTTGCCCATCGCCTCGTTGAGCGGCGTGACCGTCACGCCCTCGGGCACCCGGTCGAGATCCGACAGGGACGCGACGAGATGGCCGTTGACGAAGGTGAGGCGGACGGCCTCGACCTCGTTGAAGCCCGTGGTCCCGGCGACAGCGACCCGGGCCGCGCCCTCGCTCGGCGTCTCGGCGGGCGGGGCGGCCTCGGTGATGGCGGCGCGCAGGTCGGTGTACTTGAACGCCTCGACCCGGCGGCTCGGCAGGCCGGTCGCCTCGAAGAAGCGGAACGCCTCCTCGCGGCTGATCGCCTGCTCGCTGGCGAAGCCTTTCCGTGCGGATTCGAACAGGTTCGAGAGGCCGGCCTCGGCTGGGGAGCGGAGATTGGTGACGTCGGCCATCACGCAGCCTCGCTCGTGCGGTACTCGGCGTAGCCGGAGGCCTCGAGTTCCAGCGCCAGGTCCTTGCCGCCGGTCTTCACGATCTGGCCCTTCGACATGACGTGCACGGTGTCGGGCACGATGTGGTTGAGGAGCCGCTGGTAGTGGGTGATGACGAGGAACGAGCGGCCCTGCGCCCGCAGGGCGTTCACGCCCTCGGAGACGATGCGCAGCGCGTCGATGTCGAGGCCGGAATCGGTCTCGTCGAGGACGCAGAACTTCGGCTGCAGCAGCGCCATCTGGAGGATCTCCATGCGCTTCTTCTCGCCGCCGGAGAAGCCAACATTGAGCGCGCGCTTGAGCATCTCCTTGTTGATCTCGAGCTTGTCCGCCGCGCCGTTCACCGCGCGGATGAAGTCGGGGGTCGAGAGCTCGGCCTCGCCGCGCGCCTTGCGCTGCGCGTTGAGGCAGGCCTTGAGGAAGGTCATCGTACCGACGCCGGGGATTTCCAGCGGGTACTGGAAGGCCAGGAAGATGCCGGCGGCGGCGCGCTCGTCGGCCGCCATCTCCAGCACGTTCTGCCCGTCGAGCAGGATTTCGCCGTCGAGGACCTCGTAGTCCTCCTTGCCGGCGATGACGTAGGAGAGCGTCGACTTGCCTGAGCCGTTCGGGCCCATGATCGCGGCGACCTCGCCGTCGTTCACGGTGAGGTTCAGGCCGTTGAGGATGCGGTTGTCCTCGATCTGCACGACGAGGTTTTTGATCTCAAGCATGTCCGTCCAAGTCCTTCAAAACCATTCCTGATGCATCGCCCGCAGGACGGTGACACGTCCGGTCGAATGGCCGGGCATGTCACCGATCACCGCGTCGACGCCGCACCGGGGACAGCGAGCGGTTCCGCCATCGGCGATCCACCCTCCGCCTCATCCGGCGCGAACGTGTTCAGGCCGTAGAAGCAGCCGCACACGGCGCTGCCCCTCACCTCGTCGGCGTGCCGCGCGCTGTGCCGGGGGCGGCACGCGGCACAGCCGTGTCGAAGCGCGTCAGCCCACCGAGCCTTCGAGGCTGATCGAGATCAGCTTCTGGGCCTCCACCGCGAACTCCATCGGGAGCTGCTGCAGCACGTCGCGGACGAAGCCGTTGACGATGAGCGCGGTCGCCTCCTCCTCGGAGAGGCCGCGCTGCAAGCAGTAGAACTTCTGGTCCTCGGAGATCTTCGAGGTGGTGGCCTCGTGCTCGAACACCGCGGACGCGTTCTTCGACTCGATGTAGGGCACGGTGTGCGCCCCGCACTGGTCGCCGATCAGGAGCGAGTCGCAATTGGTGAAGTTGCGCGCGCCCTTGGCCTTCTTGTGGGCCGAGACGAGACCCCGGTAGGTGTTCTGCGAGCGGCCCGCCGAGATGCCCTTCGAGATGATCCGGCTCGTCGTGTTCTTGCCGAGATGGATCATCTTGGTGCCGGAATCGACCTGCTGCATGCCGTTCGACACCGCGATCGAGTAGAACTCGCCGCGGGAATCGTCGCCGCGCAGGATGCAGGACGGGTACTTCCAGGTGATCGCCGAGCCGGTCTCGACCTGCGTCCACGAGATCTTCGAGCGGGCGCCGCGGCAATCGCCACGCTTGGTCACGAAGTTGTAGATGCCGCCCTTGCCCTCGTTGTCGCCGGGGTACCAGTTCTGGACGGTCGAGTACTTGATCTCGGCATCCTCCAGGGCGACGAGCTCGACCACCGCGGCGTGGAGCTGGTTGTCGTCGCGCTTCGGGGCGGTGCAGCCCTCGAGATACGAGACGTAGGAGCCCTTGTCGGCGATAATGAGCGTGCGCTCGAACTGGCCCGTATCGCGCTCGTTGATGCGGAAATAGGTCGAGAGCTCCATCGGGCAGCGCACGCCCGGCGGGATGTAGACGAACGAGCCGTCGGAGAAGACTGCCGAGTTCAGCGTGGCGAAGAAGTTGTCGGTCACGGGCACGACCGAGCCGAGGTACTTCTTCACGAGGTCCGGGTACTCGCGGATGGCCTCGGAGATCGGCATGAAGATCACGCCGGCCTTCTCGAGCTCCTTGCGGAAGGTGGTCGCCACCGAGACCGAGTCGAACACCGCATCGACCGCGACGCGACGCTCCGGCGCGATGCCTTCCAGCACCTCGACCTCACGCAGCGGGATGCCGAGCTTCTCGTAGGTCTTCAGGATTTCGGGATCGATCTCGTCGAGCGATTCCGGGCCCTTACGCTTCGGCGCGGCGTAGTAGTAGATGTTGTTGTAATCGACCCGGTCATACTCGACCCGGGCCCATTCCGGCTCCTTCATCGTGAGCCAGCGCTTGTAGGCGTCGAGACGCCATTCGAGCATCCATTCCGGCTCGTTCTTCTTGGCCGAGATGAAGCGGACGACGTCCTCGGAGAGGCCCTTCTCGGACTTCTCCATCTCGATCACGGTCTCGAAACCGTACTTGTACTGATCGAGGTCGATTGAACGGACCCGATCGATGGTCTCCTGCACTGCAGGCATTCAGCGTCTCCTACCGACTCCGGCTTCAAGGACCGGGGGTTTCCAACGACACGGCGGGTTTACCGCCGAAAGAATGGCTTGGGCGGGCGGCACTGAGAGTTCCTCAGGCTGCCTGCCCTCGCCGCTGATATAGGGACGACACGACCCGTTCGAACCCCGCCGCGAAGCGTTCGAGGTCTTCCGGGCGCGAATTCCAGCCGAAACTGACGCGCAACGCCCCCGCGGCGAGCGCAGGGCTCACGCCCATCGCCGCAAGCACGGGGGAACGGGCCACCTTGCCCGAGGCGCAGGCCGAGCCCGACGAAACGGACAGGCCGGCGAGATCGAGGGCGATCAGCGCCGTGGCGGCCTCCAGGCCCGGCACGGCGAAGCCCAGCGTGTTGGGAAGCCGCGGCGCGCCCTCCCCGAACACCACCATGTCCGGCGCGAGCGCCCACAGGCGTGCTTCGAGGGCGTCGCGCAAACCCGCAAGCCGCACCGCCTCGGCCTCCAGGGCATCACGGGCGATGTCGGCCGCCGCGCCCAGGCCGACGATCCCCGGAAGGTTCTCGGTGCCGCCGCGCAGGCGCGCCTCCTGGCCGCCGCCGCGCAGGAAGGCCGCTTCCAGGCTTGCCCCCTCGGCCAGCACCATGGCGCCGACGCCCTTCGGCGCGGCGAACTTGTGGCCCGACAGGGTCAAGGCGTCGAGGCCGAGCGCGGCGCAATCGAGCGGGATCTTTCCGACCGCCTGCACCGCGTCGCTGTGGACCAGAGCCCGTCCGTGGGCGCGAGCGAGCCGCACGATCCCGGCCAGCGGCTGCACCACCCCGGTCTCGTTGTTGGCCGCATGGACCGAGATCAGCACGGTCTCGTCGCGAAGGGCGTCGAGCCGGGCCGCCAGCGTGTCGAGCCGCAGCAGGCCGGCCCCGTCCACCGGCAGCACCTCGACCGCGTCCGGCGCGAAGCGGTGGCCCGCGGCGACGCATGGATGCTCGGTCGCCGAGATCATCAGCCGGGTGGGGGCGGGGAGGCCCGCCTTCCGCAACGCGCCGGAGAGCACGGCGTTGGCGGCCTCGGTGCCGCCACTGGCGAAGGTAACGCGCTCCGGGCTCATCCCGAGCAGGGCGGCGAGGCGTGCCCGCGCCGTCTGCAGCGCGTGGCGCGCGGCGCGCCCCTCCTCATGAATCGAGGAGGGGTTGCCGGGCAGTGCCAGCGCGCGCGCGACCGCCGCCGCGACCTCCGGCCGCACCGGAGAGGTCGCGTTGTGATCGAGATAGCTGCGCGCGCCCGACGTCATCCTGCCGTTTTGCTCCGTATCGTCCTGCCACATCCTGATTTTCTTGATTTCGCCCCCCTCCCCCGTGCTAAGCCGCGCGAAACGCGCCGTGTGCTTCGCAGGTCGAGGCCCGACGAACTGTTTAGAATGATTCTAATGACCTAGAATTATTCTAAGAGCGCTTGTAGGTGGCGCGCGCAACGAGTCAAGCCGTGACCGGCCAGCCTCCCCCTGCCTTCGCAGGGGGCATCAGGGGTGAGAGTCGGATCATCTCGAGGACACCATGCCCGAAGTCATCTTTTCCGGCCCCGCCGGCCGCCTGGAAGGGCGCTACCAAGCCCCGAAGAAGAAGGGCGCGCCGATCGCTATCGTGCTTCATCCGCACCCCCAGTTCGGGGGCACGATGAACAATCAAATTGTGTACAATCTTTTCTACACCTTCGCCAATCGCGGATTCGCAGCCCTGCGCTTCAATTTCCGCGGGGTCGGGCGCAGCCAGGGCGCCTTCGATCACGGCTCGGGTGAACTCTCCGACGCCGCCGCCGCCCTCGACTGGGTGCAGTCGGTCAACCCGGAGGCGAAGTCCTGCTGGATCGCAGGCGTCTCGTTCGGCTCGTGGATCGGGATGCAGCTCCTGATGCGCCGCCCGGAGATCGAGGGCTTCATCTCGATCGCCGCCATGGCCAACCGCTACGACTTCACCTTCCTGGCGCCGTGCCCCTCCTCCGGCCTGTTCGTGCACGGCTCGGAAGATCGGGTGGCCCCGGCCCGCGAGGTGATCCCGGTGATCGAGAAGGTGAAGACCCAGAAGGGCGTCATCATCGAGCACCAGATGGTCGAGGGCGCCAACCACTTCTTCGACGGCCGGGTCGACGAATTGACCCAGACCGTGGACACCTATCTCGACAAGCGCCTCGGGGCGAAGCCCGAAGCGGCGTGAGTCGCGTCAGCCCACCCCACCGATCGGTGGGCTACGCTCACGCCTGTTCGATCATCCAATGAGGTCGCGAAGCTGGATCGCTTCGCCGAACACTCGCGACGACGGGGCGGATCATCCTGCACCGTCCCAGACCATCGTCCCGAAAGGTGGTTGCCGGCTTTCGGAAAAAGATGCTGCAAAAAGAAGTGCCGAGAGCATCGTCCTGGATCCGATATCCAGGACGATGCTCTCGCGAGCGTAAGGCGAAGCCATCCAGGTCCTGCGACGCCGCCGGCCTCACGCCGCCCGCGCCGCCGGCTCGGCCGCCGCGTGCACCACCGGCACGGCGGGCGCGCCCTCCCATTCCGAGTGGGCCGGGATCGACTCGCCCTTCATCACGATGGTGAGCGGGCGCAGCCGCGCGTAATCGCCGACATGGCTGTCGTAGAGGACGGTCGAGAAAGCGCCCACTGAGACGCCGCGCCCGACCACGACCCGGCCGACCTTCATGATGCGGTCCTCGTAGAGGTGGGTCTGGAGCGCCGCCGAGCGGTTGATCGCAGCGAAGTCGCCGATCTCGACGCAGTCGAACTCGGTGATGTCGGTCATCAGGAGGCAGGCGCCCTTGCCCACCTTCACGCCGAAGAGCCGCAGCATCCAGGGCAGGAAGGGCGTGCCCATCAGGTGCTCCAGCAGCACCTTGCCGGCCAAGCCCCAATAGGCGACGGCGATGGCCTCGGTGCGCATGGCCCACCACGACCACATCGGCCGCATGCCGGGGCGGTAGCGCCCCATCAGGAGCCATTTGAGGGCGATGACGCTGCCGGTCTGGATCAGCGCGATGGCGACGCTCGCGAGCACGAAGGCGAGTGCCAGCCCGCCCCAATCCTCGGCGAGGATGGCCGGATAGAACACCCAGTCGATCGCGCAGATGGCGAGCGAGATGTAGAGCATCGGCGAGAACGAGGTGGCGAAGGCCTCGAACAGGCCGCGCCGCAGCTTGGCCGCCACGCTCGGCTCGAAGGTCTGGGCGTTGGAGCCGAGATCGACCTTCTGGCGCACCGGCAGGCGGATCGGCGGCGAGCCGAACCACGTCTCGCCCGGGCTCATCGCCGCGTTGGCCGGCGGCTTCGACTTAATGCCGATCAGCACATCGTCGGGAATCCTCGCCCCCGGCGGAAGCACGCCGTCATTGCCGACGAAGACGCGGGCGCCGGTCTCGACCGGGTGCAGATGCATCCAGCCGCGGCGGATCTCCTCCTCGCCGACCACCACCTCGTCGGCGATGAAGTTGTTGGCGCCGACCGCGACAAGGTCGTGGCGCGAGCCGAGATTGGTCGAGATCTCGGCGCCCCGGCCCATCTTTGCCCCCATCAGCCGGTACCACGCCCGCATGTAGACGGTCGCGAACAGCGAGGAGAGCGTCTCCAGCGTCACCTCGGAGGCGAGCGCCACCAGCCACTTGCGGAGATAAAAGCCAGACCAGATCGAGACGGTGCCGGATGTCGCCCGCGGCAGCACCGCCCAGCGGATGGCGGCGATGAGCAGCACCGTGCCCGCCGTCATCAGCATGGCGGTGGGCCAAGTCAGCAGCGGCAGGTAGACGTGGTAATCGACATCGGTGAGTTCCGAGAGGTTATCGGAGATCTGGTCGAAGATGTAGAAGGCCGGGAAGATCGGCAGCAGGCCGACCGCCGGCACCGCCGCGAGCAGGAAGGCGTAGACCGCGCCGAAGGCCGCCCGGCGGGCAGGCGAGGCGGTGGCCGGTTCGGGCAGGGCAGAGAAGTCGACGGTGCCGACCCGGCGCCCCGGCGAGCCGTCCCAAGCCTCGGCCGTGCCGACCTCGGTGCCGGCCGGCACGGTGGTGAGGTCGGCAATCTCGGCGTGATCCCCGATCACCGCACCGGGGCCGATCACGCAGGAGGTGCCGATGGCGACGTCCTCGCCGATCTCGACGCGGCCGATGACGAGTTCGTTGCCGACGACCTCGGCGTTGGCGATGACGAGCCGCCCGCCGAGCGAGGAACCGCGGCCGATGGTGAGCAGATCGGCCGCGCCGACATCGAGGTCGGAGATCAGCACGTCGTCGCCGATCTTCGCGCCGAGCAGGCGCAGATAGGTGACGATGACGGGCGAGCCCTGCAGCCACTTGATGTGCACCAGCGGCGTTAGGCGCTGCGCCAGCCACCAGCGGTAATAATAGACGCCCCAGAGCGGATAGCGCCCCGGTTTGGTCCGCCCGAGGATCAGCCATTTAGCGGCAATCGCGACCGTCGCGGTCACTGCGTTGATGCCGATATAGACCAGCAAGAGGACGCCGAGTTCGCCCCAGAACCCGAGCCCGCCGCCGGTGAGCAGCAGGTAGGTGACGAAGATGCCGAGCCATTGCGCCGTGGCCAGCGCGATCACGAACGGCAGGGCGATGGCCTGCGCCAGCCCGCACAGGGCGCGGCGCAGAAGCGGGGGCGGGACGAAGCTGAGATCGCGGATCGCCGTCTGCGCCCCCGCCCCGCCCGTGCGCTCGATCAGATTCGCGGCCATCACCCGCAGGGTACGGCCGTTATAGACGTCCTGAAGGGTGATGCCGGCGAGCGCCGGGGTCTCGCGCACCGCGCCGACGAAGCGGGCAGCGAGCAGCGAGTGGCCGCCGAGTTCGGAGAAGAAGTCCGCCTCGAGCCCGATCGGACCGTCGCCGAACACCTTCTTGGCGGCGGCCAGCAGCGCGGCTTCGGTCTCGTTGTCGGGGGCCTCCTGCTCGCCGTCGGCGACCGCGACGGTCAGCGGCGCGATCCGCAGCGCCTTGCGATCGACCTTGCCGGAGGTGAGCCGCGGCAGGGTCTCGACCGTCTCGAAATGGCCGGGCACCATGTAGGGCGGCATCTGCGCCGCGAGATTCTTTCGGAGCGCCGCGCGGTCGAGGGCGGCATTCCGCTCAGGCACGAGGAAGGCGACCAGCCGGTCGACCTCGTCGTCCCGGCGCAAGACCACCGCCGCCTGATTGATCCCGTCCTGCGCCCGGATGCGCGCCTCGATCTCGCCGAGTTCGACCCGGAAGCCACGAATCTTGACCTGGTCGTCGATGCGGCCGTGGAAGAGGATGTCGCCGTCGGCCGTCATCGAGACCGCGTCGCCCGAGCGGTAGAGCACCGGGTCGGTCCCGTCGGACGGGTAGGGGTTGGCGACGAACTTTTCCGCCGTCAGTTCGGGCCGTTTGAGGTAGCCCCCGGCGACGCCGGGGCCGCCGATCAGCAACTCGCCTTGCTCGCCGGGGCCGAGCAGGTTCAGCGCCTCGTCGGCGACGTAGACGGAGTAATTCGGGATCGGGCCGCCGATGGTGACGGGCCGGCCCGGCCGCATCTCGGCGGCGGTCGCCACCACGGTGGCCTCGGTCGGGCCATAGGTGTTGAACAGGCGCCGCTCACCGGTCGCCCAGCGGGCCACCAGGGGCTCGGGCAGGGCCTCGCCGCCGAGCAGCACGAGGCGGACACTCGGCAGGTCGCCGGGGATCATGGCGAGCAGGGTCGGCACCGTGTCGAGGACGGTGATGCGCGCCTCGGCGATGATCGCGGGCAGGGACTCGACGTCGCCCATCATCGCCGGGCTCGCCACGAACAGGCAGGCGCCGACGAGATAGGGGACCCAGATCTCCTCCATCGAGAGATCGAAGGCGACGGAGGCGCCCTGGAACACCACATCCTCGGCGCAGAGGCCGTAGACGGCGTTGCCCGCGCGCAGGAAGTGGCAGATGTTGGCGTGGCTGATGCTGATGCCCTTCGGCACGCCGGTCGAGCCCGAGGTGTAGATCAGGTAGGCCGGGTGCTCCGGTCCGAGGCCGGCAGCGTCGAGATCGGGCGCGGAGGCTCCCTGCCCCGCCCGCAGAAGCGCTTCGGTGGTGACGGCGGGCGTGCCCTCCGGCGCCTGGGGCCGCAGGGTCTCCGAGACGAGGAGCGCCTTGGCCTCGGCATCGTTCAGGCACACCGCGACCCGGTCGGCGGGCGCCTCGGCGTCGAAGGGGAGCCAGGCGGCGCCGGATTTCGTGATGCCGATCTGCGCGATCAGCAGTTCGGTGCCGCGGGCCATCCACAGCCCCACCACATCCCCCGGGCCGATGCCGCGGGCGGACAGCCCGGCGGCGATGGCGTCGGAGCGGGCATCGACTTGCGAATAGGTCAGGACCGGACGGCGCCCGTCCGAGCCGGGCTCGGCGGCGTCGATCAGGCAGGGCGCGTCGGCCCGCTCCCCCGCGCTCGCCCGGAACAGGTCGGCCAGGGTCTCCCGGCGGATCAGGTCGGGCCGCGCGGGCCCCCGCAGGACGGCGCGGCCGCCGAGGCGCCCGCCCGATCCGTCGTCGTGCCGCCCCGCCTCGGCGAGACCGCTCATCCGATGCTCTGCTGCCGATTCCACGTGCTGCCCATTCCCGGATCGGTCGTACCCCGCGCCGACGCTGGCGGCGCGCGATCCCGCGCCCCATGATCGGCACCCTTGGCGGTTTTGCGACAGGATCGCGCCCTACGGATGATTGTGGTCGAGAGACCCACCCGGATATCCCGCACGCGTTCCATATACGGGATGGGCGGCCAGAAAACCGGTGTTCCCGAACACCTCGGGCCTGCGACGCCGCCCGGCTCACCCGGTGACGAGGTGCAGGGCCCGGTCGGCCGGCGCGATCCGCACCTGCCGGCCCCAGCCGAAGCCCAGAAAGTCCTGCTCGATCCCGTCGGCGAAGATCACGCCGCCCTCGTTCATCCGCGAGGTGACGACCAGCGGCGCATCGGTGAGCTTGCCGGCCCGCAGCCGCGTCGCCGTGGCGACGCTCGGGAACGGCTCGCGCACCCAGTAGCCCACCGCCCGCTCGTCGGGGGCGAGCGACAGGCCGAGCCGGGTCGCCTCACTGATCGAGCGGGCCCAGCCGGTGGCCCCGGTGCCGGAGGCGACGATGAGGCCGCTGGAGGACTGCTCCTCCGCCTCGATCTCCGCCTCCCCTTGTGCCTCCCCGGATCGAGGCGCCTCGATCCGGTAGCGGGCGGATTGGTGGCTGCGGTGGCCCACGAAGATCTCGTTGAGGGCAAACAGGCGCTCGGCCCCGTCGATCACCGCCTGAACCATGGTGCGCCGCTCGATGCCCACATCGCCCGCGGCACTCGCCGGCAGCAAGCGGGAGAGCCGCTCGACGGGGTTGCACGCCAGCACGCCGTCATAGAGGTCGGGCGCCGGGTTCACCCCGATCACCGGCTGCGCGCCGAGATACTTGGCGACGTTGGCGATCAGCCCGTCCTGCCCGACGGCGACGACCACGTCGTCGGCGGCGAACAGGAAGCGGTCGAGATCGGCCCGCCGTACCAGGGCTTGGCGCCACTCGCCCGGCACCGCGGCGCGGGCCTGCGCCAGCACCGCGTGGAAGCGCTCGTGGCGGGCCTCGACTTGCGCGAGACCCTGGCCGCGGCTCTCCAGGAAGAAGCGGGCCTGTCCCCGCGTGGCGTGCCGGGCGATGAGCAGCTCGTAGTCGGTCTCGCGGGTGACGAAGACCGCCCGCGGAGTCAGCGCGGCCATGCCTCCCTCCCTCAGCGCGCCGGGAGGCCGGCCGGCCGGCGGACCTCGCCGATCAGGGTGGCAAGCAGGTCCGGCGTGACGTTGACGTGCTCGATCGTGTCGAGCTTGCCCGCCAGCGCCTGGGCGGCGAGGCCGAGCAGGGTGCCCGGCGCCACGTCGCGGTAGATCGCGACGCGCGCGGCCTCGGCCTCGGTCCGCGCGCCCTCGACCATGCGGATGCGCTCGGCCTCCGCGCCGGCCTCGATCCCTTCCGCCTCGGCCCGTCCTTGCGCCCGGTTGCGGGCGTTCTGCGCTTCCTCGGCGATCAGCAGGCTCTCGCGCCGGGCGAGTTCGGTCCGGGTGGCGAGTTCGTTCTCGGCGATGGCGCGTTCCTTTTCCACCGCCAGCGCCCGGCGGGCGAAGGTGGCCTCGTCCGCCTTCTGCTGCAGCGCCTCGTAGGTCGGCGTCTGAAGCGCGCGCTCCAGCTCGCTCGACGGGGCGAGGTTGGTGAGCCGCACCGAGACCACCGCGACGCCGATCTCGGCCAGCGACGGATCGGCGGCCAGCGTCGCCTGCACCTGCCCGCGCAGGGCCTCCGGTCCGGCATCGAGCAGGGCGCGCACCGGCGCGCTCCCGAGGAATTGCAGCACGGCCTGGTTGGCCAGCCCGGCGATGCGCGCCTCGATCCGCTCGACCGGCTCGCCCTGGAACCGGCCGGTGCGCAGGTCGAGGGAGAAATCGACGCGGGCGGCGAGCCGCTCGGGATCGGCGACGTGCCAGCCGACGCTGCCCTGCACCGCGACCGCCTGGAAGTCCGCGCTGCGGCCGCGGACGAACAGCGTCATCTCGCGGTCGTCCATCGGCAGTTCGCTGATGCTCGCGGTCTCCGGGCGGAACCAGAAGACGAGGCCGCGCCCGCTCTGGCGCGGGCGGCCGTTGCGGTAGCGGATCACGTAGTGGCTCGCCTCGCTCCGCAACTGGGAGAGAACGCCGAAGCGGCGGATCGTGGCCATGTCAGTCTCCTTGCGAGGGGATTTGCGAAGGGGTTTGGCGAAAGCGGTACAGCTCGGCGGGGCGGTAGGAGGTGCCCGTCTCGAAGCGGCCGGTGGGGTCGAGCCAGCCGCGGTCGAGCATCCGGCGGCGGAAGGCGGGCTTGTTGAGGCCCGCGCCGAGGATCGCCTCGTGCACGTCCTGGAGCTGGCGCAGGGTGAACCGTTCGGGGAGCAGGGCGAAGCCGACCTCCGAATAGTCGAGCTTGCCCCGCAGGCGACGGATCGCCAGCGCGACGATCTCGGCGTGGTCGAAGGCGAGCGGCAGGGCCGCGCCGTCGGCCGCATGGACCGTCACGGATCCCGCCCCCTCGGGCGACGCCGCGACCGTGCCGGGAAGCAGGGCCGGGGCCCGCGTCCGTGCCTCGACGAAGGCCGCCTCGGTCAGGAGCGCGAGATAGGCGACCGTGATGATGCGCATGCGCGGATCGCGCTCCACCGCGCCGAAGGTGTAGAGCTGCTCCAGATGGGCCTGCGCCCCGCCCGCCTTCTCGCGCAGAACGCGCGCGGCAGCCTCATCCAACGCCTCGTCGATCCCGACGAAGCCGCCCGGCAGCGTAAAACGCCCTGCATGCGGGTGCCGGTCGCGCTTCAGCAGCAGGAGGGTCGGGCGACCGCCCGAGAGACCCAACAGCACCAGATCGACGGCCACGGCGGGCCGGGCGTAGTCGGCGGGATCGTAGCGCGCCAGAAAGGCGGCCTCGGACTCAGCTTGGCTCATGGGGATCTCGCTCGACCAGCCTTATATCCATCTCGCGATTTAGTTATATGCCAATTGAATATATGTCAACGCGACGAGAGAAACCGGCGCGCCGGCTCCGGCTCACTCGATCGCGACGACGCGCGATCGGCGGCGCGCACCAGCACGTCTCGAACGTCGTGATGCGCTGCAACCAAGCGGCGGCTCGGACCGTTCTGTGGGTCCGCAACAAGCCCGAGCGCCCCAGGCGCCGCCAACGCAAGAAACGGAAAACCCCGCCACATGAAGACGAACGCCCTGCGCCTCACCGCCGCCACCGGCCTGCTGGCCCTGATGACCGGCCTTGCCGCGGCCCAGAACCCCGACCTGACCAAGAACCCGGAGAACACCGGCCGCGCCCCGACCGCCACGGAGGCCACCAAGTCCAACAGCGACCTCAAGGAGTGGCAGGTCGCCAAGTCGGCCAAGGTCGGCCTCGCGCAGGCCATCGCCACCGCCGAGGGCAAGGCCGAGGGCGACGAGAAGGGCGGCAAGGCGATCGACGCCGACTTCGAGAAGGCCGACAGCAAGAACCCGGCGCACTATTCGATCAAGGTCGTCTACCCGAGCGGCAAGCTCGTCGAGCATGGCGTCAACGCCGACACGGGCGAACTCTACAAGTCCGAGAACCAGCCGTTCGAGCGCTACTTCACCCGTCTGAAGGTGGGCGATTTCCAGAACGCCAAGGTCTCGCTCAAGGACGCGATCGCGCTCGCCGAGAAGAAGGCGCCGGGCGGCAAGGCCTACGAGGCCGAGGTCGAGCGCGAGGGCAATGCGGTCGAGTACGAGATCAAGCTGGCCCTCACCGACCGCGAGCAGGAGGTCAAGGTCGGCCCGGACGGCACGGTGAAGAACGACTGATCCCGCTTGAATGCCGCCTTCCTCCGAGGGAAGGCGGTCGAGCGGAGACCGCCAAGGACCGTCCGGGAACCGCATGGAACCCGGACGGTCCGCCGCCGACGCACCAACTTGGAAGAGGCGCGCAGGGATCGATTCGGGAGAGCATCCCGAGCCCCTGTCCCTGGAACGGCGGCCGGAAACCGTCTTCAAAGGTGGCGCGGAAGGCGCCGCCGTCACGCCTCAACCGAACATGACCGGCCGAGTCGAGCCCCTTCAGCGTCCGGGATGCGGTTCGAGCTTCTTGTTCCTGCATCGTCCCGAAAGCCGGCGACCATCTTTCGGGACGGCGCTCTCCGCTCCCGCGAGAGCGCCGTCCGACGAAGGGAAACCGGTTCGTCGAAAGACTGCGCGTCGAAACAAGAAGCGAGAGACGCCGGCCTGATGCAATCAGGTCGGATACGGCTCTAACGGGCGTCGTGGCCCTTGCCGCTGGCGCCGGGCGAGGAACCGGAGCCGGCATCGTTGGCACCCGTGCTGTTGGTCGTACCGGACCGGCTCTTGTCGCCCGAGGTGGGGCCGCTGCCGGCCGCGCCGGGCGAAGCGCCGGAACCAGCATCGTTGGCGCCCGTGCTGTTGGCCGTGCCGGAGCGGCTGGTCCCGGAGGCTCCCGAGCCCTCGGCGGCGAAGGCGGCGGGCGTGATCAGGAGGGTGCTCGCGAGAGCGAGGGTCAGAGCCTTCATGGCGTGTCTCCCTATTGCTGATGGGATTGGGCCTTCGGAGAACCGACGCCCCGGGACGCTGTTCCCCCCGCCCCCCTCCCACACGAAGCATCGATGGATCGCGGCTCGGAACCACGCCCCGCCGGAGCCGTCCCGACAGCACGCATCCCGACCCCACCCACGTCCCTTCTCAGATAATCGCGCCGTTGTGATGGATTAAGACGGAACCGTGGGGCCAAAAACAGCTTGAGCGGCGGCTGCCCCTGTGGGCGGCGTGTCCTGCAGCCAGTTTTGCTGCGGGGGTTTTGCCGCGCCGAGGGCGTCATCACTGGGGCATCCCCCGATGATGCCGTCATCCAGACAGGCACCTCCCGAAGTATGCAGCCTGTCCCCGTCCCGCGATCCAATCCGCAACCCCCGTGGAGGAGGCCGACGATGAGCACCCGCGACGATCTCCTCGTCTTCGCCCATGTCGGCGATCTGCATCTGACGGATCCGCAGGCCGAGAACGCCCGCGACTATCAGGCCGTGATCGCCCAACTCGGCGAGGTCGGCGGCCTCGATTTCGTATTCCTGCCCGGCGACAACGCCGACAACGGCCGGCCGGAGCAGTACGCCCTCGTCCGAGCCGGAATCGACAGCCTGCGGCTGCCGGTTCACGTCATCCCCGGCGACCACGACATGGAAGGCGGCAGCCTCGATGCCTTCTATGCCGGCCTCGGCGTGCCGCGCCTTCCCTACGCCGTCACGGTCTCGGGCACGCGCTGCCTGTTCCTCGATATCTGCGGCGCCGGCTCCGGAGGCCCCGACTTCCGGCTCGGGCCGGAGCAGGTTTCCTGGCTCGAACGGGAACTGGCCGGGGCCGAGGCAAGCGGCCAGGACTGCGCGCTGTTCATGCACAGCTACCCGGCCGACCTGAAGGCCGAGGGCGAAGCGGCCCGCGTCGCCGACCTCGTTTACCGCGGGCCGGTCCGCCTCGTGGAGATGGGCCATACCCACTACAACGAACTCGCCAACGACGGCCGCACCGTCTACGCGGCCTGCCGCTCCACCGGCCAGATCGAGGAAGGCCCGGTCGGCTACGCCATCGTCGCCCTCGACCGCGGCGGGGTCGCATGGCGCTTCAAGGAACTCGATCGGTCCTGGCCGTTCGTGCTCATCACCGCCCCCGGCGACCGGCGGCTGGCGTTCGACGCACCCCGTGCCGACGACCGTCGCGCCGGGCCCACCCCGGAGATCCGGGCCCTCGTCCTCGGATCGGCCGCCGTCACTCGGTGCGAATACAGCATCGACGGCGGCCCCTGGCACCCGATGCGGGCCGACGGCGGCGGTCGCTATCGCGCCCGCCTCGACGGACCGCCCGGCGCAGGGCGGATCGCGGTGCGGGCGCAGGATGCCGATGGCGGCACGGACGAGGATGCGGTCGAGCCGGCCGGCCCGCGCGAACCGCTCCCGGTCTCGAAGGGGATCGGCAGCGACGCGGACGCCGTCGGGGCTTGGCCGGAGAAGGGCCTGTTCGGGACCCAGCTCGGCCCGAACCGGAACGGGCGGTCATGGTGACCCGCGGCCCGACCTCGTAACCCTCACCGAGAAGGATTCCCGACGCCGATGGGCGCGCTCACCCTGACCCCGAACGTCGCGACCTGGGGTATCGCCGCGCTGGCGACACTCGGCGTGATCCTGCGCCCGTTCTCCTGGCCGGAGGCGATCTGGGCGGTGGCCGGCGCGGTACTCCTCGTCGTCCTCGGCCTGATCCCCTGGCAGACCGCCCTGGAAGGCGCGGCCAAGGGCACCGACGTCTACCTCTTCCTCGTCGGGATGATGCTGCTCTCCGAGATCGCTCGGAAGCAGGGCCTGTTCGATTGGCTCGCCGCCCACGCGGTGCGGGCCGCGAAGGGATCGGCGACGCGGCTGTTTTTGCTCATCTACGTCGTCGGCACGGTGGTCACGGTCTTCCTCTCGAACGATGCCTGCGCGGTGGTGCTCACGCCCGCCGTCTTCGCCGCGACGCGGGCCGCCGGGGTGAAGCAGCCCCTGCCCTACCTGTTCATCTGCGCCTTCATCGCCAACGCGGCGAGCTTCGTGCTGCCGATCTCGAACCCGGCCAACCTCGTCGTCTTCGCCGAGCACATGCCGCCGCTCGGCCGCTGGCTGGCGACCTTCGCCCTGCCCTCCCTCCTCGCCATCCTCGCGACCTACATCGTCCTGCGCCTGACCCAGAACGCGCGGCTGAAGGCCGAGACGGTCGCGACCGACGTCGCGATCCCGAAGCTCGGGCTCGGCGGCACGATCGCGGCCGGGGGCATCGTCGCCACCGGCGCGGCCCTGATCGGCGCCTCGGCCGCCGGGATCGAACTCGGCCTGCCGACCTTCATCGCCGGGCTCGCCACCACCCTCGTCGTGCTCGCGATCAACCGGGGTGGGCTGGTCGCGGTCGCCCGGGATGTCTCCTGGGGCGTGCTGCCGCTGGTCGCCGGGCTCTTCGTCCTCGTCGAGTCCCTGGAGAAGACCGGCCTGCTCGCGCGGCTCGCCGACCTCCTGGCCCACGCCGCGCAGGGCGATCCCGCCGCAACCGCCTGGGCCGGCGGCGCGCTCGTCGCGTTCGGATCGAACCTCGTGAACAACCTGCCGGCGGGTCTCCTGGCGGGTGCCGCGGTGCAGGCCGCCCATGTGCCGGAGACGGTGGCGGGGGCGATCCTGATCGGTGTCGATCTCGGGCCGAACCTCTCGGTCACGGGCTCGCTCGCTACGATCCTCTGGCTCACCGCGATCCGCCGCGAGGGCGAGAACGTCTCCGCCTGGGCGTTCCTGAAGCTCGGCGCCCTCGTCATGCCGCCGGCGCTGGCGCTGGCCCTCGCGGCCCTGATTCTTGCCTGATCCCCGCCTGATCCCACCCCCTGTCCCACTTCCTCGCCAATCCGGAGGCCGACCCGCGTGAGTGCCGCCCTGCTCTATCCCTTCATCATCGTGGCGGGCGCGCTCCAAGCGCTCGGCAACTCCATGAACGCGCAGTTGCGCGGGCACCTCGTCAACCCGTTCCTTGCCGCGGCAATCTCCTTCCTGCCGATCGTCTTCGTCTTCGCGACGCTGTTCCTCGTGATGCCGACGCCGCTGCCGAGCCTCGACACGCTCGCCGCGATGCCGTGGTACGCGCCGCTCGGCGGCGTGGCCGGCGCGGTGGCGGTGTTCGGCGGCCTCGCCTTCGTCGACAAGGTCGGCGCCGGCCCCTTCAACGGCCTGACGCTGACGGCCAACATCCTGACCTCGCTGGCGATGGATTCGCTGGGCCTGTTCGGGCTGCAAGGCGGCGGGTTCAAGCTGATGCCCTGGCTCGGCGGCCTGCTCATGGCCGTCGGCGTGACGTTCATCGCCCGCGTCACACCCGATAAAGGCGGGGCGGACGGCGAGACCAAGGACACCGGCCACGGCCTCAACCCGCGGCTGCTCTATCCCTTCATCGTCGTCGCGGGGGCGCTCCAGGCGATCGGCGTCGTGTGGAATGCGCAGCTGCGCGGCGCCCTGATCAACCCGTGGCTCGCGGCCCTGGTCTCGTTCCTGCCGGTGGTGTTCGTCTTCGTGCTGGTCTTCCTGCTGCGGCCCAAGCCCCTGCCGCAGCGCGCCGACATCGAGGGTGTGCGCTGGTGGATGCCGCTGGCCGGCCTCACCGGTGCGGTCGCCGTGTTCGCCGGCCTGCTCTTCGTCGACAAGGTCGGCGCGGGCGCCTTCAACGGCCTCCTGATCACCGCCAACCTGCTGACCTCGGTGGCGCTGGACCATTTCGGCTGGGTCGGCATGAAGCGGGTGCGGGCCGGCGCGTCGCGGCTGGGCGGGGCCGCCCTGATGGTGGCCGGCATCGTCCTCATCTCGCTGTTCTGACAACCGAGACCGGTGCAGCCGCACGCGTCGCCACCCGACGGCCGGACCGCCTCACGGGCGGAGCCGGCCTGTCGGCGTCAATGCGCGAGGATCCTCGACAGAAACTGCTGAGCGCGCTCGCTGCGGGGCCGGTCGAAGAAGGCGTCCTTCGCCACGTCCTCGACGATCTCGCCGCGATCCATGAACACCACCCGGTCGGCCACCTTGCGGGCGAAGCCCATCTCGTGGGTCACGACCATCATGGTCATGCCGTCGCGGGCCAGTTCCACCATCACGTCGAGCACCTCGCCGACCATCTCGGGATCGAGCGCCGAGGTCGGCTCGTCGAACAGCATCACCACCGGGTCCATGGCGAGCGCGCGGGCGATCGCCACCCGCTGCTGTTGCCCGCCCGAGAGCTGGCCCGGATGTTTTTGCGCATGCGCCGAGAGCCCGACGCGGGCCAGCAGGTCGAGGCCGCGCCGGGTCGCCTCTGCCTTCGAGCGCCCGAGCACCTTGCGCGGGGCGAGCGTGAGGTTGTCGATGACGCTCAGATGCGGAAACAGCTCGAAATGCTGGAACACCATGCCGACCCGCGCGCGCAGCCGCGGCAGGTTGGTGGCCCTGTCCCGCACCCGCGTGCCGTCGACGGTGATCTGCCCCTCCTGGAACGGCTCCAGGGCGTTGACGCATTTCAGCAGCGTCGACTTGCCCGAGCCCGAGGGGCCGCACACCACCACCACGTCGCCGCGCGTCACCGCGGTCGAGCAGCCGGACAGGACGCGGACCTCGCCGTACCACTTCGACACCGCCTCGATGGCGATCATCGGCCCGCCCGCGGCGGGCGGCTGCGGGGCTGAGGTCATGGGGCCATCCTCATCATGCTTCCCCTCATCGCACGGTCGCCGTGCGGGCCTGGAGCCGGCGCACCAGCAGCGAGGCCGCGAAGCAGACGGCGAAGTAGACCAGCGCGGCGAACAGGTACATCTCCACGAGCCGCCCGTCGCGCTGCGCCACCTTGGAGGCGGCGCCGAGGAAATCGGTGAGCGAGAGCACGTAGACGAGCGAGGTGTCCTGAAAGAGCACGATCGTCTGCGTCAGCAGCAGCGGCACCATGTTGCGGAACGCCTGCGGCAGCACCACGAACCGCATGACGTGCGCGTAGCTCATGCCGAGCGCCCGGGCCGCCGCGCTCTGGCCCTTGGGAATCGACTGGATGCCGGCCCGCACGATCTCGGAGAAGTAGGCCGCCTCGAACAGGGTGAAGGTGACGAGCGCGCTGGCGAACGCCCCGACCCGGATCGGCGTCTCCGCGCCGATCGCCCAGGCGCCGAGATAGGGCACGAGGAAGTAGAACCAGAAGATCACCAGCACGAGCGGCAGGGACCGCATCAGCTCGACATAGAGCTTGGCCGCATGCGTCAGACCCGGCACGCCCGAGAGCCGCAGCAGCGCCAGCCCGGTGCCGAGCACGATGCCGCCGCCCGCCGCGAGCGCGGTGAGCGTCAGCGTGAACACCATGCCCTCGCCGAACAGGTAGGGCAGCGAATCGGCGACGACGGAAAGGTCGAGACCGGCCAGCATCAGCGCCCGCCCGGCACGGCCACGCGCCGCTCCAGCAGGGTCGCGCCCGCGATCACCACGAGGTTGAGGGCCACATAGAGCAGGGTCGCTGCGGTGAAGGCCTCGAACACCTGGAACGAGAATTCCTGCATCGAGCGGGCCCGCGCCGTGAGTTCGAGCAGGCCGATGGTGAGCGCGACCGAGGTGTTCTTGAGGTTGTTCAGGAATTCCGAGGTGAGCGGCGGCAGGATGATCCGGTAGGCGTTGGGCAGGAGCACGGCGCGGTAGGTCTGGGCCCAGGTGAGACCGAGCGCGAGGCCCGCCTGCGCCTGCCCCCGCGGCAGGGCGCGAATGCCCGCCCGCACCTGCTCGGCCACCCGCGCGGCGGTGAAGAAGCCGAGGCAGAGAACCGCCGTGATGAACGGCGCGTCCGGGATCTGCTTGACGGCCGAGCCGAGACGCGCGGGCAGGAGTTCCGGCAGCACGAAGTACCAGAGGAACATCTGCACCAGGAGCGGCACGTTGCGGAACCCCTCGACATAGGCCGCGCCGATGGCGTTGGCGGTGCGCGAGGGCAGCGTGCGCATGACGCCGACCACCGAGCCGAGGCTGAAGGCGATGGCCCAGGAACAGAGGGCGGTGACAACCGTCCAGGCCAGCCCGGAGAGCAGCATGTCGGCATAGGTGCCGACGCCCTCGGGCGACGGCTCCAGGAAGATGCCCCAGTTCCAGGTGTAGTTCATCGGGCGCCCATCATTCGCAGCTCGCTCGGCCGCAGCCGCGCCGGCACGGTCAGTAGGCCGCCGGATCCGGGCTGTCGCTGGGGCTGGCCAGGACCTTCCGCATCGCCCCGCTCATCGGGAGCTTCAGGTTGATGCCCCGCGGCGGAATGGGCTGCGTGAACCACTTCTCGTAGAGCGCCTTGCCCTCCGAGCTCTTGTAGAGCGCGGCGGTGGCGGCATCGACCACGGCCTTGAAGGCTGTGTCGTCCTTGCGCAGCATGATGCCGTAGGGCTCGGGGCGCGACTGCGCTTCCGAGGAGATCGCGTAGGCGTCCGGCGTCTTCGAGCCGGCGACGAGGGCGGCGAGCAGCACGTCGTCCATCACGAAGGCGTCGGCGCGGCCGGTCTCGACCATCAGGAAGGCCTCGGCATGGTCCTTGGCCGGCAGGATCCGCATCCCGAGGCCGCGGGCGGTGTTGATCTCGTTGATCTGGCGGATGTTGGTGGTGCCCGAGGTCGAGACCACGGTGCGGCCCTTGAGGTCGTCGGTCTTGTCGAGCCCCTTCTCCCGCTTGGCGACGAAGCGCGTCGCGGTGAGGAAGTGGGTGTTGGTGAAGGCCGCCTGCCGCTGCCGGTCGGCGTTGTTGGTGGTCGAGCCGCATTCGAGGTCGATGGTCCCGTTGGCGATCAGCGGGATGCGGGTGGCGGAGGTCACGGGGTTGAGCCGCACCTCCAGCGTGTCGAGCCTCAGATGCGCTTTGACCGCATCCGCCACCTTCAGGCAGATCTCGTAGGCGTAGCCCACCGGCTTCTGATTGCCGTCGAGATAGGAGAACGGCACCGAGGCGTCGCGGTGGCCGATGGTGATGGCGCGGGCCTCCCGCACCTTCTTCAGCGTACCGGACAAGTCATTGCCGGAAAGATCCTGCGCACGGGCCGGCGAACAGGCGGCCGCGGCGAAAGCGGTGAGCAGGAGCGCGGCCTTGAGGCGCATCGGCGGACCTTCCGAACACGGGACTTGACGCGCCGCCACCCGCGGGCGGCGGCGAACCCATAGTGGGGCCGGGACACGGGCTTGTCATCCATCCGAGCCCGCCCTCGGCCTGCACGGAACGGTTGCGGCACGAAGCCCACCCCGCGCCGCAACAGGAAAATTCGAATTTAATCCCGAGAAATCTAAGTACTTCTGACGTTCCGTTCCATCCGTTGCAGACGGGGGACAAGCGACCGACCCATGGGGCGGATTAAATCAAGAAACTCAAATCCCTGATTTTATTTTGTTTTGCGCTCCCGGCGCCGTGTGGAAAACCGGTCCCGGCCGGATCTCCGGCCCGGCGCCGCTTCGACAAAATGCATCGATCCAAAAGGCAGTTCTTGCGCTGGTATACCAGACCAAGCAATCACTAACCGCCCTCGGACGAACTCTGCGAAAGAACAGGAGCGGTGTGGTGAAGCGGTCGGTTCTCTGCGCGTCGTTACTTGCCGGCGCCTCCATTCCCCTCTTCATCGGTCCGGTGCTGGCCCAGAGCGGACCCTTTGCCGGCCCCCTGGAAACACGGCCCGTCACGGCCACGGAGGCCGCGACCGCCAAGGTGCAGGCCGGGATCGCGGCGTCCCGCAAGAAGCAGGACGGCCCCTACTTCGCGGCCATGCCGGTCAAGCCGCCGAACTTCCTCTACAAGGGGCTCGGCGAGCCGGAGAACTGGCGCATCAGCGGCTCGTTCCGGCCGCGGGTGGAGGGCATCGCCAACCAGTTCCGCCCGGTGCCGACCTTCCCCGCCAACGACATCCTGAACTCGTACCTCACCACCCTGCATGTGGAGTACGGGATCAAGGGACCTGTGCGCCTCGGCGTCGAGCTGTTCGACAGCCGCGGCTATTTCCAGCAGCGCAACTCCTCCGCCTTCACCACGGAGATCAACGCTCTCGAGCCCGGCCAGGCCTATCTCAACTTCGACACGGGCGATCTCGGTGACAACGGCTCGAAGAGCAACCTCACGGTCGGCCGCTTCACCAAGAACATCGGCTCGCGCCGCCTCGTCTCGCGCCAGCAGTTCCGCAACACCATCAACGCCTATACCGGCGTGACCTTCGACTGGCAGAGCGCGAACAAGGACAAGTTCACCGCCCTGTGGTCGATGCCGCATACCCGCCTGCCGGACGACGTCAACGGCATCCTCGACAACGGCATCGAGTTCGACCGCGAGAGCCTGAACCTGCAATTGTTCGGCGCCTCCTACACCTTCGCGGGCATCTTCGGCGGCACGTTCGAACTCTACAGCTACGGCCTCTACGAGCAGGATTCGGGCACCGGCCTGCGCTCGGTCCAGACCCGCGACCGGCGCCTGTTCACCCCCGGCCTGCGGCTGGCCCGCCAGCCGCGGGTCGGCGAGTTCGACTACGATCTCGAGGGGATCTACCAGACCGGGCTAGCCCGCGAGACCGCCTCGGCCGCCGACCTGCGCGACCTCACCGTCTCGGCCTACTTCGTCCACGCCGAGGTCGGCTACACCCTCGACCACGAATGGAAGCCGCGGTTTTCGCTGCACTACGACCACGCCAGCGGCGACCGGGCCAACGACGGCAAGTTCAGCCGCTTCGACACCCTGTTCGGCGCCCGGCGCTTCGAGTACGGCCCGACCGGCCTCTACGGCCCGGTGCAGCGCGCCAACCTGATCTCGCCCGCGATCCGCGCCGAGATCACCCCGAGCCCGGTCTGGGACGCCTTCATCGCCTACCGGCCGCTCTGGCTCGAGAGCGCAACCGACACCTTCGCCGCGACCCTGATCCGCGACCGCACCGGCCGCTCCGGCACCTTCGCCGGCCACCAGATCGAGGGACGCGTGCGCTACTGGATCATCCCCGACACGATGCTCCTCGATACGGGTCTCGCCTATCTCGCCAAGGACGACTTCCTGCGCAACGCCCCCAACGCGCCCGATACCGGCGACACCTTCTACGGCTATCTCAACACGACCTTTTTCTTCTAACCCCTCACCCCGGTCCCGCGTCGTGCGTGCGAAGGCTGACGACGCGGGGCTGCTGACACGTCAACCAGACTGCGAGCGGTTGACAGTCCGGCGCGCGAAGATCTGAACACCGACCCGACGGTCACCGGCCGCCGACATCGTGGATTCGGCCGGATCGACGCATCGGGGGAGACTTCCGTGGCGAAGACGGCATCCGACACCAAGGCCAAGCGCTCCGCCAAGGATGCGGCCGGCGGCCAGGGTGAGGTCAAGAAGGCTAGGGGTGCGGCCGGGAAGGCAAAGGGTGCGGCCGGGAAGCCCAGCGGTACAGGCGGTACGGGAAAGAAGGCGGCCAAGGCCGAGATGAAAGCCGCAGCCATCGCGGCGGCCGAGAAGGCCGCCCGCCCGGACGCGCGCGGGACGGCGGCAAGGGCTGCCACGGAGACGCCGCCCCAGGAGGAGGATCTCGCCGTCGCCACCGTGCGCAAGGTGGCGATGGAGGGGGCGAAGACCCGCTCGGAACACGACCTGCTCGGGGACGGCGAGGTGCCGGTCGATGCCCTGTGGGGCATCCACACCAAGCGGGCGGTGGCGAACTTCCCGATCACCGGCGTGTCGGTGGGCCATTACCCGGACCTGGTGCGGGCGCTGGCCCTCGTGAAGCAGGCCGCGGCGCGGTCCAACCACCGGCTCGGCACCCTGCCGAAGGGGAAGGCGAAGATCATCGAGGAGGCCTGCACCCTCGTCGCGACCGATCCGGTTTACGCCGAATCCTTCGTGGTCGACGCGATCCAGGGCGGGGCCGGCACCTCGACCAACATGAACGCCAACGAGGTCATCGCCAATGTCGGCCTGCGCCTGATGGGCCGGGCGCCGGGCGACTACGCCGCTTTGCACCCCAACGACGACGTCAACATGGCCCAATCCACCAACGACGCCTACCCGACGGCGTTGCGGCTCGCGGTGATCTTCGCCACGCAACCGCTGGTGAAGGCGCTCGACGACCTCGCCTACGCCTTCAAGAGCAAGGCGGTGGAGTTCGCCGACGTGCTCAAGATGGGCCGCACCCAGCTCCAGGACGCGGTGCCGATGACGCTGGGCCAGGAGTTCGACGGCTTCCACGCCACGATCAAGGAGGACGTGGCACGGCTGACCGAGATCGTCGGCCTGTTCCGCGAGGTGAATCTCGGGGCGACCGCGATCGGCACCGGGATCAACGCCGACCCGCGCTACGCCGCGCTGGCCGTGGAGGAGCTGTCGCGGCTCGCCGGCCAGCCGATGGTGCTGGCCTCGAACCTGATCGAGGCGACCTCGGATCTCGGCGCCTTCGTGCTGTTCTCCGGCGTCCTGAAACGCGTCGCGGTCAAGCTGTCCAAGATCTGCAACGACCTGCGCCTGCTCTCGTCCGGTCCCCGCACGGGGTTCGGTGAGATCCGGCTGCCGGCGGTGCAGGCCGGCTCCTCGATCATGCCGGGCAAGGTCAACCCGGTGATCCCTGAGGTGGTCAACCAAGTCGCCTACATGGTGATCGGCTACGACCTCACGGTGACGCTCTGCGCCGAGGGCGGCCAGCTCCAGCTCAACGCCTTCGAGCCGACCATCGGCTATTGCGTACTGAGCTCCTTGCGGATGCTGACGGCCGCCATCGACACCCTGACCAAGCGCTGCGTCGACGGCATCGAGGCCGACCGGGAGCGCTGCCGCAGCCTCGTCCAGGGCTCGATCGGCCTCGTCACGGCGCTCGCGCCGACGCTCGGCTACGAGGCCAGCTCCCGCATCGCCCGCCGCGCGCTCAAGGAGAACCGCGCGGTGGCGGATCTGGTGCTGGAGGAGGGCCTCCTCACCGAGGCCCAGCTCAACGATCTGCTCGAACTGGAAGCCATGACCCACCCGACCCGGCGCCAGAGAGCCGGGACAGTGGGGTGAGGTCCGCTCAGGGGATGACCCGCTCCGCCCGCAGCCGCGCGAACAGGTCGAAGAACGCATCGTCCGAGGGCTGGTAATCGAGAAAGCCCAGGCGACGGCTCTTGCTCATGTCGGTCACGACTTCGATCGGCCGGCCGAGATCGGCATCGGTGTGCCACGCCGAGGCCAGGCGGTTCAGGTCGGGCTCGATCAGGCCGTGGCGCTCGGCCAGTTCGGCCCAGAGCGGGGCGGCCCCCGCCATCTGCGCTTCCAGCGGGTTCCCCGCGCCGTCGAAGGGCGCGGGCGCGATGCCGAACCATTGGGCGAGCCGGCCCCACATCCATTGCCAGCGGAAGACGTCGCCGTTGACGACGTTGAAGGCCTCGTTGTGCGCGGCCTCCGTCAGCGCCGCCCATTCGAGGTGGCGGGCGAGCAGCCGCGCATCGGTCACGTCGGTAAGCCCGTTCCACTGCGCCGCCGAGCCGGGGAAGCGGAAGGGTCGCCCGGTCTCGCGGCAGAGCGTGGCGTAGGCGGCCAGCGTCACGCCCATGTTCATGGCGTTGCCGAGCGCGTAGCCGACGATCGTGTGCGGGCGGTGCACGCTCCACGAGAAGTTTTGGCGCGCGGCGGCTTCGAACACCGCATCTTCCTGCGCGTAGTAGAAATTCTCGACGGGCAGGCGCGGCAGGTCCTCGCGGAACGGCGTGGGCGGCAAGCTCCCCTTCCCGTAGTCCTCGAACGGCCCGAGATAGTGCTTGAGCCCGGTCACCAGTGCCACGTGGCGCACGCTTGCCGCCGGGCGGAGCGCTTCGAGGAGGTTTGCGACCATCGCCGCGTTGATGCGGATGTTCTCGGCTTCCGTCGGCTGGCGCAGCCAAGTGGCGAGGAAGACGTGGCTGGGCCGATGCCCGTCGAGCGCGCGGGCGAGCGCCTCCGGGTCGAGCAGGTCGGCGGCGACCGGTGTGACGCCGGCGATTTCAGGTGGGCGGCGGGCGAGCCCCTCCACCGTCCAGCCCCGCGCCACGAGGTGCCGGGCGAGATTGTTGCCGACGATGCCGCCGACCCCCGCGATCAGTGCCGTTCCCGTCATACCCGACTCCGGTGCCGTCCTCGGCCCCGTCACGACCGGTGCGGCGCCTCCTGGTCGGAAACCGGCCTCGGGGCGATACGTTCGATCGCGCATCCGGCATTCCCCCTAACCGGCGGCAGCGTCCGCGCTCTCCCGGCCATCGAGTACCCGCGCGGCACGCTCCCGGTCGAGGTCGCCCTCCCAGGCGGCGACGACGACGGTGGCGACGCAATTGCCGATCAGGTTGCCCAGCGCCCGGGCGATGCCGACGAACCAATCGACCGAGAGCACCAGCACGAGGCCGATCGCGGGAATCGAGGGGACGGCGTTCAGGGTCGCGGCCAGGATCACGATGGCCGAGCCCGGCACGCCGTGGGCGCCCTTCGAGGTGACCAGCGAGACGCCGAGCACGAGCATCAGGTCGCTGAAGGAGAGCGGCGTGTTGGTCGCCTGCGCGATGAAGACCACGGCCAGCGTCAGGTAGATCGAGAAGGCGTCGAGGTTGAAGGAGTAGCCCGTGGGCACCACGAGGCCGACGGTGGACTCCTTCACCCCGAGGTGTACGAGCTTGCGCATGATCTGCGGCAGCACCGCATCGGACGAGCCGGTGCCGAGCACGATGGTCAACTCCTCGCGCAGGTAGGTCAGGAGCTTGACGAGGCTGAGGCCCGCAAGCCGCATCACCGTGCCGAGGATCACGAACACGAACAAAGCCACCGCGAGGTAGAACAGGGCCACGAGCGAGAGGAGCTGCGCCAGCGAGCCGATGCCGTAGCGTCCGACCGTGTAGGCGACGGCGCCGAACACCCCGAGCGGGGCCAGCCGCACGATCAGCCCCATGGCCTTGAACAGCACCGTGGCCAGCGCGTCGATCAGGTCCGAGACCGCCCGGGCCTTCTCGCCGCCGACCAGCGCGAGGCTCACCCCGAACAGCACGGCGAAGAACAGCACCTGCAGGACGTCGTTGCGGGCGAAGGCGTCGAAGGCGGTCCGGGGAATGATGGCCAGGAGGAAATGGGCGATGCCGCCGCCTTGCAGCTTCTGCGCGGAATCGGCGTAGCCGCCGAGGGCGCCGGCATCGAGGTTCGCGACATCGATGTTCATGCCGTGGCCCGGCCCGACGAGGTAGGCGAGCACGAGCCCGAGCACGAGGGCCACGCTCGTCATCGCCTCGAAATAGATCAGCGCCTTCACGCCGACCCGCCCGACCTTCCCGAGGTCACCCGCCCCGGCGATGCCGTGCACGACGACGCAGAACACGATCGGCGCCACGATCATCGCGATCAGCCGGAGGAAGGCGTCGCTCAGGACCTTCAGCTCCCCGGCCAAGCCGGGCGCCAGCACGCCGACGAGGATGCCGGCCAGGAGCCCGGCGATCACCTGCACGAACAGGGACTTGTGGAGCGGAGCCCGCTCGGACGGCAGGGTGGCGGTGGTGCTCATTCGGGCGGGCTCCTCCCGGTGGTCTTTCGCGCGCCCCGCTGCGCCGAACCGGCCTTTGCCTCGACGGACGATCGCTTGCGCGCAGCGTCCGTCGGCCCTTCGCGCAACGTGGGCGGGTATGGCCCTAGACCAATCCGGTCAGGTAGTAGACCCCGATCACGAAAAAGACGGCCACGGTCTTGATGATCGTGATCGCGAAGATGTCGCCGTAGGACTGGCGATGGGTCAGCCCGGTGACGGCGAGCAGCGTGATCACCGCGCCGTTATGGGGCAGGGTGTCCATGCCGCCGCTCGCCATGGAGGCGACGCGGTGCATCACTTCGAGCGGGATGCCGGCGGCCTGCGCCGCCTCGACGAAGCGGCCCGACAGGGCGCCGAGCGCGATCGAGAGTCCGCCCGAGGCCGAGCCGGTGACGCCGGCCAGTACGTTGACCGTCACCGCCTCGTTGATCAGCGGGTTGGGGATCGCCGAGAGCGCGTCCGAGATCACCTTGAAGCCGGGGAGCGCGGCGATGACCGCGCCGAAGCCGTATTCGGTGGCGGTGTTCATGCCGGCGAGCAGCGAGCCGGCCACCGCCGCCTTCGAGCCATCGGAGAAGCGCTCCGCGAGGTTGCGGTATCCGAGGATCACGGTGGCGAGGATGCCGAGAAGCAACGCGCCCTGGACCGCCCAGATCGCCGCCACGGTCTTGACTTGGACGGTCACGGGGTGGGCCGCCATCTCCGGCGTCAGTGCCGCGCTCGCCTGCTCGCCGTAAGCTGCGGTGATCCAGGCGAGCAGGAGCTTGTTGCCGATCCCGACGATGAGGAGCGGCAGGATCGCCACCGCGGGGTGGATGACGACCTTGTCCTCGACCGCCTGCGGCTCGTTGGTGTGGCCCTCGCCGTAGCCCTCATCCCCGGCGGAGCGGCGGCGCCACTCGAGATAGGCGACGCCGACCGCGAACACGAAGAGCGCACCGATGACGCCGAGCCACGGGGCGGCGTAGGCGTCGGTCTTGAAGAAGGAGGCCGGGATGATGTTCTGGATCTGCGGGGTGCCCGGCAGGGTGTCCATGGTGAAGGTGAAGGCGCCGAGCGCGATCGTGCCGGGGATCAGGCGCTTGGGGATGTTCGAGCGGCGAAACAGCTCGGCGGCGAAGGGGTAGACCGCGAACACCGCCACGAACAGCGAGACGCCGCCATAGGTGAGGATCGCGCCCACCAGCACGATCGCGACGATCGCCCGGCCCTCGCCCAAGAGCCCGGTGACGGCGCCGACGATGGAGCGGGCGAATCCTGAGATCTCGATGAGCTTGCCGAACACGGCCCCGAGCAGGAAGACGGGAAAGTACAGCTTCAGGAAGCCGACCAGCTTCTCCATGAACAACCCGGAGAACAGGGTCGGCACGGCGGCCGGATCGGTCAGCAGCACCGCGCCCATGGCGGCGACCGGCGCGAACAGGATCACCGAGAAGCCGCGATAGGCGATCCCCATCAGGAAGAAGAGCGCCGCGAGGCAGATCAGGAAGCTCAAGGCACGGGCCCTCCCCACACCTCTCACGGTGCGCGAAGCTCAATCTGCCCCAAGCGCGGCCGTATTCAATGGAGGCGGGTTACAGGGGGCGGTGCATCACCAGCGCATCGACCGGCCCGAGGGTGGGATGGCGGAACACGCCGGGCAGGCGGCCGACCTCCCTGAGGCCGAGGCTGGTCCAAAGTGCGACGGCGTGGGTGTTGGTGGCGACGACGAGATTGAACTGCATCGCGGAAAAGCCCAGCGACCGGGCGGTCTCGAAGGAATGCAGGCCCATGGCGCGGGCGATGCCCCGCCCCCGCGCCTCGGGATGCGTCGCGTAGGTGCCGTTGGCGATGTGGTCGCCGGGGCCGAGCTGGTTGGCGCGGACATAGTAGCTGCCCAGCACCGCGCCCGCACGTTCCGCGACGAAGACATGGTGGGCTGGGGAGAACCAGTAGGCGAGCGCCCGCTCACCGTCCCAGTCCTGCGGCAGGGCGTAGGTCTCGCCCTGCCGCAGGATCGGCTCGAGGATCGACCAGATCGCGTCGCGGTCATGGCTTTGCGCCGGGCGGAGGGAAAGGTCGGTCATCGTGTCCGTGGGGCGGTGCCGGTATCGCGGTCCGGTCCGCCGGCTCCTATCACGGATCGGGCGCCTGGCGCGTCGCCCCGGAGGGGTCCAACCCCGTGATCGGTACGGCGGCCCCGCCTGCGCAATCGGATGAGCCACGGCGCAGGCGGGTTAGCCCTCTCGGTGGCGTCCCGCACCCCGCGCATCGACGCCGCGCAGCTTCATAATATTCGCCAAGAATAAATACACCGACTTTGCTTAAACTCCGCATTGACAGCAAATACAATTGGTATTCAGGCTCCCCCAGGGTCGCGGCTCCGTACTCGACCTCGCAAGGCGATGCCTCAGAGCGCATTCCGGCGAAGTAGCCGCCGGCCCGCCGAGAAATTGCGCGTCAGATCGGAGGCCTAGAGACAGCGGCCTGATGCAATCAGGCCGGATACGGCTCCAGAAATCATATTCGAGGGAGTGAACGCGATGTATCGGAGATCGGCGATCCTTGCCGTTGCGCTGTCGCTCGTGCCGGCCCTTCCGGCCGTGGCGATGCCGATGGGCGGCCACTTCACAGGCCATGTCGACAGTCAGGCCCCGCAGGTGCTCGGCCCGAACGAGATCAAGGTCCAGCAGACCGCATCCGGAACCAATGCCGGACCGGGCACCCCGTTCGACGGGGCGCAGGTGCAGTGGGTGGAAATCCTCACGCTCAAGAACGGGCAGGGGCCGGTGGAAGGCACCATCACCCTCACCATGCCCGGCGGCTCGGTTTCGAGCGCCTACAAGGGCACGATCACGACCGACCCGCAGGGCCGCGTCACGGCGACGGGAACGTACCGGGACAGCGCGGCCACCGGCGCGTTCACGGGCGTGAAGGGCAAAGGCAACTTCTCGGTCGCCTACAGCTCGGCGCTTGATTTCGCCGGCCAGTGGCAGGGCGACGTGACCCTGCCGCGGCAGAAATCGTCGCGGCGTTGAGCCCGCCGCGACGCCGGCTCAGCCGGAAACGGAATCCGCAGCCGGGCGGCGCTCCGGTTCCGCCGCCGGCACCGCCTTGTCCGCGTCGCCGCCGGGGATCAGGGCGATCCGGCCCCACCCCGGCAGCTTGAGGGCCGGGCGGCGCCAGTCGAGGCCGGCCACCGCGCCGAGCAGGTTGAGCTCCAGCCCATTGACCCAGCCGATCGTGAGGCCGACATAGCCGCGCCAGGACAGGCGCAGGCCCGTGCCGCTCGGGGTGATTTCGGCGATGCGACCCGGCGGCGTCCAGTCCTTGCCGAGCGCGGTGGGCGGCAGCGGTACGTCGTTGTCGGGGATGCGCGCGACGACATGGGCGGCGAAGGTGTTCGAGTTCGGGCCCGGCCACGCTTGATACGAGCCCTGGCTGCGGTGGGGATAGTCCGCCACCGCCGCGCGGATTTCGGGGATCGCCCGCGCCGCCGCCTCGCCGTCGAGCCCGAGTACGATCTCCGGCTCGTTGCCGAACCAGCGCCCGTCCGGCGCGTAGGCGTCGGTGCGCACCGGCCTGCCCCAGCCGACCACGTCGTAGCGGTTGTAGCGAGCAGCGCCCGCCTCCTTGACCACCACCCAACTGTGATGGGCGAAGATGCCCCGCCAGCGCCCGACCCGGGCGGCGTAGACCCGCACCATCGCCCCCGGCACGGCGGCAGCCGGCGGGAGCAGCCCGGCGCTCGACCAATCCGCCGTCGACCAGCTTTCCGCGCGTCCGCCCTTCGCGGTCCACCACAGGGCGTGGGTCGCGAGCGGAACGAGGAAGAGAAGGATGAGGAGGCTGAGGCCGAAAAGGAGGAAGCGGAGGGCGGACAGGAGCACGTCGGTGGGCATCGGGTTCCGGAAAGATCGATCCGGACAGGTGACACCATCTCCGGGGACCCCAATGTCACGTCCGGCTCCGCGCGGCACAAGCACCTGCGACGCCTCGCGCCGGGTTACGGGGCGCGCACCGTGCAGCAGCGCACCGGATCGCCGCCTGATGCAGGCCGGTCACACCCACCCGTCCCCGCCGGGACGGCGGCAGATAAGCCTTGCAACATTGTAACATCCTCGCGATGAAACATTGTAACGTGACAAGGCTGGATCGACGGGAATGCGACGCGGACGTTCGGGACGGATGCTGTTGGCGGCGGGGGCGGTGCTGACGGGTGTCCCCGGAACCGTGCTCTCGGCGCGGGCGCAGGAGGCGGCCACGCTGGAGGAGATCAGCGTGACCTCGGTGAGCCCGATTCAGGGCCGGCCCGCCGCTCCGGCAACTCCCTCCCCCGCCGTGCCGTTCGCCCGGGCGGCCGAGGTGCTGCCGGTGGTGACGAACACCTTCTCGCCGGTCACCGTGGTGCCGCAGGAGCGGATCGCCCGCGACCAGCCGCGCACGCTCGGCGACGCGCTGGCCGACCGGCCCGGCATCTCCGCCTCGACCTACGCGCCGGGGGCGGCCTCGCGGCCGATCATCCGCGGCCTCGACAACGCCCGGGTGCGCATCCAGGAGAACGGTATCGTCAACGGCGGCGTGTCGGATCTCGGCGAGGACCACGCGGTGCCGGTCAACCCGCTCAACGCCAGCCGGATCGAGGTGATCCGCGGCCCCGCCACGCTGCGCTACGGCTCGGGCGCGATCGGCGGCGTGGTCTCGGCCGAGAACAATCAGGTGCCAACCTTCATTCCCGCCCGCGGGATCACGGGCCAGGTCACGACGGGATACACCACGGTCGACAACGGCCGGCTCGGCGCGGCCAGCGTCGATGCGGGCGCCAACGGCATCGCGGTCCACGCCGACGGGTTCGCGACCGCGACCGATTCCTATGCGATCCCCGGCGGCATCCAGCGCAACTCGGCGACCGAGACGCAAGGGGGCTCGGTCGGCATCTCGGCCATCGGCGACCGCGGCTTCCTCGGCATCTCCTACAGCCACTTCAACGCGCTCTATCAGATCCCCGGCGGCGAGGCGGAGGAGGCCCGCACCCGGCTCAACCCCAACCAGGACCGCGTGCTCGCCCGCGGCGAATATCGCCCGCTGGAAGGCCCGTTCGAGGTGCTGCGCTTCTGGGCCGGCGGCTCGGTCTACCGCCACGAGGAGATCGGCTTCGGCCACAGCCACGGGCACGACGACCACGATCACGACCATGACCACGCGCATGAGGGGTCGGCCGGCGAGGGCGTGCAGGCGATCTTCAAGAACCGCGAGGTCGAGGCGAGGGTCGAGGCGCAGCACGTGCCGGTCTTCACCGCGCTCGGCACGCTCACCGGCGCGGTCGGCGTCCAGACGAGCCGGCGGGTGCTCAACTCGCAGCTCGAGAGCTTCCTGCCGCCGACCGAGTCGCGGGTGCTGGCGGCCTACCTGTTCGAGGAACTGGCGGTCGGCGGGGGCCTCCGGTTCCAGGCCGCGGGCCGGATCGAGGGCGACCGGCTCAACAGCATCGCGACGCAGTTCCCCGGCAGCTACCTTCCGACGGACGGAGACCCGTTCAGCTACGCCCTGACGCGCCGCTTCGCCCCGAAGAGCGCCAGCATCGGCGCCCTGCAAGATCTGCCCTACGGCTTCGTGGCAAGCCTCAACGGCTCCTATGTCGAGCGTGCGCCCACCGGCCCCGAACTGTTCTCGCAGGGGCCGCACCACGCCTCAGCGACCTTCGAGATCGGCGACCCGACCCTGCGGCTGGAGCGCGCCCGCACCGCCGAGATTTCCTTCCGCCGGGCGGACGGGCCGCTGCGGCTCGACGCCACCGGCTACGTCACCCGCTACACCGGCTTCATCTTCCGGCGCGACACCGGCAACCGCTGCGACGACGATTTCGGCTCCTGCGGCTCCGGCGACGAGCTGCGCCAGATCGTCTACTCGCAGGCCAATGCCAGCTTCTACGGCGCCGAGATCGGAGCGCAGCTCGATCTCTTCCCCGTCGGCGACGGCTGGGCCGGAATCGAGGCGCAATACGATTTCGTCCGCGCCCGGTTCGACGACGGCAGCTTCGTGCCGCGCATCCCGCCGCACCGGCTCGGCGGCGGCGCCTTCGTGCGGGCCAATGGCTGGTTCGCGCGGATCAACCTGCTCCACGCCTTCGACCACACCGAGATCGCCCCGTTCGAGACGACGACGCCGGGCTGGAACGATCTCCGCGCCGAACTCGCCTACACCCAGGCGCTCGACCCCGCGGTCTACGGCGCCACGGAGGTGACGCTCGGCCTCCAGGGCCGCAACCTGCTCGACGACGACATCCGCAACTCGGCCTCGTTCAAGAAGGACGAGATCCTGCTGCCGGGCCGCAACCTCCGCCTGTTCCTGACGGCACGGTTCTGAGGCCGCCCCTCGCGCCCGAGCCTACTTGCCGCGGGCCGGCTTGCCCGCCGGCCGCTCGGGCGGCGTGACCGCGCCCGCCACCGTCCAGTGGCACACCGCCGTGCCCTTGAGGGTGAGGCAATCGTAGGCGCGGCCGTTGAGGGCGACATGGTCGGCGAGCCCCGTGACCGTGGCGCGGTCCACCGCGCTGCAGCCGAGATCGGATTTCGGATCGCTCGCGACCGCGAGTGCGGCGGCGCGGTCCTCGCCCGCGCTGCGCAGGAGGCCGCGCAGGTTGGCCAGCGAGGTGCAGCCGACCACGGAAGCGGGCCGGGCCGCGGCCTTCTGATCGCCCGCCCGCGCCCCCGTCCCTTGGCCGGTCCCCTGCGCGGCGCCGCCGGGCGCGGACAGCGCGAGGGTGACGGCGGCCAGGACAGCCGGGGCGAGGGCTCGGAGGGCGACGTGCGGCAGGCGGGACATGGATCGATCTCGGACGGTGGAGCCTCGTCGCGGACGGCGATGGCCGTTTTTCGGGACGAGACGCCGAGTTTCGGCATACCATGCCCGACGCCCCGGACCGAGCCTTGCACGCAAGGGGCGACGCCTCACGATCCCGCGCGCGCCTGCTGCGTTCGCAGCTTGGCGTAGCGCTTGAGAACCCGGTCGCGGCGGAGCCGGGTCAGCCGGTCGATCCAGAAAATTCCGGCGAGTTGGTCGATCTCGTGCTGCAGGCAGGCGGCGCGCAGGCCCTCGGCCTCCTCCTCGTGCTCGGCGCCGTCGAGATCGCGGTAGCGCACCCGGATCCGGGCCGGCCGCTCCACCGGCTCGACCACCCCCGGCATCGAGACGCTTCCCTCCGGATGCGCCGCCCGCTCGGGCGAGGCCCAGGCGACGACGGGATCGACGTAGACCGCGTGCGGCTCGTCCGGCTGAAGCCGGATCACCACCACCCGCTCCGGGCGCCCGATATGGATCGCCGTCAACCCCATCGCCGAGACGGCGCCGAGGGTGTCGAGCACGTCCGCCGCGAGCGCGCGCAAGGCCTCCCCGGTCGCGGCGGCGGGTTCAGCCGCCCGGTGCAGACGCGCATCGGGATAGAGGATCAGCGGGCGGACGGGCATGCAAGCAGGTTCCGAGGACTGGCAACAGGGCGGCGGCGGGACCGATCCGCGCCCGCCGCCTTGAGATGCAGCCTTGAGACCGAGTCAAGCCGGGAACCTCCCGGCTCGGCCTGTCGTCGAGGATCGCCGCGCCACGGCGTATGGGGTGAGCGGAGGGCAAGCCCGGCCGAAGACGGGTCATCGACACGACGGGCTCGCTCCCATGAATGTATTGGGAGGAACAGGACCCGGATTTCGCTCCGGGGATTTTGCCCACATCCCAATCCGCAACGCCACCGATCGAAGGACGATGTCGGCCTCCGGAGACGCCCGGACGCGAAGATTGATGTTCGGCGAATTGCACCCTCTCCTCATCCGGAAAGTCCAGATGCGATGGATCTGCCGATGGCAAGATACTGGAACCGCTCCGGGGACGATGCATTGTCGTCTCAACCAACAAAGGAGCGATCCCTCATGAAGACCATGACGACCCTGCTCGCCGGCACAATCGTCGCGGCGACCATGATCGCCGCGGTGCCGGCCTCCGCGCAGTCGATCACCATTGGTCCGGACGGACGGCCGGGGCTCGATCTCCGGTCCCGGGCGCAGCGCGATCGCGACGACAGCCGCGAGATGCGCAGGCGCGACCGCGACGGGTATTACCGCGAGCAGCGCTTCCGGGATCGCGACCGGTACGAGCGCCGTGGTTACGACCGTCGCGGCTACGATTACTGATCGGGGGCGAACCCCTCAGCTTCAGGAGTTCTGCCTCGATTGACCGCGGTCGGGATGGGGTCACTCTGATGAGACGACGGAATGGGGCCGGGCGACCGGCCCTTTTTCGTGCCCGAGAACACGCCCATCGCCTCCCCGCCCCCCGGACATCACTTCATGCCGGCCGCGCGTCTTCGGGATGCGGCGACAATGACCGTACGGATCGACGGCTCGAATCAGCAGCGGCGATCGTTTGCGGCAATCTCTCAACAAATGCTGTCGTCACGACAATGTTACGCGGAGGCAAATCGGTCACGCCCGGCGCAAGACCAGCGTACTTGATCCAAATGGCTAAGTTTTTGCCCCGAATGTCCGCTTTGCGTGAAGAGCAGTGCTTGGCGGAAACCTTTGCGCCGCTTGCACGGTTACCGCATCGAATCTAACCATGGCGGCACCGTCGATCGGTGGCTGCCTTTGGCAAAGCCTTCGATGCCCCCGGAAGGGACGCGGCGCCGGCTTTTTTCCTCGCTCGCTTCGACGAACGGGACGGCCTTTTCGGCCGAGGGCGGGACGCATTTCATACGGGGTGCCGCGGTGAGCGGAGGAGGAACCCGGATGCAGACTGGTACCGTGAAATGGTTCGATGAGATCAAGGGTTACGGGTTCATCCAGCCCGATACCGGGGGCAAGGATGTGTTCGTGCATATCTCTGCGGTCCAGCAGGCGGGCCTGCGCGGCTTGGTCGAGGGGCAGAAGGTCAGCTTCGACGTCGAAAACGACCGCCGCAGCGGCAAGCCGGCCGCGGTCAACCTGCAGGTCAGCTGAGGCTGGACCCTTGGGGTTCCTGCCCTAAAACCTGATCCCATACCGCAACAGGTCCGAAAATGTTACTGGAGTCGCCCCGAACAGGGGCGACATCTGTTGCGTGTTGCGGCGCACTCGTGCATCGACTGCGCCGGTCTATAAGTGGCTCGATCCGAGTCCAGGCTGCCCGGACTGTGACTGATCCGGCATCCGGCCGTTTCAATGCATGAGAAAGGTCATATGAGCGCATTCGACTTCAGGAATTTCGAAGACCGCCGTCAGAACTCCCAGGCCGCCAAGGCGGCATTGCTCGAGAAGTTCAAGGCCCGGACACCGCTCGACGATCCGGAGATGCGTGCGAAGGCCCAGGCGCGTGCCGAGGTCGCCCGCGCCCGTGACGAGCGCGCCCGCGAGCGCGAGCGCATCCGCATCGAGACCGAGCGGAAGACGGCGGAGGAGAAGCGCCTGCGTGAGGAAGCCGAGCTCGCCGCTCAGCTCGCCCGCGAGGCCGCCGAGGCCGCCGCACTTGCCGAGCGCAAGGCTGCCGAAGCCGCGGAGAAGAAGGCGGCCCGCGACGCGCGCTATGCCGCCCGCAAGGCCAACGTCAAGATTCGTCGCTGAGCCTCCCGCGGACGCCCCCGGACCTCCGGGAGCACCGCAAAGCCGATCCGCCAAACCGATCGGCCGTTTTCGACACGACCACGCGCGCCGGACGCTTCGAGCCCGGCGCGTTTTCTTTTGCCCCTCCGCCGCGTCATGACGCGATGTGAGACCGCTCGACGGCACCCGGCCGGACGACAGGCGGCATTCTCTGTGGGCAGACGACGCAGTTGATGGCTGCAATCGACCGACAAGGCTTGGCAAGCCCGTTTCCCACGACGTTAGAGTGCCGCACACAGAGCCCGGTCGCGAACCGTTCTCGCCCCGGCGACGAAGGTGCGGCGGACGGTTTGCGAGAGGCGATTCGATCGCCGCACATGCGCGCGGCAGCGAGCGCCGGGGCCGAACAAGGAGGGTCGAGCATTGCGTGTCCTGGGCAACCACTTCGGTCTGCCGGCCCGGCGCGGTCTGACCGCGGCCGGCCTGCTTCTCGGCACGCTTCTCGGCATCGGCATGGGAACCGGCCTCGGTCCGTCGCCCGCCGCTGCGCAGAGCGAGCCGCCGATCCGCAGCGCGGAGGACGCGTTCTGCCGCAGCGAGGCGCGGGCGCAGGTCTTCTCCGCCCCGGACCCGCTCAATCTCGGCCTGCGCGAGATCGGCCGCCGCATCTGGGCGAGCTGCATGGACCGGACCCAGCGCAAGGCCCATCCGCACAAGGGACAGAAACCGCGCAAGCGCCGCCATCGCTGAGCGCAAAACTTCCCTCGCACGCGAGCGTGGCCGTCCCCACATCCTGCCGGAGATCAAAGCAGGAGACGCTTGATGGGCTTACTCGACGGGCTGCTCGGGCACGGCAGCGACCTCTCCGCGGACGAGGTGGACCGGCAGCTCGCCGGGGTGCTGGCGCCGGGCGAGAGCGTGCGCGTCGCCTTCAAGGTGATCCGCGACCTGATGGTCTTCACCGACCGCCGCCTGATCCTGGTCGATCGCCAGGGCATGACCGGCCGCAAGGTCGAGTACCTGACCGTGCCCTACCGCGCGATCACCTCGTTCTCGGTGGAGACCGCGGGCAGCTTCGACATGGATTCGGAGTTGAAGATCTGGGTCTCGGGGCGGCCCGACCCGATCCAGCGTACGCTCAAGCGCGGCGCCGACATTTTGGGGATTCAGCAGGCCATCGCCGGCTCCCTGAAATAGGCCTCCGCCATGACTTCGAGGAAGGATGGGTCCGAGCCGGGCTTGACGGTCCGGCGCCTCGGCCCCGGCGATATCCCGTCGATGCGCGCCCTCAACGCCCTGTTCGGACGCGCCTTCGCCGAGCCCGACACCTACGGCGCCACGCCGCCGGACGACGCCTACCTCGCGGACCTGCTGGCCAAGGCGCATGTCGCGGTGCTGGTGGCGGAGCGCGACGGCACCGTTCTGGGTGGCCTCGTCGCCTACGAACTCGACAAGTTCGAGCAGGCACGGCGCGAGATCTACCTCTACGATCTCGCCGTCGAGGCCGAGCACCGCCGCCGCGGCATCGCCACGGCGCTGATCCGGCAGCTTCAGGCCCATGCCGCGCGCCGGGGCGCATGGGTCGTCTTCGTCCAGGGCGATCCCGGCGACGGTCCGGCGCTCGCGCTCTACGACCGGCTCGGCACCCGCGAGGACGTCCTGCATTTCGACCTGCCCGTCGGCCCCCTGCCCTTGCCATAGGGAGCAAATCCCTCTAAAGGCCCGGCCTTCGCGTTCGCTCCGGCCGGGGGCTGAACGGACGGTGCCGTTTACGGCACAGGGTGTTCTTCCGAGAAATCCCGTCGTCCGGTGTCTCCGCCTTCGATCAACCGCTCGGGCCATCATCACGGCTCGAAGGGCTTGGCGCCGAGAGAATGCGGGATGAACCGGCCCGACAACCCGCGACGCGCGGGCGGGCTTCCTTATGGCAAGGAAAGGCCCAAGAATGCCTCTCTACGAGCACGTCTTCCTGGCGCGCCAGGACGTGACGGCCCAGCAGGTCGAGACCATGGTCGAGACCTACAAGGGCGTCATCGAGACGGGTGGCGGCACGATCGAGAAGATCGAGTCCTGGGGCGTCAAGTCCCTCGCCTACCGTATCAAGAAGAACCGCAAGGCGCATTTCACGCTCCTCAACATCTCCGCCCCCCCGGCCGCCCTGGCCGAGATGGAGCGCCAGATGCAGATCTCCGAGGACGTGCTGCGCTTCATGACCGTCCGCGTCGAGCAGCTGGAGGCCGAGCCTTCCGCGATGATGCAGAAGCGCGACCGCGACGACCGGAAGGACCGCGACCGCGGTGACCGTCCGCGCCGCCGCGACGACGACTTCGGTGGCGGCGACCGTAGTGATCGCGGCGACCGCGGCGACCGTCCCGAGCGCAACTTCGGCGGGGAGAACTGATCATGGCATTCGGTGCTGGTGGTGGCGGCGGTGGCCGTCGTCCGTTCTTCCGTCGTCGCAAGAGCTGCCCGTTCTCGGGCGAGAACGCTCCCAAGATCGACTACAAGGACGTGAAGCTGCTCTCCCGCTACGTCTCGGAGCGCGGCAAGATCGTTCCCTCGCGCATCACGGCGGTTTCGGCCAAGAAGCAGCGCGAGCTTGCCCAGGCGATCAAGCGCTCGCGCTTCCTCGGCCTGCTGCCCTACGTCATCAAGTAGGGTTTTCTGCCGGCCCTCACGGGGGCCGGCCATCACCGTGAGGGCGGCCTTTCCGAAAAGGGGCCGTCCGATCGTTGGGGCCTCGTTTCTTAGCCCCTAACCCTGCCCATCACGGGACAGCGGGACAGCGGACCTTATGACCAAGGACATTCCCGTCGGCGCCGGTGCCGGCCTCGTGGCGGCGCTGCTGTTCGGCGTGCTGCTCAAGGCCACGACGCTCTCGATCCTTCTCTACCTGCTCGCCCCGCTGCCGATCCTCATCGTCGGCCTGGGCTGGAGCCATCGTGCGGCGCTCGCCGCCGTCGTTGCGGGTGGGTTGGCGCTCGCGCTCTTCATCTCGCCCTATCTCGGCCTTGCCTTCGCGGCCTACCTCGCCATCCCCGCGTGGTGGCTCGCCTATCTCGCCCTGCTCGGCCGGCCGAACGCGGACGGCACGATCGAGTGGTATCCCACCGGGCGCCTGCTCGCCTGGGTCGCCGGCACCGCAGCGCTCGCCTTCATCGCCATCGCCGTCATCGCCTCGCCCGACTACGACACCTTTCGCACGCAGCTCACCACGATGAGCCGCCGGATCGTGCAGGTTCAGGTGCAGCGCGGCCGGATTCCCGCCCCTCCCCCGAGCGGCACCGCGAACGAGACCCCGGCCGGGAACGCTGAGCCCGCCGACGCGTCGCCGCAGGCTGGTGCGCCGACCGACGAGCCGCAGAAGGCCGACGACCTCGCCAGCGAGGTCGCCGACGCGCTGGCGACTGTCGCGCCCGCGATCGCCGCCCAGGGTCTCACGATCCTGTTCACCTTCTACCTCTGGGCCGCCGCCCGCATCGTGCAGATCTCGGGGCGCCTGCTCCGGCCCTGGCCCGACCTCCCCTCCACGATGATGCCGCGGTCCACGCTGCTGGTCTTCGCCGCCGCCCTGACGCTGGCGATGGTGCCCGGCTATCCCGGCGCGCTCGGCATCGCCCTGATCGGCGCGTTCAGTGCGGCCTTCGCGCTCCAGGGGCTCGCCGCCTTCCATGACCGCAGCCGCGGCCGGCCGGGGCGTTTCGCCCTGCTCGCCGGCCTCTACGTTCTGCTGTTCCTCACGCAAGGGGTGGCCATGCTCGCCCTGATCCTGTTCGGCATTGCCGATACCGCCCTCGACCGGCGCCGCCCGAAAGCTCGCGGCGACGCCTGATCGTACCCGCTTCCAAGCAACCTCAAGGAGAAGCCCCATGGAAGTCATCCTGCTCGAACGCGTCGCTAAGCTCGGCCAGATGGGCGAGACCGTGAACGTGCGTCCCGGCTACGCCCGCAACTTCCTGCTCGCCCGCGGCAAGGCCCTGCGCGCCACCGAGAACAACAAGAAGCATTTCGAGGCCCAGCGCGCCCAGCTCGAAGCCCGCAACCTCGAGCGCCGCAACGAGGCCCAGACGGTGGCCGAGAAGCTCGACGGCCAGAGCTTCGTGCTGATCCGCCAGTCCGGCGAGACCGGTGTGCTCTACGGCTCGGTCTCGACCCGCGACCTCGCCGAGGTCGTCACCAAGGAGGGCTTCAGCGTCGAGCGCGGCCAGTTCGTGCTCAACCAGCCGATCAAGACGCTGGGCCTGCACACCGTGCCGGTGACGCTCCACCCCGAGGTCGAGGTGAAGGTGACCGTCAACATCGCCCGTTCGCCGGAAGAGGCCGAGCGTCAGGCCCGCGGCGAGTCGGTGACCGAGCGCGAGCAGTTCAACCTCGACGACCTCGGCCTCGAAGTCGGCCAGGCGCTCGCCGATGCCGGCGAGGGCGCCGACGACCGCGGCTAAGTCCGGGATTGCGAAGGGATCATCCCTTCGCCGGGGGATCGGGGCAGCGCCCCGATCTCTTCCAAGGCTCCGCCCTGGACCCGCGAAAGGGCTTACCCTTTCGAACCCCCTGACAGCCGCATAAGCGGTGGAGAACGGGGATGCGCCGGCCTCCGGCGTTGACTTGTTCTCAATTCGTTCCAGCATGACGCCCGCGATTCCCGTTGCCGGGAGCCGCGGGCGTCTCGCGTTTCGGCACCCGTGGCATGAGCGTCGCAGCCGCCTCCGGTGAGGTCGGCTAAGGAAGGCTTCACCATCCCGAGGCAAGGTCCGGCGGGCATGAAACGGGGCGGCCAGCCCGCCCGCATCGGAGCGACGGACAAGCGCCATGGCCCTGCCCAACGCCCTCACGGCCAATCTCGAGACGGTGCAGCCCGAATACCGGGTGCCGCCGCACAACATCGACGCGGAGCAGGCCCTGCTCGGCGCGATCATGGTCAACAACGACGCCTATTACCGTGTCTCGGACTTCCTGCTGCCCGAGCACTTCATGGAGGCGGTGCACCGCCAGATCTTCGAGGTCTCGGTCTCGCTGATCAAGGCGGGCAAGCTCGCCACGCCGATCACGCTCAAGACCTATCTCGGCGACATCGACCTCGGCGGCGTCACGCCGATGCAGTACCTCGCGCGGCTGGCGGCCGAGGCGACCACCGTCATCAACGCGGGCGAGTACGGCCGCACCATCTACGATCTGGCGATCCGCCGCCGCCTCATCACCATCGGCGAGGATCTGGTCAACGGCGCCTACGAGGCGCCCGTCGAGTCGAGGCCCCGCGACCAGATCGAGGCGACCGAGCGCCGGCTCTACGAGCTGGCCGAATCCGGCAAGTACGACGGCGGCTTCCAGAAATTCTCCGACGCGCTGACCGCGGCCATCGACATGGCGGCCAAAGCCTACCAGCGCGACGGCAAGCTCTCGGGCATCTCCACGGGGCTCACCGACCTCGACGCCAAGATGGGCGGGCTGCAGCCCTCCGACCTCATCATCCTCGCGGGGCGCCCGGCCATGGGCAAGACCTCGCTCGTGACCAACATCGCCTTCAACATCGCCAAGGCCTATCGCGGCGAGAAGCAGCCCGACGGCACCATGCAGACCGTCAACGGCGGCATCGTCGGCTTCTTCTCGCTCGAAATGTCGGCCGAGCAATTGGCGACCCGTATCATCGCCGAGCAGTCCGGCGTGCCGTCCTACAAGATCCGCCGCGGCGACATCCGCCCGGAGGACTTCTACAAGATCACCGACGCCGCCCGGGACATGCAGACGATCCCGTTCTACATCGACCAGACCGGCGGCATCTCGATCGCCCAGCTCGCCGCCCGCGCGCGCCGCCTCAAGCGCCAGAAGGGCCTCGACCTCCTCATCATCGACTATCTCCAGCTCCTCTCCGGCTCCGGCAAGAAGAGCGACAACCGCGTGCAGGAGATGACCGAGATCACCACCGGCATGAAGGCTCTGGCCAAGGAGCTGGCGGTGCCGATCATCGGCCTGTCGCAGCTCTCGCGTCAGGTCGAGAACCGCGACGACAAGCGGCCCCAGCTCTCCGACCTGCGCGAATCCGGCTCGATCGAGCAGGACGCCGACGTGGTGATGTTCGTGTTCCGCGAGGAGTATTACGTCGGCAACAAGAAGCCGCGCGAGGGCACGGAGGAGTTCTTCGCCTGGGAGGCCGAGATGCAGCGCGTCCACGGCAAGGCCGAAGTCATCCTGGGCAAGCAGCGCCACGGCCCGACCGGCACGGTGGAGTTGCAGTTCGACGCCAACATCACCCGGTTCTCGAACCTGGCGCAGAGCGACCGGATGCCGGAGCAGATGTGATATCGGTGGCCGGATCGACGGTCCGGTCCCGTCTCCGCCGGGGCGTTCCCCGCAGGAGTCTGTCATAGCGCCCCTAGAATCCCTCCCGGAAAACCCGACCACGGGCGATCCATTCCCGAGCGACCACGGCGCCCGCCTGACGGTCGATCTCTCGGCCGTGGTGGCGAACTGGCGGACGCTTGCGGCCTGCGCACCGCGGGCCGAGTGCGGTGCCGTGGTGAAGGCGGATGCCTATGGCTGCGGGCTCTCGGCGGTCGCACCCGCCCTGTGGCGGGCGGGCTGCCGGACGTTCTTCGTGGCGCATCTCTCCGAGGGGATCGCCGCGCGCGCCGCGCTGCCGGACGCCGCGCTCTACGTGCTCAACGGTCTGCCGCCCGGCAGCGCGGAGAGGTTCTGCGCCCACCGCCTGCGCCCGGTCCTGGGAGACGTGCAAGAACTCGCCGAGTGGGCCGAGGCCACGCAGGGCGTGTGGCCGGCCGCGCTCCATATCGATACCGGCATGAACCGGCTCGGCCTCTCCGTGGCGGAGGCTCTGGCGCTGGCCGGCGATCCGGTGATCGCGCGGGCCGGCATCGACCTCGTGATGAGCCATCTCGTCAGCGCGGAACTGCCCGGCGATCCGCTCAACGCGCGCCAAGCCGCCGATTTCGCTTCGGTGAGGGCGGCCTTTCCGCAGATGCGCGCCTCGCTCGCCAATTCCTCGGGCACCTGCCTCGCGGACGACGCCCGCCACGACCTGCTGCGGCCGGGCTATTCGCTCTTCGGCGGCAATCCGGAGCCGGGCCAACCCAATCCGATGCGGCCGGTGGTGCGGCTGGAGGCGACGATCCTGCAGGTCCGCGACGTCGAGGCCGGCGCGACCTGCGGCTACAACGGACGCTGGCAGGCCCCTGCCCCGCGCCGGCTGGCCACACTCTCGCTCGGCTATGCCGACGGTTATCCCCGCTCGGCCAGCAATCGCGGCCACGCGCTGGTCGGCGGCGTGCCCTGCCCGATCGTCGGCCTGATCTCGATGGACCTCATCATCCTCGACGTCACCGACGCACCGCAGGCCCGGCGCGGCGGCAAAGCCACGCTGATCGGCGATAGGCTCGACATCGACACGGTGGGCCACGCCGCCGGCACCATCGGCTACGAGATCCTGACGGGGCTGGGTTCCCGTTATGTTCGCTCTTATGTAGAGTGACGAACAGCCGTCCCGCCGGTCTCCTTCACAGACACCCCCTCCCCGAATGGCCAAGATCCAACAGACCTTCGTCTGCCAGTCCTGCGGGGCGGTCTACAACCGCTGGCGCGGGCGCTGCGAGGCCTGCAACGGCTGGAACACGATCCAGGAGGAGGTCGCCTCCACCGGTCCGCAATCGGGCCCGGCGGCGACCCGGCCCTCGCGGGCGCGCGGCCGCGTCTTCCCCCTCGAAGGCCTGACCGGCGAGGCCAAGGAGGCGCCACGCACGCCGTCCGGCATCAACGAACTCGACCGCGTCACCGGCGGCGGCTTCGTGCGCGGCTCGGTGATCCTGCTCGGCGGCGATCCCGGCATCGGCAAGTCGACGCTGCTGATGCAGGCCTCCGCCGCCATGGCCAAGAGCGGGGAACGCGTCGCCTACATCTCCGGCGAGGAGGCGGTGGGGCAGGTGCGCCTGCGCGCCGAGCGCCTCGGGCTGGCGGGGCACCCGGTGGAGTTGGCCGCGCAAACGAATGTCGAGGACATCGTCGAGACGCTGTCGCAGGGCCACCCGCCGGCGCTCGTCATCATCGACTCGATCCAGACCATGTGGACCGAGACGGTGGAATCGGCGCCCGGCACCGTCACCCAGGTGCGCTCCTCCGCCCAGGCCCTGATCCGATTCGCCAAGACCACGGGCACGGCCGTCATCCTCGTCGGCCACGTCACCAAGGACGGGCAGATCGCGGGCCCGCGCGTGGTCGAGCACATGGTCGATGCGGTCGCCTCGTTCGAGGGCGACCAGGGCCACCATTTCCGCATCCTGCGCGCCGTGAAGAACCGCTTCGGGCCGACCGACGAGATCGGCGTGTTCGAGATGACCGATGCCGGGCTCGCCGAGGTGCCCAACCCCTCCGCCCTGTTCCTGGCCGGGCGCGACCACGCAGCACCCGGCACCGCCGTCTTTGCCGGAATGGAGGGCACGCGCCCGCTGCTGGTCGAGATCCAGGCGCTCGTCGCCCCCTCCTCGCTCGGCATGCCGCGCCGCGCCGTGGTGGGCTGGGATCCCAACCGCCTGTCGATGGTGCTCGCCGTGCTGGAGGCCCATGGCGGCATCCGGCTCGGAGGGCACGACGTCTACCTCAACGTCGCCGGGGGCCTGCGCATCACCGAACCCGCCGCGGATCTCGCGGTGGCCGCCGCGCTCGTCTCCTCGCTCTCGGGCGCGGCTTTGCCCTCCGACTCGGTCTATTTCGGCGAACTCGGCCTGTCGGGCGCGGTGCGGCCGGTCTCGCAGGCGCCGGCCCGGTTGAAGGAGGCGTTGAAGCTCGGCTTCGGTAAGGCGATCACGCCGCAGGGCCGGGGCGAGACGGGCGACCGTGCCCTGCCGACGGACGCGTTGCGCCACATCGCCGACCTCGTGGCCGGCATCGCCTCGGGCGCGCCGCGCAAGAGCGGGGGGCGGCCCCGGGCCGTGCGGTTCGAGGAAGAGATGTAGCGCGGGCCCGACCGGATCAGAGGGCGTCCTATTCGGGCGCGGGCCGTGCGGCGAGATGCGGCCGCAGGATCGTCAGCATCCGCTCGGCCGAGGTGCCGGGCGGGAAGAAGCCGAGATAGGCGCCCGACCGATCCATCAGGTAGACGAAGGCGGAATGTTCGATGGCGCGGCCGCCGTCGGACCCTGCAATCCGCGCGTAATAGACCTTGTAGGCCTCGGCGGCCCGGCGAACCGCCGCCTCGCTGCCGGTCAGGCCGACCAGACGCGGGTGGAAGTTCGGCACGTAGTCCGCCAGCAGTGCGGCGGTATCGTGCTCGGGGTCGAGCGTGATGAAGAGCGGCTGGACGGCGTCGCCGGCCTCGCCCAGCAGCGTCAGCGCCCGGCCGATCTCCATCAAGTCCGTGGGGCAGACATCCGGGCAGGCGGTGAAGCCGAAATAGATGAGAAGGAGCCGGCCGTGGAAATCGGCCTCCGTCCGCGGCCGCCCCGCCTGATCGATCAGCGCGAACGGGCCGCCGACCGGCTCGCGGTTCCACATCAGCACGTCCATCAGCTCGGCGGCCGAGCGGCGCGGCGGGGTCTCGCCGCGCGCAGGGTCCAAGGCCGCGAGCAGGCAGAGCAGTCCGGCCGCGAGCGTCCGATTACGCACTGAAGACGAGCCGACTGCCGGTCGTCGGGACGATGACGTTGTCCGGCATCTGCGCCTGCGCCTCGAGGGCGAAGTTCAGGCCGCTGCAATGCATCGGCACGACGACGTCGGGTTGGAGCTTTTTGATCTCGGCCACGACCTGGGTCAGGTAGTCCTTCGGCGCGGGTCCGAGATGGAAACCGCCGACGATGGCGTGGACGCGTTCGATGCCGGAGACCTCCTGCGCCTGCCGCACGGAGTTGATGATGCCGACATGGCCGCAGGACGAGATCACCACGAGGCCCTTGCCCCGCACGTTGAAGCAGGTGGCGTGCTCGTGGACGTGCTCGTCGGGGATGATCTTTCCCTGGAGTTCGGCGGGCGAATAGTGGCTGGCATCGCAGCCCAGCCCGTCGGTGATGCCGCGCTCGACGAAGGTGTTGGGCAGGATGCGCTCGATGGAGGCGCGCTTAATCTGCCCGGTGGTGAAGGCGTGGCCGGCGACCACGGTGGGCGTCTCGCACAGCACGGTCGAGATCTTCTGCGCCGTCAGCTCGCGCCGGTCGAGCTGGCCGAAATCGGTGAACTGGCCGGGGACGCCGCTCGGGCTGTGGCGGTGGCAGAAATTGTCCTCGCCGCCGGCATAGAGCTTCAGGTCGGGCGCGAGCGCGCTCCGGTACTTGTCGAGGAACCCGGTCAGGCCGCCGTAATGGTCGTGATGGCCGTGGCTGACGATCAGCGCATCGATCTTGGTAGGGTCGACCTTCAGGATCTCGATGTTGTTGAGCAGGGCCTCGGGGCTGTAGCCGAAATCGAGCAGGATCGTGCGCGCCTCCTCCGCCCGCCAGGATTCGGCGAAGAGGGACAGGCCCCACTGATTGTGCAGCACCTTGCGGTAATCGCTGCCGCGCCCGTTGCCCGGCGGCTGATGCAGCACGCCCTGTACGGTCGCGGGCTTCAGGAACTGGTCGTGGGCCGAATCGATCAGGACGCGCAGGGACAACCGGTCGACCGTCGGCACCGCGATCGGCGCGGCATTCGCGATCTCGATACAGGAGAACCCGGCGGCGGCACCGGCCGCGAAGACTGCCGATCCCCGGAGGAAACCGCGCCTGTCGATCGTCCCGGCCATCCCGCGCACCCCGTCCGTATATTGAATACCCCGGTTATAGCCGAGATCGCTCGGAAGATGTTTTCCTCTTTCGGAGCAGTCGCGAAACATTCCGCGTGCGCCACTGCGGCCGCGAGGGATTTCGCTCTCGTCGCCGGCCTCCGCGGCGGATCGGATCGGCGTCGGGACGCTCGATCCCGGAAGAAGCTTGCCCCTCTGCCGAGTCGGACATGCGGCAATGTCGGCGGCGCTCGTACGGAGCGCGGCCCGAAGGTGACGGCCGAGGTTCGCCGGGGTATATGGTTAAAGACCAGAGCGGACGCGCGGCCCGGGGGAGCCGTCGTCGTCCGGGCAAGGCTGCCCCGTCCCGCCCCAGCGAACCATATCCTGCGATGCCGTTTTCCGTCCTCGACCTCGTGGTGCTCGGCATCGTGCTCGTCTCGGCGCTGCTCGCCGCCGTGCGCGGCGTGACCCGCGAGGTGCTCGCGATCATCGCCTGGGTGGCCGCCGCCGCGGTGGCGTGGTCGCTCCACCCGCTGCTCCTGCCCACCGTCAAGCAGCACATCTCCAGCGACACGGTCGCGCTCGTCGCCTCCATCGCCTCGATTTTCCTCGCCACCCTGATCGTGGTCTCGCTGGTGACGGTGAAGATCTCCGACCTCGTGCTCGACTCGCGCATCGGCGCCGTCGACCGCTCGCTCGGCTTCCTGTTCGGGGCGGGCCGCGGCTTCCTGATCTGCGTGATCGGCTGGGTGTTCCTGGCTTGGCTCGTCCAGGGCAAGGTTCCGGACTGGGCGGCCCAGGCCAAGAGCCGGTCGCTGCTCGAAAGCTCGGGCGAGGCGCTGGTGGCGCAGTTGCCCGACAATCCGGAGGGCTTCCTCAAGCAGTTCCGCAAGCCGAAGGGCGACGGGCCGGAGGAGCCGCCGCCGGAGACCGATCTCCCCGCCCAGCGCCGCAGCGAGGCCGGGTCCGAGCCGAAGCGCTGAGGAAAACCGCGCCTCAAATCCGAAATCTGCGTTTCACCAGTGATCAGGGCCAGCGCTTGAGCGGCTTCGCGGCGCGCGGAGTGGGCTTTTCAGGGTGCAACCCCGGAAAGCATCGAGCGGAGCGAAAGCCCAAGGAGCCGAGAGTTTCCGCAGAGGCGGGCGTCGGCGACCAAGGCCAGCAACAGAATCAGGGCGATCGCTGTCGAGCGATTGTCCTGCGCCAGCAACGCAGCCGCGTTGCGCGCGATATGCTGGAATCGGTCTTGGTTGCGACGCGATCCGGGCCTAGGTAACGGTTTCACGACGGTCCCGGCGTAACCCCTCGCGGCAGAGGTCGCGAGCGGAAGCGTCTCCGGCCGTTTCCCGCCGTGCCGGATGCGAGGCCCGCGCCCTGCGCGCCTCCAGGATTCGAGATCGACATGTCTGTTGTCAGCGCGAGCGCCGATGTCCGCAACCTGGACATCGACGGGGATACGCTTCGCGAGGAATGCGGCGTCTTCGGCATCTACGGGCACGACGACGCCTCGGCCATCACCGCGCTCGGCCTGCACGCCTTGCAGCATCGCGGCCAGGAAGCGGCCGGCATCGTCTCCTACGACGAGGGCGTGTTCCACTCCGAACGCCGCCAGGGCCTCGTCGGCGATTCCTTCTCCGACCGCGCCACGATCGAGCGACTCGCCGGCCGCTCGGCCATCGGCCACGTGCGCTACTCGACCACCGGCGGCACGATTCTCCGCAACGTCCAGCCGCTGTTTGCCGAACTCGCCGGCGGCGGGCTCGCCGTGGCCCATAACGGCAACCTCACCAACGCGCTGTCGATCCGCCGCGACCTCGTGCGCGACGGCGCCATCACGCAATCGACCTCGGACACCGAGGTGATCCTCCACTTGGCCGCCCGCTCGCGCAAACCGCGCATCGTCGAGCGCTTCATCGACGCGCTGCAGCAGATCCAGGGCGCCTACGCCATCGTCGCGCTCACCAACAAGAAGCTGATCGGCGCCCGTGACCCGCTGGGCATCCGTCCGCTGGTGCTCGGCGAACTCGACGGCCGCTACATCCTCGCCTCCGAATCCTGCGCGCTCGACATCATCGGCGCCCGCTTCATCCGCGACGTCGAGAACGGCGAGGTGGTGGTGATCTCGGAGGACGGCGTCGAGTCGATCCGCTTTGCCGAGAAGCAGCCGATGCGCCCCTGCATCTTCGAGTACATCTACTTCGCCCGCCCCGACTCGGTGGTGAACGGCAAGAGCGTCTACGGCGTGCGCAAGGCCATCGGCCAGGAACTCGCCCGCGAGGCAGCCCCCGAGGCCGACGTGGTGATCCCGGTGCCGGATTCCGGCGTGCCGGCGGCTCTGGGCTTCGCGCAGGAGGCCGGCCTGCCCTTCGAGATGGGCATCATCCGCAACCACTATGTCGGGCGCACCTTCATCCAGCCGACCCAGACCGTGCGCGAACTCGGCGTGCGGATGAAGCATTCGGCCAACCGCGCCGCGGTCGAGGGCAAGCGCATCGTGCTCGTCGACGACAGCCTCGTACGCGGCACCACCTCCGTGAAGATCGTGCGGATGATGCGGGACGCCGGCGCCCGCGAGGTGCATTTCCGCATCGCCTCGCCGCCGATCACGTACCCTGACTTCTACGGCATCGACACGCCCGAGCGCGAGAAGCTCCTGGCCGCCACCCACGACCTTGAGGGGATGCGGAAGTACATCGGCGCGGATTCCCTGGCCTTCCTGTCGATCCCCGGCCTCTACCGGGCGATGGGCGAGACCGAGCGGAACGCCGCCTGCCCGCAATACACCGACCACTGCTTCACCGGTGACTATCCGACCGGCCTGACGGATCTGGCGATTGCCGGGCCCAAGCGCTTCGCGATGCTGGCCGAGGCGGACTGAAGCCGATGGCCGACAGAATTCTCGACGGCCGCGTTGCCGTCGTCACCGGCGCCTCGCGCGGCATCGGCCGGGCTGCGGCGCTCGCCCTGGCGGGGGCGGGGGGCCACGTCGTCGCGGTCGCCCGCACGCAGGGGGGGCTGGAGGAACTCGACGACGCGATCCGCTCCGCCGGCGGCAACGCCACACTGGTGCCTCTCGACCTCACCGATTTCGACGCCATCGACCGCCTGGGTGCGGCGCTCAACGAGCGCTGGGGCCGGCTCGACATCGTGGTCGGCAATGCCGGCATCCTCGGCAACCTGATGCCGGTGAGCCACGTCACGCCCAAGGTCTGGGATGGGGTGATGGCGATCAACGTCACCGCCAACTGGCGCCTGATCCGCTCGTTCGACCCGCTCTTGCAGCGTTCGGACGCGGGGAGGGCGGTCTTCGTCTCCTCGGGCGCGGCCGCGAAGTGCCGGGCCTATTGGGGGCCCTACTCCGTCTCGAAGGCGGCGCTGGAGGCGATGGTGCGCACCTATGCCGCCGAGAACGAGCGCACGCGGGTGCGCGCCATGCTGCTCAATCCGGGTCCGCTGCGCACGAGCATGCGCGCGGCGGCGATGCCGGGCGAGGATCCGGCGACGCTGAAGACCCCGGAGGAACTGGCCCCGCATTTCGTGCGCCTCGCCTCCCCCGAATGGAACGAGACGGGCAAGCTCTACGATTTCCCCAGCGACCGGGTTCTCGCCTTCTCCGCACCCCAGTAACGGGGTCCGGGGCCAAGGCTCCGGCGGGCTTGCGGGCAGAGCCCGCTTTCTTTGTTTTTCAGGTTTCAGCCATGATCGACGTCCGCTGCATCTGCGCCATCGGCCAGCGGGGCCAGCTCGGCCTCAACGGGCAGCTCCCCTGGGAGGGCAACACCGATCCGCTCTTTGTCGAGGACGTGACGCGCTTCTTCGCGCTCACCATGGGCCATGTCCTGATTGCCGGCCCAAAGACCGTGGCCTCCGTGCCCGAGTTCGCGTTCAAGGACCGCACCATCGACGTGATCCGTTCGCACGAGGATCCGGAACAGGTGCTGGCCCGCTATCCCGGCCGGCGCATCTTCGTCGGCGGCGGCATCGCGGTCTGGAACGTGTACGCGCAATACATCCAGCACTGGGACGTCACCCGCCTCCCCTACGACGGCGAGGCCGACCGCTGGTTCGATCCGGCCTGGCTCGTCGGCGGACCGCTGCGGCGCTGATTTCCCCCCGACCGGCCCCACCTCGCATCCCCGCTGCCGCATGGCGGTTCCGGCCGGCATTCGCTAAGGAGGCTCGGCCGACGCCGTGAGCGGCGACGGGCGAGCGCTAAGGTAGGATCGGATGAGCGGAACGGACCCGAGAGCCGGCGACAGCGAAGCCACCGCCGATTTCGGCTACGAGCGCGTGCGCCTCTCCGAGAAGCAGGCCAAGGTGGACGACGTCTTCCGCTCGGTCGCGCGCCGCTACGACCTGATGAACGACCTGATGTCGGGCGGGCTGCACCGGCTCTGGAAGTCGCACCTGATCTCGATGCTGCGCCCGTCGCGCACGCGGCCCCACCAGCATCTCGATGTGGCCGGCGGCACCGGCGACATCGCCTTCCGCACCCTCGAAGCGGGCGGCCCCGAGACCCACGTCACCGTGCTCGACATCAACGAGGCGATGCTGCGGGTCGGCGCCGAGCGGGCCGGGCACAAGTACGACGGCCGCATCGATTTCGTCACCGGCAACGCCGAGACGCTGCCCCTGCCGTCGAACCATTTCGACAGCTACACCATCGCCTTCGGCATCCGGAACGTGCCGCGCATCGACGTGGCGCTGCGCGAGGCGCACCGGGTGCTCAAGCCGGGCGGGCGCTTCCTGTGCCTGGAATTCTCGCGGGTCGATCTGCCGGTGCTGGAGAAGATCTACGACGCCTACTCCTTCCACGTGATCCCGCGCATCGGCGAGCGGGTGGCGGGCGACCGCGAATCCTACCAGTACCTCGTCGAGTCGATCCGTAAGTTCCCCTCCCCCGACTCGTTCGCCCGGATGATCGAGACGGCGGGCTTTGCCCATGTCAGCCACCGCCGGCTCTCCGGCGGCATCGTCGCGATCCATTCCGGCTGGAAGATTTCTTGAGCTCGGCCGCGAAGGGTAGGCGATGATGCTCGGCGCGGTCTTCCACCTCGCCCGCGGCGCCCATGTCGGCTTCGTGCTCGCCCGCGAGGGCGGGCTGGCGCTGATCGACCCGGCGCCCTTGCCGCCGCATCTGCGGCTCGCGCTGAAGCTCGGCCGCTCGCTGGAGCGGCGCGGCATCGCGACGGCCCCTGGTGCCAGCCCGCTGGAGCGGGCGCTGACCCGGCTCGGCCCCTCCTACGTCAAGTTCGGCCAGTTCCTGGCGACGCGGCCCGACATCGTCGGCATGGCCGCCGCGCGCGATCTGGAGCGGCTTCAGGACCGGGTTCCGCCCTTCCCGCAGGGGGTGGCGCTGCGGGTGGTGGAGCAGGAGCTGGGCAAGCCGGTCCCGGTCCTGTTCACCGCCTTCAGCGAGCCGGTGGCCGCGGCGTCCATCGCCCAGGTCCACAAGGCGACGGTGCTCGACGCCGACGGCACGCAGCGTAACCTCGCCGTCAAGGTGATGCGGCCCGGCGTGCGCGAGCGGTTCGCGCGCGACATCCAGGCGATGCGGTTCATGGCCCGCATCGTCAGCGCGCTCCTGCCCGATGCCGAGCGCCTGCGCCCGCGGGAGGTGGTCGAGATCCTGGCCCGCTCCGTCACCATGGAGATGGACCTTCGCCTTGAAGCGGCGGCGATGTCGGAACTCGCGCAGAACACCGCGGGCGACACGGATTTCCGCACGCCGCGCCCCGAATGGGCCCTGACCTCGCGGGACGTGCTGACAAGCGAGTGGATCGACGGCGTACGCCTCAACGACCGCCCCGGCATCGTCGCGGCCGGCCACGACCCGAAGGCGCTCGGCCGCACGGTGATCCAGTCCTTCCTGAGGCAGGCGATCCGCGACGGGTTCTTCCACGCGGACATGCATCCGGGGAACCTGTTCGTCGATCCGCAGGGGCGGCTGGTGGCCGTCGATTTCGGCATCATGGGCCGGCTCGGCCACGCCGAGCGGCGCTTCCTCGCCGAGATTCTTCTGGGCTTCATCACCCGCGACTATCGCCGCGTCGCCCAGGTGCATTTCGAGGCCGGCTACGTGCCGCGCCACCATTCGGTGGACGATTTCGCGCAGGCCATCCGGGCGATCGGCGAGCCGATCCACCAGCGCCGGGCCGACGAGATCTCCATGGCCAAGGTGCTCACGCTGCTGTTCGACGTGACCGCCCTGTTCGACATGAGCACCCGCACCGAACTGGTCATGCTCCAAAAGACCATGGTGGTGGTGGAGGGCGTCGCCCGTTCGCTCGACCCGCAGCTCGACATGTGGACCGGCGCCGAACCGGTGGTGCGCTCGTGGATCACCCGCCATCTCGGCCCCGTCGGCCGGATCGAGGGCGGCGCCCGCGCGGCGCTGACGCTCGCCGAGGTCGTTTCCGACATTCCCGACATCGCGCAGCGCATCCGCCGCATCATGATCCGCCTCGACGAGGAGGGATCGCAGAACATCCAAGTGATGGAGCGGATCGCCCGGCTGGAACGGCGGCGGGCGATCTGGGCGACGGTCGCGCTATGGGGGATCGCGGTGGGGGCGCTGGTGCTGGCCTTCCGGTGAGAGATCCTCTCGCACCTTGACGCGCGCGCTCCGATTCCCCGTTCTGCCTTCATGTCGTCTCCGTCTCCCAAGCCCCTCGCCGGCCGCCGCATCCTCCTGATCGTCGGCGGCGGCATCGCCGCCTACAAGGCGCTCGATCTGATCCGGCGCCTGCGCGAGCGTGGGGCGCAGGTGCGCCCGCTGCTGACCGACTCGGCCCAGGAGTTCGTGACGCCGCTGGCCGCCGCCGCGCTCGCCGGGGAGCGGGCGCATACCGACCTGTTCGACCGGGAGAGCGAGGCCGATATCGGCCATATCAAGCTCGCGCGGGATGCCGACGCCATCGTGGTGGCGCCGGCCACCGCCAACCTGATGGCGCGGATGGCGACCGGCCACGCGCCGGACCTCGCCGCGACGGTGCTGCTCGCCACCACCCTGCCGATCCTGATCGCCCCGGCCATGAACGTGCGGATGTGGCTGCACCGGGCCACGCAGCGGAACCTCGCAACCCTACAGGCGGATGGCGTCGCGGTGGTCGGGCCCAACGAGGGCGCGATGGCCGAGGCCGAGTTCGGCCCCGGGCGGCTGGCCGAGCCGCACGAGATCGCCGACGCCCTCGAAGCCCTGCTGTCTCAACGTTCGGGGGGCCAAGGCCTGGGATTCCTGGCCGGCCGCGAAACCCCGAAAAAGCTGCTGGCGGGGCGGCACGTGCTCGTTACCTCGGGGCCGACCCATGAGCCGATCGATCCGGTGCGCTACCTCGCTAACCGCTCCTCGGGGCGGCAGGGCCACGCGGTCGCCGCCGCCGCGGCCGAGGCTGGCGCCCGCGTCACCCTGGTCTCCGGGCCGGTGGCGATCCCCGACCCGGCGGGCGTCACCGTGGTGCGGGTCGAGAGCGCCCGGCAGATGCTCGCCGCGGTCGAGGCGGCCCTGCCCGCCGATCTGGCGATCTTCGCCGCCGCGGTCGGCGACTGGCGCCCAGCCGAGATGCGGGCGGGCAAGATCAAGAAGGACGGCAGCCTGCCGCCGCCGCTGCAACTGGTCGAGAACCCGGACATCCTCGCCACCATTGCCGGCCGCGCCGAGGGGCGCCCGCCCCTCGTGGTGGGCTTTGCCGCCGAGACCGACGACGTGATCGCCAACGCGCAGCGGAAGATCGCGCGGAAGGGCTGCGACTGGATCGTCGCCAACGACGTCTCGGCGGAGGGCGGGGTCATGGGCGGCACCGAGAACACCGTCCACCTCGTCGCCCGCGACGGCGGCGTCGAGAGCCGCGTCGAGACGTGGCCGAAGCTCGGCAAGGAGGAGGTCGGACGGCGGCTGGTGGCGCGCTTTGCCGAGCTGCTGGCAGCGAAATCGCGATGAGGCTGACCCGCCGCGGCGCGTACGCCGTACTGGGCGAGCCTCGTCTTGGATATCAAGGCTAGAACGCGCCAGTCGCCCAGCAGACAAAAATGTTCCCCGGCGCGGGACCTTTAAGTTTTCTTCTGCTCAGCTTGCCCTCTTCGGACCAGAGCCCAGATCCTCCTCCACGTCATTCACAGCGACAGGAGCGACATCATGGCCAAGGCCGACCGGCACAGCATGGGCCCCGGCGCGCAGGGCAAGGGCGACGGCAGCGGCGCCATGACCGATCTGCCCGAGGGCATCCTCGGCGAGAACGCGGTGCTGAGCAACCGCGACAAGTCCCAACACTCCGACGAGCGCGGCCTCGACAGCCGCCACGTCCAGACCGAGCAGTACCACGACCATGTCGGCGCCCGGCAGGTCGATGACCAGGACGGCGAAAGCGACGACGCGGCGGAAGCCAATTCCAGCGGCCTCGCCGGACCGATGACGAACACCTCGGGCGACGCCGGCAGCCTGCGCGACAAGCCGGGCGGCTGAGCCGTTGCATCGAGGGGCGAGGGGCAAGCTCGGCCCTGCCCCTCGCTCGCCCGCGGTCAGATCTGGCGCAGGAACAGGGCGGTCGCGGCGGCGCGGCGAATGAGGGGGTTGCGCGCGTAGATCCAAGTCGGACCGCCCTGGATCACGTTGCGGCTCAAGGCCCGCTTGAAATCAAAGACGCCGCGGTTCCCGGCCGGATCGACACCGCCGAAATCGAAGCGGCGGACGCCTTCCTGACGGGCGCGCTCGATGATCCGCCAGACGGCGAGGGTGGCCGCACCGGTCGACCGGGCCCGCTCGTCCGACGCCGTGAAGAAATCGGTCCAGCGCTCGCGCGCGGTGTGGACGATGCGCACGAGGATCGGCTCTCCGCCCTGGCGGATTTCGAGGAAGAGCAGGTGCGGGTCGGACGCCGCGAGGTCGCGATAGGCGGCCGTGTCGAGGTCACTCGAGAAGCCCTTGCGCTGCTGGAGGGCGGCATACATCCGCACGAAGGTGTCGAAGGCCCGCAGCCGCTCGTCCGGGTCCGTCAGGAAGACGGCGGTGAGATCGGACTGTCCCGTCGCCTTGTTGACCTCCCGCCGCCAGCGCCGGTCGGCCGCGGCCAGGATCGCGTCCGTCTCCGGTGTCAGGTCGAGTTCGATCGTGTGATCCTGAGCCCCGACGACGGGCACGAAGCCGTGCGACAGCAGGGCGGTGACCCCCTCCGGGTCCTGGGGCCGGTAGCTCTTCACCGCGAGCAGGTCCGCCGGGCGCAGGGCGAGATGGTCGAGGAAGGCGGTCATCACCGCTTCCGCCCGGAACTGCCCACGCATCGTGAGGACCGGCCCGCCCTGCACGAGGATCCGGCGCACGGGGCCGGTGCGGCGCTCCTGATACTGGATGTAGGCGAGATCCGCGCCGTTGTCGTTCAGGGCGACCTGCCGGACGGTCCATCCGAGCCGGCTCTTGTAGCGGCCCCAACTCCGGGACGTGTAGAGGTTGGCGGCCGGGTGCTGCCAGAGGATCTCGTCCCAATCCTCGGCCTCCGAACGGTCGATGACCGCGACCTGAGCTGTCATGAACCGCCCTCTTCTGTCCGCTCGCCCGATCCGCCTGCCGGGCCCACCTCTCCCGGGCGGCGGCCCAGCCACGCGATCAGGCTTGGCCGTATCGCGCCCGAATGCCCAACGTCATCGCAGGCGAATGTATCCGCTTGCCGGGCGGCCCCTGCGTAGTTTGCCCCGGCCGCCACAGGTGCATGACGCCGCGGGCAGGAAAACGGCTTTTAGGAAACGGCTTGCGGCCGGAGGATCCGGGCGGCTTGATGCGGATCGCGCAACAAGCCGCGCCGGGGGAGGATCGTCATGGCGGATGACAGCGGGTCGGCGGGCGCGCGGGCGGAACGGCTGGCGCGGTTCCAGCCGGCCTCGGGGATGGCGACGCCGCGCTTCTCGGGCCTTGCGAGCTTCATGCGGCTGCCGGTGCTTGATCCCGCCGAGGCCGTGGGAAAAGGGGCAGGTGAAGCGGCGGGGCGGGTCGAGATCGGCCTGATCGGCATCCCCTTCGACGGCACCACCACGGGTCGCCCCGGCGCCCGGCACGGCCCGCGGGCCGTGCGCGAGGCCTCCACCGGCACGCGGGCGCTCAACCACGCCACGGGGGTGGCGCCCTACGCTCTGGCGGCCTGCGCCGATCTCGGCGACGTCCCGGTCAACCCGGTGGACGCCGCCGAGACCGCCCGGCGCATCGAGGCGTTCTACCGGCCGCTCGCCGAGGCCGGGATCGTGCCGCTCACGGTGGGCGGCGACCACTTCATCACCTATCCGGTGTTGCGGGCGCTCGGCGCCGCCCGGCCGCTCGGGCTGATCCACATCGACGCCCACAGCGACACCGACGACGCGCAGTATGGCGGGTCACGGCTCACCCACGGCACGCCGTTCCGGCGCGCGGTCGAGGCCGGGGTGCTCGACCCGCGGCGCTGCATCCAGATCGGCATCCGCGGCAGCATGGATGCGGCCGACGAGCGCGACTGGGCCCTGGCGCAGGGCATGCGCATCCTGACGATGGAGGAGGTCTGCGCCCGCGGCCTGCCGGAGGTGGCCGCGGAAGCCCGCGCCGTCGTGGGCGAGGGCCCGACCTATCTCAGCTTCGACATCGATGCCCTCGACCCCGCCTTCGCCCCCGGCACCGGCACGCCGGAGATCGGCGGCTTCACCACCCGCGAGGCGCTGCACCTGCTGCGGGCCCTGCGCGGCCTCGATCTCGTCGGGGCGGACGTGGTGGAGGTCGCCCCTCCGCTCGATTCCGCCGGCATCACGGCGCTGGCGGGCGCCGGCATCGCCTTCGAGATCCTGTGCCTGCTGGCGGAGCGGGTCGCGGCCCGCGGCTGATCGTGCCGCGAAGAATTCGGTACTTCGAAAAGGCGAGCCTTTTCGCGGGTCCCCCCCGCAGAGCCCTGGGAAAGGACATCGGGGCGCCGCCCCGATACCCCGCCAAAGGGATGATCCCTTTGGGAGCCCGGAATCAGCCCTGGACGGAGGGTCCGCCTGCGGCGCCGCCGGCGCGGAGGACGATCGGGCGGTAGACCCGGAGCAGGTCGGGATCGAGCTGGCCGGCCTGGGCCTGCATGATCGCGGCGGCCTCGGCGGCGGGCAGCGGCGGGCGGTAGACCCGGCGCTCGGTCAGGGCCGAGTGGACGTCGCAGATCGCCACGAGCCGCACGAGATCGCTGATCTGCGGCCCCTTCAATCCCTCCGGATAGCCCGATCCGTCGAGGCGCTCGTGGTGGTAGCGCACCACGTCGAGGATCTCGGGCTCGAAGGCGGTCTCCTTCGCCAGCAGATCGGCGCCGAGCGCGGCATGCGTGCGCATCACCGCCATTTCGTCGGGCGTGAGCGGGCCCGGCTTGTTGAGGATGGCGTGGGGGATCAGCGCCTTGCCGACATCGTGCAGGAGCGCGGCCTTGGCCAGCCTCTGCCGGTCGTTCGGGGAAAAGCCGAGTTCGGCCGCGAAGGCAGCCGCGAAGCCGGCCACGCTCAGGGAGTGCTGGTAGACCTGGATGTCGTGGCGCCAGACGAGATCGAGCCAAGCGCGGATGCCGACTTCGGAGACCGTGTCGAGCACGATCCGCGTGCCCTCCTCCGCTTCCTCCGGGCTCGGCGGACGGCCGGCGGCGGCCTTGTCGAACAGGCGGGTGAGGAGGCTGGTGGCCCGCGCCACACGCAGCTCGGGTGGGCGGTCTGCCGCTCCCTGAACGCGCGCGGGCGCCATGCGGCGCGCCGCCCTCCCCTCCGCGACGAGGCGCGTGAGCGTCGGGACGATGCCTGCGGATTGGCGCGGATCGATCACCGTCGGCGCGCCGAGCACCGTCGCGGCTGCCGCGTCCTGAGCCGCGTTGCCGCGGGCGAGATAGAGGCAGGGCAGCCCGCTCTCGCGGATGTTCGTGGTGAGCCATCTGATCCAGGCCCGCCCCCGGTCGGTGACACGGTCGGCGGATAGATCAGCGGCGATATCGACGACGAAGGCGACGGGCCGGCCGGACGGCAAGCCGGCGCCGGGCTCGATCACGCGGCAGGGCAGGACGAGGGCAATGCCGCGGGCCAGCCGCTCCGCCCGCTCGCGGCGGTCCGAGACGAGAACGACGACATCCTCGGAGCGCGCGTCCCGGCCGCGTTCGCGTGCGTCCTGGCCTCCGTGTCGGTCTCGAGGTTCCCGCATCGATCATCCATCGGCCGCAAGGCCCATGGTGGACGCGAAGCGGTGTTCCACTCCGGATACAACAAAAGTGTTGCGAAAAGCTTCGCACCGCCCGGGCGATGCAACCCTGACGTATTCGCCCAATGCAGAGCTTTGGGGCCAATACGGCTGTAGTCTCACCGAAAGCCCCTCCGCGTTTCGCGCCTGCAAGGGATCGTCGGACGATGTCCAGTCCCCGGATTTGGCACCAACGTCCAAGACCCTTCACCTCCGGCCCGGGCCGGCGCACCCAGCCCGCAAACGACAGCCCCGCGGTCTCGGATACAATCTGTTCGATTTGGTTGGGATAACATTTCGCGCTGTGACCGAGCGCGCCGCATCACTCGGCGGCGGTCGGCCGACGGGCAAGACCGGCCGCGTTGGCGGGCGGACCCGGACGATACGCCGCCTCTTCCTCCGGCTCGTCCGCCCCGCCGACGAAACGGCCGAACAGGCGCACGAACAGCTGCGACAGGTCGTCGACCAAAAGGAAAATCGCCGGCACGAAGACGAGCGACAGCCCGGTCGAGACGATCAGCCCGCCGATCACCGCCACCGCCATCGGCGCGCGGAACTCGCCGCCGATGCCGAGCGCGAGCGCCGAGGGCACCATGCCGGCGGCCATGGCGATGGTGGTCATCACGATGGGTCGCGCCCGCTTGCGCCCGGCATCGACGATGGCGGTGACGCGATCGACGCCGCGGGCCATCTCTTCGATGGCGAAATCGACCAGCATGATCGCGTTCTTCGTCACCACGCCCATCAGCATCAGGATGCCGATGACGACCGGCATCGAGATCGGCATGTGGAAGATCAAGAGCCCGAGGATCGCCCCGCCGATGGAAAGCGGCAGCGAGAACAGGATCGTGAGCGGCTGGAGGAAGTTGCCGAACAGCAGCACGAGAACGCCGAACACCATCATCAGCCCGGCGCCCATGGCGAGCGCGAAGCCTTCGAACACCTCGCCCATCACCTCGGCGTCGCCGGTCTGGCGGATGGTGACGCCCTCGGGCAGGTTCGTGGCGGCGGGCAGGGCCATCACCTGCTCGATGATCGAGCCAAGCGCGTCCGAGCCCTGGAGATCGCCCTCGACGGCGACGCGCACGGTGCGGTCGTAGCGATCGATGGCCGTGGGGCCGCGCCCCAGCGTCAGGTCGGCCACGGTGGCGAGCGGCACCGCCGCACCCGCCTTCACCGGCACCTTCAGGCTCGCGATCTCGGGCAGTTGCCCGCGCAAGGATTCGGGCAGCATCACCCGGATCGGGATCTGGCGGTCACGCGCGTTGAACTTGGCGAGGTTGGCCGCGATGTCGCCGATGGTGCCGACCCGCACCGTCTCGGCGATGACGTCGGTCGAGACGCCGAGATCGGCGGCGACCCCCGCCTTCGGCGTGATGCGGATTTCGGTGCGGTCCAGCGGCGCGGTCGAGATCAGGTTGACGAGGTGGGGCACGCCCATGGCCTCGCGCTGGAGGCGGGCGGCGACATCCGCGACCACGGTCTTATCGGGTCCCGAGACGATCAGCGCGAATTCCCGCTGCCCGCCCTCCTGCAGCGACCAGAAGCGGATATCGGGGACTTGGCGCAGGACGTTCGCGATTCTGAGATCGACCTGCTTTTGCGTCAGCGCCCGCTCGCTCTTCGGGGTGAGGTTCACGGTGAGGCTCGCCAGCCGCACCTCCTTCTTGCCCGGCAACTGGCGCCCGCCATCGACGAAGACGGAGCGGATTTCGGGCATCAGGCGGAGGGTCTCGACCAGACCGTCGGAGAGGCGCTGCGTGTCGTCGAGCCGGGCGCCGGGGGGCAGCTCGACCACGAACATCGTGCGCGCCGCGTCCTCCGCCGGGATGAAGCCCGCGGGCAGCAGCCGGGTCGAGGCGATCGAGCCGGCAAAGCAGGCGAGACCCAAGGTTAGCGTCAGGTATTTGTGCCGCACCGACCACGCCACGAGGCGGGTATAGGCGCGCATCACCGGCCCCTCGCGCTCGTGGTCCGGGCCGTGGTCGCGCAGGAAATAGGCGGCGAGCAGCGGCGTGATGAGCCGCGCGACGAGCAGCGACACGAACACGGCCGCCGCGATGGTGAGCCCGAACTGCTTGAAGTACTGGCCGGCGATGCCGGGCATGAAGGAGACGGGGGCGAAGATCGCGATGATGGTCGCGGTGATGGCGATGACCGCGAGCCCGATCTCGTCGGCGGCCTCCAAGGCCGCGCGGTAGGCGGTTTTGCCCATCCGCATGTGGCGGACGATGTTCTCGATCTCGACGATGGCGTCATCGACGAGGATGCCGGTCACCAGCGTGATCGCGAGCAGGCTGACCGCGTTGAGCGAGAAGCCGAGCGCGCTCATGGCCCAGAAGGTCGGCAGCACGGAGAGCGGCAGCGCAACCGCCGCGATCAGGGTGGCGCGCCAATCCCTCAGGAACAGGAACACCACGATCACGGCGAGCGCGGCACCCTCCAGGAGGCCCATCATCGCCGAGTGGTAGTTGCCGATGGTGTTGACGACGCTGGTGTCGATCAGGTCGAAGCGCACCCCCGGATTCTCGGCGTGCAGCGCCTCGATGCGCCGGGCCACGGCGACTGCGACCTCGGCGTCGCTCGCCCCCATCGCCCGGGAGATGGCAAAGCCCACCACCGGCTCGCCGTTGAAGCGGGCGAAGGTGCGCGGCTCCTCGGCCGCGTCCATGAGCGTCGCCAGTTCGTCGAGGCGCACCTTGCGCCCGCCCGGCACGACGATGGAGGTCGCGCCCAGCATCTCCAGGCTCGCCGAGGCGCCGAGAGTCCGGATCGACTGCTCGCCGCCCGCGAGTTCGCCGCGCCCGCCGGCCATGTCGGCGGAGGTGAGGCGCAACTGCCGGTTCACGTCGGCGGCGGTGATGCCGAGCGCGAGCAGCCGGTCGGGTTTCAGGGTCACGCGGATCTCGCGGGCCACACCGCCGAGGCGCTCGACGCCGCCGACCCCCTTCACCCCCTGGAGCTGGCGGGCGACCACGTCATCGACGAACCACGACAGGTCTTCGGGCGTCATCGCCGGAGCGGAGGCGCCGTAGATCATGATCGGCAGGCCGGCGATCTCGACGCGGCTGATGATCGGCTCGTCGATGGTGCGCGGCAGGTTGATGCGGATCTTCGAGATCGCGTCCTTCACGTCGTTGACGGCGCGGTCCTGGTTCACCTCCAGGCGGAACTCGATCGTGGTGATCGAGGAGCCTTCCGAGATGGTCGAGAGGATGTGCTTGACCCCCTTCACCCCGGCCACCGAATCCTCGACCCATTTCGTGACCTGGGTCTGCAACTCGGACGGGGCGGCCCCGCTCTGCGTGACCGTCACCGAGACGATCGGGATGTCGATGTTGGGAAACCGGGTGATCGGCAGGGAGCGGAAGCTGACGAGGCCGAGCACCATCAGCACGAGGAACAGGACGAGGGAGGGGATCGGCTTGCGGATCGCCCAGGCCGAGACGTTGAGGCGCATGCTATGATCCTCAGCGGGCCGCGGCCGCCCGGGCCGTCGGCGGGACGGGCCGCACCCGGTCTCCGTCGCGCAGGAACGAGCCGGCGCGGGCGACCACCGCCTCCCCGGTCGCGATGCCGGAGCGCAGTTCCGTGAAGCCTTCGGCCGAGAGGCCGGTCTCGACCCGGCGGGCGGAGACGCGGCCGTCCGAAACCGCGAGCACGCTGGCCGAGCCGTCGGCGGCGTAGAGCACGGCGGCGAGCGGCACCGCCACGCCCTCGCGCCGGGCGACCTCGACCCGGCCGCGGGCGAAGGCACCGATATGCAGCGCCGGGTCGGCGTCCAGGCGGATGCGGACCCGGCCGAGCCGCGTCGCCCGGTCGACCTCGGGATAGACCCGGCGCACGGCGCCAAGCGTCACGCGCCCGTCCTCCCATTCGAGCCGCGCCGGGGCGTCGGCCCTGAGCCGCGGCAGGGCGGATTCCGGCACCTCGCCCTCCAGCTCGATCTCGCCGCGGGCGATCAGGCGAAACAGCGGCTCGCCGACCGCGCTCGCGGTGGCGCCGACCCGCGCCGTGCGGCGGTTGACGAGGCCGGCCTCCGGGGCACGGATCTCGGTGCGGGCCCGGCGCAGGCCGATCTCGCGCCCCTGCGCCCGCGCCGCGGCGAGATCCGCCTCGGCCAGCGCCAACCCGGCCCGCGCCGCCTCGAGCCGGCCGTCGGCGCCCTGCGCCGCCGAGACCCGCTGCTCCAGGGTGACGGCGGTGGCGTTGCCGGTCCGCACCAGCGCCTGCGCCCGCTCCAGGGCTTGGCGCGCCTCGGTCCGGGCGGCCTGGACCTGGACGATCTGGCTCTTCGCCTGGAGGATCGCGGCCTCCGCCTTCGCGGTGGCCGCGAGGTTGGCAGCCTCCTGCGTCTCGATCATCTCCAGCGAGAGCCGCGCCAGCACCGCGCCGCGCTCGACCCGGTCGCCCTCCTCGACCAGCAGCGCGACGATGCGCAGGCCCTCGACCTCGGGGGCGACGAGGATCTCGTCGCGGGGAACCAGCGTCCCGGTCACCACCGCCCGCTCGACGATCTCCCGGCGCTCGGCGGGGACCACGCTCACCGCGGGCAGGAGCGCGGCGGGATCGGGCACCCCGGCCGCAGGCGGCTCCTCGGCGGCGCGGGCCGGCGGGGTCGTCTGCAAGGTCGCGAGCACGAGGGCGGCGAGGCCCATCGCGGCGGGATGGAAGAACAAACGGGCCGGCATCGCGAATCGCCTCATGGGGCGCGCCGATGCGCCGCAGCCTGCTTGTCCGCCGCAACCGGCGATTTCGTGGCGGATGGCGTGGCAAGCTTCTCCCCGGCCGAAGTCTGTGAAAGATGCCGCAGGCAGACGCGATCGACGGCGTGTTCCGAGATCAGTCGCTCCCGAGAGGCGGCGGACGCCTCTTCACTTCGCTCAAGGTTTCGCCGAGACCTCGCTTGCAACCGGCTCGGCCTCGCCGGGTTATCCCGTCAAGAGATTTCCGACGAGGGACGGTTCACGATGAGCATCTTCCAGATCCGGCAGAAGACGAGCGGCGCGATCCTCTGGACCGGCAGTGCCGACGACGAGCGCACCGCCCTCGACGCCATGGCCCGCGAGGCCGGCTATTCCGATTCCTCCGCGCTGCCCGACAGCGTGCGGGCGGGGGGCTTCGAGACGGCCCGTCTCGACCTGATCTCCTGAGATCCGGCCCGGCATCCCCCACGACATCCTCGACCAGGGGCGTCCGCTTACGCGGGCGCCCCTTTCGATTCGGAGGTTGCGTCACTCGCACAGGCTCCGGTTGATCGCGTCGGGCCGTGCGGACGTCGCGGCACGGTACGAAGAGGAAACCGCCTCAGGCGCAGCAGCCGTCCTGCGCCGACACGTGCGTCTTGGCTGCCCCCGGCACGGATCGATCCGGAATCCGCTCCGCAACCGGCTCCAGGCGGCGGGCCTGCAGGCGGTCGCGGCCATTTGCCTTGGCCTCGTAGAGCGCCGTGTCGGCGAGCGCCATCAGGGTGTCGAGCCCGGCCGGGCCGCCGGTGAACAGGGCGGCGCCGAGGCTGATCGTGGCGCCGGTGGGCAGGCCCCTGCCGCCCTCGCGGGCCATGCGGTCACGGATCGCCGCGCCGAGCCTGGACGCCGCCGCCGCGTCGAGACCCGGCACGAGGAGCACGAACTCGTCCCCGCCGAGCCGCGCCAGGATCGCATCGCGCGGCAGGCAGGCCTCCAGCACGCCGGTGAGCGCCACGAGGATGCGGTCGCCGACGGCGTGGCCGAAGCTGTCGTTGACCGTCTTGAACCGGTCCACGTCGAGCAGCAGCAGGGCACCGGGCTGGCGCCGGGCGGCCATGTCGCGCAACGCCTCCGCGGCGCGGCTCTCGAAGGCACGGCGGTTGAAGGCGCCGGTGAGGGGATCGCGCTCAGCCAGCGCCGTCATCGCCTCCTCCCGGCGGCGGCGCACCGCGGCAGCCATCAGAAGCGCGAGCAGCATCTCGACGAGAATGCCCTCGAACAGCGAGACCTGGATCAGCACCCCCTTGAAGCCGACGAGGCTGACGAAGGCGCCCGGCACGGGCACGAGCAGCGCCTTGGCGGCGTAGAAGGTGCCGTGGGCGAGGAAGACGGCGCCCAGCGCGTCGGAGGCCGCGGTGCGCTCCGGGAAGGGCGTGCCGGTCCGCGACAGCAGGAGGTGGGCAGCCCGCAGGGCGGCGAGGGCGACGAGGCCGGAATTGGTCATCGCGAAGGCCGGCGTCGGGTCGATCCCCGCCGGCAGGAGCAGGAGCCCGGCCCAGGCCAAGAGCAGGCCCCACCAGAGCCGTGAGATCCGGCGCCCGGTGAAGCGGGCGGTGCCGAACAGGAACAGGAGGTGGGCGACGACGAGCAGGCCGTTGGCGAACCAGACCCCGACGAGGAAGGAGGCGGCGCGGGCCGGCGAGAGCGAGCAGCCGAGGACGATCGTGGCGAAGCCCGCGCTCCACAGCAGCAGCGCGGGGCTGCGCAGGGTCCGCCACTCGACGGCCAGGAAGCCTGCGGCGGCCGCGGCCGCCGCGAGGCTCATGACAAGCATGGTGACCACATCCATGGCTATCTCGAACCCGCGCAACGGTGACGTTCCGCGCCTCGATAGCAGCCTCCGTTGAACAAAGCGTTCCGCAGCTTGACGTTTGCGCCCGTCGCCCCAGTCACACCCTTCCGGGCGATGCCAGGCTATTGTTTTTGCCTCGTCTTATTTCGAAAGCCGGCAACCACCTTTCGGGGCGGTGCCTCGCATCTTTCGCAGAAGGCTCCGTGCAGGATCGGTCAGTTCGCGTGGCCGATCCGCATGCGGTAGGCGCCGTCGGCGCTGCGCTCGAACACCTCGGGGATGCCGGCATGGCGCAGGGCCTCGCCGGAGGTGTCGGGCACGAGATTCTGCTCGGAGACGTAGGCGACGTACTCGCTGTCCGCGTTCTCGGCGAGCAGGTGGTAGAACGGCTGGTCCTTGCGCGGCCGGACGTCCTCCGGAATCGCGAGCCACCATTCCTCGGTGTTGGCGAATTCCGGGTCCACGTCGAACACCACGCCCCGGAACGGGTAGATCCGATGCCGGACCACCGCCCCGAGGCCGAATTTGGCGGTTCTCATGCTGGTCTGGGTCATGACCGATAGATAGGCCTCGCAGCCCTTCCGTTCCAACGCGCGGCCAGCATGCGCGACGATCAGGGCAGATTGTAGACCTTGGCGAGATCCGGGTCCTTGTCGGCCACGAGCCGGGCGAGATCGACGATGACCTTGGCCTGCTTCCAGGTGGCGTCGTCCTGCATCTTGCCGTCGATCATCACCGCGCCGGTGCCGTCGGGCATCGCCTCGACGATGCGGGAGGCGAAGTTCACCTCGGCCGGATCGGGGGCGAACACGGTCTTGGCCAGGGCCACCTGGCTCGGATGCAGGGTCCAGGCGCCGGCGCAGCCCATCAGGAAGGCGTTGCGGAACTGCACCTCGCAGGCGGCCGAATCGGAGAAGTCGCCGAACGGGCCGTAGAACGCCTTGATGCCGTTGGCCATGCAGGCATCGACCATCCGGGCGATGGTGTAGTGCCACAGATCCTGCTGGGCGGAGGCGCGGGCTTCCTCGCCCTTCGGATCGGACAGCACCCGGTAATCCGGGTGGCCGCCGCCGACGCGGGTGGTCTTCATGCCGCGGGACGCCGCGAGATCGGCGGGGCCGAGGCTCATGCCGTGCATGCGCGGCGAGGCGCAGGCGATGGAATCGACGTTGGCCACGCCCTCCGCCGTCTCGAGGATGGCGTGGACGAGGATCGGCTTCGTCACCCCGTGGCGCGCCTCGAGCTGGGCGAGCAGCTGGTCGATGTAGTGGATGTCCCAGGGCCCCTCGACCTTCGGCACCATCACGACGTCGAGCTTCGCGCCGACCTCGGCGACGAGGGTGAACAGGTCGTCGAGGATCCAGGGCGAGTTCAGGGCATTGATGCGGGTCCACAGGCCGGTGCCGGAGGCCGCGAAATCGGTGGCCTTGGCCATCTCAACGAAGCCCTTGCGCGCCGCCTCCTTCTGGTCGGCGGGGACCGCGTCCTCCAGGTTGCCGAGCACCACGTCCACCGTCTTGGCGAGTTCGGGCACGCGGGCGCGGACCTTCTCGTTGTGCGGCGGCACGAAGTGGATCATCCGCTCGAGCTTGATCGGCAGTTCGCGGAACGGCTCGGGCGCACCCGCGGCGAGCGGCTGGAAGAAGCGGCGCGGCAGTTTCATCGGCTCTCGGTCTCCGGCTTCGTGAAGGACCTTGGCGTCGGCCCTTCGCTTATGCCTTTGGCGTTAGAGCACGGTGCCCCCCGGCGTAAAGCCGACCTTGGTCCTCCCCTCGGCCCTGTGATCGGCTCCGAGCGTCGCCCGATCCCCGATCCGGCGGATCGTGCGCCCCCGCACGGCCCGGACCCGCTACCGGGCACGGGCCCGTGCCGCATCCGACCGTGGATGATCCGAAAGCAAAGATTGCGCGGCGAGCCAAATCGTCCGACTCTTCCCGAGCTCTTATAAGTCTTCATCAAGGTCTTTCTCGTTTTCGCCTCTTCCGCCCGGATGCCCGGACAGGCTGCGGGGGTGCGCACGGGACGAGCGAAACGGCAAAGCTTGCCCGGCGAAGCATTCGCCGCCGCGCAGACGGGACGGAACGGACCGCCGCGAGCCGTGTTTTCCGGCCGAGGCGGGCTGTCGAACATCGTCGGGAGACGTACGTCGATGCCAAAACTGTTCAACGAACCGATCATGCAGACTTTTCCGTCCGGCCCGCGCAGGGGCGGGACCTTGGCTGGCACCTTGGCCGGCATGCTGCTCGCGCTGACCCTGTCGCAGGGGGCGCTGGCCGGGCCGGCGGCGAAGAAGACCGCCGACGCGCGCCCGGACTACACCGCCGCCCAGGCCGCGACCGCGCAGCCCGAGGGCCTGCCGGCCTCGGTGCGGATCGCGGGCGACGACACGCGTGCGTTCCAGTCGCTGATCGACGGGGCGCCCCGCGCCGCCGATCCCTGGCTGGTGCTCTCCGGCGGCGGCGAGAACGGCGCCTTCGCCGCCGGCCTTCTGGCGGGCTGGGCGGAGCGCGGCGACCGCCCCGATTTCGGCGTCATCACCGGCGTCTCGACCGGCGCGCTGATCGCCCCCTTCGCCTTCGCGGCGCCGACGCTCGGCGACCGGGCCGACGCGGCGCTTCGCGAGAACTACACCGAGATCTCGGCGGCCGACGTGTTCGAGTTCGGCGGCACGCAAGACGCGCTCACAGACACCTGGCCGCTCAAGCAGCGGATCGGGCGCGCGGTGACGCCGGCCCTGCTCAAGGCGGTGGCGGCCGAGCATGCCAAGGGCCGCCGTCTGCTGATCGCCACGACGCAGGTGGACAGCGAGCGGCCGGTGCTGTGGGACATGGGGGCGATCGCCCAACGCAACGCCGAGACCGGCGACCCGCGGGCGCTGGCCTTGTTCCGCTCGATCGTGCTCGCCTCGGCGGCGGTGCCCGGCGTCTTCCCGCCAGTGGAGATCCCCGCCGACGTGAAGGAGGGGGCGAAAGCCAAGCCTGTCACGGAGTTGCACGACGACGGCGGGGCGATGGCCCCATTCTACCTCGCGCCGGCCGCCGCCCTGGAGGGGGAGACGCGGCTGCGCCTGCCGACGAACCGGGTCTACCTCGTCGTCAACAACCGGCTCGAGCCGGAATTCCAGATGGCCTCACGCACCACGCTCTCGGTGCTCGGCCGCACCATGTCGGCGGCGATCAAGGCGCAGACCCGCGCGGCGCTCGCGCTCACCAAGGGCTATGCCGCCCGCACCGGCCTGGATCTCCGGATCGCCCTCATCGACGGGCGCTTCGCCAAGACCTCAGAGAAGCCGTTCGACCAGCCCTACATGAAGGCGCTGTTCGCCTACGGCGAGGCCCTGGCCCGCGAGGGCGACGCCTTCGCCCAGGCGAACCCGCCCGCGACGGCCCAGGGGCCGGACCTTGGCAAAGGTCTCGACAAGGGTTTTGGCCTGGATCGGACCGAGGCGACGGAATCGACCGGTTCCGTCGCGGCCTCGCGCTGACACGGCGCGGATCCACGGCGCTCCTTCGGACGGGACGGTCGCGCACGCGGACGACATCGGACAGGGCTCGGAGGCGGCTCCGTGCGGGCCGCCTCTTCGTGTTTTCAGGGCGCACCGCCGATCCGTCTTCCCTTACGCCTCTTCCGCATCGGCCGGGGCGTAGACGGCCTCGCCCAGGCGCTTCAGCGGACCGCCGGGGCCTGAGCGCTTCCAAAGCCGGGTGTTGAGCGCCGCCACCGGATCCTGCCCCGGCAGGGCAAAGCCCTGCTCGGTGATCCGCGCCAGAATCTCGCTCGCATGCATCGGGCGGCCTGCCTCCTCCAGGACGGCGAGCACCGCCTCGATTACCGCCCGGCCGTAGCGGCGGGCCAGCACCGTCTCCGACAGGCCTGCCTCACCCTCGGCCGGCGCGGGGACAGCCGGTGCCGCAGGCCTCTCGGGCGCCGCGGAGGGCGGAGCCGGAGGGGCAGCGGCCGGCGCCTGCACCGGTTGCGGCGCGGGGGCCGGAACGGGGATGGGGGCGTCCGCTCGTCCATCCGCGTCCGGCGAGGCCGGGCTACCGAGGCGTCGGCCGAGATCGAGGTAGAGGAGGAAATCGGCGATCTGCCGCTCGATCGCGTCGCGCTGCCGACGCAGCACCTCCAGCCGCGCAAGTGCCTCGGCTTCCGACAGGACCATGCCGGCCCTCCTCATCGTTCATTCCCAACGAGGGGAATTTCTCCGACGGGAAGATGCCATGGAATAACCGGGTAGGCGAGTTCTTTCTATTCCATCCAAGGCGTTTCCTGCTCGAAACACGGAATGGAGGGGGCGCGCTGACCCGCGCGATGGACGTCTGTTTGAGCGCGGTTTTCCGAGGTCATACCAAATCCGGGTGATCCCTTCGGGATGGCGGATTTGGGCTTCGGCGGGATCCCATCACGCTGGCGTGATGGGATCCCTCCTCAGGCGCCGCGCGGGCTTGCTGATACGCTCCCCGTGCTGCGGCGCCCAGCGAACGCGTCGCCTTGAAGCTGGCAGGAACGGTCGTTCGCGGACCAACTCCCTTCAGGAAGACGAGTCGCGGCGTGTTTCGAGGCTGCGATCGCAACACCTCGGCGAGGGAAGCCTTCAGGGGTTCGGAATGGGCAGGTCATTCGGCCCCAAAGACGGAATGGACCGTTCCCAAGCGTGGAGGCCGTCGGCTTCCCTGCCTGAAACTTTTGATATTCCGTACCGTACCCACCACGACGGCGGGCATATGGAATATTCCAAATCAAGATGTTCCGAAAATTCCGTCAGGCGCGGGCCGCACTCGCCGTCGCGCGCGCGGTGCGGGCGGCCTTGGGCGGTACCAGCAGGCTGCCGGGATCGGCCGGGTGGAGCAGCATGCCGCCCTCGTCGAGGTCGATCCGCAGCCGCGGGAACACCTCGAGCAGGCCGGCGAGATCCGCCTTGAAGGCTTGGCGGAAGCTGCGCAGGCTGGCGTTCTCGGCGCCAAACTGGCGGTGCAGGTTGTCCCAGGTCAGCCGCAGGGGGCGCTGCAGGGCGCGCAGGCGGTAGCCGGTCCAGAACAGGAGGTCGAGCTTGCGCGCCGAGCCGGAGAAGGCCCGCGCGGCGCGGATATCGACCGGCAGGGCGTGCCGGATCAGGCTGTCGTAGAAATCCTGATGGAACGAGACGGTGCGCTGCCAGACGAGGCCGTCATCGCCGCGCCGCCACAGTTCGAGCTGGCGGAAGGGCGGCACGTTGAGGGTCGAGGCCTGTCCCTCCCCGTCCCACAGGCCGAGTTGCATCGAGCAGGCGGCGAGCCGGTTGAGCTGTTCCTTGAAGGCGCCGATGGTGCCGCGCTCGCCGCCGGTGACGGCAAACCCCATCGCCTTCATGAAGCCCGAGAGGCTGTCGGCGACTTCGATGACGGGGCTCCTCTGGCGCACCGCCTCGGTGCAGAGATGCAGGAGCACCAGCCGGGCCTTGGGGCCGTAGGGCAGGCCCTGCAGCTCCATCTCGCCGGTGATCGGGTTCTTCAGGCGTCCCGCCGAGAGGCTGAGCGAGTTGCGGCCGTATTCCCGCACGAAGTCGCGGGCGTCGCCGGGATCGCGGTAGGGCAGGCCGCACAGCGCGAGCACCGAGTGCAGGTGCTGGAGGTTTTCCGGACCGGTCGGCTCGCTCTCGATCACCTCGCGCACGGCGTCGCGGCGGCGGCGGTCGCGGCCCATGGCCTCGCGGGCCTCGGCCTGCGCGCCCTCCTGGGCTCGAGCGGCGTCGCGCTCGCGCTGGCGGAACAGCAGGTGCTCGACGATCGGCGCGAACAGGAACCCGCCCCGCGCCGCCTCCAGCTCCGCCTGCAGATCCGGGTCGCGGATCGCGGCGATCTTGGCCTCAAGCCCCGACATCGCCTGCCCTCAAAGCCTCCCGCTGCGTGTCACGTCGTGTTCGCCTTACCGCAGGCTCCGGACGGAATCGTCGGAAGCACCCTCAGGGCCGCAACCGATCTGTCACGATTCGGCTCCGCGGAGTCCCGTGGCCTTTCGGAGTTTTCCCGGGAATCCACGCTTCGGCTCCCGAGTCCTGCACAGGCACGTCGTCCGCGGTCGGAAGCGGGGCCGATTTCGGACACGCAGAGTTCCATACGCCCGCCGGCCGGCCCGAATCCGCCCGCGCAGAGTTCAATACGCCCCTCGCCTGCCCCCCGGCCCCGGACTTGTCCCCGCTCTTCCCCGGCCAAACCGGTTTTGCACGCTGAATCGGGTACGGGCCCACGCAGAATCCGATGCGACAGGCCCAGCCCTCCACGCAGAATCCGATGCGGTTCCGCGCAGAGTTCGATGCGGTTCCGCGCAGAGTTCCATGCACAAAGGGGCCTCAAGTCACGGGCGGATCACGACTTTTCCGCCTCCCTTATAACCTGCTGAACTGACTCACTGAGAATCCTTAACAGATAGCTTTCCTAGGGAGGGTAGAGCTGCGTTCGCCAAACCGAACGGGATCTTTTTCTCTTCTTTTCAAAAGGAATAAACGGAATTTTGCACAGGCTGTGCCCCTTCTCTCCCCGATCGAAGGCCCGCGAAGCGGCACTGCGCGGCAGCGGCGGACGGTCTATGAGCAGTGGCTTGGCTGAGGCCGGGCTTCCTGCGGGATTGGGGGATGAGAGCGATGGACGAGGCGCCGATCGACAGGCTGCTGACGCTGATGGCGCGCCTGCGCGATCCGGAACGGGGCTGCGCCTGGGACGTGCAGCAGAGCTATGCCAGCATCGTCCCCTACACGATCGAGGAAGCCTACGAGGTCGCCGACGCGGTCGAGCGCGGCGACCGGGCCGATCTGCGCGACGAACTCGGCGATCTGCTGCTCCAGGTCGTGTTCCAGGCGCGGATCGCGGAGGAGGAGGGCGCCTTCTGCTTCGACGACGTCGCCGAGGCGATCTGCGCCAAGCTGATCCGGCGCCACCCGCACGTCTTCGACGCGTCCGGAGGTTTCCTGCCGCCCGAGCGGCGCCCGACCGACCCGGCGGCGATCAAGGCGGCCTGGGAGACGATCAAGGCGCGGGAGCGCGCGGAGAAGGCGGCGGCCGGGAAAGCGGAAGCGGCGGGACTGCTCGCCGGCGTCTCGCGCGCCCTCCCCGCCCTCGCCCGGGCCGACCGGATCTCGAAGCGGGCAGCCGGCGTCGGCTTCGATTGGCCGGACGCGGCCCAGGTCCTGGCCAAGGTGCGCGAGGAGGCCGACGAGGTCGAGGAGAGCTTGGAGAAGGGCGAGCCGGAGGCGGTGTTCGAGGAGATCGGCGACCTGCTGTTCTCGGTCGCCAACCTCGCCCGTCACGCCGGCGTCGATCCGGAGGAGGCGCTGCGGCGCGGCACCCTCAAGTTCGAGCGCCGCTTCACCGCCATGGCCGCCCGGCTCGCCAGCGAGGGCCACGCCCTGGAGGACACCGCCCTCCCCGCGATGGAAGCCGCGTGGCAGGCGGTGAAGCGCGACGAGAAGGCGTGAGGTTCAGGGGATCCCGAAGGGCCTCAGGCCCTTCGGCGGGTTCTGAGGGCGGAGCCCTGAGATCGGCGACGCCGCTTTGTAGGGCTCCGCCCTGCACCCGCGAAAGGACGTGTCCTTTCGAAATCTTCGATCGGGGGCTCAGCCCTTCGCCCGCGGGCCGCCCTTCTTCGGGGCCTTCGGCTCCGGCGCCTTCGGCTTCAGGCGCTCCAAGACCTGCTCCAGGGCGCGCTCGACCGCCGCCTGCTCCGGCGGTGTGGCACCGTCTTGCGGGCGATTCGTCGGGTTCGAGTCGCGGCTCTTCGGCATGGGCGCAAGCCTAGACAGGGTTGCCAGGCGAAGACCACCGATTCAGTCCGTTTCAATACGTGCCGGGGGCCTTTTCCTCAGAGAAAAGCCTTTTGCGCGGCCGGGTTAATCTTAACGAGATACCCTGGGATCGCCCGTTTTTCGTGTCGTGAAGGGCCAATCGATGACGTGGACGGCGTAGAGCGCCCACCACACCATCACCGGCTGAAGCGCGAGGCGGGGGCCGTGATACCACCACGTGTCGGGAATCGGCGGCACGGCGATGCCCTCCACCGCCTGCTTGATGTTGGCCGGGAACACGCAGACCGCGTAGAGCGCCAGCATGATGCCGGCGAGCCGCCGCAGCCGCGGCACGAACAGCGCCAGCGCACCCGCGATCTCGCACAGGCCGGTGCCGATCACCACGAGGCGCGGCTGCGGCACCCAACCCGGCATGATCGGCAGGAAGCGCTCGGTGGCGGTGAGGTGGACGACACCGATGAAGCCGTAGAGGCCAGTCAGTCCGGTGCGCAGCCAGCGGCGGTCGTCGCACATCCCGGGACGCTCAAGCGGACTTGCCGTCCTCGGAGTCCGGCTTGTTCTCCCCGGCGGAAGAATTGCCGCGCGCGGCCTCCTCGGCCTCGGTGCCGGCGCGGTCCATCGGCCCTGCCTGCGATTTCAGCCGGCCCGTCGCCGGGTCTTTGGGCGAGACCGCGGCCCCGTTGCTCTGGTCGCGCTGCTCGTCCGCCATGCCAGCCTCGTCATTCGCGTGGAATCGTGACGGGGCAACGTGCGGCGCGCGGGGCGGTTCGCCCCGCCCCTAGACCGCGATGCCGTGCAGATCGTAGGCATCGGCCCGCTCGATCTTCACGGTGACGATGTCGCCGGGCCGCACCGGGCGGCGCGAGGCGACGTGGACGCTGCCGTCGATCTCCGGCGCGTCGGCCTTGGAGCGGCCGCGCGCGCCGGTCGGACCCACCTCGTCGATGATGACTGACAAGCGCTTGCCCACCTTCGCCCGCTGCAAGCGCAGCGAGACGTGGTTCTGCGCCTCCATGAAGCGGCGCTTGCGCTCGGCCTTCACCTCCGGCGGCACCAGCAGGCCGAGATCGTTGGCGGTGGCGCCGCGGACCGGCTCGTACTCGAAGCAGCCGACGCGCTCGAGCCGCGCCTCGCGAATCCAATCGAGCAGTTCCTCGAACTCGGCATCGGTCTCGCCGGGGAAGCCGACGATGAAGGTCGAGCGGATGGCGAGATCCGGGCAGATCTCGCGCCAGCGCCGGATGCGGTCGAGTTGGCGTTCTTGGTTGCCCGGCCGGCGCATGCGCTTGAGCACCGAGGGGCTCGCGTGCTGGAGCGGCATGTCGAGATAGGGAAGGATCTTGCCCTCGGCCATCAGCGGGATGACCTCGTCGACATGCGGGTAGGGGTAGACGTAGTGCAGCCGCACCCAGGCGCCGAGTTCGCCGAGTTCGGAGGCCAGATCGTAGAACCGGGCGCGCACTTCCCGGTCCCGCCACGGGCTCGACGCGTAGCGCGTGTCGATGCCGTAGGCCGAGGTGTCCTGAGAGACGACGAGCAACTCCTTCACCCCGGCTTTGACGAGCTTTTCCGCCTCGCGCAGCACGTCGCCCGCCGGGCGGCTGACGAGGTCGCCGCGTAAGCTCGGGATGATGCAGAAGGTGCAGCGGTTGTTGCAGCCCTCGGAAATCTTCAGATAGGCGTAGTGGCGCGGGGTGAGCTTGACCCCCTGCGGCGGGATCAGGTCGAGGAACGGATCGTGGGCGGGGGGCACCGCCTCGTGCACCGCGGCGACCACCGACTCGTAGGCCTGGGGGCCGGTGACGGCCAAGAGGTTCGGATACTTCTCGCGGATCTCCTCCGGCTGCGCGCCCATGCAGCCCGTCACGATCACCCGGCCGTTCTCGGCCATGGCCTCGCCGATCGCCTGAAGCGACTCGGCCTTGGCCGAATCGAGAAAGCCGCAGGTGTTGACGATGACCACGTCCGCCCCGTCGTGGCGGCGGCTCAGCTCGTAGCCCTCGGCCCGCAGATGGGTGAGGATGCGCTCGGAATCGACGAGCGCCTTGGGGCAGCCCAGCGACACGAACGAGATCCGCGGCGCGGCGGCGCCCTTGGGGTCCGAGGGAGAGGCGGTTGCGGTCATGACGGCCCGTTGGGGCGGCCCTCCGGAACGGAGGTCCGCGCGTCCTGCATCGAGAGCGGTGGATGCGCCGGTATAACGGCATTGGGGCGCGGTTGCGAGCGTGGCCGGTCGCTTCCCGTTTTGCCGCACCGCGAGGCTGGCCGTTATCGCGTGGCCCGGATCGCCTCGCCGACGCTCGCGATCACGACGGTGGTGGCCCAAGCCGTCATTGCGCAGCGTCAGCCGGAGTGGTCCAGCGTCACATTCTGTGCCGGAATGGCCGCGTCGCGATCACACCTAATCTTCAAAGATATCGTTTTATGTCAGATATTTGCAGTACGTTGTTGAGAAACAGGATCGGTTCTGCGTGAGGCGCCAGCGCATACCCCGCCCGCGAGACCGGAACGCGGGGACGATTGACTGTCGGGGGCCGCGCGCCCTTGGGTAAACTCCAACGAGCGCCGCACGAGGCACGACGGCCGAGCCCATGGTCTGGACCCGCGAGATTCCCTTCATCGACCCGGTCGCGGCCGCGGCGCGGCTCGCCCGGTTGCCCGGCCTCGCCTTCCTCGACAGCGCCATGCGGCACGATACGCTCGGCCGCGTCTCGGTGCTGGCGGCCGACCCGTTCGCGCGGTTTCGTTACCGCGATGGCCGTGCGACCCTGGACGGGCGCGCGGTGTCCGGCTCGCCCATCGCGGCGTTGCGGGCCTGCCTCGCGCCCTACCGTCTGGCCCCCCGGCCCGACCTGCCGGCCATGCCGGGGGCGATCGGCTACTTCGCCTACGATCTTGGCGCGAGTCTGGAGCGGGTCGCGGCCCCGGCGCGCCGGGCGGGGCTCACCGACGACATCGCGTTCAACCTCTACGACACCTTGCTCGCCGTCGATCACGGCCGCGGCAGCTGCCTGCTGATCGCCACGGGCTTTCCCGAAGCCGAGGGACCGGCTCGCGCGGCCCGGGCGCGGGCGCGGCTCGATGCCTTCGCCGATTGGCTCGCCGCACCGTCCGAGCCGCTGCCGGAATGGACGGGCGCCCGGCTCACATGGCACACGAACTTCTCGCGGCAAGGCTATGAATCGGCAGTCGAAAAGGTGCGTGATTACATCCGCGCCGGCGACATCTATCAGGCCAACATCGCCCAGCGTTTCTCCGCCGACCTGCCGCCGGGCTTCGACGCCTTCGCCTTCTACCGGCGGCTTCGCGAGACGAATCCTGCGACCTTCGGGGCCTATCTCGATTTCGACGGGCTGACCGTGGCCTCCTCCTCGCCCGAGCGCTTCCTCAAGCTGGCGGGGCGGGCGGTCGAGACGCGGCCGATCAAGGGCACCGTGGCCCGCGACCCCGATCCTGCCCGCGATGCCGAGATCGCCGCCGCGCTCCAGGCCAACCCGAAGGAGCGGGCCGAGAACATCATGATCGTGGATCTGCTGCGCAACGACCTGTCGCGGGTGTGCGAGCCGGGCAGCGTGCGGGTGCCGACTCTGTGCGGGCTGGAATCCTATGCCGGCATCCACCATCTCGTGTCGGTGGTGACGGGCACGCTCCGCGAAGACGCGGACGCCCTCGACCTCATCGAGAGGACGTTTCCCGGCGGCTCGATCACCGGCGCGCCGAAGCTCAGGGCCATGGACATCATCACCGAGATCGAGGGGGACGCGCGCGAGCTTTATTGCGGGGCGATCGGCGCGCTCGGCTTCGACGGCTCCCTCGACACCTCGATCGCGATCCGCACCGTGTTCATGGACGGCCGACAGGCCGTGCTCCAGGCGGGCGGCGGCGTGACCCTGCTCTCCGAGCCCGGCCCCGAATACGAGGAGACGCTGACCAAGGCGGCCCGCGTCTTCGCGGCCTTCGAGGAGGAGGCGCCATGATCCTCGTGGTCGACAACTACGATTCCTTCGTCTTCAACGTGGTGCGCTACTTCGAGGAACTGGGCGAGACCGTCGAGGTCGTGCGCAACGACGCGCTCGACGTGGCCGGCATCCGCGCGCGGAACCCGGAGGCGGTGGTGATCTCGCCCGGCCCCTGCACCCCGGCGGAGGCCGGCGTGAGCCTGCCGGCCATCCGCGAATTGTCCGGCGAGGTGCCGATCCTCGGCGTCTGCCTCGGGCATCAGGCGATCGGCGCGGCCTTCGGCGGCCGGGTCGAGCGGGCGGGCCGCCCGCTCCACGGCCACGCCACGCCAATCCGGCATCGCGGCGAGCGGCTGTTCGAAGGGTTGCCGCAGCCGATGCAGGTGGGGCGCTACCACTCGCTGATCGTGGCGCCGACGCCGGAGATGGAGCGCCACCTCACGGTCGATGCGGCCTCCGCGGAGGGCGAGGTGATGGCGCTGTCGCACCGCAGCCACCCGACCTGGGGCATCCAGTTCCACCCGGAATCGGTGCTGACCGAGAACGGCCACGCGCTGTTTTCCAACTTCCTGAAGGGGGCCCGCGCGTGGCGGGAGGCGGGCGCGTCGGAATCGACGGACAGGCTCGCCGATGCTGTGGTCTAACGGACGGCTGGTCGAGGGCGGCACCCTCCCCTTCGCCATGGGGGACCGTGGCCTGCTGCTCGGCGACGGTGTGTTCGACACCGCGCTTGGCGTCCAGGGCCAAGTCGCCTTCGAGGCCGCCCATGTCGCCCGCCTCGCCGCCGCTGCGGAAGCGCTCGGCTTCCGCGTTGCGCGGGAGCAGATCGTTCAGGCGATGCGCGCGCTGGCCGGCACCGCGCCGCTCGCGGCGATCCGCACCACGCTGACCCGTGGCCCCGGTCCGCGCGGGCTGGCGCCTCCGCCCGAGCCGAACCCGTTCCTGTTCGGCAGTGCCGCCCCGGCCCGCGCCGCCCTGTTCTTCGCACCCTTGCGGCTGGCGCACACGCCCATCGCCCGCAACGAGACCTCACCGGCCGCGCGCCTCAAGACCCTCGGCTATCTCGATGCGGTGCTCGCCGCCCGCGCGGCGCAGGCGCAAGGCTTCGACGAGGCTCTGTTCCTGAACACGCGGGGCCGCGTGGCCTGCGCCGGCACCGGCAATGTTTTTGCGATTCTCGGGGGGACGCTCGTCACGCCGCCGCTGGAGGAGGGCGTCCTGCCGGGCATCGTTCGAGCCGAGCTTCTTGCCAGGATCGCGCCGAGCCTCGGCATCGCGGTCGAAGAGCGCCCTCTCCTTTCCTCGGAGCTGGCGGCGGCGGAGGCGCTGTTCGTCACCAACTCGCTGCGTCTGCTCGCCCCCGTGACGGCGCTCGGTGCGCAACCCTATGACAGCGCCGGGCACGGGACGGTCCGCAGCCTCTGCGCGGCTTTGCGGGAGACGGTGGCGGCGGAGTGCGGCGTCGAGATGGACGCCCTCGACCCCTGATCCCGGGATCTTATACTCAAATCCGGCTGATCCCTTCGGGACAGCGGATTTGGAGGTCACTCAGGCGCCGCGCTGGCGATGCGCCCGACCCCTGCCCCTTCCATCGCTGCCCAGGCCCGCGCCAGCGAGCCGTCGAGGTCGATGCCGCGCACGGCATCCTCAACCACGATGACCTCGAACCCGGCTTTGCGGGCATCCAGCGCGGTCCAGAACACGCAGAAATCGGTGGCGAGGCCGGCGAGGAACAGGCGGGTCAGGCCGCGCTCGGCGAGGTAGCCGGCCAGCCCGGTGCGGGTCCGCCGGTCGGCTTCCATGAAGGCCGAGTAGCTGTCGATGCCGGGGTGAGTGCCTTTGCGGATCACCAGTTCGGCCCGCTCCGTCCTCAGATCCGCGGCCAGCTCGGCCCCGTGCGTGCCCTGCACGCAGTGCTCCGGCCAGAGCACCTGTTCACCGTAGTGCAGGTTCGTGGTGTCGAAGGGTGCCTTACCCGGATGGCTTCCGTGGAACGAGGCATGTCCGGGCGGGTGCCAGTCCTGGGTGAGGATGACGTGGGGCACGCGCTCGGCCAGCCGGTTGACCGGGGCGATGACGGCATCGCCATCGGGCACGGCCAGCGCCCCGCCGGGCAGAAAATCGTTCTGCACGTCGATGACGAGCAGAACGTCGTGTTCGGTCAGTCTCATCGCCAAGCCCTGGGATCCAAGGGACAAGTCCCTTGGTGGGTCCGGGCGAGGCCCGGAATCCTTGTGTCCTAGGATACGGGGATCACGGCGTCATCACCGTCGTCCCGGTCGTCTGCCGCCCGGCGAGATCGCGGTGCACCTGGCCTGCGTCGGCGAGCTTGGCCCGAGCGTGGATCGGGATCTTCACCGCCCCGCTCGCGACCACCTCGAACAGCTCGGCCGCGTTCGCGTCGAGGCTCTCGCGGGTGGCGATGTGGGTGAAGAGCGTCGGGCGGGTGGCGTAGAGCGAGCCCTTAGCGGCGAGAATGCCGATGTCAAACGCCTCGATCGCCCCCGAGGACGAACCGAAGCTCGCGAAGATGCCGAAGGGGGAGAGGCAATCGAGCGAGGCGGGGAAGGTCGCCTTGCCGACGCCGTCATAGACCACCGGTACGCCCTTGCCCCCGGTGATCTCCTTCACCCGAGCCGCGAAATCCTCGTCGCGATAGAGGATGACGTGGTCGCAGCCGTGCTCGCGGGCGAGCTGCGCCTTCTCCTCCGAGCCGACGGTGCCGATCACGGTGGCGCCGAGATGCTTGGCCCATTGCGTGGCGATGAGGCCGACACCGCCGGCGGCGGCGTGGAACAGGATCGTGTCGCCGGGCTGCACCCGGTAGGTCCGGCGCAGCAGGTATTGCGCGGTGAGGCCTTTCAGCATCATCGCCGCGGCGGTCTCGTCGGAAATCGAATCCGGAACGTGAACGACGCCCTTGGTGTCGACCACGACTTCCTCGGCATAGGTGCCGGTGGCCCCTGCATAGGCGACGCGTTCGCCGACGCGGAAATCGCTGACGCCCTCGCCGAGCGCATCGACCACGCCCGCGCCCTCCTTGCCGAGGGTGAAGGGGAGCGAGGGCGCCTTGTAGGCGCCGGAGCGGAAGTAGATGTCGATGAAGTTGACGCCGATAGCGGTCTGGCGGACGCGGATCTGGCCCGGCCCCGGCTCGGGCGAGGGCACGTCCTCGTAGACCATCGCCTCCGGCCCACCGTAGGCGTGCACTCGGATCGCTTTCATCGCGTTCTCCCGCGTTCCCGTCTCGAACTCCAGGCGAGATATCGGCCCGGCGGATCGAGGCAAGTCCCTCGCGGGGCTTATGCCCGAAGGACACCGGCCACGGGGGCGCGTCTGCCGCCCGTTACGCCTCCCGGATCGCGACCTGCATGCCCATGCCCGCGAGGCAGCGCTCGATGCGCTCCGTGAGGTCGGGCGTCAGTTCGCGCACGTGGACGTGCAGGGTGGCGGTGTCCTCCGGGCGCACGATGACACGGTAGCGCAGGCCCTCGTCTTCCATCTGACGCAGCAGGTTGGTGCTGGCCGTGGTCATTGCCGCGATGTGCTGCTCGACCAGTTCGGGCCTCATCATCCGTGGCCGCGCTGCCTGCCGGCCGCGCTGTCCGACCCGGAGGCGGTGGCGATGGTGCTCCCGTCGCGCGGCGGCCTGACATTCTGGACGGGCGGAAACAGCCGCGCGAGCCCGCGCGCAACCCCAGAAAGCACGGGATCGAGGGACGAATCGAGCCGTGTCCGCTCGGACTCCGGCTGCGAGGTGATGAATGGCTTCATGGAACGCCCCCCTCGGACGTCAATGATGGTTCTGTCCTAGAGAGCGTGCGGCGAGACCGCGCAGTTCTCTCAACATAAGTTGGCAATGCCGGGCGGTGGATTTGGTTTCATTTCAATTCGATCCGGCCGCGCTTGAACGCCGGGCCGCTCTCGCACCCTTCCGCCGCACTTGACCCCACGCCGGCCGCACCTCTGTAGGAAGCTGGCCTTCGATCCTCGCTGTGAGGGCGCTTCAAGGAGTCTCCCGTCGTGACGGTCCCGGTGCAGACGTCCCCCGCCCACCCCTCCGCCGCGTCGCCACGCTTCACCGTGGCGGTGGTGGGCGCCGGGGCGGCAGGCCTCGCCGCCGCCCTGGCGCTCGCCCGCGACGGGGTGGAGACCGCGCTCGTCGGGCGTCACGCGCCGGTGGCGGACGGGCGCACCGTGGCCTTGCTCGACGGCTCGGTGCGCTTCCTCACGGTGCTCGGCGCGTGGGCCGAGATCGCGCCGCATGCGAGTCCGCTCGCCGAACTTCAGATCATCGACGACACCGGCAGCCTGTTCCGGCCGCCGCCCGCCCGCTTCTCGGCCGCGGAGATCGGCCTCGACGCCTTCGGCTGGAACGTCGAGAGCGCCCGCCTCGTCGAGACCCTTCGGAGTCAGGCCCGCACCACGCCGGGCCTGACCCTGTTCGAGGCGGATTCGATCGGCATGCGCCTTGAACAAGGCGCCGCGGTACTGGACCTGGAGGACGGACGCCGGCTGACGGTGCAGCTCGTCGTGGGCGCCGACGGGGGACGCTCGCCGCTGCGGGCGGCGTCTGCCTTGCGCACCCGCGAATGGTCCTACCCGCAGGCGGCGCTCACCACCCTGCTCGCCCACGAGCGGCCCCACCGCGACATCTCTACGGAGTTCCACACCCGCAACGGACCCTTCACCCTGGTGCCGCTGCCCGGCGGCCACCGCTCCAGCCTCGTCTGGGTCACGGCGGAGCGGGCGGCCAAGCGGCTCTCGGGGCTCGACGATGCCGATCTTGCCGCCGCGGTGGAGCATCAGGCCCGCTCGATGCTCGGCGCCATGCGGATCGACGGCCCGCGCGGCCTCGTGCCGATGCGCGGCCTCTCGGTGGAGCGGCCGGTGGCCGACCGTCTCGCCCTGATCGGCGAGGCCGCCCACGTCTTCCCGCCGATCGGGGCGCAGGGGCTCAATCTCGGCCTGCGCGACGCGGCGGCCCTGCGGGATGCGGTGTTCTCCGCTCAGGAGGCGAACCGCGATCCGGGCGCGCCGGCCTCGCTTGCGGGGTTCGCACGCACCCGGGGCTTCGATGCGCGCCTGCGCGGGGCGGCGGTGGATTGGCTCAACCGCTCGCTGCTCACCGATTTCCTGCCGGTCGATGCCCTGCGGGGCCTCGGCCTCGTGGTGCTCGGCGCGATCCCGCCCCTACGGCGCATCGTCATGCGCGAGGGCGTGCAGCCGCGCCTCGGCGCGCCGAGCCTGATGCGCTGATTCCTTTTGGAGTTTCGGGCCGGGCGCGGGGCGCACGCGCAAGCCCTCAGAACATCACAGAACATCGCCGTAGAGATCGATCGACTCGAAGCCGCGCGGGGCCAGCCGCTCGGCAAGAACGCGGCGGTGGCAGCGGGCCGGATCGCGCTCGAAGCAGAGCAGGCAGATCGGTTGCTCGGCAGCGAGGTCCGCCAAGGCGTCGAGGGCAAGCCCGCCATCGGCGGTGTCGAGCACCTCTTCGCAATAGATTCGGCGCATCAGCCCGGCATCGTCGGCGCGGGCCGCCTCGCGGCCGGATTTCGGCGTGCCGAGACTGCGGAAATGCGCATAGCCGAGCCCGGCTTCCGTGAGCCCCGTCTTCAGCGCGCCCTTCGAGAAGCCGCGCTTGCGCGAGTTGGCCACCGCCCGCACGTCGGCGAGCAGGGACACGTCCGCCGCCTTCAGGGCCGCGTGCAGGCGCTCCGGCGTCAGGCCTTCGTATCCGATGGTGAACAGAGTCTTGCGCATCGCCGGCTCAGGGAAAATTCAGGATCGACAAGGTTTTAGATGGAGCGCACCCGTTCTCCGGACAGCGTTCGCGGCCCGTATGTGCCTGTGGCGCAACGCCTTCCGGAATTCCGCCGCAATGCCAGCAAAGTTCTGTTAACCGGATCAAGGGCATCGAATACCCATTGAAGTCGCACGCAAGAAGTGGCGGGCCGTCGATGTCGCTGGACACCGAAATTTCCTCGAGGCCCGCACCGGCTCCGCGCGGATGGGTCAAGCGCGGGCTCGCCGCGCTGATGCTCTCCGGGCTCGCGGCCTGCGCCGCGCAGAACGACTTCTATCCCACCAAGGGCGACGCCAAGCCTCATCCCGGCGTCGCGCGGGCCAAAGGCCACCCGATTCAGGGCATCGACATCTCGAAATGGCAGGGGCCGATCAACTGGGCCTCGGTCAAGTCGGCCGGCACGCAGTTCGCCTACATCAAGGCGACCGAGGGCGGCGACCATGTCGACGAGCGCTTCCTCGAGAACTGGGACGGCGCGGGCCGGGCCGGCGTGCCGCGGGGCGCCTACCACTTCGTGTTCTGGTGCCGCTCGGCCGAGGACCAGATGGCGTGGTTCAAGCGCAACGTGCCGAACGACCCGACCGCCCTGCCCCCGGTGCTCGACGTGGAGTGGAACGGCCACTCGGCCAAGTGCCCGAAGAAGCTGCCCAAGGCCCAGGCGCTGTCGATGATCCGCTACATGCTGGACGAGATGGAGGCCTATACCGGCAAGCGGCCGATCATCTATACGGACATCACCTTCCACAAGGACGTGCTGGAAGACGAGCTGCCCGATTACCCCCACTGGGTCCGCTCCACGGCGGCCGAGCCCGAGCAGCGCTACGCCAACCGCAAGTGGATGCTCTGGCAGTTCACCTCCACCGGCCGCGTGCCCGGCGTGCGCGGCGACGTCGATCGCAACGCCTTCTACGGCAGCCCGACCGAGTGGGCCTCGTTCCTCGCCACCGATTGCGATCCGCGCGAGCATCGGCGCCTGTCGAGCCAGGGCCTCTGCGCCGGCAAGTAGCCGGATAGGCCGGTCGAAGCAGGGAACGGACGGAGCCGCCGATCACGGAGGCGGCTCCCAGATTGAAATAACCTGTGTTGTGTTGCTTTTCTGCACGCTTTTGTGCGGGCACACGATACGAATTGGCTGTCACCTGGATTTTTTTGTGCTCGACTGCGGATCTGTCTACTTGTAGACAGACTGCGCGGCAAACCTTGCGCTAGGAGCCGGCTCGGCGACAAGACGGACTTCGAGTTTTACATGCCTTCGGCCACAGAGCGCTGCTTCGAAGGCAATCTGCTCCTGAACTGTCTGAGTCCTGAGGATCGCGGCCTGCTCCTGCCCGATCTGGAGCGGCTGGAATACCAGCGCGGCGAGACGCTGTTCGCTGCCGGCCGCGAGGTGGATTTCATCACCTTCCCCCTCGATCAGACCGTCGTTACCCTGTTGATCTCGATGATCGACGGGCGCAGCGCCGAGACTGCCACGATCGGCCGCGAGGGCGCGGTGGGGGGCGTGGTCAGCAATGGCGGCCTGCCGGCCTCGACCCATGCCCTGATCCAGATCGCCGGCCCGGTGCTGCGGATGGAATCGGCGCGGCTCCAAGAGGTCAAGCGGCGCTCGGAAGCCCTGCGCAACCTGTTCACCCGCTACTCCGACTGCCTGCTGGCGCAGGTGCTGCAATCGGTCGCCTGCAACGCTCTCCACCCGATCGAGGAGCGCTGCCTGCGCTGGCTCCTGACGCTTCAGGACCGGCTCGACAGCAACGTTCTGCCGATCACCCAGGAATCGCTCGCCGCGATGCTCGGCGTGCAGCGCACCTATCTCACCCGCATCCTGCGGATGCTCCAGCAGCAGGGGCTGATCGAGGTCGGGCGCGGGCGCATCACCGTCGTCAACCGGGCGGCGATCGAGGAGGTCGCCTGCGAGTGCCATGCCTGCGTCAAGCGTCATTACGAGACCGTGCTCGGGGCGGTCTATAGCCCGAGCGGGCGGCTCATCGCGATCGAGCCGCCCGAGTAGGGCATCGTCCCCCAAGGTGGATCCCAGCTTTCGGACAAAGACGATGCGATCGGTCGCCCCCGAGCCAGCCGGACACCTCGGATTATCCATCGGGGAGAACGACGATCCCGGCAGGTGTCTTGTGCCCGACACGTCACCGGGGCACCATAGCGCCTGTCCAGATGGCGGGCCGCGTCAGGCGGCTCCGGAAGAAGGGCGCCGGGTTCGCCCTTGCCGGGTCCGTCCATGAGCCGACCGCCCGACGATTGTCCAGCATCCGGTGAGGCCGGCGTACAGGCTGAGCGGCTGGCCGCACTGGCCCGGTACGACATCCTCGACACGCCCGCCGAGGTCGCGTTCGACGATGCCGTGGCTTTGGCCGCTCAGCTCTGTGCGACGCCGACCGCCCTCGTCAGCCTGGTCACGGACGACCGGCAATGGTTCAAGGCGCGGCTCGGCTTTACCCCCGGCGAGACCGGGCTCGACCGTTCGGTCTGCGTTCACGCCCTGGCCCAGGGCGGCCTCCTGGTCATTCCCGATCTCGCGGCCGACCCGCGTACCTGTGCCAACCCGCTGGTCACGGGCGAGCCCGGCATACGGTTCTATGCCGGCGCCTCCCTGACGACGCCCGAGGATGTGGCGATCGGCACCCTGTGCGTGCTCGATACCGTGCCCCGGCCGGAGGGTCTGAGCGCTGCCCAGGCCGCAGGCCTCGAAGCCCTCGCCCGCACGGTGATGACGCAGCTCGAACTGCGCCGGGGCATCGCCGCCCGGAAGATCGAGGCTGCGGCCCTGGCCGACAGCGAGTTCCGCCTGCGGCTCGCGATCGAGGCGGCCGGTGCCGGCATCTTCGACTACGACCTCGTGACGGGGACACTCGACTGGGACGGGCGGACCCGCGCCCTGTTCGGGGTCGGGCCGGACGAGGCCGTAAGCTATGCCGGCACCTTCCTCGCCCGCCTCCACCCCGAGGACCGGGCCCGCACCGATGCCGCCGTGCAGGCGGCCCTCGACCCCGCCGGGCCCGGCCTGCTCGATGCCACCTATCGCACGGTCTCGGGCGACGGCAGGCTCTGCGCCTGGGTCGCGGCCCGCGGCACCCTCGTCGTCGAGGGCGGGCGGGCGCGGCGCTTCGTCGGTACCGTGCGCGACGTCACCGCCGAGCGCATGGCGCAGGTCGCCGTCGCCGCCACCGAGGAGCGCTACCGCCTCGTCACCCGCGCCACCAACGACGCGATCTGGGACTGGGACCTCGTCGCCGACCACGTTCTGTGGAACGAGGCCCTGCAGGCCGCCTATGGCTGGGCGCCGGAGGCGGTCGAGCCGACCGGTCGATGGTGGCTCGACCACGTCCACGCCGAGGATCGCGCCCGCGTCGAGGCAGGCATCCGCCGCGTCATCGGCGGCGGCGGGCATGAATGGCACCACGAATACCGCTTCCGCCGCGCCGACGGTGCCTACGCCGACGTGCTCGACCGCGGCTCGATGGTGCGCGGGGCCGACGGCACGCCGCTGCGCATGATCGGCGCCATGCTGGACCTGACCGAGCGCAACCGCGTCGCCGCCCAGCTCCGGGCGGTGGTCGAGGGCGCCAATGTCGGCATCGTGCAGATCGATCCGCGCACCATGGTCGCGCTGGAGGCCAACGCCAAGCTCTGCGCGATCTGGGGGGCGGAAGAAGCCGACATCGTCGGCCATTCCGTCGCCAAGTGGACGCCGGAGGCGGAGGCGGCGGAGCGCGACCGGCTGCACCGCCGGCTCGCCGCGGGCGAGATCGTGCGCGAGACCCTGGAGAAGCGCTACCGCCGCAAGGACGGGCGCCTGATCTGGGCTCGGGTCAACCTCGTCTCGCAGGCGCGCGGCGAGGCGTTCCAGGCCACGGCGATGATCGAGGACATCACGGCGGAGAAGGCGGCCGAGGCACGCCAGACGGCGCTGATCGAACTCGGCGACACATTGCGCGACGCCGCCAGCCCCGCCGAGATCGGTGGGATCGCGGCCCAAATCCTCAGGCGTACCCTCGACCTCTCGGATGCAGGCTACGCGACCATCGATGCCACCGTCGGCGGCTTCGCGATCGGGCAAGAGAGACCGGACGGTACGGTGAGCCCCGCGCCGTTTCCGGCCATGCTCGCGCGGCTGCGCCGTGGCGAGATCCTGGCCGTGCCCGATCTGGCCGCCGAACCGAACCTCGCGCCGGATGCGGGCGGCTATGCGGCGGCCGGCGCCCGTGCGCTGGTCGGCGTGCCCCTGACGCGGCGGGGCGACCTCGTCGGCCTCGTCTATGCCCATGCCGCCAAGCCTCGGGCCTGGGATGCGGGCGAGGTCGATTTCGTCCGCGAGGTGGCCGGCCGGATCTCCGTGGCGCTCGCCCGCATCCAGGCCGAAGAGCAGCAGCGCTTCCTCAACCGCGAGCTCAGCCACCGGCTCAAGAACACCCTGACCATGGCCCAGGCCATCGCCTCGCAGACGCTGCGCAACGCGACCGACATCGCCTCGGTGAAGGACGCGCTGGTGGCCCGGCTGGTAGCGCTCGGTAAGGCGCACGACATCCTGCTCTCGGGGGAGGGCGAGGGGGCGGCGCTGGCGGCGGTGATCGCCGGCGCGCTCACCATCCACGACGACGGCGAGCCCGGCCGCATCCACCTGTCCGGCCCGGCCCTGGATGTCGGGCCGAAGGCCGCCCTGTCGCTGGCGCTGATGATCCACGAACTCGCCACCAACGCCGCCAAGTACGGCGCCTTCTCGGTGCCGGGCGGGCGCGTCGGCGTGGATTGGAGCGTCGCGCGGGCCCGTTGGCCGGAAGACGCGCGGGAGATCCAGCCGGTCGTGACGCTGACCTGGACCGAAACCGGCGGGCCGCCGGTCGCCGCGCCCACCCGCAAGGGCTTCGGTTCGCGGCTGATCGAGCGCGGATTCTCGGGGGCGGTCGGCGGCGAAACGCAAATGATCTACGCGCGCGAGGGGGTGACCTGCCTGATCCGAGCCCCCCTGAAGGGTCTTCTCGAAAAAGAATAGCGCCAAAGGCGACTTCGGGGGCAACGAACCGGCCGCTCGCCGCTTGTCGGCAGGACGCCCAGGCACGCTCACAGGCGCGCTTCAAGGACATCCGGGAAGTTTCAATGGATCTGCCCGTTCCTCCTGCCCTGCATGGCGCCGGGCGGCCGCTGGCTCTTGTCGTGGAAAGCGAAACCGCCTCGCGCATCAAAACGGCGGATCGTCTGGCGGAGACGGGCTTCGAGGTGCTGGAGGCCTGGAGTGCGCAGAGCGCGCTCCTCCAGATCGAGCGCCACGCGGGGCTGCGCCTCGTCGTCGTCGATGCCGACCTGCCGGGGTCCGAGGCGCGGTTCGCCCTGACCTGCGAGATCGCCCGGCACCGGCCGGACCTCGCCCTCATCGCCCTCTCGGCCGGTCCCTCCCCCGACCCCGGCACGCTGCCCGAGGGCGTTCGCTTCGCTGCCAAGCCCCTCACGCCGGCCCTCGCGCGGGAGGCGCTGGAGCCGTTCTGCGCGTGAGCGCGGCGGCGGCTACGCCGTCGCGCCCTGCTCCGCCTCGCCCTCCCCGCGCTCCGTCGGCCCCTCTCCCCGCAGCCGCTCGGCGGCGACGTAGAAGACCGGGGTGACGAACAGGGTCAGGATCGTGGCCACCAGCAGGCCGCCGATCACCACCGTGCCCATGGAGAGCCGGGCGTTCGCCCCTGCCCCGCTGGCGATGGCGAGCGGCACCGAGCCCAGGATGAAGGCGAACGAGGTCATCAGGATCGGGCGCATGCGCATCCGCGTGGCGTGCTGGGCCGCCGCCAGTGCGTCCTCGCCCTGCCGGCGCAGATCCTCGGCGAAGGAGACCAGCAGGATCGCGTTCTTGGCCGCCAGGCCGACGAGGAGCAGCAGGCCGATCTGCCCGAACACGTCGAGCGGCATGCCGCGCAGCGCCAGGAACCCGACCGCCCCGAAAATGGCGAGCGGCGTCGCGAGCAGGATCACCAGCGGCATGCGCAACGACTCGTACTGCCCGGCCAGGAAGCAGAAGATCATGAACACGCCGAGCCCGAAGATCAGCGGCGCGACGTTGCCGGCGATCTTCTCCTGGTAGGCGATCTCGGACCACTCGATGGAGGCGTTGCGCGGCAGATCCTCGGCCAGCCTCTCGATCGCCTCGATCACCGTGCCGGAGCTGGAGCCGGGGGCGATCGTCACCGCCACCTCGATCGCCGGATAGGTGTTGTAGGACAGGACCGCCGTCGGCCCGGTGCTGAACTTCGCCTGGACGAGAGAGCCGAGACGCACCGGCTGCCCTTGCGCGTTGAGGACGGTGAGCGCCTCGATATCCTGGAACAGGCGCCGCCCGGACGCGTCGCTCTGGACATAGACCTGGTAGACGAAGCCGAAGCGGTTGAAGAGGTTGACGAAGCTCGACCCAACATAGGTGCCGAGCGCCTCGAACAGCCGTGCCAGCGGCACGCCCAGCTGCTCGGCCTTGGCCCGGTCGATGTCGAGGCGGATCTGCGGCACGCCCCAATCGGTGGTCGGCGTCGCGTTCGCCACCCCCGGCAGGGCGCGGATCTTCTCGATGAACGCGGTGGCCGTCTGCGCCAAGCCGAGGCCGCCATTGCCCGAGCGGTCCTGGATCTCCAGCGTCAGGCCGCCGCGCGAGCCCAGTCCCGGCAGCGGCGACGGGGCGGCGATTCGCACCTGCCCGTCGGGATCGTTCTTGAAGCGCTCCTCCATGTCGCGGATCAGGTTGTCGACCGTGGTCGTGCGCTCGTCCCAGGGCTTCATGACGGGGATGTTGAAGCCGTAGAACGGGGCCACGGTGTCGGCGAGGAAGCTGCGCCCGCTGACGCCGATGGTGTGATCGACGTCGGCGCGGGCGCGCAAGACTTCGCCGAAGCGGGCGTTCATCGCCTCCGTGCGCTGCACCGAGGCGCCGAGCGGCATCGCCACCTCGGCGTAGAGGTAGCCCTGGTCCTCGTCCGGCACGAAGCCGGTGGGACGCTGCATCAGGAGCAGGACGGTGGCGCCGGCAAACAGCGCGAACACGGCCAGCGTCAGGGCGATGTGGCGGGCGAGCCATCCGATCGTGCGGGCGACGAAGTCCGCCGAGCGCTCCAGGGCGACGTTGAACCAGTCGAGCGGCTTGCGCCACCAGCGCGTTTTCCGAGGCCCATCCTTCGCGTGGGGCTTCAGGAGCAGGCCGCACAGGGCCGGCGTCAGGGTCAGTGAGACGACCGCTGAGATCAGCACCGAGATGGCGATGGTGAGGGCGAACTGGTTGTAGAGCTGGCCCGTCAGTCCGGGGATGAAGGCCACCGGCACGAACAGGGCGGCGAGCACCAGCGTCGTGGCGATGACGGGGCCGCCGATCTCGTTGACCGCCTCGCGAGAGGCGGGCTTGGGCTCCATGCCTTCGGCCATCAGGCGCTCGGTGTTCTCCACGACGATGATCGCGTCGTCCACCACGAGGCCGACGGCGAGCACGAGGCCGAGCAGGCTGAGCGTGTTGAAGGAGAAGCCGAGCAGCGCCATCGGCCCGAAGGTGCCGATCAGCGCGATCGGCACGGCGATGGTCGGGATCAGCGTGGCGCGCCAGTTCTGGAGGAACAGGTAGGTGACGACCGTGACGATCAGGATCGCCTCGAACAGGGTCCGCACCACCTCGTAGATCGCTTCCTTCACGAACTCGGTGGAATCGAGGGCGATGGAGTAGTGCAGGCCGGGGGGAAAGCGCTCGGCGAGATCCGCCATGGTGGCGCGCGTCCCGTTCATCACCTCGACCGCGTTGGCGTCCGGGTTCTGGAAGATGCCGAGCGTTGCCGAGGGCTTGCCGTCGAAGTTCGAGGTGACGCCGTACTGCTCGGAGCCGAGTTCCACCCGGCCCACATCCGAGACCCGCACCACCGAGCCGTCGGGATTGGCCCGCAGGACGATGTTGCCGAATTCCTCCGGCCGCGTCAGCCGGCCCTTGGTGACGAGTTGCAGCTCGAACGGGGTCGCCCGGTCCATCGGCAGCTTGCCGAGCGAGCCGGTCGTCACTTGCGCGTTCTGCGCCTGGATCGACTGGAGCACGGTCTCGGTCGAGAGCGCCAGCGCCTCCATCTTGGCCGGGTCGAGCCAGACGCGCATGGCGTAGCGCATGTTGGAGAAGTTCACGATCCGGCCCATGCCGGTGACCCGGCGCAGGGGCTTGATGACCTGAGTCTCGGCGTAGTTGGCCAGGAACAGCTCGTCGAAGCCGGTGCTCGGGTCGGCGTAGAGCACGACGTTGCCGAGCCGCTGGCGCGACGATTTCTGGATCTCCAACCCTTGCGCGCGCACCGCCTCCGGCAGCTTCGCCTCGGCGCGGCTCGAACGCGTCAGCACTTCCGCCGCGGCCGCATCGAGGTTCGAGCCGACGGCGAAGGTCGCGTCGATCGAGACGCTGCCGTCGGTCGAGGACGTCGACTGGATGTAGATCAGGTTCGGCGCGCCGTTGATCTCCTGTTCCAGCGGGATCGCGATCGACTCGTAGGCCTGCTGGGCCGAGGCGCCGGGATAGGTCGCCTGGACGTTGATGATCGGCGGCGCGATCTCGGGATACTGCGCCACCGGCAGCGTCAGCCCGGCGACGATGCCGATGACCGTGATGATGACGGAGATTACGCCCGCGAGGATCGGCCGGTCGACGAACGTGGCGAACATTCGGTGGGCCGGCTCCCGGAATTCAACGTGCGAAATTCAATGTCGCCGTGAAGGACCCGCGTGCAACGTGTTGGGACTCCGCGTGTTCCCTCCCGTGCCGCGCCGGGAACAAACCCGGCGGGCGCTCCGGTCCTGCGGATGGAGAATGGATTTCGTGCGGTCAGGCGTCGGCTTCGTCATCACCGGCTTCGTCGTCGGTGCGCTCGGGATCGGCGCAGGGGCTTGGTGGGGAGCCGGGCACCCGATCCCCGACTTTCTCGCCCATCACCTGAAGGTGTCGGGCCGGGCCGGACCCAAGAAGAAGGAGGAGCCGCGGCTGGCGGTGAAGGCGGTGCGCGCCAGCCGCCAGGACGTGCCGGTCGCCTTCGAGTATACCGGCACGATCGTCTCGCCCCGTGACGCCGCCCTGCAGGCCCGCGTGACCGGCATCGTGGTGGAGCGTCCGTTCGAGCCCGGCGGCCACGTCAAGAAGGGGCAGGTGCTGTTCCGCATCGACCCGCGCCCGTTCGAAGTCGCCCTCAAATCGGCCGAAGCGCTGCGCGACCAAGCCAAGGCCACCGTCTCCTTCGCCCAGTCCGAGGTGAACCGCACCGAGCAGCTCGCCGACAAGGGCTTCGCCACCGAGCAGCGCGCCCAGCAGAACCAGTCGAACCTCGCCACCGCCGCCGCCCGGCTCGACGAGGCGGAGGCCGCCATCGCCCGTCAGCGCCTGAACCTCGAATACGCGGTGATCCGCGCGCCCTTCGACGGGCGCTCCAGCCTGTCCTTGGCCAATATCGGCGACATGGTGATCGAGAATCAGACCCACCTCGTCTCTGTGGTGCAGGTGAACCCGATCGACGTGCAGATGGCGCTCTCCTCCGAGGATGCGGAGGCCGTGCGGGTCGCTCAAGGAGAGGGGCGGGTGAAGGTCCAGCTCCTCGACGTGGGACGCGAGCCCGTGCGCGAGGCCACGATCTACCGGCTCGACAACCGCTTCGATCCCCGCACCGGCCGCCGCCTGATCCAGGCCTGGCTCGACAACGCGGACGAGCGCTACCTGCCCGGCCGCTTCGTCCGCTCGCGCATCGAGGTCGGCCGGCAGGATCGTCTTCTTGTGCCGACGATCGCCCTCTCGGCTCAGCTCGACCAGCAGGTGGTCTGGACGGTGGACGACACGGGCACGGTCCACATGACCGCGATCGAGGTCGGCGACGTCTACGGCGACAACACCGCCGTTCTCAAAGGTCTCAAGCCCGACACGCTGGTGGTGACCGACCACCTCCAGAGCCTGCGCCAGAACCTCAAGGTCGAGCCGCGGGTCGGCGACGCGGTCAGCGCCGTGGGCAATACCCCCGCCCAGGGCGAGGCGCGGCACTGACCGAGGCCGGGGCTATCGCCCACGCCCGGTGATCGCCGGATCCCGGAACGTCCTGCGGGCGAACGGTGGCCGCCGCGCCCGAGGGCGGCCCGTATTCTGCCCGGATGGCGGCGGCAACCATAACGCGGCAAAATCCCCGCACGGGTTCGGGCGACGACCTATAAAGGGTGTCGCGAGCCCATGAGATTCAGGTCCGAGTGCCGTCGGTCGCAAGTCCGGCGCTTCGAACGACGGATCTCCCCCGAAAGCCGTTCGAATGATGATGGTCGATACCAAGTATCTCGACGGATCGGCTCTCTACGGCGACGATCTCGCGCCGGGGGAGATCGCACGCTGGTACGCGCAGGAGGAGCAGGGCTTCTACCGGCTCGCGACCGAGGTCTACAAACTCGAAGCGTCCGGCTCCTACAGCTACGAGTACGACGCGCTGAACGCCGTCCACGGCTTCGACCGGCTGCGCGACCGCCGCTTCGAGACCTGCGTCGCGCTCGGTTGCGCGGCGGGCGACGACGTCGCGCCGCTGGCCGACCGGGTGGACCGGTTCATCGGGATCGAGCCCGCCGAAGAGTGGTGGACCGACCGGATCGGCGGACGCCCGGCCCGCTTCATCAAGCCGCTTCCCGCCGGCGACATCCCGCTGCCCGATGATGGCGCCGACCTGTTCGTGAGCCTGGGCGTGCTCCACCACATCCCCAACGTTTCGCACGTGCTGGCCGAGGCGCACCGCATCCTCAGGCCCGGCGGGCTCCTGGTCTTTCGCGAGCCCATCACCTCGATGGGCGACTGGACGAAAGAGCGCTACGGCCTGACGCAGAACGAGCGCGGCCTGCCGCTGCCGTGGCTGCACGACAGGCTCGACGGCATCGGCTTCGACATCGTGCGCGCGGCGCCCTGCATGACCAATGCCCTGGCCAAGATCGCGGGAAAGATCCTTCCGGGTCATCTCTATGCCCGCCGGGGTTACGTGGCGCTCGACGCGGTGGTGAGCCGGCTGCTCGCCTTCAACATCAGCTATCACCGCACGGCGTTCCTGAAGCGGATCGCCCCCTCGAACGTCTTCATGATCGCCGCGAAGCGCTGAAGGCCGCGCGGGCGGGGCGGGCGCCCCGCCCTAATCCTTCCCGTTACGCCGCCCGCACCTGCGCCAGGAAGCCGCCGACCTCCGTGCGCAGGGCGGCCGCCTGACGGGCGAGGTCGCTGGCCGCATCGAGCACTTGGCCCGAGCCGGTGCTGGCGTCGTCGGCGGTGCGGGCCACCCCCGACACGTCCTCCGAAGCGCGGCGCGCACCGTGCGACGTCTCGACCGTGGTGCGGGCGATCTCGGCGGTGGCCGCGCCCTGCTCCTCGACCGCGGCGGCGATGTCGTTGGAGATCCGCGACAGGTCGCGGATGGTGCGGGCGATGCCGGTGATGCCTAAGACCGAGGCGCCGGTCGCGGCCTCGATCTCCGCCATCCGCCCGGCGATCTCGTCGGTGGCCCGCGCCGTCTGGGCGGCGAGTCCCTTCACCTCTGCCGCGACCACGGCAAAGCCCCGGCCCGCCTCCCCGGCCCGCGCGGCCTCGATGGTGGCGTTCAGCGCCAGCAGGTTGGTCTGGCCGGCGATCTGCGAGATCAGCCCGACGATCTGGCCGATGCTGCTCGCGGCCGAGGCGAGGCGCTCGACCTCCCCGGCGGTGCGGGCCGCCTCCTCCTCGGCCGCGTTCGCCGCCATCGCCGACGAGCCGACCTGGGCGGAGATTTCGCGGATCGAGGCCGAGAGTTCTTCCGTCGCCGCGGCGATGCCGTCGGAGGAGCGCGCCGCCTGCGCCGAGGCCTGCGCGGCCGAGGCGCTGAGGGCGGAGGTCTGGCCCGCCGCCGTGCTCATCGCCCGGGCGGCGCCCTCCAGTTGATGGGCCGCTGCCGAGACCGCCTCGACGATGCCGCCGACCCGCGCCTCGAAACCGTCGGCCACCGCCATCATCGCCCCGTGGCGCCGGGCCGCCTCCTCCTCGGCGCCGCGCTCCTGCGCCGTGCGGATGCGTGCGCGCTCGGCCACGCTGTCGCGGAAGGCGAGGGCCGCGGCGGCGATGTCGCGCAGCTCGCCCGGACCCTTCACCGGAATCTCGACCTCCGTCTCCCCGCGCCCGATCGCGGTCAGCGCCCGTGCCATCCGGCTCAAGGGGCGCGCGATTGCCGAGCCGAGGCCGAAGGCGAGCGCCACCGAGAGCAGCAGGGTCGCCAGCGCCGCCCCGGCCCAGAGCAGCACCGTGTGCTCGGCCTGCGACCGGGCCGCGCCGGCTGCCTGCGCCAGGCCGTCCGTCAGCCGGTCCTCGATCCCCTTCAGCCCGTCGATGCGCTGCGTCGCGAGCCCGAACCAACCCTTGGCGTCGGTGAAGGCGAGCGTCTGGCCGGGGGCCGTGCCGAGGGCGATGCCGCGGAGCCGGGCGACGTCGCGGGCGGTCTCCGAGCTGTTCGCGGCATCGAGCGCGGCGATCTCCTCCGCAGGGCCCGCGGCACGGAACAGCGCCTCGAAGGTCGCCTGATCCGAGGCAAGCCCGGCGAGCCGGCGCAGGCCCGAGAGGTCGATCGCGCCCGCGGCGAACACGGCGGAGGCCGCCGCCCGCTCCTGGCCGGCGAACTCCTTGAGCGAGAGAAAGGCGGACAAGGCGGACACGCGGGCGCCGATAGCCGGGTCCGCGGCGATCTGTGCCACCCCGCGCACGGCCCCGAGGGCCTCCGCGATGATGCCGGTATAGACGGCGAGGTTGGCCGGCACGCTGGTTTGCAGCCGGTCCACCGCGCTGCGGTGGCGCTCGATCCCGCCGAGACCCTCACGCAGGGCCGCCGCCTTGCGTGCGAACGCCGCATCCGTACCGCCGGCCTCCAGATCTGCGATCAGGGCCGCGCGCGCGGTATCCGTGAGCGTGCGCTGGGCCGCGAGTTCCGGGGCGAACTGGCTGCCCTTCGAGCCGAGATAGAGGCTGGAGGCGCCGCGCTCCTTCTGCGCCTCGTGGACGAAGGCGCCGATCCGCACCGAGAGGCCGACCAGTTCCTCCATCCGCGCCATCGCCCGCCCCTGCCCCGCCCGCTCCGCGACCGCCACCCCCGCCACGGTACCGAAGGCGAGGCACGGGATCAGGGCCACCGCGACGATACGGGCCCGCAGGGACGAAGGCAGAACGGCAGAGAGGGAAGAAAGCGAAGAAACACGCGAACGCATGGCAGCACGATCCGGAGAGAAGGTCCCCGGACCGTGCTCACGCTACGTGAAGTAAAGATTTCGCCGGGGCGTGGTTGCTTAAAGTTTGCGCAGACCGGTGACCATTTCACCGCCCAAGACGATGTTGGAGGCGCCGTCAGCCGGCTTTGAGACCAGCGAGTTCTTCGATCCCCCCGCCGTCCCGGTAGGCCGCGCGGAAGGCCGGGCGCTGCTTCCAACGCTGCCAGAATCGGTCGAGTCCCTCGAAGCGCTCGTCCAGCGGCGTGGCCACGGGGCCGAACTTCGAGAAGGCGATGGCCGTGCACAGCGTGATGTCGGCGAAGGTCGGCTCCGGCCCACCGAGCAGCCAGTCGCGCCCGTCGGCTAGGTGGCGATCGACGAGTCCGGCATGGGCGATCGCCTCCTTGCGGCAATGCTCGCCCCATTGCGGGTTGCGGGTCAGTTCGAGCTTGTGCCCCAACCCTTCGTGCAGCACGTGGAAGGCGGTGGTGAGCCGGTAGAGGATCTGCACCCAGATCCGGTCGTCCCACATCTGGTCCTGGCCCTGCTCCAAGGCGCTCTCGCCCATGATCCGGCGGCCGGGGAAGTGCCCGTCGAGGAAGCGGACGATGCCGGCGGTCTCGGCGAGATAGCTCCCGTCGGGCAGTTCCAAGGTCGGGGTCTCGCCCCAGGGGTTCCGCTTGAGATGGCACCAGCCGCGCTGCTCGCCGCCCGGCGTCATGTCGTAGATCACTTCCTCGAACCGGTCGGCGATGCCCTTCTCGTGGCAGAACAGCCGGAGCCGCTGCGGATTCGGGAAGGCGGACGGCGAGGTGTAGACGCGGAATTCGGCCACGGGTCGGGCTCCTGACGAATGCTCGGGACAAGCCGGCCCCCGCAGGTAGGCGGACGGCGCGTCGCGTCGAGTCGGAACGGGGGCGGAACCGGTCCGGCTTCGCCGTCTTGAGCCGTTGAGTCGCACGGGGCCTGTAGAAGACCCGTCGGAAATCCTGCAAGGAAGCCTGTCCGGAGACGCGCATGGCAAAGCCCGACACTCCCGCGCCCTCCCCCGCCCTGTCCGAGGGGGGACGCTTCGACCTCCACGCCATCGCGCGGGAACTGCCCGCCTCCGCATCGACGCTCCTGGTCGACACCTATCTGTCCGACCGGGAGACGGCGAGCGTGCGGGTGTTCCGGGTCTACCGCCCGACTCCGCCGCACTATCACGCGACCTGCGACGAGGTGCTCGTCTGCCTGTCGGGCCGCGGCACCTTCTGGATCGGCGATGCGGGGAACGAGGCGGCGTTCGGCCCCGGCCAGCTCCTGCTGTTCGACCGGGGCACCGTCCACGCCCTGCCGCAGATCCTGGAGGAGCCGCTGGTCTTCCTCTCGGTCGATACCCCGCGGCGCGAACCCACCGACATCGTCTTCGTCAACCCGGAGGACGGGACGGCGGCGAGCTTCATGGCGCGCAATGCCGGAGACGGGCGCGCATAGCGCTCCGCCGCCCCGAAGGTTCACCGATGCTCCCCGGCCTCCTCGCTCTCATCCTTGCTGCCCTGTTCACAGGCGCGGCCCTCTACATCCTGGTCGCCGAGCAGCCGGCCCGCCTGCTGATCCCGGAGCCCGCACTTCTGGTGCAGTGGCGCCGGGCCTATCGGGGCGGCACCGCCATGCAGGGAAGTCTCGCCGTCATCGGCTTCCTCTGCGCCGCGCTGGCGTGGTGGCTCACCGGGCGGCTCGGCTTCCTCGCGGGCGGGCTCGTGCTCGTGGCGAACTGGCCCTACACCCTCATCGTGATCATGCCGGTCAACCGGCGCCTCGACGCCATCGTGCCGACGGAGGCGGGGCCGGAGGTCCGCACCCTGGTCGAACACTGGGGCCGCCTGCATGCGGGGCGCATCGCGCTCGGGAGCTCAGCCGTGCTGATCCTGTTCGGAACACTCGCGACCTTGGCGGTTGCTTGAGCGATTGAGAGTACCTCACAAAACGCCCGGTTACCGGCCGTTTTCCCTCGAGACGCGACAGTGCAACGGGCCTCTCGTGAGAGATCGTTAGGCCGGCATTGCCGTCGTACCCGTTCCGTTCTAGTGGTTTCACGCCGCCCGGAACCCATCTTCCGTCCCCGGAACCTGTTCTTCGCGCGGCGCGCCCGCTGCCCGCCCGAACAGGTCGGCGGCCGTGCATCGGGTCGCTCGGATCGTCGCAGAGATTTTGTCGTCCATGGCCACAGCCAAAGCCCGCAAAGCCGAGACCGCGGCCAAAACGCCGGCCAAAACGGCGGCGAGGAATACGGCCAACACGAAGGCCAAGTCCGAGGAGCAGGCCGACGCGCGCCTCTCCGCCCTGTTCGACGCGGCGGGCCCGAGCGCGCGCGACACCCGCGTCATCTCGGTGCGCGGCGCCCGCGAGCACAATCTCAAGAACGTCGATCTGACGATCCCCCGCGACCGGTTCGTGGTGTTCACCGGCCTGTCGGGCTCGGGCAAATCGTCGCTCGCCTTCGATACGATCTACGCGGAAGGGCAGCGCCGCTACGTCGAATCGCTCTCGGCCTATGCCCGCCAGTTCCTGGAGATGATGAGCAAGCCCGACGTCGATCAGATCGATGGGCTCTCGCCGGCCATCTCCATCGAGCAGAAGACGACCTCGAAGAACCCGCGCTCCACCGTCGGCACGGTGACCGAGATCTACGACTACATGCGCCTGCTCTGGGCGCGGGTCGGCATCCCCTACTCACCTGCCACCGGCGAGCCGATCGAGAGCCAGACCGTCAGTCAGATGGTCGACCGGGTGCTGGAGCTGCCAGAGAAAACCCGGCTGTATCTCCTCGCGCCCGTGGTCCGGGGGCGGAAGGGCGAGTACCGCAAGGAGATCGCCGAGTTCCAGAAGAAGGGTTTCCAGCGCCTGCGCATCGACGGCGAGTATTACGCGATCGACGACGTGCCGAAGCTCGACAAGAAGCTCAAGCACGACATCGACGTGGTCGTGGACCGCATCGTCGTGCGCGACGACATCGCCGCGCGGCTGGCCGATTCCTTCGAGACCGCGCTGGAACTCGCCGACGGCATCGCCGACATCGAGTTCGCCGACGCGCCGGAGGGCGAAACCCCCAAAAAGATCACGTTCTCGTCACGCTTCGCCTGCCCGGTCTCCGGCTTCACCATCCCCGAGATCGAGCCGCGGCTGTTCTCGTTCAACAACCCGTTCGGCGCCTGCCCGACCTGCGGCGGCATCGGCCACGAGATGCGGATCGACCCCGAATTGGTGATCTCCGATTCCGCGCTCACGCTGAAGCGCGGCGCGGTGGGTCCCTGGGCGAAATCGACCTCACCCTATTACGACCAGACGCTCGACGCGCTGGCCAAGCATTTCGGCTTCAAGACGACGGTCGCGTGGTCGGCGCTGCCCGAGCAGGCCCGCGCGGTGATCCTGTTCGGCACGGGCAAGGAGTCGGTGCGCTTCGACTACAACGACGGCCTGCGCTCCTACTCGGTCAACAAGCCGTTCGAGGGCGTGATCCCGAACTTGGAGCGGCGCTACAAGGAGACTGAGAGCGACGCCTCTCGTGAAGAAATCGGCCGCTTCATGAGCGCCACCCCTTGCGCCGCCTGCGAGGGCAAGAGGCTCAAGCCCGAGGCGCTCGCGGTCAAGATCGACCGGCAGGATATCGGCCAGGTCACCGCCCTCTCCGTCCGCGAGGCGCATCGCTGGTTCTCGGAGATCTCGGGCAAGCTGACGGACAAGCAGAACGAGATCGCGGTCCGCATCCTCAAGGAGATTCGCGACCGGCTGACCTTCCTCGTCGATGTCGGCCTCGAATACCTGACGCTCGCCCGCGGCTCGGGCTCGCTCTCGGGCGGCGAGAGCCAGCGGATCCGGCTCGCCTCGCAGATCGGCTCGGGGCTGACCGGCGTGCTCTACGTGCTCGACGAGCCCTCGATCGGCCTGCATCAGCGCGACAACGAGCGCCTGCTCGGCACGCTCAAGCGCCTGCGGGATCTCGGCAACTCGGTCATCGTGGTCGAGCACGACGAGGACGCGATCCTCCAGGCCGACTACGTGGTCGATGTGGGTCCGGGGGCGGGCATCCATGGCGGCGAGATCGTCGCGCAGGGCACACCGGAGGAACTCCTCAAGGATCCGGCCTCGCTCACCGCGAAGTACCTCACCGGCGAACTCTCGGTGCGCACGCCCAAAGCCCGGCGCAAGCCCGGACGCGGGATGCTACGGCTGGTGGGCGCGCGCGGCCACAACCTGAAGAACGTGACGGCGGAAATCCCGCTCGGCACCTTCACCTGCATCAGCGGCGTTTCCGGCGGCGGCAAGTCCACGCTGATCATCGATACACTCTACAAGGCGGCGGCCAAGCGCCTCAACGGCGCCCTGGAGCACCCGGCCCCGTTCGAGCGGATCGACGGATTGGAGCATCTCGACAAGGTCATCGACATCGACCAGTCGCCGATCGGCCGCACCCCGCGCTCGAACCCGGCGACCTATACCGGTGCCTTCACCCCGATCCGCGACTGGTTCGCCGGCCTGCCCGAGGCCAAGGCCCGCGGCTACCAGGCGGGACGCTTCTCCTTCAACGTGAAGGGCGGGCGCTGCGAGGCGTGCTCGGGCGACGGCGTCATCAAGATCGAGATGCACTTCCTGCCCGACGTCTACGTCACCTGCGACGTGTGCAAGGGCAAGCGCTACGACCGCGAGACGCTGGAGGTGCGCTACCGCAACAAGTCCATCGCCGACGTGCTCGACATGACGGTGGAGGAGGCTGCCGACCTGTTCAAGGCCGTGCCGTCCATTCGTGAAAAGATGGAAACGCTGGCGCGCGTCGGGCTGCACTACGTCCGCGTCGGCCAGCAGGCGACCACGCTCTCCGGCGGCGAGGCGCAGCGGGTGAAGCTGTCCAAGGAGCTGTCGAAGCGGGCCACGGGCCGCACCCTCTACATCCTCGACGAGCCGACCACCGGCCTGCACTTCCATGACGTCGCCAAGCTCATGGAGGTGCTCCACGAGCTGGTCGATCAGGGCAACACCGTGGTGGTGATCGAGCACAACCTCGAAGTCATCAAGACCGCCGATTGGGTGATCGACATGGGCCCCGAGGGGGGCGACGGCGGCGGCCGGGTCGTGGCGCAGGGCACACCCGAGGAGATCGCCGCGAGCACGGCGAGCCATACCGGGCGCTTCCTGCGTGAGGTGCTGGCACGCCGCCCGGCCGGGACGGCAGCGAAGGACGCAGCCAAGGACGCCGGCAAGGACGCCGGCAAGGCGAAGGCAGGCGCCGCATCGCGCCGCCGCACCAACGCCACGGGCCGTCAGGCCGCCGAATAGGGCGCACCGGCCGATGCGGGCGGGCCGGCGCAACCTGATGGCGATGGGTTCCCGCGCTGCCGGAGAGCCGGGCCGAGGGAGCGATTCGGTCGGCTGAGCCGGCCGGTCCGGCCCTTGGTGACGGCGCGGCCGGTGCGGCCGAGCCCCAAACCCGCATTCGCACTTGCGCAACTGCCCGGCCCTTCCTGCCGAAGGATCCCGGCCGGATGCGGCGGTCAATGACTTGAGGACAATGTACTATTTCGCCTGAATCCCGTTCGCGGGATGGCATCCGTCCAAGATGGATTGCGTTAAGAGGTCGTTAAGCCTTTGGTTGCTCCGCAGCAAAAATGCGGCTTTTGCGCAACGGTAGGGTCCGAACTGCTGAGATTGGAGGCAATCCCCTGTCTTTCGCGGTCGGTCTGTAGAATAGTTCCCGACGTCGAGACTTGAGGTGCGGCCGTAGGGGGCACCGGCATCACACCAGCCTTCCCACTCCGGGGAGAGAGGGAGGCGAGAGGCGATGCGGGGGCTACGGGGCGGACGCCTGAATCCTTGGGAAGGAACGAGAAAAATGATGAAGAACTGGCTCGCTGCGGGCGCCATTGCACTCACGGCCGGAATGACGACGACCGTCGCCCAGGCGCAGACGACCACGGTTCCCGGTGAGCAGGTCGGTCTGGCCGTCGGCGCGCCGCTCCCCGAGGGCATCTACGCCATCAACACCTTCACCTACCGCAGCCCGGATGGCCCGAACGCGACTTCGGTCGACACCGCCGTCAACGTCCCGATCCTGGTGTGGGCGACCCCCTACGTGCCGTTCGGCGGCCGCCTCGAGTTCGTCGTGGCCCCCCCGACGGTGTTCACCTTCAGCCGCGCTGCCGGCGGCCGTGACACCTCGATCAACGTCGGTACCTTCGTCGGCGCGATCTGGGCGTTCGACCTCGGCGGCAACATCGGCGTCAGCTTGCTCGGCGGTTCGTACCTCAACGAGCTCAACGCCGGTCGTGGCGGTGGCCTGAACATCCTGGCCTCCAACACCTACCGTGTCGGCGGCGCCGTCAGCTACACCGGCGACGGTTACAACCTGACCGCCAACCTGACCTATAACTTCTACGACTCGCCCAGCCGCTTCGACGGCCGCAACGGCATCCCCGGCTTCTTCGGCCCGGTGCAGATCTCGGACGCGTTCAACCTCGACCTGACCGCGACCAAGAAGTTCGGCAAGTTCGAAATCGGCGCCATCGGCTACGGCACGGTCAACCTCGACCCGAACCTGCTCGCCTTCGTGAACGACCCGACCAGCCGCATCGGTCGCGGTGGCCGGTTCGCCCTCGGCGGCCTCATCGGCTACGACTTCGGACCGTTCTCGGTTCAGGCCTACGTCGCCCGCGACGTCGTGACCACGGCCGGCCTGCGCGAGAGCACCGATGGTTGGTTCCGCATCATCGCCCCGCTCTACACCCCGGTTGCCGCTGCTCCGGCCCCGGCTCCGCTGGTTCGCAAGTACTGATCAGACCGATCCGGTCGGGGGCGCTCACCGCGTCCCCGATCTGTTCAAGGTCGCGAAGCCGCCCCGCCGCAAGGCCGGGCGGCTTCGTCCGTTTCGGGCCGGCTGTGCAAGGGGCGTCCGGATTCTGGAAGGTGCGGCCTCGATTGGGGGGCCGCGCGTCCTATTCACGGATCAGCTTGCCGGTGTAGATCACCTGCCCGGTGGGCTTGCCGGTGGGTGAGCCGCCCGGCGGCTCCACCGACACGGCGATGACCCCGTCCCCGCCGTGACCGGCCTCCGGCGGCAGGCGGATGCGGGTGGCCTCGCCTTCGACGAGGCCGATCGGCTTCGGGGCGGCGCCCTGCCCGACATACCAGAGTTCCAGACTGCGGCCGGCTGGAGCCTGCGCCGCCACGGGCCGCACCCGGGCGGTGCCCGCTCCGGTGTCGACGCTGACGATCAGGGCCGGCAGGTCGCCCGCGCTCGTGACCACGGCGACGTAGCGGCCTTCCGCACCGCCCGCCCGCTCCCCGCCGAGCCGCGGCGAACCGGTCAGCACGACCAGCGCGAGGCCGGCGGCGGCGAGCCCCGCCCCCGCCGCGGTGAAGCGCCAGAGCCGGAGTTGCCGGCGCAGGTCGCGCAGACGGTTGTCGTTGGCGGCGCTCGCTTGGTCCGGCCGGGGAGCGTGATCGTCCGCAGCGGTGCCGCGCGCGATCTCTCGGGCGATCTCCGGCCAGAGGTGAGCCGGCGGCTCGACCGCAGGCACGGCGCGGGCGAGTGGAGCGAGACGTCGCTCCCAGGCGCGGACGGCCGCCTCGGTGGCCGGATCGACCGCCCGCTGCAATTCGAACGCGGCGCGCTCACCCGCATCGAGGGTGCCGAGCACGTACTCGGCCGCCCGCAGGTCGCGTTCCGCCGGCTCCGGTCTGCCGCTCCCGCCGCTCACGCGATGCTCTCCAAGCAAGATTTCAGGGCGGCCAGCGTCCGGTGCAGCCAGGTCTTCACGGTGTTGACGGGCCGCTCGAAGCGTTCGGCGAGTTCCTCGCGGGACCAGCCCTCGCAATAGGCCAGCACGACGCAGTCGCGCTGCGTCGGATCGAGCCGCGACAGGCAGGCGACGAGCGCGTCGCGGTCGAGGAAGGCGCCTTCCTCGTCGGTCGGGGCGACGAGGCGCTCCATCCAGGCCTCCCCGCTTTCACCAGACGGCATCGGAACCTCGCTCCGGCGGCGCAGCCCGTCGATGGCCCGGTTGCGCGCGATCGTATACAGCCACGGAAGCGGGGCCCCGGCCGAGGGCGCGTAGGCGCCTGCCGACTGCCAGACCTTCAGGTAGACATCCTGAAGCACGTCCTCGGCGAGGCTCCGGTCTCGCTGGATACGCAGGATGATCCCGAAAAGTTTCGGCGCGGTCCGGTCGTAGAGCGCCCGCAGGGCCGCCACGTCCCGTCGGGCGACGCGGTCCAGCAGCCCGGCCAGTTCTCCGTCGTGCGGCGTCACGGCCCGCTCCCGGCGGACGCGGCGCGGAGGGAGGTCGTCGGAGGACGCGGCATGGTTCCGGTGCGTCTGGAAGGGAGGCGTCCGCCGGACGCTCAGCGCGGCGGGACAGGGAGCGGCACCCTATCGGAGGTGATGCCGGCGCGCCACAGGCCGTCTCGGGTCGTAGCGCGGGCGCCTTTCGACGCGGCGACGGGCGGGTGTCGGGGCGAGATGCGCCGCCTATCTGTGTCGGAAGCAGCGCCCGGCGAACCTTGCGAACGGACGTCGGTCCACGGGCGGCAGCGGAGCGGGGCGCAGGGAAATTGCAGAACATGTCCGCGCACGGCGAATTCAGGATTCCGGCCGCCCTGCAGCCGAAGGCCGGCGACTACACCTACGATCTGGAGCGGGCGCTGACCTCGGTCGTCTCCCTCTCCTCCCGTGTGCCGGCGGAGGCCTTCACAGCCGAGACGCTCGGCACCGAGCGGGCGGGCAACGGCGTGGTGATCCGCGAGGACGGGCTGGTGCTCACCATCGGCTACCTCGTTCTGGAGGCCGAGAGCGTTTGGCTCACCACGCATGACGGGCGCTCGGTGCCGGCCTACGTCGTCGGCTACGACGGGGAGACCGGCTTCGGCCTCGTCCAGGCGCTCGGCCGCCTCGGCCTGCCCGCCCTGAGGCTCGGGCGCTCGGACACGATGAAGGTTGGCGAGCGGGCGGTGGTCGCGGGGGCGGGCGGGCGCTCGCACAGCCTCGCGGTCGAACTCGTCGCCCGGCAGGAATTCGCCGGCTACTGGGAGTACGTCCTCGACGAGGCCCTGTTCACCACCCCCGCCCACCCGCACTGGGGCGGCACCGCCCTGATCGGGTCCGACGGGGCGCTGGTCGGCATCGGCTCGCTTCAGCTCCAGCAGGGCGGCACGGGAGCGGGGCGGGCGATCAACATGGTCGTGCCGATCGAACTCCTGCCGCCGATCCTGGCCGATCTCGAGACCCGCGGCCGGGCCGACCGCCCGCCCCGCCCCTGGCTCGGCCTCTACGCCACCGAGACCGAGGACGGCGTCGTGGTGATGGGAACCGCCGACAAGGGCCCGGCGGAGGCTGCCGACCTGCGCGCGGGCGACGTGCTGACCGAGGTGACGGGCGAGCCGGTCGCCGACCTCGCCGGTTTCTTCCGGCAGGTCTGGGCACTCGGCGAGGCGGGGGTGCGCGTCCCCCTCACGATCAACCGGGACGGGCGCCTGACCCGGCTCGCGCTGACCTCGGTCGATCGCGACCGGTTCCTGATCGGACCGAAGCTGCACTGACCGCCGGCATCACTCCCCACGGAAGCGGATCACACGATGAGGAAATCGGTGTGGTCGAGGGCGGCGTGGTTATCCAGCACCGCGACCAGGACGGCCTCTTTCCGGCCGCTGCCGTCGGCATCGTAGAACAGCTCGCCCGTCTTCTGCTTGTAGAGGATGCGGTCGTCGGCATCCGCCTTGATCACCTTGGCCGGACCGAGGTTCTTGAACTGTCCAGGCGCCAGTGCTCCGGTTTCGAGGCCCGAGAAGACCGCGTGGTCGAGGTGGAACACGTCGTCCGGTGACGCGAAGTCCCTGACGTGATCGACGTTGCCGCGGCCGGGCCGGGTGTCGAACACGAAGGTGTCGGCGCCCGCGCCGCCCGTGAGCCGGTCGGCGCCGAGGCCGCCCGCGAGGCTGTCGTCACCGCCGCCGCCGTCGAGCCTGTTGTCGCCGGCATTGCCGATCAGCCGCTGGCCGAAGGCGTTTCCGGTGAGGGATAGCGGCGCGCATCCGGTACTCTTGGCGAGTTGCAGGATCTCGATCTCCTGGCCGGCGGCCAGCGTGTAGGCGCTCGTCGCCACGAGCCGGTCGGTGCCTTGCCCCCTGCCCTCGAACACTTGGTCGCCGGGCGTGTCGACGAAGTAGGTGTCGTCACCGGCCCCGCCCACGAGCTGATCGCGGCCGCCTCCGCCGCGCAGGACGTCGTCGCCCGCATCGCCGAACAGCCGGTCGGGGCCGGCCGTGCCGATGAGCGTGTCGTCGCCGGCAAAGCCCAGGACCGGATTGCCGCTCCCGTCGGCCTTGAGCCGATCGTCGCCCCGGCCGCCGACGACGTAGGCGACGCCCTCGGCCTTGTTCAGGAAGCCGTAATCGATCCCCGTGGCCTGACTCGCGGCGGCGACGAGATTGCCGAAGGCCTCTTCCGGCGTGCCCGCGGCGGGACGGCCGGCGAGTTCCTGATGGAAGCGCGCGTAGGCATCAAGGCCGAGATCCTCGTAGACTTGGGTGAGCAGGGAGGCGGCGAGATCCGCAGGCCCCCAGTTGTTGGCGTTCGGAACACCGGTCGCCGCGCCGAGGGTGTTGGCGAGCGTGAAGTCCGCCCCCTGGAAGAAGGTCTGCGCCAGGTCTTCGAGGATGGACGGCCTGAATTCGTCGAAGGGCAGTGCACCGAACGCGCTGCCGGGAATGCCGGCCTCTTGCATCGAAACGAACCGGTTGGCGATCGCGAACCCCGTGACGAAGCTATCCACGGTCCCGAGTTGCGGACCGTAGAACCAGAAGTTCCGCCCGAGTTCGTAGAAGACCGTCTGATCGAAGGTGCCAGCTTCGGCCGCGCCGGCATAGAGCTGATCGAACGCGCCGGTCGTGAGCTCGATGCCGGTGGCTCCGAGAAAGCCGATCGCATTCGCCGCGCCTTGAAGCGCCGTGGGCACCTCGGCGATCGTGAGCAGGCCGTTGTAGAGCTTGTACGGAGCCGGGGTTTGCCCGGTGATGGCGAGATAGACGTCGTAGGCGGCGTCGATCCTGTTCAGGATGTCCTGCATGACATCGCCGTCGAGATCGTTGGCCGATGTCAGGAGCGCGACGCGCTGTCCCTGCCATGGGTAGAGCGAGACGAGATAGCCGTCGTACACGAAGTAGGGCAGCGCCCCGTCGGGAGAGATCGCCATGGCCGTCCGCTCCGCTTGACCGGCCCGGATATCGGGGACGAGGGGGCCACGGTAACGTCGGCGCGGTCGCGCTGTCTCGGCCGCGATGTGGCACCCGCGAGCGATTGCGGCGTAAGTCTTCCGGAGCGGTTGCGCCGGTTCGCGCGCCCGCCCGCATTGATCGCGCGGCCGCGTGGTTCTATTCCGTCGCGATGACGAACCCGATCCATATCGTCGGCGGTGGCCTCGCCGGTTCCGAAGCGGCTTGGCAGGTCGCGCAGGGCGGCCGCCCGGTCGTGCTGCACGAGATGCGGCCCGTTCGCGGCACCGATGCCCACCAGTCCGACGGGCTGGCCGAACTGGTCTGCTCCAACTCCTTCCGCTCGGACGACGCCAACGGCAACGCCGTCGGCCTGCTGCATCAGGAGATGCGCAGCCTCGACTCGCTGATCATGCGCACCGCCGACGCCCACCAAGTGCCCGCGGGCGGGGCGCTCGCCGTCGATCGCGACGGGTTTTCGCAGGCCGTCACCGCGGCGCTGGAAGGGCACCCCAACATCACGATCATCCGCGAGGAGGTCGCCGGCCTTCCCCCCGAGGATTGGGGCTCGACCATCCTCGCCACCGGCCCCCTCACCTCCCCGGCGCTCGCCGAGGCCGTCGGCGCGCTGACGGGCCGGGAATCGCTGGCCTTCTTCGACGCCATCGCCCCGATCGTCCACCGCGACTCGATCGACATGGGCAAGGCGTGGTTCCAGTCCCGCTACGACAAGGCCGGTCCCGGCGGCACCGGGGCGGACTACCTCAACTGCCCGATGGACCGGGAGCAGTACGAGGCCTTCGTCGCCGCGCTGATCGCGGGTGAGAAGACGGCGTTCAAGGAATGGGAGGCCTCGACCCCCTATTTCGACGGCTGCCTGCCGATCGAGGTGATGGCCGAGCGCGGGCCCGAGACCCTGCGCCACGGGCCGATGAAGCCGGTCGGCCTCACCAACCCGCACAACCCGACGGTGAAAGCCTACGCCATCGTCCAGCTGCGCCAGGACAACGCGCTCGGCACCCTGTTCAACATGGTCGGCTTCCAGACCAAGCTGCGCCACGCCGAGCAGGTCCGCGTCTTCCGTACGATTCCGGGACTGGAGAATGCCGAGTTCGCCCGGCTCGGCGGCCTGCACCGCAACACCTATCTCGACAGCCCGCGCCTGCTCGACGCGACCCTGCGGCTGAAGGCACGGCCCCAGCTTCGCTTCGCCGGCCAGATCACCGGTTGCGAGGGCTATGTCGAGAGCGCCGCGGTCGGGCTGATGGCCGGCCGCTACGCGTTGGCCGAAGGGGACGGGCAGACGCTCGCCCCCCTGCCCCCGACGACCGCGCTGGGAGCCCTCATCGGCCACATCACCGGCGGCCATGTCGAGGCGACCGAGGATGCGCAGGCGAACGCGCCGCGCTCGTTCCAGCCGATGAACGTGAATTTCGGGCTGTTTCCGCCGCTGGCGCAGATGCCGCGCAACGAGACCGGCAAGCGCCTGCGCGGGCCGGAGAAGGCGGCACTCAAGAAGCGCGCGCTCACCGACCGAGCGCGGGCGGACCTCGCCGCCTGGATCACGGGCGAGGGATTTTCGCAGGCGGCGGAGTAGAGAGCGGCTTCGCCGGCCTCAGGGCGCTGCCCTGAACACCCGCCAAAGGGCCTCGAGGCCCTTTGGAAACCCGGGATCGAGAGCATCGTCCCGAAAGATGGCCGCCGGCTTTCGGAAAAAGACGATGCGCTAGAGCCGTATCCGACCTGATTGCATCAGGCCGGCGTCTCTAGGTCATTAATTTGACGCGCATTTTTTCGACGAACCGGCAGCCACTTCGTCGGAATGCGCTCTAGAACGGGCCGGGCTTCGACCACACCGTGTGGTTGACCTGATCGATGTAGGACAGGACGATCCGCACGACCTTGGTCGAGACCGCGCCGCCCTGGTAATCCGGCACGGCGCCAGCGAAGCGGCGGCCCTCACCGTAGCCGTCGCGCACGGCCCGCACCGCCTCGACGAGCGGAACCTTGCCCAGCGGCGCCACGATCAGCGTGCCGGCATCCATGCCCTCGGGCCGCTCGTGCGCATCGCGGAAGGTCACCGCCGGCAGGTCGAGCAGGGCCGCTTCCTCGGCGATGGTGCCGCTGTCGGACAGGACGCAATGGGCGCTCGTCTGCAGCTTCACGTAGTCGATGAAGCCGAAGGGCGGCAGGAAGCGCACGCTGTCGGGCAGTGAGAGGTCGCCTACGGCCTCCAACCGGGCGCGGGTGCGCGGATGGGTCGAGACGACGATGGGCAGGCCGAAGGCCGCGTGCAGGCGGCCGAGCTCCTCCAGGAAGACCCGGAGGCGTGCCGGCGAATCGACGTTCTCCTCGCGGTGGGCCGAGACGATGAAGAACCGGTCCGGCTCGAGCCCGAGCCGGGCCAGCACGTCGGAGGCCTCGATCTTCGGTCGGAACTCGGCCAGCACCTCTTCCATGTGCGAGCCGACCTTGAAGATGCGCTGCGCCGGCAGCCCCTCGGCCAGGAGGTAGCGGCGGGCGTGCTCGGTCAGCACGAGGTTGACGTCACTGAGGTGGTCGATGACCTTGCGGTTGATCTCCTCCGGCACCCGCGGGTCGAAGCAGCGGTTGCCCGCCTCCATATGGAAGATCGGGATCTTGCGCCGCTTGGCCGGGATCACGGCGAGACCCGAATTGGTGTCGCCGTAGATCAGTACCGCGTCGGGCTGTTCCTGTTCGAGCACGGCGTCGGCGCGCTCGATGACGCGAGCGATCGTCGCCGCCGCGTTCGGCCCAGCCGCTTCGAGGAAGTGGTTGGGCTTGCGGATGCCGAGGTCGTCGAAGAAGACCTGGTTCAGCTCATAATCGTAGTTCTGGCCGGTATGGACGAGGACGTGGTTCGTCAGCCGGTCCAGCGCCCGGATCACGAGCGACATCTTGACGAGTTCGGGCCGCGTTCCGACCAGGGTGAGGATTTTTTTCAAAGGTCTCGGTCCTGGATCGGAATGCGCGTCAAAACAGGAACCTAGAGACGCCGACCTGATGCCATCAGGTTGGATACGGCTCTAGGAGGCGGCCCTGGTCCGCGAGGCCGGCTTGAGGGCTTGCTGGATGTAGTCGAGCTTCAGCAACAGATCGATGACCTGCTGCGGGTTCATCCGCTGCGTGTTGTGCGAGGTGTAGTCCTCGGCGGCCGAGATCGCCGTCTCTCCGGACGTGAAGAACTTCGAGTAGTTCAGGTCACGGTCGTCGGCGGGGATGCGGTAGAACCCGTCCATGTCCTCGGCCCGCGCCATCTCCTCGCGCGAGACCAGCGACTCGTAGAGCTTCTCGCCGTGGCGCGTGCCGATGATCTTGATCTCGTTCTTGGCCTCAAAAATCGTCCGCAGGGCCTCGGCCAGATCCTGGACCGTGCAGGCGGGCGCCTTCTGCACGAAGATGTCGCCCTGCTGGCCGCGCTGGTAGGCGAACAGCACGAGATCGACCGAATCCTCCAGCGACATCAGGAAGCGGGTCATCGTCGGATCGGTGATGGTGAGGTCGCGCCCCTCCTTGATCTGGTTCACGAAGAGCGGGATCACCGAGCCGCGCGAGGCCATGACGTTGCCGTAGCGCGTGGCACACAGGATCGTGTCGTCCTTGGCCAGCATGCGCGACTTGGCGATCGTCAGCTTCTCCATCATCGCCTTGGACAGGCCCATGGCGTTGATCGGGTAGACCGCCTTGTCGGTCGAGAGCACGACCATCCGCTCGACGCCCGAGGCGACCGCGGCGTTCAGCACGTTCTCGGCCCCGAGGATGTTCGTGCGCACCGCCTCCATCGGATAGAACTCGCAGGAGGGCACCTGCTTCAGCGCCGCCGCGTGGAAGATGTAGTCGACGCCCTTCACCGCCTGCGCGATCGAGTTGTACTCGCGCACGTCGCCGATGAAGAACCGGATCCGCGGATCGCGCAGCAGGATGCGCATGTCCTCCTGCTTCTTCTCGTCCCGGCTGAAGACGCGGATCTGGCCGATATCGGTGGCGAGGAAGCGCTGGATCACCGCGTTGCCGAAGGAGCCGGTGCCGCCGGTGATGAGGAGTGTTTTGCCGGAGAACATCAGCGGATCCGTGAGAAGGCTTCGTCGTGGAAGCGACGCATGGTGCGGATCAGGTCCGGCCATGAGGGCGGCGCGTAGCCGGTAGCTGCCCGGAACCGCTCCGAATTGAGGGAGCGGTCGATCGCCACCGCGTCGTCGGGCTCGATCTCGGTTGCAACGCCGTAGACGTCCTTGACGATCCCGAGCAGGTCGAACTTGCTGATCGGGTCCACGCTCACATGGTAGACGCCGCGCAAGCCTGGGTTCGGCAGGACGTGGTCGGCGATCACACGCACCAGCTCGTCGGTGGTGAGGCCGGAGAAGATCGCCCGCCGGTAGCCGCGCACCGACCCGCTCTGAGCCAGGAACCACTCGACGAGACCGTTGCGGCTGCCGATCTCACGCCCGATGATGGAGGTGCGCAGCGTGACCGCGTTCGGGTAATCGACCTCGCCGAGAAGCTTCGAGCGCCCGTAGAGATCCTCCGCATCCGGCGCGTCGCTTTCGCGGTAGTCGCCCTTGCGGCCGGTGAAGACGCAATCGGTGCTCACATGGATGAGGCGGGCGCCGACGAGGTCGGCCAGCCGTGCAAGCCGGTGCGGCAGGATGGCGTTGATCGGGATCGCGACCAGTGGATCCTCGGCGGAGGCGAGCTGCTTGACGACCCCGACGCAGTTCAGGACCACGTCGGGCCGCACGTCACGCAGGAAGCCGGCCAGCGCGTCCGCATTCTCGACGTCGATCCCGACGGCGATGTTGGCGGCGAGATCGTCCGGGAAGGATCGCCGTGCCGAGGACGAGCGCACGCTTGCGTAAACGCTGCCAGGGAAGCGATGTGCCAAGTATTGGAAAGTCGTGCTTCCGAGCATTCCGGAAGCACCCAAAATTGCAATCTTCAAAGTTAAATCCTCGACGATGCAGTCATCTCGAAACGGCGGTGCGAAAGGCGCCGATTTCAGGGGTAGTTGCGATGGTCATCGACGGTCGGGCACGGAAATCATAAAACCATGCTGCGAGCAAGCGCCGTCCTCGATCCCATTCCAGTTCCGGCGATCGTCCGTCGAGATACGCGAGGGCGCAGGCAATGGCGAGATGGCCAAGATCGACCGGCGCCTCCATCCAGGCGGGCTCTGCCTCCAACTGGTCGAGAATGGCCGCTATGGCCGCCTCCTGCCGGGCCACGACCCGGGCAATGCGATCGCAGTCAGGGCCCATCCGTTCGACGAAGCGACGGATGACCGCTTCGGCCAGCGCATCCCCGAGCGCTTCCCGTCGGCCGGCATCCCAGCGATGGATGCCGGCCGGCACCAACCGGTGTCCGGCGCGTTCGTCGAGATAACGCGCGATGACGGGCGAGTCGAACAGGGCCGTCCCGTCATCGAGCAGAAGCGTCGGCACCTTGCAGGCAGGATTGTAACGGCGAAGCGACTCGTCGTTCCACGGGTCGGTCTGAATCAGCCGGATATGCGATTCGAGCCCAAGCTCGACAATCACCGTCAGGATCTTCCGTGAAAAGGGGGATCGCGGCGCGTAGAACAGATCCATGGTGCTCGATCCAGCCTCCCCATGTGCGCTGCTGCCCTCTGAAATCTGAAGCGGCACGTTGATGCTGTTCTTCTTCGTGAGTGCCATTTTCGGGCTGAAGATGCTTTCGAGAGAGCCGAATCCCGTCTCCGGACCCACGTCGCCTGCCTGGGTTGTGGCACCCCGAAATCACGGCAGTCGCTCGATCCCGGCTCGACGACGCGCTTCGAGGGGCATTCCAACAAGCGCCCGTAGCGCACCATAAAGAAAGGGAAGCGTAAATCAACGGACCATAACTAAACTTGAAAGAACATTAATTGCCAAAAACGAGCTTTTCGCCAACCTAAAGTATGCATATGGCGGGTGGACTTCCATGATCCGGCAGCCTGGAATTTGGCTCGATTGTGCTGTGTCGACCCTGGCCATGGTCAGAGAGATGATCTAGGGAGGCCGGCGAGGAAGCGGGTCACGATCCCCTGATTTGCTAGGGACGTTCATGCATCTAGGAATGCCGGCCAATGATCACGGTGGATAGCCAAGATGTCGGACGTCACGATCTAGCGACACGACTTTCTTGGAGGGCGGATGTCCTATCGATTGCCATTGGGAAAGTTGGTGGCGATCTCGGTGGCTTGAGAAGCTGGTATGGGAATTGGAGTGAAATTCAGGCGCTGCTGTCGCCTGCGTTCGAGGCCCATCTGATACGGGCCTCCGGATTGTTCGACTCCCATTATTACTTGTCGGCGAACAAGGACGTCGCGAACGCGAAGATCGATCCCCTCCAGCATTACCTTCAGTACGGCGGGGCAGAGGGCCGACGGCCAGGGCCGGATTTCGATGGAGCCCTCTATCTCGCGAGCTACGCGGATTTGAGGACGGCCGGTCTGAACCCGCTCGTCCACTATCTCAAATATGGTCTCGTCGAGGGCCGGGTCCTGGGCGCACCGGTGGTCCATCCGCGGCCCGTACGAGAATCGGACGCCTCGAACGAAGAGGTGCTCGGGCTTTTCGGCGTTCCGATGGGCGAGTCGGAACAGGCATGTTACGCCGCGGTGCTGGAGCTGCAGGCGCGGTCCGCTGCCCTGGAGGCCGCGGCGGAGAGGATGCGCGGCCTTGTTGAGCAGCGTGATCATGAGCTGCGCGGCCTTCGGAGTGAACTCGCCGCGATGCGTTCGGCGGCGCAGGAGCGCGAGGCCGTGCAAGAAGCCGAATCGGAGCGGCTGCGCCGAGCGGGGGACGAGGCTGAGCTGAAACTCTATGTCGCCACCGCCTCACTGCAACGCGCGATCGCCCGGAACGACGAGCTTGCGGCGCGGGTGCGGGGTGGTGAGCCGCAGGCGCTCGGGGCACTGCCCTCGGCGGCGCGGGAGCGCGAGAATGTGCTTGAAGCCGAAGTGGAGCGGCTGCGCCGAGCGGGAGACGAAGCTGAACTGAAACTCTATGTCGCCACCGCCTCACTCCAGCGCGCGGTCGCCCGAAACGATGAATTGGCGGCGGCGGTTCGCGCCAGCGAGCGGGCGGCGACAGCGCCGAGGGCCGAACTGAGCCGGGTTGACGTGGAGCGTGCCCCCCCTCGGGCTGCGGCGGACCGCCCGCCGTCGCCGCAGGGCGGGGAGCGCCACGACTGGGAGGCCAGCGCCGAGCGCGACGCCATGCAGCTCCAGGCCGCCCTGCTCGAACACGTCGCGCAGCGCGAGCGTGAGCAGGAGGCCGCTCTCATCGCGAGCCGGGCCGAGGTGGCAACTCTTGCCGAGAGAGTCAGGGCATTACACGAGGCGAATGAGTTGCTCCGGGCCGAGGCGCCGAGCCTTGCCACCCTTGCCGATGCTGTCCGGCTCGGGAGTTCCCGTGCCGGGCGTACGGATATGGATCCCGCCGGCAAGGGGACGCCCGGGCTCGCATCCGCCGCCCGCCGGCTCTACCTCGATCTCCTCGAGGCGGTGCTGGCCGGGCGGCTGACCTTGCCGGGGAGCGCGGCGCATGGGGGATCCTTCCCCCCGATCCCCAAGGCGCGCCTGCGCAACCTTCGGCACCTTCTGGAGACGGTGGTGGCGGACGGCGTCGAAGGCCATATCCTCGATGCGGGTGCCCGGCAGGGGGCCGCATGTCTCTACATGCGGGCGATCCTGGCCGCCCATGGCGTCACCGATCGCACTGTTTGGCTCGCGGATTCCTTCGCCGGACCTTTTCCCTCGAAGGAAGATGACGGCCCGGAGCGCGGGGCGCGCGCGTACATCGCCGGCCCGGAGCGCGGGCTGTCGCTCGATGCGCTCCGGGAAGGATTCGAGCGCTTCGGATTGTCCGATGGGCAAGTCGCCTTCCTACCCGGTCGGTTCGAAGACACGCTGTCCAGAGCGCCGATCCGCTGCCTCGCACTGCTGCGGCTTGGCGGTTGGCACGATTCGATCTCGGATGTACTCGAGGCTCTCTACCCGACGGTGGCACCCGGCGGCTTCATCGTCGCTGACGATGTCGGGGAGGACGGCCGGGCCGCAATCGAGGCCTATCGGGCACGGCGGAACATCAACGAGCCGATCGTCGCTGTGGACGGGGCGGTTGTCTATTGGCGCAAGGCAAAGTGATTGCTCCGATGTCGGACCATCCGAAAGTCAGCATCGTCATGCCCGTCTATAACGGCGGGACCTATTTCGAACTGGCGCTCCAGAGCGCACTCGCGCAAACTTACGAGAACGTTGAGATCGTCATCGTCAACGACGGCTCGACCGACGGAGGCGTCACCGACGCTGTGGCGCGGCGCTATGCCGAGCGGCACCCGGACAAGATTCGCTACTTCCATCAATCGAACACGGGCGTCGCCGGTGCCCTGAACAAGGCGGTCGAGGAACTCACAGGCGACTTCTTCTGCTGGCTCAGCCACGACGACCTTTACGCGCCCGAGAAGACGGCCGTCCAAGTCGCCTTCTGGCAGCGATTGGGGCGGCCGGACGCCATGTTGATCTCGAACTACACCCTCATCGATTCCGACGGGAAGCAGTTCGCAAACGTGCAGTTCGACCATGAGCAGTTCAAGCGCTCGCCGATGGTGCCGCTGTTTCGCGGCGCCGTGAACGGCTGCACCGTCTTCATCCCCATCGGCCTGCTGCGCGCCATCCGGGGTCCGTTCGACCTCAGTCGCCGCTTTACCCAAGACTTCCAACTCTGGCGGCAGCTCATTCGGCAGACCGACTTCTTCCACGTGCCGCAGTCGCTCGTCCACTACCGCGTCCATCCAAGCCAGGATTCGCAGCGCCCGGACATCGCCGAAGAGGGCGAGACCCTTTGGCGGGCCATGATCGACGGGACGACCGAGATCGAGCGTGCGCAGATGTACGGGAGTTCGTGGCGCTTCTACGAGGAGACGCGCAAAATCCTGGCGCCGACGACTTACGTCAGCACCGTGCGGCACTTGGAGGAGCAGCGGGACCGCTGCTCCTCCAAGACCCTCGTCTCCGTCGTGATGCCCTTCTACAACGAGATCGGTCTCGTTCGCCGGGCCCTGGAGAGCATTCTCGCGCAGACCTACCCTCACCTCGACGTCGTCCTCGTGGATGACGGCTCGACAGAGGCGATGGATGATCTCTTGCGCGACGTGGGCTCCGACGCCCGGGTGCAGCTCTTCCATATTCCCAATGGCGGCCCGGGCGCGGCGCGCAACTTCGGCCTCAGCCGCTGCCAGGGCGACTACGTCGCCTTTCTCGATGCCGACGACCTGTTCCTGCCCAACAAGATCGAGGTGCAACTCCGCGCGATGATGCAGCAGGGGGCTGTCGCCTCGCACACCTCCTACCTCGTCGTCGATGAGGGGGTGGCCGGCGCCAGCGTGATCGAGTCCGGCCTTGCATCCGGGCGGATCTATCCGAGAATCATCTCGAACTGCCCGATCGCGACGCCGACGGTGATGCTGCATCGACTTGTTGTTGCGGAGGGGTTCGTGTTCGCGGATGCGGCCCTCGCGGAGGACGTCGTTGCCTGGGTCGATCTGAGCGTGCGGCACGACATCCTCGGATTGAACGAGGTGCTGACCGTCGTGGAGCGCGATGCCGGCACGGCATCGCGGCACGTGAACAAGAGTATGGACGGCCTGCAGAACCTGCTGCGCCGGTTCGGCAACGATCCCGTCCATGGACGGCAGGTGGAGCAATTGAGGGCACTCGAGGACGGTGTCCGGTACCTACGGTCGCTCAAGGCGGCCGGCATGGAACATCTCCCGCTCGGCACTGCCAGCGAAGCGCAGCGTCTCTCGCATCAGAAGGTCCTCATCGCCTCTCACGAGCAACTCACCGCCCGCGGTGTGAAGACCGCCCACGAGATGTTGCACTGGGCGAATGCGCTCAACCCGACGATCGATACCCTGGTCGCGCTCGGGATCTCGAATACGGCCCGGGGCCAGCCCCAACGTGCCATCGAGGTCTTCGATCAAGCGGTGGCCCTGGCTCCCGAGGGCGTACCCGCGCCGCTGCTGCATGTCCGTGCGATCGCCAAGTGTCATCTCGGCCGCTTCGCGGACGCGCTTGTCGACATGCAAGGGGCCTGGGACAGGCAACCGCACAGCGAGAGCATCAGCTATGGGCTGGCTAGTCTCAAGGCCTATCTCGGCCGGCTGAACGAAGCCGAACGGCTCTTCTCGAAGCCCCTCACCGTGCCGCTCGACAACGGCAGCACGACCAGCACCGTCACGCTTCGCTTCGATGAGCCCGACGCTGCGAGCTGCGATGCGTTTGACCGATTTTACAATCGTAAGGTGGATCTCGACCGAGCCGACCTGTCCGCATGTCACGCCGCCTGCGAGGTTGTGTTTTGCTTCTGCTGCGACGTGACGTATTTCCACACCTTCGCCGCAGCGGTGCTCGCGTCAATTCAACGGAACGCTGGTGTCACAGCCGGCCTGCACATCCACATCATCAATCCCAGCGAGGAGATCGCAGCGCCGTTGGCGCAACTCCGCGCCCAGGCTGGCATCCCGCTTTCCGTCTCGACCGAAACCGTCGATCTTTCAGCTTTCGACGAAACACAGCGCAAGACCTACTATGCCTGCGCACGCTTCCTCGCTCTTCCCGACATCATGCGAGCAATCGGGCGTCCCTTCCTGCTGACGGATGCCGATCAGCTTGTGGTTCGGCCCGTGGGGGATTTGCTTGAGGCGATGCGGGGCGCGGATGCGGGCCTGCTGGTGTTCCCGCAGGCGGCCCTCAACATCCTGTCGCTTGTCTCAGCCTCGGTGGTGTTCGTTGGTCGCGGCCCCGTTGCTGCATCCTTCTTCGGGCGCATCGCGCGCTATCTTGCCTCGTTGCTGGCACGTCCGGACCGAGCGCAGTGGCATCTCGATCAGGCTGCGCTCGCCGTCGCCTATGTCGCTAAAGGCAACGCGAAGGTCCGGACATTCGCGCCTGATGTCATGCATTCCAAATTGTATGACGGAGAGCAGATTGGCCTTGGTGGCAGTACGTTCTGGTCAGTAACCTACTCAATACCCGAAAATAGAAATAAAATAAATAGCACAATGTTTTCCGATTTCAGGGCTATGATAAAATGAAATATATTCTCAGTATGAAATCGTTGATCGGCTCGTTCCGCTCAAGATAGTGCCGGGCGGATGGGCGCTCATTTCTCACTTCTTTCAAATCCCTGAATGGTTCGGAGCTACGACATGGCATTAAACCGGATACTCCCACCTGAAGACTGCGCACGGCACGTTTCGAACTTGTTGCTCGGGCCGGAACCGGCTTTCCTCGGTCGGCTCGGCGGCGTCGATACCAACGCGGCTGTCTTCACCCAGGGTACTTCTTCCGGCTCCGATGCCTTCCTCAACGCTAAGAAGGAGTTGGAGATCTATACGGGTTACTACGATACGTGCAGCGACACTTCACGAGTTCCCGAATTTCTCAGCCTGCTCACGAAATCATACCGAGCCTCCGATACGTTGTCGGTCGGCCACGCATACCTGATCGCCCCATTCTTTCCCGAAATTATCGATTTTCCTCCCCCGCCTGAAACGGCCGTAGAAAGATGTGAGCACTGGGTACGAGAGGTCATCGGTGCAGACCGCAACATGACGCTCATTCCCTACAATTTCATCGAGCGGCTTGTTGCTGGTGGGCCATCTTTGCTCTCGGTTTTTAGTGAGGCTCTTGTAGGAAAGAAGGTCCTCGCAATCACTCCATTTTCCGAAACAATCCAGGATCAGCATCCCAATCGGCACCAGTTTTTCAAGAACTACGAATACCCTGAATTTGATTTGCTGACGTATACGACTCCTATCACGTATCACGGGCTGCCGGCTGAGTTTTTCCCTGACCAGGATTGGTTCTCGACTCTGGAGCGGATGAAGCGCGAAATAACAGCTATAGACTTCGATATTGCCTTGCTGGCTTGTGCGTCATACGCAACGCCGCTGGGGGCATTCATACAGGACGATTTAGGAAAAAAAGCAGTATATGTTGGGGGCGTTCTTCAGCTTTTCTTTGGAATAATGGGGCGTAGATTTAATACGACGTTCTACAATTCACAAATCAACCCAGGGATATTCGTCCGGCCACGTGAAGCACAGAAATTCATAGAGAAGGTCAATGAATGGAGTGACAGTCCAACCGAGGCCTTTGGAGCCTACTTCTGATAAATTTCGGCCGAGAGACCTGCGTTCTGGCAAGAGTGCCGTTCGTTGGTACTGAATGAGCCATAGGGAAGACCTTAAGAGCGTCTAGCAGGCTGCTGAAAAAGTCTGGGGCACGGTTCGGTTTGGGGGATTGCCGCTGCGTTTTCGAAGATCGCCCATCCTGAAGAGGCCCGCCCCGGTGGCGGTGATGGTGCCGCGGCGCGCGGGACGCACCTCGGTCCAGCCTGGGTCGCCCCTCTCGCCTAGGCCTCGATCAACGTGCCATCGACGGAGAAGTGGTCGCTCGACAGGAGCCGCTTGACCGGCTTCAGCGCCAGCAGGCCCGACAGGAAGGCGCGGGCGACCTCCGCTTCCAGCAGTCGGTCGCGATTGTGCGTGAACACCGTCGGATGCCAGACCGCGGCATCCATCTTCTGGCCGACGAACCACCGGAACAGCAGATTGTCGTCGATCTGCTCCATCCGCATCCGCGCGGAGCGCACCGAGAAGAACGCCTGCAGCAGCATCTCCGGCGGGATCGAGGGCCGCCCCATCTGGGAACACAGCGCCTCGAAGCGTCCGTTCAGCCCCGCCAGAACCTCGTCGGCCAAAGCCCGGATCGGCCGCAGCGGATGATCGGCCGGAACGCGTTCCTCCAGGCGAACGTAGCTGAACAGGCTCTCCGACCGTTCCTCACGCCCACGCATCGCCCGACCTCACACCTGTCTCGGATCAGAGAGAGTCATCTCCGCGACAAGCCTGCCAGCGACTTCTTCAGCAGCCTGCTAGAAATCCATGGAGGCCGAGAGCAGAACGGTCCGCGGCGCCCCCTGGCTCAGGATGCCCCGCCCCGTCGAGGCCCAGTAGTTGTTGCCCGTCACATTGACGACGTTCGCCCGGAGCGTAAGCGGATGGTCCTGGAACACGGTGGCGTAGCGCAGACCGAGATCGAGCGTCGCCCAGTCGGGGATCTTCTGGCTGTTGGCGAGATCGTAGTACTGCGCCGAGGTGTAGATCACCCGGCCGCTCAGGCTCAGGCCCGGCAGCAGGTCGTACTCGCCGTAGAGGTTGAGCTGAACGTCCGGGACGCCGACGGCGACGCGCCCGACATTGGCCGGGTTCTGCGAGCGCACCTGCACGCCGTCGAGCAGGCTGACGCCGCCGAGCAGGCGCAGGCCCGGCGCCGGCTCGCCGAAGACCGTCAGCTCGACGCCGCTGTTGCGCTGGCGCCCATCGACCGAGAATAGCTGGGTGGCCGTGTCGAGGAAGCCGAAGGGCTGCTCGATCTCGAAGGCGGCAAAGCCGACGCCGACGGTGCCGAAATCGTACTTGGCGCCGACCTCGGTCTGCCGCGACACGGCGGCCGGAAAGGCTTCGTTGGCGTTGCGCGCGGCGATCGGCGGGGCCGGCGAGGTCAGTCCCTCAATGTAGTTGGCGTAGAGGGAGAGCCGCTCCAACGGCTTCACCACGAGGCCGAGGCCCGGCGAGAAGGCGCCGCTCTCGCTCGCGCCGGTGCGGAAACCGGTGGTCTGGTTGTAGGCGTTCACGTCGAGGCTCTGCCAGCGTCCCCCGACGGTGAGCAGGATCCGGTCGTCGAGGATCGACATCGTGTCGGCGATGGCGATGCTGCGGTTGATGCGGCTCGAGGTGCGCGGCGTCGCGTTCGACAGGCCGACGGTCGAGCGCGGGGCGACGTAGACCGGATCGTAGAGGTTCGACACGATCGTCGCCCCGACGACCTGCGCCGTCGGCTGGGCGAGGTCCTGCCAGAAGCCGACCGCGGCGAGGCCGAAGCTATGCTTGACCGGCCCCGTCTCGAACGTGCCGCGCAGGCCGGCCTCCGCGGTCTGGTTGACGATGAGGAACGGCAGGTAGCTGATCGGGTCGCGGTAGTCGCCGCGGGTGTTGAAGATCGTCAGGACGCCGCCGAAATATTCCTGCCGGAAGTTGGAGCGCCCGTAGGCGCCGTACAGCGTCAGGTCCGGCGTCAGGTCGTACTCGACCCGGGTGGCGAGTTGCCGGTTGGCGCTGTCGCGGAATTCCCAGGGCTGGTGCTGGTTCAGGGTGAGGTCGGGCGCCCGGGGGATGCGCACCCCCGCCGCCACGTTGCGGTTGCGCAGGGGCGACTGGAAGTCGAGCTCCTGGTAGCCGAGATCGAGGCTCGCCCGCAGGCGCTCGCCGCGGTAGTCGAGCGCGAGCGCGGCGACGCCGAAATGGATGGACTGGTTGTCGATCGGCGTGCGGCCGTTGTTGACGGCGCCGTTGAAGCGGATGCCCCACTCCTTCGCCTCGCCGAACCGGCGGCTGACGTCGATCGCCTTGTAGATCTGGGCGTCGTTGCCGTAGCCCAGCGTGACGCGGGTCAGCGGCTCCTCCCCGGCGCGCTTCGGGATCAGGTTGATGATGCCGCCGATATTGCCGAAGGGGGGAACGCCGGAGAGCAGGGTCGAGGGGCCGCGCAGCACCTCCACGCGCTCGATCGGTTCGATGGCAGGGTTGAACGCGTCGGCGACGCCGAACAGGCCGTTGAAGGCAATGTCCTGCGCGAAGACGGGGAAGCCGCGCACGAAGAAGCCGAGGATGCCGGAGAAGGCCGGCACGTTGGTGCGGATCGACGGGTCGTTGTTGACCACGTCCTGGACGTTGCGCGCCTGCTGGTCGCGGATAAGCTTCTCGGTATAGCTGGTCGAGCTGAACGGCTGGTCGAAGACGTTGCGGTTGCCCAGCAGGCCGAGCCGCGAGCCGGAGCCGACCACGCCGCCGGGATAGGCGGGCGGGGGCGGGCCGACGACGGCATTGCGGTTCGCCGGCACGGGTTTGCCGCCGCTGCTGCCCGCGACGGAGATCTCCTCGATCCGCACCTCCTCCTGCGCGGCCGCGCCGGAGACGCAGCCGGCCGCCACCACCACAGCGAGACAGAGGCCGAGCCGCCGGTCCTGCCCCATGGATGCGTATCCGGGATGCGCGTGTCCAGGGTACGACATGAGCATGCAACTCCTGAAGAGGCGAGGGGCGCAGGCGTCCCGCCGCAACGGCCTTCCTCGAGCGTCAGTCGGCCAGTCCAGCCCAAGGCGCAACTCCGATCCTTCTTAAAATATATCATGTGTTTGCAGCTGTTGCGGCGCCGCTACACGATTTAGCTAGAATACTTCTAAGAAAGACATGGATTTATCAAGTCGTTCGACAATCGAGTCTGTCCTGGCAAGGTTTTTGTGGGTCTGGCCTGGCCGCTGCACCGATAGAACATCAGCCGGCTCGGGACCGTAAGCTGCTCGGGCTGCGCACTACCGGACCGAGGCCGGACTCTGACATGACCGACGCACACGACAACGCAATCGAGGAAGCCAAGCGACTCGCCAGGGCCGAACTCGACGAATACCGGGAGCGCCGCCGCCGTGAGCGGGAGGCCCGCACCAAGGCTAATGAGACGGCAGAGGACGAGATTGCCCGCACCATCCTCCAGCGCCGAGAAGCCGAGGCCCGACAGGCGGAGACGAGCGCCGCGCAGGCCCGCTTCATGGAGGAACACCGCGCAAAGGTCGAGGCGATGCGCGCCGCCGAGCGGGCCGGAAGAGCATCCGGCGACTTCCGCCTCGGCCCAGCCGCACCACCGCCAGCCCGTCGCGTCGCCCAGTTGCTGCGCCAGCGCCTCGGCAACGAATTCGACTCGATCATCGCGGGCATCAAGGCGTGCGATTGGCGATCCTTCCAGAGCGAGGTGGGTCGCGTTCTTGTAGACGAGGAGTGCGAGCGCAAGCATCGTGAGCAGCAGGCTCGGGAAGCCGCCATGGCGGAGGCCGCACGGACCTTGCCGGAGCCGGAGGACGCCGCCGAAGCCGAGATCCTAGCTCGGCACGGTTTCGCGCCGCAGAGCCGAACCGCCTAGCTCGGCGCCTGGGTTCACTAAATCAACAGGAGGCATCAGGACGGCGGCAGAGCGCTGCGGGCATCTTGGATGGCTGCGGCACATCAGCGGGCGCTGGCGAGCTTCCCGTTGAATTTGGCTGGCTGGCACGTTCACGCTTGCCATGCGCTTAGCAGCCGCCATTTCTGGTAAGCAGCCCCAGAAATGCAAAAGGGGCTAGATACTATCTCACCCCTTATTCCAGCTTATGAAGTTAATGGCGCGCCCGAAAGGATTCGAACCTCTGACCCCCAGATTCGTAGTCTGGTGCTCTATCCAGCTGAGCTACGGGCGCCTTTTTTACTTCCTGACACCCTTGAAGGGTGCTCCTCTTCTTTCTTGGTCGGAGTGGCAGGATTTGAACCTGCGACCCCCACGTCCCGAACGTGGTGCGCTACCAGACTGCGCTACACTCCGATGCCGGCCCCCGAGGGCCGACGAGCGGGCTTATAGCCGGCACTTTTCGTGGTCGCAAGCGGGTTGGGGCGCTTCGTGGCTGTTCTTGCGCGGCAAGGGCGGTTTTTCGCGCTCAAGACCTGGTTTTTTTGATAGTAAGCTGCTGACAAATATAGGAATTTAAAAATTATCATTTTGCGCGGCCGCATCGCGGCATAGCGGGGTGGTGCCCTGACGCGTCCTTCGCGAGACGGTTCCCTGTCGCGCCTGGGCGCCAGGGCGGGAACGGCCGGCATCTGAGCGACCACGTGACACCCTGTTGGTTGGCCCTGCAGTGACCAGTGACGGGCGCATCGCCCTTGTGACGGGGTTTACCGGCTTGGTGGGGGGCGAAGAGCGTCCGTGTCTCGACTTGCAGCTGGCCAGCGCCTCGGGCGACTCGCTCCGCTGCCAGGGCACGGTCGAGATGATCCGTCGAACAGGCGGCTCCCTCCTTCGAATTGTGATCTGAAACGCAAAAGGGCGGCACACCGGTGCCGCCCTTGATCAGACCTGCCTCGAAAATCAGGCGTAGACGCTGCTCGGTGCCTGCGGGAACCTCTCGGCGAGCGCCCGACGCAGCTTCTCCAGGGCACGGTTCTCGATCTGCCGGACGCGCTCCTTCGAAATGCCGAGGCGGTGACCCAGCGCTTCCAGGGTCGCCTGATCCTCGGCGAGGCGCCGTTCCCGCAGAATCCGCAACTCGCGCTCAGAGAGCACCGTCAGGGCCTGTCGCAGCCAGACCAACCGTCGCTCGCCATCGACCAGGGCCGAGACCGTTTCGTCGGGCAGGGCAGCGTTGTCGACCAGAAAGTCCATGCGCTCGGAGGACGCTTCGCTCTCCTCGCCGACGGGCGCATTCAGCGACATGTCGGGTCCCGACAGGCGCGCATCCATCAGCGCCACGTCCTCGCGTGAGACGCCGATGGCGGTCGCGATCCGTCCGTGGATCTCGGAGCCGACCTGCTCCTCGGTCGATTGCATCAGCCGGGCGCGCAGGCGGCGCAGGTTGAAGAAGAGCGCCTTCTGCGCGGAACTCGTTCCGCCGCGCACGATCGACCAGTTGCGCAGGATGTAATCCTGGATCGAGGCGCGGATCCACCATGTGGCGTAGGTGGAGAAGCGGACTTCGCGTTCCGGCTCGAACCGGGCCGCCGCCTCCATCAGGCCGACATGGCCCTCCTGCACGAGATCGGCCATCGGCAGGCCGTAATGGCGGAACCGGCCGGCGAGCGCGATCACAAGACGCATATGCGCGGAGATCAGACGGTGCAGGGCGCGCTCGTCGCGTGCTTCCTTCCAGGCCACCGCCAGCCCACGCTCTTCGTCCCTCGCAAGGAACGGCGCCTCCATCGCTGTTCGAATGAACTGACGCCGCATCCCCGCGATTTCTGCCATCCCCGCCTCTCTCGTTCGAGCATTCTTGGTTCGAGCGTTTCAGATCGGCTCGCATCGGTCCCGTCGGTCAGCGAAACGCCGGACCCGACCATGGGGCAAGCCATCCGTGGCAGAGGCACAACACATCCATGCGACGCTTGTTCCCTGCGGGCGCATGGCGTTGGAGACGAAAGGATCAAGAGCTGTACGGTCGCCGCATGAAAAAAGGGCCCGGCATGGCGCCGAGCCCTCTGGTTCGTACGTACGAATCGTGCAGCGGTCTGATTCGCTGCGCGAGCCCGTCTCAGGCGGCTTCTTCCTGTACGTCGTCCTCGCCCTCGGCATCGGCTTCCGCATCGGCCTTGGCGCGGCGCGGCGATTTCGCGAGGCTCTGCTCGATCAGCTTGAGCGCTTCGGTCTCAGTGATCTTGTTCACCGAGGAGATCTCGCGCACGACGCGGTCCAGGGCGGCCTCGTAGAGCTGACGCTCGCTGTAGGACTGCTCGGGCTGGGCCTCGGAGCGGTAGAGGTCGCGTACCACCTCGGTGACCGAGATGAGGTCGCCGGAATTGATCTTGGCCTCGTATTCCTGGGCGCGGCGCGACCACATCGTGCGCTTGATGCGGGCGCGGCCGGTCAGCACGTCGAGGGCCTTCTTGACGAGTTCCGGCTCGGCGAGCTTGCGCATGCCGACACTGTTGGCCTTCGCGGTGGGGACGCGCAGGACCATCTTGTCCTTTTCGAACGAGACGACGAACAGCTCGAGCTTGTAGCCCGCGATCTCCTGCTCTTCGATCGCGGTGATCCGCCCGACGCCGTGCGCCGGATACACGACCGCCTCGCCGGTCTTGAAGCCTTGGCGGCCTGCTACCGTCGTCTTCTTGGCTGTGGTCATGCGGAATGAGCCTCCACTGTCATCCACGCGGGGCGCGTCCACGCCCGCACGCTCGTCACCTCCGGGGCGGGACACCCGGCGCATGCCTCTGTCCGGCGGCGCACCATTGAGGCGCTGGCCGGTTCCCGGGCTCTCGCGTTGCTCACACCACACGAAGGCACCCGCCGGGAGCGAGATGCTTCCGGCGGTCGATCGCAGCCAACCTCTTTTCCAGGAAGACGGAACTCGCTTTGAAGGCGATCAGGAGGGGGCGCATCGAGCGTGAGCGACGGCGAGCCCTCATGTAACACGAACGGGCCGGCGAATCAAAGGATTGCCGGCGCGCGGGCGCATCTCCGCATGGGAGGATCGAAGGTTTTGCACGGATCGAAAAGAGCGGCGCCGGGGCTTCCGGCGGATCTTTCGAGGGAGGCCGTGGTGCGTTCGGATGATCGCCCCGGATGAACCGGCTGCGACGAGAGGCCGCCGCGTTTCCCGAGCCTGTGCCGCCGCGCTGCCGGTTAGCGCAGGGCGGAGGGGCTCAGTCGCCGGAGCCGGGATTGGGCGAGAAATGCGCCTCCAGCTTGCCACCCACGCCATCCCACTGCTTGGCGTCGGAAGGGGCGTCCTTCTTCTGGGTGATGTTGGGCCAGGTCTTGGCGTAGTCGGCGTTGAGCTTCAGCCAGCCCTCCAGATCGCCCTCGGTGTCGGGCTTGATCGCCTCGGCGGGGCATTCCGGTTCGCAGACGCCGCAATCGATGCATTCGTCGGGATGGATGACGAGCATGTTCTCGCCCTCGTAGAAGCAATCCACGGGGCACACCTCGACGCAGTCCATGTACTTGCACTTGATGCAGTTGTCGGTGACGACGTAGGTCATAGGCCGTTCGGTCCTTAAAATCCGCTTGCCTGGATGGGGGCTTGCCTGGGCCGGGGCGGGCGCGCTCCTCACCGGCTCGTCACCCGCTCGCGGATGCGATCCCCTCGTGCGGCGGTTTCAAGCGTTCCGGGCGCCGCCGCCGCCCGATTTGGAAGCGCTCTAGCCCTTGGCCGATGGGCTGACAAGCGCGCCTTGCCGCCCGCCCTCCCCTGCGCGGCGCGAAGGGTTTTCCGGCAACGCCTCCGCCCCCGTCCCCGATCCGGTGCGATCCCGCCTGTCGGCCGGAATTCGAAGTCGAGGTTCGGTGTTTAGATCTGCGTAGTCTTAGTCATTGGTTAATTTTACTGTCTTTGGCAATCGAGCTTGTCCGGAAAGCAACCTTGGCCGCACTCTGTACGTCGAATGGCATGCCACGCTGAGGTCCGCACGGGACTCGCAGGCGCCCCGAAATCGTATCGAAGTCGCGTTCCGAGGTTGTTCCATGGCCACTCCCCTGCCCCGCTCGAGCCTGTTCCCTTCTCTTGCCGTCGCCGCCGTCTCGGCGGTCGTCATGGCCGCGCCCGCGCAGGCCGGGGACGGCTGCGTCAGCGCCGAGTGCTACCGCCGCGTCGTGACGCCGCCGGTCTACGACACCGTCGCAGAGCGGGTGCTGGTCCAGCCGCCGCGCACCGTCTACCGCACCACGCCGCCGATCTACGACACGGTGTCCGAGCGGGTGCTGATCGCGCCCGGAGCGCGCCGTTGGGAGACGCGCACCGATGCCTACGGCCAACTCGTCGGTTGCTGGGTGACCACGCCACCGCGCTACGCCGTGCAGACCCGCCGCGTGCTGGTGCGGCCGCCGGAGGCGATCCCCCACACTCTGCCGCCGGTCTACACCACCACGCAGCGCCGGGTGCTGGTGCAGCCCGCTCGCGCCGCCTGGGTGCCCGCGGGCGGCCCCGATTTCGGTGCCGGTCCCGGTTATGGACCTGGTTATGGTCCCCTTGGGGTCGGCTCGATCCCGGACGCCCTCGGCATCGCCGGCGCCTCCTCTGCGGATGTGGCGGTGGGCCTCGGCTTCTCTCAGGGCAGCATCTACGACGGGTATTGAGGCCCGCTGCCGCGTCGGTCTCGGTCGCCGGCCTTGATTCAGGGCTGAACCGCCGTAGCTCCCTTCCCGACATAAAACGGGAGGAGCGGACCATGGCGGCGTTCAGAGCCTGGGTGATCGAGAAGGGCGAGGCCGGCCAGAGCCTCGCCCTGCGCGACTTCGACGAGGCCGACCTGATGGACGGCGACGTCACCGTGCGGGTCACCCATTCGGGCCTGAACTACAAGGACGGGCTCGCCATGACCGGCCGGATGCCGGTGGTGCGCCGCTTCCCCATGATCCCCGGCATCGACTTCGCCGGCACCGTCGAGGCCTCGGCGCATCCAGACTACCGGGCCGGCGACGCCGTGGTGCTCACCGGCTGGGGCGTCGGCGAGACGCATCTCGGGGGGCTCGCCGAGCGCGCCCGGGTGCGTGGCGACTGGCTGGTGCCGCTGCCCGAAGGCCTGAGCCCGGCCGAGGCCATGGCGATCGGCACCGCGGGCTACACGGCGATGCTCTCGGTTCTCGCCCTGGAGCGGCACGGACTGACCCCCGAGGCCGGGCCGGCGCTGGTGACGGGGGCCTCCGGCGGCGTCGGTTCGGTGGCGGTGGCGCTCCTGAAGCGCGCCGGCTGGCACGTCATCGCCGCGACCGGCCGGGGCGGCGAGGCCGATTACCTGAGAGGTCTCGGCGCGGCCGAAATCCTGGAGCGCGAGGCGCTCGCGGGCGAGCCGCGCCCCCTGGCCAAGGAGCGCTGGGCCGCAGGCATCGACGCGGTCGGCGGCCGGGTGCTCGCCAACGCCCTATCAATGACGAAGGGCGGCGGTGCCATTGCCGCCTGCGGCAATGCCGGGGGCATGGACCTGCCGAGTTCGGTCGCGCCCTTCATCCTGCGCGGAGTCTCCCTGCTCGGCATCAACAGCGTGACGACGCCGCAAGGGCCCCGCCGCGAGGCCTGGGCACGGCTCGCGCGCGACCTCGACCGGGATCGGCTTAAAGTCATGACGCGGACGGTCTCCCTGGAGGAGGTGGGCGGCCTCGCCGAAACCCTGCTCGACGGTCAGGTGCGGGGCCGCACCGTCGTCACGATCGGTGGAACCGCGGCTTAGGCTTGGGCATTGCATATCTTATGAGCAGAGCATTCGTCCGTGAGCCGGAAGGTGGCGAGGCCTTCGAGGATCTTCCCGATCGGCCCATCTCCTCCCACACCAACTATGTGACGCCCGAGGGCCTCGCACAGATCGACGCCGAGGTGGCGCGCTTGGAGGCGGAGCTGTCCAGCCTCTCGCCGCAGCAGGACAAGGCCGACCACAGCCGTGTCTCGCGCGATCTGCGCTATTGGACCGCGCGGAAGAACTCGGCCGAGCCGGTCGAGGCGTTCGAGGGCGAGACCGTGCGCTTCGGCGCAACGGTGACCGTGCTGCGCGAGGACGAGACCCGGCAGACGTTTCGGATCGTCGGCGAGGACGAGGCCGACCCGTCGGCCGGCTCGATCTCCTACGTCGCGCCGCTGGCTCGCGCGCTGACCGGCAAGGGGGTCGGCGACACCGTGACGGTGAACGACCACGAGTTCGAGATCGCCGAGATCCGCTGACCAAAAAAGTCAGGGGTTTCGAAAGGGCGAGCCGTTTCGCGGTTCCAGGGCGGAGCCCTGGGGGAGGAACGTTGGGGCGCTGCCCCAACACCCCGCCAAAGGGATGATCCGTTTGGAATCCCGGACCTGGATCAGGTGAACAGGCTCGACACGCTCGATTCCGTCGCCGTGCGCCCGATCGCCTCGCCGAGCAGCGGCGCGATCGAGATCACGCGGATGTTGCGGGCGAGCTTCACCGCCTGCGTCGGCAGGATCGAGTCGGTGATGACGAGTTCCTTCATCCGCGAGGCGGCGATGCGCGAGACCGCCCCGCCCGACAGCACCCCGTGGGTGATGTAGGCCGAGACCTCCTTGGCGCCCGCGTTGAGCAGGGCCTCGGCCGCGTTCACCAGCGTGCCGCCGGAATCGACGATGTCGTCCACGAGGATGCAGGACTGGCCCTCGACGTCGCCGATGATGTTCATCACCTCCGACTCGCCCGCCCGCTCGCGTCGCTTGTCGACGATGGCCAGCGACGCGTCGATGCGCTTGGCGAGCGCGCGCGCACGCACCACGCCGCCGACGTCGGGCGAGACCACCATGCGCTCGCCCGGGGCGAGACGCTCCTTGATGTCGCGCACCATCACGGGCGCCGCGAACAGGTTGTCGGTGGGGATGTCGAAGAAGCCCTGGATCTGTCCGGCGTGGAGATCGAGCGTCAACACCCGGTCGGCGCCGGCCTCGGTGATGAGGTTGCAGACGAGCTTGGCCGAGATCGGCGTGCGGCCCGAGGTGCGCCGATCCTGCCGGGCATAGCCGAAATAGGGGATCACCGCCGTGATGCGCCGTGCCGAGGACCGACGCGCCGCGTCGATCATGATCAGCAGCTCCATCAGGTGGTCGTTGGCCGGGAACGAGGTCGACTGGACGATGAACACGTCCTCGCCGCGCACGTTCTCCTGCAGCTCGACGAAGATCTCCATGTCGGCGAAGCGCCGGACCATGCAGTTCGCGAGCGGCAATTCGAGGTAGCCGGCGATCGCTTCCGCCAGCGGACGGCTCGCGTTGCCGGCGATGATCTTGATGGACGACGTCATGCCGGGCGTCTCTCGGCTCACACTGCAAGTCATTCGCGGGACGCGACGCGAAACGATTACGTCCGAGACCGCACAAGCATCCGGCCGCGCGGCTCATACCAGTAGGGCCCAGCCCTCACAATGGCTTCGATAGAAGGACTTCAAGGCGCGAAGCCCCGCCCCGCCCCCCTCACGGTTCCAGCAGGCGGTGCAGGTGGACGATGAAGTAGCGGGTCTGCGCGTTGTCGACGGTGGCCTGCGCCTTCGAGCGCCACGCGGTCTGGGCCGAGGCGTAGTCGGGAAAGACGCCGACGATGTCGAGATCCTTCACGTCGCGGAAGCGCACGCCCGAGACATCTTCCAGCTCGCCGCCGAACACGAGGTGGAGCTTCTGGTCCGAGTCGATCGTCGTGGTCACGCGTCTCTCCTGCGGGATTCTGAGGCCCGCCGGTGAGGCAGGAGCCGTGCCGCTCGGTCGCAGAGCCGGCCGGGCCGGTCAAGGTGCGTGCCGCGCAAGGAGGGGGTGACCCCGGGGCGGGACAGCGTCCGGCCGCGAACGGTCAGAACAGCGATCCTTGCCGCGCGGGGGGCTGCGGTGCGGCTTCCGCGGCCTTCGGAGTGGACTCGGACGTCGTCCGGCGGGGCGCGCGCTTCGGGCGCGGTGAGGGCGGGGCGTCGGCAAGGGGGCGCGCAACGGGGTCGTCGGGAGCATCCTCGGGGCGCGCAAAAATCGCGCCGTCGGCGAACTGCAGTTGGAACCGCGCAGCGTGGGCGGCGGCCGCGGCCGAGCGCACCGGCAGGCCGTCGGCGTCGCGCACGAGTGCGTAGCCGCGGGCAAGCACGGCCTTGTAGCTCAGCGCCCCGAGCAGGCCGGTGAGCGCGTCGAGCCGGTCGCGGCGGCGCTCGACGATGCGGGTCATGGCGGTGCGCGGGCGGTGGTCGATGGCGGAGAGTTGTGCCCGCGCCTCGGCCAGCGCGATCGCCGGGGAGCGCCGGGTGAGGCGGTCGGCGAGGCGGTTCAGGCGCTCGCGGGAATCGCGGGCGTTGGCGGCGAGCGCCGGCCGCAGCCGCGCGTCGGCGAGGTCGAGGCGTTGGCGCTTGACGGCGAGGAAGGCGTCGGCGCCGGGGATCGCCCGCACCAGCGCCCGGAAATCCGCCCGCTCGCGCTCGATCCGCCGCAGCATCGTGCCCGCCTGCCGGGCGCCGAGTTCGTGAACCTGGGCGCTGAGTTCGGCCCGCACCGGCACCGCCATCTCGGCGGCGCCCGTGGGCGTCGGGGCGCGGCGGTCGGAGGCGAAGTCGATCAGCGTCGTGTCGGTCTCGTGGCCGACGGCGGAGATCAGGGGAATCTCGGACTCGGCGGCGGCGCGCACCACCGCCTCCTCGTTGAAGGCCCAGAGATCCTCGATCGAGCCGCCGCCGCGGGCGACGATCAGCACGTCCGGCCGCGGGATCGGGCCATCGGGCGCGAGCGCGTTGAAGCCGCGGATGGCGGCGGCGATCTCGTCCGCCGCCCCCTCCCCCTGCACCCGCACCGGCCAGACCAGCACGGGGCGGGGAAAGCGGTCCTCCAGCCGGTGGAGGATGTCGCGGATCACCGCGCCGGTCGGCGAGGTGACGACGCCGATCACCCGCGGCAGGAACGGGATCGGCCGCTTCCGGTCCGCCTCGAACAGCCCCTCGGCGGCGAGCAGGCGCTTGCGCTCCTCCAGCAGCGCCATCCAGGCGCCGATGCCGGCGGGCTCCATCGAGTCGATGACGATCTGGTACGAGGACTTTCCGGCAAAGGTTGTGATCTTGCCGGTGGCGACGACCTCGAGCCCCTCCTTGGGCTTCTGGCGCAGCCGCCCGAGCACGCCCTTCCACACCACCGCGTCGATCTTCGCCGAGCCGTCTTTCAGCGAGAAGTAGGCGTGGCCCGAGCCGTGCGGCCCGCGATAGCCGGTGATCTCGCCGCGCAGGCGCACATGCCCGAAGGCGTCCTCCAGGGTGCGCTTGAGGGCGGCGGCGAGATCGCCGACCGACCATTCGGGGGCGTTGGCCTGGAGCAACGCCGAGGGCGCCGGCTCTCCCGGCGGCGGCACGGCGGCGGCAGAGGTCGCAGGACGTGGCGGGGGCACGAGCGGCATGGGGCCGGACGCTAGGGAACGGGCCGGGTGAGGTAAAGGCCGACCGCGCGATCGGCTGGGGAACGGCGTCTGGGTGTGGCGCCGGAGCCGCGTTCCGTATCCCCGACCCGCCGCCCCGTTCGAGCGACGGCATCGGAGGCATTAAAGCGTAACGATGAGGCACAACCGCATCGCTTGAAGATCCTGGCTCGCCCTTGGCGGCAAAAAGTCCCTCTCGGCCACGCCTTCCACACCCTGGTGGAGCGGCTACTCGACCACGACGTGCCGCTCTGCCTCATCAAGTTTCCCCGCTTCGCGCAGGACCCCGACGATCTCTACGACACGCTACGCCCGTTCCTGCCGCCGGACCTCGACCGGGCCGGATGCGGTCGGGCGCTCGCCAGCGTGGCGGATGCGGAGAAGATCCGGATGAGCCGCGAATTGCGGCCGGAGGAGAACTCCGGCGCCCTGCCCTCTATCGAGGAGGTGGAGCGTATCACCCAGAAGCGGCAGGTCGCTTCGTTACGTCAGCGGCTGGAGCGGGTCGAGAGTCTGTCGCGGCCGTTCCGGCTCGGCGGCCGGGCCTGGGCGAAGGGCGCGCACGCCCTGCACGAGACGGCGTTTCGGATGCGGCGGGCGCTCAAGGGTGAGATGCCGCGCCGGTCGGACGGCGGCCGATCAGGTGCGCGATGAAGGCGCCCGGCGTCAGATCAGGCGCGTGAGGATCAGCGCCGCTGTCACGGCCGGGGCGGCAGCGGCCGCCATGGCCCAGGGCCAGACCGGCGCGAGCCGTGAGCGGCGGTTGTCGTTGGCGGCCCGTGGCGCAGAGCGACGCTTCACCACGTAGTGCGACAGCCGAACGATGGGCTGCTCGCGGGGCGTGCGGGCTGGGGGGGCGATCGAGTGGCGACAGATCGGCATGGCACTCATCAACAGGTGAGCCCGGCCAACCGTTCCGTCCGGCGCACGGGATAAAACGATCCCGGCGGAGGGCTGCGCCGACGCGCTCACCACAGCGAGAATTCGGTGGCGAAATCCGTGGTCCGCAGCGGGCATGCCGGCGTGGGGCAGGGTTCGGCCGGGACGGTCGCGAGCACTCCGTCCGCCCCCGCCTCGAAGCGCAGGCGCACCGCTGGGTCGTCCTCCTTGGCGTAGGCGAGCCGCACCTCGAAGCGCACCGCGTCGAAGGTCTTGCGGTCGGCGTAGATGATCACGTCGCGGGAGACGGATTCGCCCGGGTTGAGGTCGGAGGGCTCGCTCGGGAGCGGCGTCGCGCCGGAAAACAGCAGCCCCTGGCGCAGGATCGGCGTCCCGTCGCTCTCGCGCACGTAATCGCGGGCGGCATCGACGTTCGCCGTGCCGGAGAGCGAAGCCCGGAAGGCGGCCTCCCGCGCCGCCATCCCAGCTGCCGTGTCGTCGCCCGGCTCGGAGAAGCGGGTGCGGATGCCGACCACGGTGTAGGTCAGTCCGAGCACGCGCACGCCCGCTTGGCCGACATTGGTGCGGGTCACGGTCGAGCGGATCGCCACCCGGTCGCCGCGCTCGCCGACCCGGGCCAGATCGGTCTTTACCGAGACCGAGGGCGGGGCGAGCCCCGGCTTGATCCGCGCCTCGTAGACGAAGGTGTAGACGCCCCAGGCCCCTGCCCCGAGGATCGCCAGCGTCTGCACCAGGGTGTTGGCGCCTTCCAGGCCCAGCCCGCGCCGTTTTCGGCCCGGCCCCTCGTGACGGTCTGGCTGACGATCGTGCGGCGCCATGCGGCGGGGTCTCCCTTGCGTTGCCGGGGCAAACGCGAAACGCCCTTTCCCCGGCCCAAAATTTTTTGGATAGGGTTCTTCCCATGACCGAGCCCTTCTCCATCCTGCTCATCGGCTCCGGCGGGCGCGAGCACGCGCTGGCCTGGGCCATCGCGAAATCGCCGCTCTGCACGCGGCTGTTCATCGCCCCTGGCAATCCGGGGACGGCGCAGCACGGGGAGAACCGGCCGGACCTCGCGGTGTCCGATCACGCTGCCGTCGTCGCGTTCTGCCGGGCGGAAGGGGTCGGGCTGGTGGTGGTGGGGCCGGAGGCGCCGCTGGTCGCCGGGCTCGTCGACGACCTTCAGGCCGCCGGCATCCCCGCCTTCGGGCCGACGAAGGCCGCCGCACAGCTCGAAGGCTCGAAGGGCTTCACCAAGGATCTGTGCGCCGAGCACGACATCCCCACCGCCGCCTTCGCACGCTTCACCGATCTCGAACCGGCTTTGGCCTATCTCCGCACGCGCGGTGCGCCGATCGTGGTCAAGGCCGACGGGCTCGCCGCCGGCAAGGGCGTGACCGTGGCCGAGACGCTGCCCGAGGCCGAGGCCGCCGTGCGGGCGATCCTCGACGGCAGCGAGGGCGGGGCGCTCGTCATCGAAGAGTGCCTGTTCGGCGAGGAGGCGAGCTTCTTCGCACTCTGCGACGGGACCCGTGCGGTGCCGATCGGGACGGCGCAGGACCACAAGCGCGTCCATGACGGCGACCTCGGCCCCAATACGGGGGGGATGGGCGCCTATTCCCCCGCTTCCATCGTCACGCCGGAGATCACCGAGACGGTGATGGCGCGGATCATCGCGCCGACGCTGGCCGGCATGGCCGCCCGCGGCACGCCGTTCGCCGGCATCCTCTATGCCGGGCTGATGCTGACGGCGGAGGGCCCCAAGCTCATCGAGTACAACACCCGCTTCGGCGATCCCGAGGCGCAGGTGCTGATGCCGCGCCTGACCGGCGACCTCGTGCCGGCGCTGCTGGCGGCGGCCAAGGGCGACCTCTCCGGCGTCGCCATCGGTTTTGACGCCGCCCGCGCCGCGCTCACCGTGGTGATGGCGGCGCAAGGCTATCCCGGCGCGGTGACCCGCGGCACCGAGATCCGCGGCGCCGAGGCGGCTCTCGATGAGGGGGTTCTGGTGTTCCAGGCCGGCACCCGCCGCGACGGCGACCGGCTGCTCGCCGATGGCGGCCGGGTGCTCGCGGTCACGGCGCTCGGCGCCAGCGTGCGCGAGGCGAAGGAGCGCGCCTACGCGGCGGTGAAGCGTATCGACTGGCCGGATGGGTTCTTCCGCAGCGACATCGGCGCCCGGGAGGTCGCCCGCGAAGCGGCCGCCTCGGGCACGTAATGCCCGGTTTCCTCGACCTAGCCTTCACCGCCGCCCGCGAGGCCGCGGCTCTGGGCGAGGTGCCGGTCGGCGCGGCCGTGGTGCGGGACGGAACCGTGCTCGCGGTCGCGGGCAACCGGCCGCGCACGCTGTGCGACCCCACGGCCCATGCCGAGATCCTGGCGATCCGCGCCGCCTGCGCCGCGCTGCGCGACGAGCGGCTGACGGGCTGCGACCTCTACGTGACCCTGGAGCCCTGCCCGATGTGCGCGGGCGCGATCGCCTTCGCCCGCATCCGCCGCCTCTACTACGCCGCCTCCGACCCCAAGGGCGGCGGCGTCGAGCACGGGCCCCGCGTGTTCAACCAGCCGACCTGCCACCACGCGCCGGAGGTCTATTCCGGCTTTCGCGAGGGCGAGGCGGCGGGCCTCCTCAGGGGCTTCTTTTCGGAAAGGCGGGGGTGAGCGGGAGGCGAACCGCGGCGGCGCGCGGCGCGTTCGGCTCACGTCCCGCGATGCCGCACGGAGCTCCGTCCCATGGTCCCGACCTACCAGCGCGCCCTGATCGTCGGTGCCGGCCCCGGTCTGAGCGCCTCGCTGGCGCGCCTGTTCACGGCCGAGGGGCTGAAGGTCGGGCTTGCCGCGCGAAATGTCGAAAAGCTGAGCGATCTCGCCGCGGAGACGGGGGCCGTGGTCCATGCCTGCGATGCCACCGATCCGGGGCAGGTCGAGGCGCTGTTCCCCCGGCTCGAACCGGCGCTGGGCGGTGCGCCGGACGTGGTGGTCTACAACGCCAGCGGCCGGCTGCGCGGCGCCACCGTCGATCTCGATCCGCAGGCGGTGGCCCGCGCGCTCGCGGTCTCGGCCTATGGCGGCTTCCTCGTGGCCCAGGCCGCCGCCCGGCGGATGCTGCCCCACCGCCACGGCGCGATCCTGTTCACCGGCGCCTCTGCGAGCGTGAAGGGTTTTGCGGGCTCCGCCCCTTTCGCCATGGGCAAGTTCGCCCTGCGCGGCCTCGCCCAGAGCCTTGCCCGCGAGTGGCAACCCCAGGGCATTCATGTGTCCCATGTCGTGATCGACGGCGCCATCCGCTCCGCCGCCCGGCCCGATCCGGGGGATCGCCCCGACGCGACCCTCGACCCGGATGCGATCGCGAAAGGCTACCTCGCCCTCCTGCGCCAGGATCGCAGCGCCTGGACCGACGAGATCGCCCTGCGGCCGTGGGTCGAGTGCTTTTGAGGCGTTAGGCCGCGAGAAAGCGCGTTAACGCCCGCAGCGTCAGCTCCGGCGCTTCCTCGGCCATGAAGTGGCCGGAGGGGATCTGCGCGCCCTGAGCCTTTGGCGCAAAGGTCCGCTGCCAGGCCGCCAGCGCGGTCTCGGCTTTGTTCCGGTCGAGATAGGCTTCGCTCGCGAGCACGAGCACCGGCATCGCCAGGGTCCGGCCCGCGGCGAGGTCGGCGCGGTCGGCGGCGCGGTCCGGCCCGTCGGCGCCGCCGGCCCGGTAATCCTCGCACATCGCGTGGATGCGCTCGGGGACGTTCCAGGCCTGCCGGTAGAGGGTGAGCGCACGGGCGTCGAACGCGCTCAGATCGTGCGCGGCGGTCCAATCGCGCAGCAGCCCCTCGAAATAGCCGTCCGGATCGCGGCGGATCGTGTCCTCCGGTTCCGGGGCGGGGCGCGACAGGAACGGCCAGTGCGGATTCGCTTCGGGGTTCGCCTCGATGCGGGCCCACTGCACTTCGGTCGGCACGATGTCGAGCAGCGCGAGCCGTTCGATCCGGCCGGGTTCGTCCAGCGCCAGCCGGTAGCCGACGCGGGCGCCGCGATCATGACCGGCCAGCGCGAAGCGGACGTGGCCGAGCCGCTCCATCACCGCGACGATCTCCGCCCCGAGCCGCCGCTTGGCGTAGGCGTTCTCTCCGCTCCCCGAATCCGGCGCGGCCGACCAGCCGTAGCCCTTCAGGTCGAGGGCGATGACGCGGTGCGTCTCGGCGAGTGCCGGCGCCAGCCGGTGCCACATCGCGTGGCTCTGCGGAAAGCCGTGCAGCAGCAGGAGCGGCGGCGCCGTCTCTGGCCCCCCGGCCCGGCCGAACCAGCGGCCCGCCGGCCCCTCGATCCAGAGCGGCGCGAAGCCGGGAAACAGGTCGTCGCCCTCGGCCATCCGCTGTCCTTCCCCTCCGACGTTTCGTGCCTGCGGACAACGGCCCGGCGGGGCGAAGGCTCCGGAGTTCCCGAGCGGACGGTCGCTCGGGGGGACAGTGTCAGCAAGCCCGCGCGGCGCCTGAGCGACGTCCAAATCCGCTATCCCGAAGGGATCAAACGGATTTGGTATGAGACAGCATTGTTGCAACCGTGCGGGATTCTCGTCGGCCTATGCCATTCGGGCGGCCGTCACAGGTCTCGTCTGCACTTGGCACGACAGAGTTTGGTCGGAAATTTGGGCAGAATGATCAAGTCGTGGGCATGAGGAAATATTTACATTTGCCATCGAAGCTTCGGCTTGCCTTCGGTAGTGCCATGACCCTGAACGACCTCGAAGAACTCGCGCGAATCGCCTTCGACTGGCTCTGGGCCACCGATGCCGAGGATTGCTTCAGCTACGTCTCCCCGGGCGCCGAGCGTCTGCTGGGCCGGCCTCCGGCGGACCTGATCGGGCTCGCGCGGTCGGCCCTGGTCTGCGAGGGGGAGGGTGCGAGCCTTGCCGTCTACCGCGAGACGATCGCCGCCCGCCGCCCGTTTCGCGACTTCACCTACGTCTACCGCCATCCCGACGGCACGCCGCGCTGGTTCGAGATCAGCGGCCGCCCGCATTTCTCGCTCGAGGGCGATTTCCTCGGCTATCGCGGCGTCGGCAGCGACGTCACCGAGCAGCAACGGACCCGGCGCACCCTGGTCGAGACGCATGCCGAACTCAGCGAGCAGAACCGGCGCTTCGACGCGGCGCTGGAGAACATGACGCATGGCCTGTGCATGTTCGATGCGGAGCAGCGGCTCCTGGTGTGGAACCGGCGCTACTTGGAGATCTTCGGCCTGCCCGACGACGCGGTCCATGTCGGCATGGGCCAGCGCGCCATCATCGAGATGCTGGTGGCGCTCGGGCGCTACAAGCGCGGCGCCACGGTCGATGCGATCAGCGAGGGCACCCGCACCTCGCTCAGCGCAGACGGGTCGAAATCGGTTTTGCGCGAACTCGCCGACGGGCGGGTCATCGCCGTGACCCACCGGCCCATGGCCGAGGGCGGCGGCTGGGTGGCGACCTTCGAGGATATCACCGAGCGGCGGCGCAACGAGGCGCGCATCATCCACATGGCCCGCCACGACGGGCTCACCGACCTGCCCAACCGCACTCGCCTGCGCGAGATCGGCGCCGAATCGCTCGCGGCCCTGCGCACCGACGCGGAGGCGCCGCTCGCGGTCCTCTGCCTCGACCTCGACCGGTTCAAACCGGTCAACGACAGCTTCGGCCACGCGGTGGGCGATGCCCTGCTGCGGGCGGTGGCCGAGCGCCTGCGCGGGCATGTGCGCAGCCACGACGTCGTGGCCCGGCTCGGCGGCGACGAATTCGCGGTCCTCTCCCGCGTCGAGGATGCCGTCGGGGCCGCGACCCTGGCCGAGCGCCTGATCGAGGTCGTGGCCGCGCCCTACGCCCTCGACGGGATCACCGTCGAGATCGGGATGAGCGTCGGCATCGCCCTGGCCGAGGGCGACGTCCCGCACGACATCGAGCGCCTCCTCAAGGAGGCCGACCTCGCCCTCTACGAGGCGAAGACCGAGGGGCGCGGCACCGTCCGCCTGTTCGAACCACAGATGGACGAGACCCTGCGCGAGCGGCTCTGCCTCGAACGCGAGCTGCGCGAGGCGCTCGTGCAGGACCGCTTCGAACTGCATTATCAGCCGCTCGTGGACCTGTCCGACAACCGCATCACCGGCATGGAGGCACTGGTCCGCTGGCACCATCCCGAGCGCGGGCTCGTGAGCCCGACGGTGTTCATCCCGCTGGCCGAGGAGACCGGCCTGATCGTGCCGATCGGCGAGTGGGTGCTGCGCCAAGCCTGCCGCGACGCCGTGGCATGGCCGGGCGAGATCAGTGTGGCGGTCAACGTCTCGCCGCTGCAACTGCGCCACCGCGGCTTCGTCCAGAGCGTGCTCGGCGCACTTGGCGCCAGCGGCCTCAAGGCGAGCCGGCTCGAACTGGAGATCACCGAGAGCGTGCTGCTCGAAGACACCGAGGCGAACCTCGAAACGCTCCATACCCTGCGCCGGCTCGGCGTGCGCATCTCCATGGACGATTTCGGAACCGGCTACTCCTCGATCAGCTACCTGCGCCGTTTCCCCTTCGACAAGATCAAGATCGACCGCTCCTTCGTGCGCGACTGCGCTGCCCAATCGGAGGCCGGCGCGATCATCCGCGCCATCGTCAGCCTGGGGGCGAGCCTCGGCATCACCACGCTGGTCGAGGGCGTCGAGACCGAGCCGCAACTCGCCACGATCCGGGCGGAGGGCGCGCAGGAGGTGCAGGGCTACCTGTTCAGCCCGCCCCTCCCGCTCCACGAGATCGCCGTGTTGCTCGACGCCGGGACCGCGGCCGAGGGCCGGCCCGCGCCGACGCTGGCGGCCTGAGGAATTTTCGGAAAGGGGTTCTGTTCGGACGCTTTCGAGCGCCTGGGGGATATGCTCCGGGTGCCTTCAGGCGTCGCAGCACCGCCCCTCCCCTCCCTGCTGCGTCCCTCCGGACGCATCGTCCGGGCGCCATCCTCCGCACCTCGTGGGCCGGCCGAGCGCGGTGGAGCCGGGCGGTTTTCCGGAACGCTTCGCCTCCGCAACCGATTTCAATGCCATCGACGGAACGATTCCGGCAGCTTGGCAATTTCTCAGCCAGGACAGACTTCGAAGACACTGCAAGACACCGTCTGAGACGGGCGTCAGGAGGATACCATGATCGGTTGGGCTGTTACCTTTCTCGTCGTCGCTCTGATCGCCGCGCTGCTCGGCTTCGGCGGCATCGCCGGCACCGCCATGGAGGCGGCCAAGATCGTGTTCTTCGTCGCGATCGCGCTGTTCCTGATCTCGGCGGTGATGGGCGCGGTGCGCGGCCGCTCGCCGCGACTGTGACCGACTTGAACCGCACGGTTCGATGAAAGGGCGGCCCGCGAGGGCCGCCTTTTCCTTTTGTGCAACCCGCTGCTCTGATAAGGGGCGCGGATGACCGACATTCCAGACCCCTCCCCGGCCGTGCCCGCGGATCAGCCCGTGAATCCGCCCGCCGTGCCCGAGGGCGAGCGCATCGCCAAGGCCATCGCCCGCGCCGGCATCGCCTCCCGCCGCGACGCGGAGGCCCTGATCGAGGCCGGCCGCGTCACCCTCAACGGCAAGGTTCTGACCTCGCCGGCGATCAACGTGACCGATTCCGACCGGATCACGGTGGACGACGAGCCCCTGCCCGCCCGCGAGCGGACCCGGCTGTGGCTGCTGCACAAGCCGCGCGGCGTCGTCACCACCGCTCGCGACCCGGAAGGGCGCCCGACGGTCTTCGACGGCCTGCCCGAGGAACTGCCGCGGGTCGTCGCCATCGGCCGGCTCGACATCAACACCGAAGGGCTGCTGCTGCTCACCAACGACGGCGGGCTCGCCAAGGTCATCGCCCATCCCGATACCGGCTGGCTGCGCCGCTACCGGGTGCGCGCCTTCGGTGACGTGACCCAGCCCGATCTCGACAAGCTGAAGAAGGGCCTGACCGTCGACGGCATGGAGTACGGCCCGATCGAGGCGACCCTCGACCGGGCGCAGGGCGACAACGTCTGGCTGACGCTCGGCCTGCGCGAAGGCAAGAACCGCGAGGTCAAGCGCATCCTGGAGCATCTCGGCCTGTCGGTGAACCGGCTGATCCGGCTCTCGTTCGGACCCTTCCAGCTCGGCGACCTCGAAGTCGGTCTCGTCGAGGAGATCCGCACCAAGGTTCTGAAGGAGCAGCTCGGAAAGAACCTCGCCGAGCAGGCCGGCGTCGATTTCGAGAGCCCGGTGCGCGAGACGATCGCCCCCTTCGGCAGCCCGAAGAAGGCGACGCGTGCCGCGCAGCCCGCGGCGCCCGCGGGACGGGGCCGTCAGGGCGCGCGCGACGAGGGCTCGTCGGAGGCCCGCTCGGGCTCTCGCGGCGGGTCGTCCGGCCGTCCGCCGCGTGATCCCGCCCGCCCTGCCGCACCCCGCGCCGGTGCGCGCCCGGCACCGCGCCCGCCCTCTCCGACCGTGTGGCGCGCCGACGAAGAGACGCGGCCCCGTGCCTCGAAGGTGCCGCGCCGGGGCATGGACCCCAAGACCGCCCGCGCGGCGGCGGCCGAGCGCGGCCGCGAGCGGGTCGGAGCGATCCAGGCGGCCGGCGAGCGCCGGGTGCTGGTGGAGCGGCTTCAGCCTTCGCCCGAGACCCCTGCGCCCGAGCCGCACCGCCGGGTCCGCTTTCGCAGCGAGGAGGAGCGCTCCGCCCCCCGCGACAGGGCGCGCGAAGACGGGCCGCGCCAGGATCGTCCGCGCCAGGATCGTCCGCGCCAGGATCGTCCGCGCGAGGACCGGCCGCGGGAGGATAGACCCCGCAGCGAGGGGCCGCGCGAGAACCGCACCCGCGACGAGCGGCCGGGCCGGGACGAGTTCCGCCGCGGCGCCCCCGCGGGCGATGCCCGGCCTCGCCGCCGTGAGGACGGGGAGGCCGCACCGGCCGAGCGGCGTGGCCCGCCCCGCGAGCGCCCGTCCGACTTCGAGGGACGCCCGCCGCGCGAGCGGAGCGAGGGCCGGCCTCAACGTGATTTCCATGAGCGCGGCGAGGGCGCACCCCGCCGCGAGCGCCCGAGCGAAGGGCGCCCGCCCGAGCGGCGCGGCCCCCCGCGCGACCGGCCCCGTGCTGCCGAGGGCGAGCGTCCGGCCCGGCCGCCGCGCGGCGCTGAGGCGTCCGATCGTCCCGCCTTCCGCAAGGGCCCCGGCAAGGGCCCCGGTGGTGGTGCGGGCAAGAGCTTCGGCGGCAAGCCCGGCTTCAAGGGCGGCGACCGCGACGGCGCCAGGGGCGATTTCAAGGGCGGAGCGAAAGGTGGCCCGCGGGGCGACTTCAAGCCCGGTGGCGGCGGCCGGCCCGGTGGGCGCCTGGGCGGACGTCCCGGCGGCAAGCCCGGCGGTGCCCCCGGCGGACGTCCCGGTGGCGGCAAGCCGGGCCCGCGTGGGGGTGGACGCCCGAGCCGTCCGCCGCGCGGTGACGCGTAGGGTTTGAAGCGTGCGGATCGTCGGCGGCGAATGGCGCGGGCGCAGGCTGGCCGGGCCGAAGGCGGAGGGGATCCGCCCGACCTCCGACCGCCTGCGCGAAGCCCTGTTCAACGTGCTCGCCCACGCCTACGACGATGCGGTCGAGGACGCGGTGGTGCTCGACCTGTTCGCGGGCACCGGCGCCCTCGGCTTCGAGGCGCTCTCCCGCGGCGCGGCCCGTGCGCTCTTCGTGGACGAGGGGCGCCAGGCCGGCGCGCTGATCCGCGAAGGCATCGCCGGGTTCGGCTGCGGCACCCGCGCCCGGCTGATCCAGCGCGACGCGACCCGGCTCGGCCCCGCCTCCGACGGGCCGGCGACGCTCGTCTTCTGCGATCCGCCCTACCGGAAGAACCTCGCGCCCGCCGCGCTCGCCGCGGCTTTGGCCGGCGGCTGGCTGAGCCCCGGCGCGCTCGTCCTGGTCGAGGAGGCCGCCGAGGCCGGGCCGGTTCTGCCACCGGGTTTCGCCGAGTTGGAGCGGCGCGGCTACGGCGAGACGGCGGTGACGTTCGGTCGCTTCGAGGGGTGAGCGCGTCGCCCGCGCCGTGAGGTTGCCCTATCTCGCTTGGGCCATGCCCGTCCGCGAAGGAGGCCCGCGCCCATGCCGCCTGTCCTGCCGTCCGTCTCGCCGCTCTCCCGCCGAACCCTGCTGCAGGGCGCCGCCGTCCTCGCCGGAGCGGGGCTCGCGCCCGTCGCACCGCGCCCGGCCCGCGCCGCCGACACCCTGATCACCCGGCCGATCCCCTCCTCCGGCGAGCAGTTGCCGGCGATGGGCATCGGCACCTCGCGCCGCTACGAGGTGGCGCCGACGCCCGAGGCGACCGCGCACTTGCGCGAGGCGGTCGAGCGCTTCGTCGCGCTCGGCGGCCGCGTCATCGACACCGCCCCGAGCTACGGCACCGCGGAAGACGTCCTCGGCATCATCCTCCAGGGCCTGCGCGAAAAGATCTTCCTCGCCACCAAGGTCGCGGCCCGCGGCCGGGAAGCGGCCCAGGCTGAGACGGAGCGCTCGTTCCAGCGCCTGCGCACGGACAGGATTGATCTCATCGCCGTGCACAACCTCATCGACACGGAGACCAACCTCGCCGTCCTGCGCGACCTGAAGGAGAAGGGCCGCATCCGCTACGTCGGCGTCACGGTCTGGCGCGATGAGCAGTTTCCCGAGCTTGAGACGGTGATGAAGCGGGAAAAACTCGACTTCGTGCAGGTGAACTACGCCCTCGACAGCCGGCTCGCGGCCGAGCGCATCCTGCCGCTGGCCGTCGAGCGCGGCGTGGCGGTGATGGTCAACGTGCCCTTTGGCCGCGACCGCCTGTTCAAGGCGGTGAAGGACAAGCCCCTGCCCGATTTCGCGACCGCGTTCGGCTGCAAGAGCTGGGCGCAGTTCTTCCTCAAATACGTGCTCGCCCACGAGGCCGTGACTTGCCCGATCCCGGGCATGGCCAAGGCGAGTTACGTCGAGGACAACCTCGCCGCCGCGACCGGGCGGCTGCCGGATGCCGCCGAGCGGCGCAAGATGGAGGCCTTCATCGATGCGGTCTGATGTTTTTGGGATTTCTCTGGGTCGGCGCGTGGCGCTGACGCTCCTCGCCGGCTCGTTCCTGCTCCCCGCGCTCCCCGCTTTCGCGCAGTCCGAAACGACAAAAAGAATCGGGATCATCGGGGCGGGCAATATTGGCGGCACGCTGGGCCGGCTCTGGATCAAGGCGGGCTACGAGGTGTTCTTCGCCTCCCGCCACCCGGAGGAACTGAAGCCGATCGTGGAGGAGCTCGGGCCCAAGGCGCGGGCCGGCACCCCGGCCGAAGCGATCGCCTTCGGCAACGCCGTGCTGATCGCGGTGCCCTACAAGGCCTATCCGGACCTGGGCAAGGACAACGCCGCCGCGCTCAAGAACAAAGTGGTGATCGATGCCGGCAACGCGGTGAAGGCCCGCGACGGGGCGGTCGCCGACGAGGTGGAGCGCGACGGCATCGGTACGGTCTCGGCCAAGTACCTTGCGGGTGCTCGCGTGGTGCGGGCCTTCAATGCGGCCAACTACAAGATCTTCCAGAAGAATGCCGGCCGGCCCGAGCCGCGCATGGCGGTGCCGATCGCCGGCAACGATCCGAAGGCGCTGGAGACCGCCCGCACCCTGGTCTCGGATGCCGGCTTCGACCCCGTCGTGGTCGGCGAACTCAAGGCGGCGGACACCTTCGCCATGGGCTCGCCCGGCTTCGGCCATGACCTCTCGGCGCCGGAGCTGAAGCAGAAGCTCGGGGTGAAGCCTTGAGCGAGGCTCGAGGCGTTTCCTCGGGCTCCCCGCTCTCCGACCGCCTCGCCCGCCTCGTCGACGTGAGGCCGGGCGAGGGCCCGGCGCTCGCATGGTCCTGGGCCTACATCTTCGCCCTGCTCGCGAGCTACTACGTGCTGCGCCCGATCCGCGACCAGATGGGCGTGGCGGGCGGCTTGGAAAACCTGCCCTGGCTGTTCCTGGCGACGCTCGTCGGCATGCTGGCGCTGAACCTGCCTTTCGCGTGGCTGGTCAAGCGCCTGCCGCGGGCGCGCTTCGTGCCCCTCACCTACCGCTTCTTCATCCTCAACATCCTGATCTTTGCCGCGCTCATCGCGGTGGCGGAGGGCGAGACGGCGGTCTGGGTGGGCCGGGCCTTTTTCGTCTGGCTCTCGGTCTTCAACCTGTTCGTGGTCTCGATCTTCTGGGCCACGGTGGTGGACGTGTTCTCGACAGAACAGGGCAAGCGCCTGTTCGGCTTCATCGCCGCGGGCGCCACGCTCGGCGCCATCTGCGGCTCGGCGGTGACGGCGACGCTGGCGCGCGACGTGCCGACCTGGGCGCTGCTGCTGGCCGCCGCAGTGCTCCTGGAGGCGGCGGTGTTCGCCATGCGGGGGCTCGCCCGCCTGATCGGGCGCCTCCACGAGGTGCCGGAGGATTCGCGTGCGGGCGAGGTCATCGGCGGCGACATCTGGGCCGGCGTCCGGCGCACTGTCGCTTCGCCCTACCTCCTGAACATCGCGGGGTTCCTGGCGCTGTTCTCGATCACCGCGACCTTCCTGTATTTCGAGCAGGCGGCGGTGGCCAAGAACAACTTCCCCAGCCGGGGGGCGCAGACGGCCTTCTTCGCCAATGTTGATCTCGCCGTGAACGCCCTGACGCTCGGCGTGCAGCTCTTCCTCACCGGGCGCATCACGCGCTGGCTCGGGGTCGGCGTGACGCTCGCGCTGCTGCCGGCGGCGAGCGTCATCGGGTTTGCCGCGCTCGCGCTCTCGCCGAGCGTCGCCTCGGTGGTGGTGATCTACGTGCTGCGGCGCGCGGGCAACTTCGCCATCGCCCGGCCGGTGCGCGAGGTGCTGTTCACGGTGGTGCCGCGCGAGGACCGCTACAAGGCGAAAAGCTTCATCGACACGGTGGTCTACCGCCTCGGCGATCAGGTCGGCGCGTGGTCCTATACGGGCCTCGCCGCGCTGGGCTTCGGCGGCCACGCCGCGGCGGTGGTTGCGGTGCCGCTCTCGGCGGCGTGGCTCCTCAACGCGCTGTGGCTCGGTCGGGCGCAGGCGCGGCGGCAAAAGGCGGCGGAAACGGACGACAAATCGGCACCGATGCCAACAGGCGCGGGCTGAGGCGGCTTGTTGCAAAGGTTATTTTCACACTAATCCTGTTTCCGCCCGGCGGATGAGACGAGCGCGCCGGTCGTGGAAAGACCGTCATGCGGCATCGCAGCACGCGTGTGTTTCCGGCAATCATCGGACATAGAATAGAAACAGTGATCGTGCGGTATCGGCCGGGTCAACGCCCGTGCCGCAGCTCCGGCAGGCTCACCGGACATCCACCGGAGACCCATGGGACTCGTCCAGTACGCCCTCAAGTTCCGCATCACGACCTACGTCCTCGCCGTGCTGATGATGCTCGGCGGCGTCAGCGCCATCGTCGTGACCCCGAAGGACGTGCTGCCGGCGGTCGATATCCCCGTCGTCGTCGTGGTCTGGACCTATACGGGCCTGTCCGCGCCGGAGATGGAGAAGCGGATCACGACCTATTCCGAGTTCGGAATCTCCAACAACGTCAACAACATCGCCCGGATGGAATCGACGAGCCTGCAAGGCACGTCGGTGATGAAGATCTATTTCGACCAGAGCGTCAGCATAGATCTCGCTATCGCCCAGGTCGTCTCCTCCACGAATTCGATCCGCGCGCTGATGCCGCCGGGCGTGCAGCCGCCCGTCATCGTGCGCTTCTCCGCCTCCTCGGTGCCGGTGATCCAGCTCGCGCTGACCTCGGCCAAGGACAGCCTCAACAAGGTCTACGACTACGCCCAGTACCGCATCCGCCAGCGCCTGACGCAGGTGCCGGGCTCGACCCTGCCCTCCCCGTTCGGCGGCGCCCCGCGCCAAGTCATGGTCGATCTCGACCTGCACGCGCTCCAGGCGCTCGGGATGACGCCGCTGGAGGTCACCAACGCCGTCACCTCGCAGAACCTGACGATCCCCTCGGGCCTCGCCAAGATCGGCGAGCAGCAATACCCGGTGCAGATGAACGCGACGCCGGACGCGATCGCGGCCTTGAACGAGATCCCGATCAAGGTGGTCAACGGCCAGCCGGTGCTGGTGCGCGACGTGGCCTATGTCCGCGACGGCGGTCCGCCGCAGGTCAACGTCGTGCGGGCGGACGGGCAAGCCTCGGTGCTGATGCGTGTTCTGAAGAACGGCACCGCCTCGACGCTGGATGTCGTCAACAACGTCAAGGCGGCGCTTCCCGACATCCGCGCGGCGGCCCCCGAGGGCATGGAGATCAAGCCGCTCTTCGATCAGTCGGTCTTCGTCTCGAACGCGATCGAGGGCGTGTGGCACGAAGCCGTCATCGCCGCGGCGCTGACGGGCCTGACCATCCTGCTGTTCCTCGGCTCGTGGCGCTCGACCCTGATCGTGCTCGTCTCGATCCCGCTCTGCCTCATGACCTCGCTGGCCCTGCTCGCCGCGCTCGGCCACACCATCAACGTGATGACGCTGGGCGGGCTGGCGCTCGCGGTCGGCATCCTCGTCGATGACGTGACGGTGGCGATCGAGAACACCTACCGCCTGTTCGAGGAGGGCAAGCCGTTCCGCAACGCCGTGGTCGAGGGGGCGGCGGGCATCGCCAAGCCGGCGCTGATCTCAACGCTGTCGATCTGCGCCGCCTTCGTCTCGGTCTTCGCCCTCACCGACACCCCGAAATACCTGTTCACGCCCCAGGCGCTCGCGGTCGTGTTCGCGATGCTGACCTCCTACCTCCTTACCCGCACCCTGGTGCCGGTGATGATCGACGTGCTGGTGGCGCGCGAATACATCCAGCACCATGGCGGCGAGGGCGAGGCCCCGCGCTGCGGCCGGATCGAGCGGGCGCTTGTCTGGTTGCTCTCCCCCGTCTTCCGGCTGGCCGGCGCCTTCCGCCGCGGTTTCGAGGCGCGGTTCGAGCGGTTCCACCGCGGCTATGTCGGGCTGCTGCATGCGGTCCTGCGCCACCCGGTCGCAACGGTGACCGGCGTCGTCCTGCTGTTTGCCGGCACCGGCGGGCTCTTCGTCTTCACGGGGCAGGACTACTTCCCGCAGGTCGAATCGAGCCAGATGACGATGCATCTGCGCACCCGGCCGGGGATGCGCATCGAGACCGCCGAGCAAGTCTTCGCCGAGGTCGAAAAGGTGGTGCGCGAAGTCATCTCCGAGGATGAGATCGACCAGATCCTCGACAATATCGGGCTGCCCTCGAACAACTACAACTTCGCCTTCTCCGACGGCTCCTTCGTCTCCTACAACGACGGGCAGATGCTGATCGACCTGAAGGACGAGCACGGCTCCATCGCCGAGTACCAGCGCCGCCTGCGTGAGACCCTGCGCGAGCGCTTCCCCGACATGATCGTCTATTTCCAGCCGTCCGACATCATCACGCAGATCCTCAATTTCGGCGTGATCGCGCAGATCGACGTGCAGGTCTCGGGCCGCAACACGGTCAAGGATCTGGAGGCCGCCCGGCGCATCGAGGCGCGGCTGAAGGAAACGCCCGGCCTCGTCGACGTGCACCTGCACCAGATCGTCGATCAGCCGCAATTCTTCGTCGATGTCGACCGGCGGCTCGCCTCCGAACTCGGCCTGACGCAGAGCCAAGTGGCCCAGAGCCTCAACGTGTCGCTCTCGGGCTCCTTCCAGGTGAACCCGAACTTCTGGACCGACCCGAAGACCGGCATCCCCTACCAGCTCTGGGTCCAGACCCCGGAATACCGCAACGCCTCGCTCACCGCGCTGCAGAACACCCCGCTCTTCGCCCGTGCCAATGCCGGCAGTGGGCCCGGCGCGCTGACGCTGCTGTCGAGCATCAGTACGATCACCCGCCAGCCGACGCAGACGGTGATCAACCACGTCAACACGCAGCCGACCTTCAACGTCTACGCGGCGGTGCAGGACCGCGACCTCGGCGCGGTCGCCCGCGACATCGACCGGATCGTCGCCGAGGAGCAGAAGACCCTGCCGGCCCCCGACAAGATCAGCGTGCGCGGGCAGATCGAGAACATGCGCGCCGCCTTCTTCCGGCTCGGGATCGGGCTCGGCATCGCGGTCATCGCGGTCTACCTCCTGATGGCGGTGAATTATCAGAGCTGGGGCGACCCCTTCGTGGTGCTGGCCGCCCTGCCGATCGCCTTCTGCGGTATCGTCGCGAGCCTGTTCATCACCGGCACCACCTTCTCAATTCCCTCCCTGTTCGGGGCGATCATGTCGGTGGGCATCGCCTCCGCCAACTCGATCCTGCTCGTCACCTTCGCCAAGGAACACCGGGAGGCGACGGGCTGTTCGGCCCGCGAGGCGGCCATCGTCGCGGGCGAGACGCGGCTGCGGCCGGTGCTGATGACCGCGAGCGCGATGTTTCTCGGGCTGGTGCCCATGGCGCTCGGCACCGGCGAGGGCGGCGAGCAGAACGCGGCCCTGGCCCGCGCGGTGATGGGCGGCATCGCCCTCGGCACGCCCTCGACCCTGCTGTTCGTGCCGTTCCTCTACAGCCTGCTCCGGCGGGGCGAGGCCAAGCCGCTCGAGGATTATGTCTGATGCCCGTCCGATCCGACCGGAGGATTCGCCCGTGACCGATGGCGAGGACAAAAAAATCCCGCCGCCGCCGGGCAAGGGCGGCTTCGCGCTGGCCGGGCTGATCGCCTTGGGTCTGCTGGCTTACGGCGGCTACGGCCATTGGCAGCGGGCGGCCCGGGCCGAGTCGACGCGGGCCCGGCAGATGGAGTTCGTGCCGAAAGTCCGCACCGAGGAGGCCAAACGTCTCGACGGGCCGATCGAGCTGACCCTGCCGGGTCAGACCGAGCCCTTCGCCACCGCGCGGATCTATCCCCGCGCCACCGGCTACATCGCCGAGCGCCATGTTGATCTCGGCTCGCGGGTGAAGAAGGGCGACGTGCTCCTGCGCATCGCCGCCCCCGATCTCGACCAGCAGCTCGCCCAGGCCGAGGCGCAGCTCGGCCAGTTGGAGGCGCAGCTCCTGCGGGCTCGGGCCATGGTCGATCAGGCCAAGGCCAACGCGAACCTTGCCCAGGCCACCAATTCGCGCACCTCGACGCTCGCCGGCCAGGGCTGGGCCTCGAAGCAGAACGCCGACAACACCCAGGCCGGCGTTCTGGCGCAGCAGGCGAACCTCGCCTCGGCGGAGGCCGACGTGAAGGTGGCCCAGGCCAACATCAAGGCGCAGCAGGCGACCGTGGGGCGGCTCAAGGCGCTCACCGGGTTCGAGGTCGTCACCGCGCCCTTCGATGGCGTGGTGACGACCCGCAACGTCGATGTCGGCGACCTCGTCCAGGCGGATGCGGGCTCGGGCACGCCGCTCCTGTCGATGGACCGGGACGACGTGCTGCGCATCTCGGTCAACGTGCCGCAGAATGCGGCGGTCGGCGTGCAGCCCGGCGTCAAAGCCCAGATCAAGGTCCCGCAGATGCCCGACCGCAGCTTCTCCGGCGTGGTCGAGCGCAGCTCGGTGGCGCTGCTCGCTTCCTCGCGCACCCTGACGACGCAGGTCGATGTGCCGAACCCCGACCGCACCCTGCGGCCCGGCCTCTACGTCTACGTGACCCTGGCGATCCCCCGCACCGGCGGCGCCACGGTGGCGGTGCCGGCCGAAGCCCTGGTGTTCAACCAGTCCGGCACCCGCGTGGCGGTGGCCCGCGAGGACGATCGCGTGAATTGGGTCGAGGTCCACGTCGCCCGCGACAAGGGCACGGTAGTCGAGGTGGACAAGGGCCTCTCGGGCGGCGAGCGCCTCGTGCTGAGCCCCCCGGCCGATCTCAAGGACGGCGGCCGCATCGCGCCGCAGGCGCCGAAATCGGACAAGCCGATGCAAGCTGCGCAGCGCTGAGGGTTTCGCGCAGCGCTGATCCCATCCTCGCCCACATCCTGAGATGCGCAGCGAAGCGAAGCCTCGAAGGATCCTCCAGTTGCCGCGCGGGATCCGGAGGATCGGTCCTTCGAGGCCGCTTCGCGGCGCCTCAGGATGAGGGAGGTGGAGGGTATCGACAGGCTCCGGCCGGCCCGTTGGACCTTTCAGCAGGTTGCGCAGGCGGCCCCGCTCGGCTCACATCCCGCCCGGAAACGCATCCCACGAGAAGGGCCCGCCCATGACCGACCTCAAGACCCTGCGCAGCCTGTCCGGCCTGCCGCCGGAGCCCGCTTCCCTGTCGGGGTCGGCGCTGGTGATGATCGATTTGCAGAACACCTACCGCGAGGGCGTGATGCGGCTGGAGGGCGTCGAGCCGGCGATACGCGAGGCGCAGGCGCTGCTGGAGCGGGCACGCAACGCCGGTATCCCGGTCTTTCATGTGCGCCACGATGCAGGACCCGGCTCGCCCTACGACGTCACCGCCGCCATCGGCCAGATCAGCGACGAGGTCGCCCCGCGCGACGGCGAGCCCGTCATCACCAAGGCCTATCCGAGTTCCTTCGTCGGCACCGACCTTCAGGCGCAGTTGGAGGCAGCCGGCGTGAAGGACGTGATCCTGGCCGGCTTCATGACGCATATGTGCGTGAATTCGACCGCGCGCGGCGCCTTCAACCTCGGCTTCCGCCCGACCGTGGTGGCCTCGGCGACCGCCACCCGCGCCCTGCCGGGGCCGGACGGCGCGACCGTCCCGGCGGCGGCGGTGCAGGCGGCAAGCCTCGCCGCGCTCGGCGACCTGTTCGCGGTGGTGGCGCCGGATGCGGCGGCGATCCGCGGGTGAGCGATCAGGCCGCGCGGGACTGCGCGGCCTCTTCCACCGCCTGCCCGCCGAACACGCGCTGGTACAGCGCGGCGGGGCTGTGGCTGCGGCCTTCCGAATCGACGATGCGGACGTCGTTCATGCCGGAGGTGGTCAGCGACAGGCCCTGCTCCAGGGCGCTCAGCAGGGAGCCGTGCTGCCAGGAATAGACGCGCGAAGCGGTGCCGGCGCTGACGGTGAAACTCACGGTGCGACTTTCCCAATCTTGAGACCGGCTGGCGACGGTGCCGCCGGATGTGATGAATGAAGAGGCAGCCCGGATCCGGGTTCCTAAAACTTGAACTTTAATAGTGGCTCTTGGTTGACGAAGTCTTTGCGGAACCTGCCCCTTTCGGTGGCGGAACCGCGGGCGCCCGATGGCGGTATGATGGCAGCGGCGCCATTCGCGTCTCGCAGGGTGCCCGCCCGGTCCGCCGCATTGCCGGGGTGCGCCGGGCTCCTCAAGACGAGGGCAGGTGGCCTCTTAGGCGCCGTTTCCCGACAGCCACAGCGGAGTGATTCCATGGAATACCGGCAGTTCGGACGCTCGGGCCTCAAGGTGCCGGTGCTCAGCCTCGGCACCGCCACCTTCGGCGGCACCGACGCGTTCTTCCAAAACTGGGGCAGCACCGGCGTGGCCGAGGCGAGCCGCCTGATCGATCTCTGCCTCGATGCGGGCGTCAACTTCCTCGACACCGCCGATCTGTATTCGAGCGGTGACTCGGAAAAGATCCTCGGAGAGGCGATCAAGGGCCGCCGCGACCGGCTCCTGATCTCGACCAAGGCGACCTTCCGGGTCGGCGAGGACGTCAACGCCGTCGGCTCGTCGCGTCACCACCTGATCCGCGCCTGCGAAGCGAGTCTGAAGCGGCTCCAGACCGACCATATCGACGTCTACTTCATGCACGGCTTCGATGCGCTGACGCCCGTCGAGGAGACCCTGCGGGCGCTCGACGACCTCACCCGCTCGGGCAAGATCGGCTATATCGGCGCCTCGAACTTCTCCGGCTGGCAACTGATGAAGGCGCTGGCGACCTCGGAGCGGTACGGGCTTGCCCGCTACGTCGTCTATCAGGGCTACTACTCGCTGATCGGCCGCCATTACGAGTGGGAGCTGATGCCCCTCGGCCTCGACCAGGGCGTCGGCCTGATGGTGTGGAGCCCGCTCGGCTGGGGCCGGCTCACCGGCAAGATCCGGCGGGGGCAGGCGGCCTCGGGCGGGCGGTTGTCCACGTCGGGCGGCGCCGAGGGCGGTCCCACCGTCTCCGACGATTACCTCTACGACGTCGTCGATGCCCTCGACGCGGTCGCCGCCGAGACCGGCAAGACGGTGCCGCAGGTGGCGCTGAACTGGCTGCTCAGCCGCCCGACCGTGTGCAACATCGTCATCGGCGCCCGCAACGAGGAGCAGTTGAAGCAGAATCTCGGTGCGGTGGGCTGGTCGCTGACGCCCGACCAGATCGCTCGCCTCGACGCGGCAAGCCGGGAAAACCCGATCTACCCCTACTGGCACCAGACCGGCTTCGACGAGCGCAACCCCAAGCCGACGGCTTGGTGAGCCGGGGCGGCCCGGCGAACCCTTCTACATGCTGATCTCGGGCCCGTGCTTGTCGCCGTCGTCCGGCAGCGGCCCGGCTTCGCCCTGCCAGGGCAAGCTCTGCCACGGCGGCTGGCCGGCGCGGGCCTCGTATTCTTCCAGCGGCAGGGTGGTCTCGCCACCCTCCGCGTCTTGCACCCGGACGTGACTCGGGCGCGGCTGCTTCGGCGGGCAAAGGAAGAGGCCCTTGAACGAGGTCGCCATCGTCAAAGACCCTCCGGCGTCTCGGCCGGGGGCGTGCGATGCGCGTGTGCGGGACGGGTGCGCAGGTAGCCCTTGAAGCGCAGATACTCGGCGACGATCTCGCAGATCGCCCGGTCCCGCGGCAGGCGCTCGACCGCGCAATGCTCGTCCAGCGCCGCCACGACCTCCGGCGGGAAGGTCAGGATGCCGGCGAGCTTCGGTTCGTGCGCCGGATTGGTCTGGTGTTCGGTCTCGCTCACGGTCTGTCCCCTCTCTACACGCCCGATCCGACCGGCGGTGCGCCCTGCTCCGGCGTGGGGATCACGCCGAGTCCGTCGGCATCGCCGGGTCGGGTGGCTCCGAGCCGCCGCAGCAGCGCTTCATAGGTCTGCACCGCCGGGGAGTCCGATTGAACCTCACGGGTGTCGGAGAGGAGCCGCCGCACGTCCTCGACGAACAGGTCGCGCGCCTGCCCTCCCCCGGGGCTCGCCTCGAACAGGCGGCCGAGCGCCAGCTCGAACACGCCCATGAGAAGGCCGAGCCGCTCGGTGTCGTCCGCCATCGCGCTCCTCCGGATGCCGTCCCGGCCGCGTCCGCGGCCTGTCCGAAGACGGGAACGCCCGTGAGGCGCCCCGCGGTTCCGCCCCTGATAGCGCCGGGGATAATCCAACCCCCGCCACTGCGCCGCATGGGAAGACCCGCTCCGCCGCTCTACGTCTTGTTCCTGCATCGGCTTTTTCGCGAAGCCGGCAGCCCGCTCGCGGGCCGGTGCTTCCGAACAGGGATATGCTCCCGCCCAGGGATACCGGAGCCGTTCGGGAAGGTTGCCTCGTCATCAAACCCCGAGCCGCTCGTGTCGCCCCATTCGCTCCTTTCCCTCGCGCGGCCTCCCGCAGCACCCCGAGCCGGGGCGTGCGACGCGGCTGCTGATGCGCAGGGTGGCTTTCCGGCGCAGGCCATCGCCCGGCTGCGTCGGGCCGGGCATCTCGCCGCGCCCCTGCCCGCGGCGCTGGGCGGCGCCGGATTGTGCGAGCCCGCCCGTGTGGACGCGCTGCGGGCCCTGCTGACGGAGATCGGCCGCGACGACCTCGCGGTCGGGCGGCTCTACGAGGGCCACGTCAACGCGCTGGCCCTGGTGCTGCGCTACGCCGACGCTGCCGTCGCCGAGCGGCTCGCCCGCGACGCGGCGGAGGGGCAGCTCTTCGGCGTCTGGAACACCGAACCGGCGGAGGGGGGCCTCGTCCTCGACGGGGCGGACGGCCTCGACGGCGTGAAGACCTACGCCTCGGGGGCGGGCTTCGTCACCCGCCCGCTCGTGACGGCGCGGATCGCCGACGGGCGCCGGCTGATGCTGGTGCTGCGCCTCGAGCCCGGCGAACGGGCCGACCTGTCGGATTGGCGCGTCCACGGCATGCGCACGACGGCGACCGGGACCGTCGATTTCTCCGGGCTCGGCCTGCGCGACGGCGAGGTGATCGGCGCGCCGGACGACTATTGGCGCCAGCCCTTCTTCTTCGCTGGGGCGTGGCGCTTCCTCGCGGTCCAGCTCGGCGGGATCGAGGCGGTGTTGGAGACGCACCGGTCGCATCTGTCCGCCACCGGCCGGGCGGGGGACCCGCACCAGCAGGCCCGGTTCGGGCAGGCCATGGTCGCGGCGGAGACGAGCCGCCTGCTCGTCGCCCGCGCCGCCCGCCTCGCCGTCGCGGAAGCCGGCCAGCCGGAACGGGTCATCGCCTACGTCAACCTCGCCCGCGCCGCCGTCGAGCAGGCGGGCCTCGACGTGATCACCCTGGCCCAGCGCTCCATCGGGCTGGCAGGTTTCCTCGAGAGCCACCCCCTGGAGCGCCTGATGCGCGATCTCGCGACCTATCTGCGCCAGCCGGCTCCGGATTTCGCCCTGACCGGCATGGCCGCCCACGCGCTGGCGGCCGACGAGCCGCTCCACGCCCTGTGGCCCGACGAGGCCGCTCCCCGCGCCGTGGAGAGTGTGGCGGAGATCGTGGGATGAGCGGCCGACGGACGGAGACGCTGCCGGAACGTTACTTCTCGGAGATCTACGCCTCCGATCCCGATCCCTGGGGCTTCACCTCCAGCGCCTACGAGGCGGAGAAATACGCCGCGACGCTCCAGGCCCTGCCGCGGGCGCGCTACGACCGGGCCCTGGAGGTCGGCTGTTCCATCGGCGTCTTCACCCGGGCACTCGCCCCCCGCTGCGGAACCCTGACCGCCCTCGACGTCGCGCAGGCGGCGCTCGACGCTGCGCAGGCGCGTTGCGCGGAATACCCGCAGGTCGGCTTCGTCCGCGGCGCGGTGCCCGAGGTCTGGCCGGAGGGCCGGTTCGACCTCATCGTGTTCGGCGAGGTGCTCTACTTCCTCAGCCTGGAGGATCTCACCCGCCTCGTCGCGCGGGTGGAGGCGAGCCTGGAGCCGGGGGGCGACTGCGTCCTCGTGCACTGGCTCGGCGAGACCGATTACCCTCTCTCCGGCGACGCGGCGGCGGAGGGCTTCATCACCGGCATGGCGCCGTTCTGTCGGGTGCTGCCCGGCGCGCGCAAAGATGCCTACCGCCTCGACGTGCTGCGCCGGGCGGACAGGCCATGACGAACGCGACGACGGCCCGTGCGGAAAAGGCCGTCCCGCGCCACCCGCTCTGGGTGCGCCTGACCCATTGGGTGAACACCGGCGCCTTCCTGGCGCTCCTCGTCAGCGGCTTTGCTATCCTGCTCGCCCTGCCCCGGCTGTTCTGGGGCGAGACCGGCGCCAACGATGCCCCGGCCTGGATCGTCCTGCCGCTGCCGGTGAACCTCGAACAGACCGGCTGGGGCCGCAACCTCCACTTCCTCGCCGCCTGGATCTTCGTGCTCAACGGTGCGCTCTATGGGCTCCTCGCCCTGGCGAGCGGGCGCCTCCTGCGCCGTCTGACCCCCGACCGCGACCAGCTCCACCCCCGGCACATCGCCGCCGACATCCGCGCGCATCTGCGGCTCACCGGCTCGGGGGGCGCGGGAGCCGGCCGCTACAACGTGCTGCAAAAGCTCGCCTATCTCGCCGTCATCCTCGTGCTGGCGCCGGTGATGCTGCTCTCGGGGATGACCATGTCACCCGGCGTCACCGCGGCCTATCCGGAGCTGTTCACCCTGTTCGGCGGCCGGCAATCGGCGCGCACGATCCACTTCCTGTCGGCGGCCGGGCTCGTCGGCTTCCTCCTCATCCACGTCTGGCAGGTGCTCGCCAACGGGCCGCTCGACCTGATGCGGGGCATGATCACCCGGCGCTCCGCCTGGCCGAAATCCGAGTTGACGCCAGAGGAGGACCCGCGATGAGCGATCTGACCCGCCGCCGGCTGATGCTCGGCTCCTCGGTGCTCGGGCTCGGCGGCTTCCTCGGCGGCTGCGAGCTGATCGAGAACGGCCCGCGCCGGCCGGGCCTCTACGGGTTGAGCGACACCCTGACGCTCGCCACCCAGCGCTTCCTCCTGCGCGACCAGCCGCTGGTGCGGGAGTTCGGGCCGGAGGCGATCTCGGCGGTGTTTCCCACCATCAACACCACCGACCCGGACAACCCCGATTACCGCCGTTCGAAGGCGAACGGGTTCTCCGACTGGCGCCTGCCGGTGAGCGGCCTCGTGGAGCGGCCCGCCGCCTTCACGCTGGCCGAACTGAGGGCGATGCCGGCCCGCACGCAGGTGACGCTGCATAGTTGCGAGCAGGGCTGGTCGGCCATCGGCGGCTGGACCGGGGTGCCGCTCGCGCATGTTCTGGCGAGCGTCGGGCTGAAGCGCGAGGCGCGCTTCATCGTGATCCGCAGCGTGGACGGCTGGTGGGACACCTACGACCTGTTCGACGCCCTGCACCCGCAGACGATCCTGGCCTACGGCATGAACGGCGGCGACCTGCCCGTGGCCCACGGCGCGCCGGTCCGCCTGCGGGTCGAGCGCCAGCTCGGCTACAAGTCGCTGAAATACCTCGCCAGCATCGACGCCACCGACCGGGTGGACGGCCTCGGCCAGGGCCGGGGCAGCATGGTCTCGGAGATGGGGTTTTCCTGGTACGCGGGGATCTGAGCCGGCCTCCGAGCAATCCGCTGGAAACCCCTCTCCCCGCACGCGGGGAGAGGACCGCGACGACCCTGTCGTCGGCGCGGTGAGCCCGGAGGGCGAGGGTGAGGGGGCGCCTCCGGGTGTGCATCCTCCGGTACCGCCCCCTCACCCTCGGCTGCCGCCTCACTTCATGCCCCGGCAAGGGGGCATGACGCCCTCTCCCCGCGTGCGGGGAGAGGGAATGCGCGTAAAAAACCTCTCAACCGATCAGCGGCGTGCACACCGTCCGCCCCTGCCCTGGCAGCGGCACCACCGCGACCTCGACCCCGTAGAGCAGGCGGAGATGCTCCGGCGTCACCGTCTCCGAAGGCGGGCCCAGCGCGACGAGGCGCCCGCCATGCAGCAGCGCGACCCGGTCGGCGCAGAGGAAGGCGTGGCCGGGGTCATGCGTCGAGAGCACCACGGCGATGCCGCTCTGCGACAGGCGCCGCACCTGGGCCAGCACCCGTGCCTGGTTACCGAAATCGAGGCTGGCCGTCGGCTCGTCCATCACCAGGAGCCGCGGCTCGCCGGCCAAGGCGCGGGCGATCAGCGCGAGCTGACGCTCCCCGCCGCTGATCTCGGTGTAGATCCGCTCGCCCAAGTGGCCGATGCCGAGGGTGAGAAGCGCCCGCTCGGCTGCCGCGTGGTCGGCCGGGCCGGGGCTGGCGAAGGCGGGAAGCCGGCTCGCGCGGCCCATCAGCACCACCTCGCGGACGGTGAAGGGGAAGAAGGCGGCGTGCGCCTGCGGCACGTAGGCGATTTTCTTCGCGATTTCGCGACGCGGCAGGGTGGCGAGGTCGATGCCGTCGAGCAGCACGCGGCCGGCGAGCGGGCGCAGCAGCCCGAGCATCGTCTTGAACAGCGTGGTCTTGCCGCCGCCGTTCGGCCCGAGCAGGCAGAGCGCCTCGTTGCCCTGAAGCGTCAGGCTGACGCCGGAGCCGACCGCGCGGGCGCCGTAGCCGAAGGCGAGGTCTCGGATCTCCAGGATCATGCCCAGCCCCGCTTTCCCGCGGCCAGCAACCATAGGAAGAACGGCGCCCCGACGAGCGCCGTGAGGATGCCGAGCGGCACCTCGATGGTCGCCACCGTGCGGGCCAGGAGATCGACCGCGGTGAGGTACCCCGCCCCGAGCAGCATCGAGGCCGGCAGCAGGCGGCGGAAATCCGGCCCGACCAGCAGGCGGGCGACGTGCGGCACGATCAGCCCGATCCAGCCGATCACTCCCGTCACCGAGACCGCGGCGGCGGTCACCAGCGTCGCGCCCGCCACCAGGAGCGGGCGCAGCCGGCGTGTCTCCAGCCCGAGGGCGCGGGCCTCCTCGTCGCCGAGGCTCATCAGGTTCACGCGCCAGCGCAGCAGCACCAGGGGCGCGAGGCCGAGGGCCATCGCCGGCAGGATCGCGGCGATGTCGCCGGAGGTGACCGAGGCGAGACTGCCGAGGAGCCAGAAGGTGATGGCGGGGAGCTGGTTGTAGGGGTCGGCGAGCACCTTGAGCAGCGAGATCCCGGCCCCGAGCAGGGCACCCACGGCGACGCCCGCGAGCACGAGGGTGAGCACCGGATCGTGCCGGCGCACCGCCAGCCCGACGGCGTAGACGGCGCCGACCGCGGCGAGCCCGCCGACGAAGGCGAGCCCCTGGATCGCCGCCACCGGCAGGGCCAACACGATGCCGAGCACCGCGCCGAGGCTCGCCCCGGCCGAAACCCCGAGGATGTCCGGCGAGACGAGGGGATTGCGAAACAGCCCCTGATAGGTCGCCCCCGCCGCCGCGAGCCCGGCCCCGACCACGAGCGCCCCGAACACCCGCGGCAGGCGCACGTTCAGCACCACGGTCTGCGCGGCGGGATCGAGGGAGGTTGCCTGGCCGAAGAGCTTGGCGACGAGCACCCCGAAAACGTCGGCGAGCGGCACCGGGTAGCGGCCGATGCCGAGGGAGACGAGCACGAGGAGGATCAGAGCGAGCGGCGCCAGGGCCGCCAGTGGGAGGAATCGCCGCCGTGCGGATGGCGTCGATGCGGCGGGGCTCGCGGCCTCGCTCACCGGGTCGGCCCCGGTCCGGCGGCGTCGCGCAGGAGGCGGTCGAGCTGCTCGGGCGTGAGCTCGACCCGGTAGAAGCGCTTGTAGAAGTCGCGCACGGCGTCGCCGAGCGTCTGCGGGAATTGCTCCGGGAAGAACAGGCCGGCGAGCCAGCGCAGGCCGATCAGGCGGTTGACCCCGGGCGGGGCATCGACCCAGCCGAAGGGCAGCGTCGGCACCGCGTGGACGCGGCCCTCGCGCACCGCCTTCAGCCCGTTCCAGAGCGGATCGGCGGCGGCGAGCTTGGGAAAATCGGGATCGAGGGCGATGATCACGTCCGGATTCCAGACCAGCACCTGCTCGGGCGAGACCGCGGCGAGCCCGCCGGCTCCGGCGCCGGCCACGTTGCGCCCGCCCGCCGCCTCGATGATCTCGGTGTTGATCGAGCCGGACAGGCCCGTCTCCAACCCGCGGGGGCCGCGGCCGTAATAGACCCGCGGGCGCTTGTCTTCCGGCACCGCGGCCACCGCTGCGGCCACCCCCTTCAGGATTTTTTCGGACTCGCCGGCGAGCGTTTCGCCTTCTTCCGGTGCGCCGATCAAGGCCCCGAGGGTGCGGTAGGTCTCGGGCGTCGCCTTGAAGCTCCCATCGAGCAGCACGTAGGGAATGCCGGTCTGCGCCTGCACCCGGTCGGCCAGGGAGGCGTAGGTCGCCGCCGTGCTGCCGACATCGACGATGAGGTCGGGCTTGAGCGCCAGCACCGTCTCGACATTGGCGCTGCCGCCCCGCCCCGTCAGCCGCCCGGTGGCGGGCAGGTCGCGCAGCGCGGGGCTAAGGAATTCGCGCTCCTCCGGGCTCGGCGCCCGCGGCCAGCCGATCATCCGGTCGGGCGCCAGGGTGGAGAGCAGCACCGCCGCGGGCGGGCCGGCGGCGAGCACCCGGAGCGCTCGATCCGGCACCTCGACCCGGCGCCCGGCGGCGTCGGTGAAGGGCCGGGCCGCCGCGAGGCAGGACCACAACAGGGCCGGCCACAGGAGGGCGAGCGCGAGAAGGCAGCGGAGCAACGGCATCGGGGAAGGGCGTCTCCCGTGATCGGACGCGAGAGCGTCGACCTGGATATCGGAACCAGGGCGATGCTCTCGCTCCTTGTTTTTGCATCGCCTCTTTCCGAAAGCCGGCGGCCACCTTTCGGGACGATGCTCTCCCTATAGCGGCTTCCGCCCCGGTTGGCGCCGCGCCCGAACCGCGCCGCCTCTTACCGGGTTGGCCAGAGTGCCGGCATCCGCACGGATCTCTGTCCCGACATCGCGCGAGGATCCCTGAACCCATGCCCGATCCGGCCGTCAGCCATCACCACATCGACCTCCGCGGTCTGCGCCTGCACGTCGCCGAGGCGGGGCCGGCGGACGGCGCGCCGACGATCCTGCTGCACGGCTTTCCCGAATTCTGGTTCGGCTGGCGGCACCAGATCGAACCGCTCGCGGGAAGCGGCCTGCGCCTCCTCATCCCCGATCAGCGCGGCTACGGCCTCAGCGACCGGCCCAGGGGCATCGCCGCCTACCACCTCGACCGGCTCGCCGAGGACGTGATCGCGCTCGCCGATGCCTGCGGGCTCGCGCGGTTCAACCTCGTCGGGCACGATTGGGGCGGGCTCGTCGCGTTCTGGGTCGCGAGCTTCCACCCCGAGCGGGTCGAGCGGCTCGCTGCGCTGAACGCCTTCCATCCGGGCGTGTTCGGCCCCTATCTCCGGCGCCATCCGGGGCAGGCCCTGCGCAGCGCCTATGCCGGCTTCTTCCAGCTTCCCCTGCTGCCCGAGCGACTGCTGACGGCGCGGGAGGGGCGCCTCCTGCGGGCGCTGATGCGCCGGTCGAGCGAGCCCGGCACTTTCCCCGAGGCCGACCTCGACGTCTACGCGCGCGAATGGCTGCGCCCCGGCGCGATCACCGCGATGCTGAACTGGTATCGGGCGCTCGCTCAACTGCCCCGCGAGCGGCACCCGCCGAAGGTCACGGCGCCGACCCTGATCCTGTGGGGCGAGCGCGATCAGGCGCTCCAGACCGGCCTCGCCGAGGCGAGCCTGCACCTGTGCGAGCGAGGCCGCCTGCAGCGTTTTCCGCGAGCGACCCATTGGGTGCAGCATGACGCGCCGGAGGCGGTCAACGCGGCGTTGATCGACTTCCTGCGGCAGCCGTAAGACGGGTCACCTCAGAGGAATGCCGAGGCTCTGCCCCGGCATCCCGCCAAAGGGATGATCCCTCTGGAAACCCGCGCTGGCGGGAGCCGATCAGCGGCCGCTCATGCCGGCGCCGCCCTCGGTGCCGCCGCGCGAACCGGACTGCATCCCGCCGCGCTGCTCGCTGCCGCGGTTGCCGCCCGTGTTGCCCATGCCGCCGCCCTGCTCGGAGGCGTTGCGGGCGCCGCCGCGCTCGGAGGCGTTGCGGACGCCGCCGCGCTCGTTCCCCTCGCCGCGCATGCCGACATTGCGCGTGCCCTCGCCGCCGCGGCCCTGCTCCATCGAGCGACCGCCGCGCTCAGCCCCGCGGGCCTGCTCGGAGTTGCGCATCTCGTTGCGCTCGGCTCCGCGGGTCTCGCTGCTGCGGCTGCGCAGATCGGTGCGGGTCTCCGACCCACGGACCTCGTTGCGCTCGCGGAAGCCCGCATTGACCGTTCCGCCGCGCCGCTCGGTGGTCGAGACGGTGGTGGAGAGGCGGCGGTACTCGGGCGAGCCGTACACGACGCGCTGGCCGCGGATCGTCACAAAGCGGCGCGTCTCGCCGACGCTGACGAGGCGGCGATATTCCGGCGAGCCGTAGATCACGCGCTGACCGCGGATGACGACATAGCGGCGCGGGCCGGTGCTGCGGCGCTCGGTGACGATCAGGCGGCGATACTCGGGCGAACCGTACACGATCCGCCGGCCGCCGATGAACACGTAGCGGCCCTCGCGGCGAGTGCCGCCATCGACGGTGGTGGAGCGCACATCGGTGCGGCTGCTGACATGGGTGCGGTCGTGCGTGCGACCCTGGATCCGGTCGCTCCGCTCGGCGCGCGCGTTGCTGCGGACGGTGTCGCTCCGCTCGGCTCTGTCGCGGCCGGTTCGGTCGCTCGCGCCGCGCTCCGAACCACGCTCGCCGCGCGCCATGTCGCCGCGATCCGCTCCGCCCCGGCCGGCCTCGCCCCCGTCCCGATCGCCCCGGGCGGCGCTGCGCTCACCGCCCTTGGCGCCCATGCCGCCGCGCTCGCTGCCCGACATCCCGGTTTGTCCGCCGGACGGCCCAGCGGATTGCTCGGCACCGGCCCGCATCCCGCCGCGCTCGGACCCACCGGTCGCGGCGCTTTGAGCGTAGACCGACGTGCTCATCAGCAGAGCAGCAAGACCCATCGCAATCGTCTTCATGGCGTAACCTCCGAGGCTTAAGACGGCTCGAAACGTCGCAAGTGTCGAAAGGGTTCTGCGAAAAATTGAGAATCAGAAAAAGTCTGATGGGTCGAGGGTGGATTGATTTATCTGAACAAGCTTGGCTGTTTCGCGAGGGTGCTGTCTTGCCTGTTCTATGAGGTTGATCTGACCGGCTGGCTTTGGCCCTGGCCGATTGAGAGGATCAGCTAGGGCCGGAGGAGTTGGTAATGAAGCGAGGTCAGACATCTCTCGCAGAGTCGATTTCCGCGAGGCTTTGACCCGTCTTCTGCTCGTCGCACAAGGCTACACAAGAACGCACATGCGCACGGTCAATTTCTCCGTACTTTGTAGCCAACGCAAAAACACGCTAATCCGATCGCGGCCATCGGGCCGCCGAATCCATAGATTATGTGTTCCGTTCTGCTGACAGCAAAGAAGTCGACGACTGGGATCATCAGGTAGAGCAGACCCGTCACATAGATCGCAGTTCGCCAAGCTGGCCCGCGCTGGAGAACGACGGACAGAAGTAAGAGCAGGATCCAGGCGCCGAAGAAAATCCGTACCTCCGAAGTCGCGCGATCGGCGAGGTCGAGCGGGAGCAGACGATTGGCGACGAAGAAGGCCGCAATCGCGAACGGAAGGCCGACGATGACGCCGATGTTGAGATGGCGGACGATCTGTACGGTTCTGGATGGACCCCGATCTCGCGAGGGTGCACGCGCGTTCGTCCAGAGGATCAAACCCGACGCGATCATGGCCGCTCCCATGAATCCGCACAAGGCATAGAGACTTCGCAGGAGGGGGGCTGCGAAGTCTGCGGTATGCAGCCCGTTCAGTACGAAATAGGTCTGTGCGGCAGGCTGCGGATGCGCCGACTCCGCGAGCACGGCTCCGCTCACGCCATCGAAGGCGATCTGCGGATGGCGATGCGCCAGCCCACGCGGTTGTTCCATCAGGATCGTGACCGTGGCGTTGGCGTCCCGCGGCTTATCGATGACGAGATGCTCGGGCTTCGAACTCGAACGCTGACGGGCAGCCGCGATCATTGGGGCGATCGGAGCGAGTTCGGCTGGGCGATCCGTGGCAGGCCGTGCCGGCATCGCCGTGAGGCCGAGATCGACAGCGAAGCGCGGCACATCCCCGCGATAGGCCGCGACCACGCCCCAGGGCATCATGGTCAGGGAGAGAAGTACGAGTCCGCTATAGGCGATGACGAGGTGATAGGGCAGCGCCAGGACGCCGAACACGTTGTGCGCATCGAGCCAGGCCCGGCGGCCGCCCTTTCGGGGCCGGAAGGTGAAGAAGTCCGCCAGGATCCGGCGATGGGTGACGACGCCGCTGATGAGAGCGACGATCAGGATCGTCGTGGCGCTGCCGACGATCCAGCGTCCCCAGAGCGGGGGCATGTGCAGTTCGTAGTGGAAACGGTAGAGGAACTCGCCCCCCAACGTCTCGCGCACCGGGACCGGGATGCCGGTGGTCGAGTCGAGAATCAGGCTCTCGCGCGTCCCGCCCTTCCCACGCCATTGCAGGCCGATCGTGCTGTCCGAGGCGTTTGGCAGCCGGACGAACCATTGCTTGGCCTCGGGTGCGTGCAGGCGAAACGCGGCAATGGCCAGCTCGGCGGCGGAGCCCGGATCGACTGGCGCCTGCACCCGTATTTCGGGGCGCATCCAGTGGGAGATCTCGGCCTTGTAGTAGCTCGCCGTGCCGGTGACGAAGACGGCATACATCAGCCAGCCAATCACGAGACCGGACCACGTATGCAGCCACGCCATCGACTGTCGGAAGCTGCGTCTCATACGCCCGGCGCCCATCTTGATCCGCTCCGGCCGAAAGCCGGAGTCGAGGAATAAGACGCGTGACCCGCCCGGACGGCCACCAGCCGCCGCAGCTCTGTGGCCGGGATGTGACAGCCCCTTTCGAAAAGCCGACGAGCAAGCAGAACAGCCTCAGGAACGTCAGGCGTCTTTCGGCAACGGAGTCAGCGGCATGGCCGTAAAATCGATGTTCGACGGCACTCAACGACAGCGGAGTTTAAAACAGATCTAAGTTATTGATGTTGAATGCAAACCGGCGATCTGCGCTTCGTCTCCTATCTTGATTGTCGGGAGAGCGCCGTCATGCCCGCATCTGGCGCGCAGGCCGAAGATCGTGCGTTTGGGTCCAATGCCGATCAATCGCTGGACCAGCTGCTGCGCCGTTACTACGGCGAACTGAATGCGCTGGCCTTCGCTCGGCTGCGCAACCGTGACGCGGCTGCCGATCTGGTTCAGGATGCGATCGTTCGCTTCCTCGCGGCCGGCCGGAACGGAGGGCATGACTTCGGGCGGTTCGAAAGCCCTCGCTATTTTCTTCGAGCGATCGTCGCCAATCTCGCCATCGACGCGGCGCGGCGGAATCGACGGCGCGGGCTTCCGGTTCCGCTCGAAGATATAATGGACATCGCCGATCAGGCCCCGCTCGCGGACCGTGCCGTCGCCGCGCGCCAGGAATACGCGCTGCTGCGGGCAGCTTTGGACGGTATGCCCGCGCGCTGGCAGCAGGCGCTCCTGCTCAACCGTATCGAGGGATGGAGCCACGCCCGGATCGGGCAGCATCTCGGCATCTCCTCGACCATGGTAGGCAAGGACATCCTCGCCGCGCTCCGGCGCTGTCTTGGAGCGCTCGCGTCGTCCAGCTGATGCCGGCTGCCTGCAGCCATTGCAATCGACGGTGTTCGCAGGCGCGGGGCGGTCGTCTACTGCCTGTGACGTAGCTTCTGTCCCGGCCTCTCCATGACCTCGCATGCATCGGACGACGCAGCCACACCCGATGACATCCTCGATCCGCTCACGGAGCAGGCCCTCGAATGGCAGGTGCGCCTGCATTCGGGTGAAGATCGTGCAGCGGTTGAGCGAGCCTTCGAGCTTTGGAAGAACGCGGATCCGTCTCATCGCCAAGCCGCCGACCGGGCGGCCGAGCTTTGGCGTCTGCTCGGTGGCGCTTTGCCCAGGCGCGGGCGCGGCCCGCCCAAAAGCGCGATCGTCCTCCTGATCTGCGCCCTCGCCACCGGCGGGCTCCTCGCGGGCGGCGCCTTCGGGCCGCCCCGTTCCTGGCTTGCCGACGCACGTACTTCCGTCGGCGAGCGGCGGGAGATGGCGCTCTCCGATGGCACGCAGGTCGATCTCGACAGCGGCACGAGCTTCGACATCACGTTCACGGCCGACCGGCGGCAGCTGCGACTGTATACGGGGCGCATCCACGTGGCCGTGCAGCCGGACAAGACGCGCCCCTTCGAAGTGATCGCGGACGGCGGCAGTGCACGCGCCCTCGGAACAGCCTTCGACGTCGATCGCGAGGGAGGACGCACCAGTGTCCTCGTCACCGAGAGCGTCGTCCGGGTGCGGGCTATGGCCGAGCAGGACGCTGAGGCGGTCGACCTCCTCGCCGGCCAGGAGGTGAGCTACGCGGAAGAGAAGATCGGCCAGATCCGGCAGGTCGATCTGCGTGCTCGGACCGCGTGGCGGCAGGGGCATCTGGTCTTCGATGGCCAGCCCCTCGGCGAGGTTGCGACGGTGCTGACCCGCTATCGCCGCGGCCGCATCCTGGTGACGGACCGGAGCCTGGAGGCACTGCGCCTCACCGGCACCTTCTCGACGGCCGACAGCGACAGAATGCTCGATGCCATCGAGGTCGCCTTGCCGGTCCGGATCCTCCGGTTGCCGCTCCTGACGCTGATCCGCCCGGATCCGGCCCGCATCGGGAAGGCAGGAGCGGGACGATCCATTCCGTGATTGCCGGGCACCCCATTCTTCACTTCGGGCGATCCCCGTCGAGATCCGGCTTCCCGCGCAATGATAGGAAAATGTGATCGGTCCGGTGGGCATTCGGAGCGAGCCGTCGTCCTGGATGAAGAGACCGCCCACACGCCGGTCCCTCATCAGACCATCGTGCACGAAGCCCCGGCATCATGATTCCTCGGCAAGAGCCTCGCCCTATCTCCCGCCCGTACGCGTCCTGGCCCCTCGCGATCCTGTTGCTCACTGGCGCAGCCGAAGCCAAAACGGTCCGCGTTCCGCAGGCTGGTCCGGTGGATGCGGGACGAGCAGCGATCTGGTTCGACATATCCGCCGGCGCGCTCTCTGCCGCCCTCCCGGCTTGGGAAAGCGCTACCGGACTCAGGCTCGTGGCTGCGACAGAGGCGCTGAAGGCCCCCCGGACCCAAGGGGTTCATGGCTTCTACGAGCCCGAAGCGGCCCTCGCCCAAATCCTGGCCGGGACGAGCCTCGTCCACCGCTTCACGGATGAGGAGACGGTCGCGATCTACCGGGCGGACTGGAGTGCCGCCCCAGGCGCCGCGGCCGCGGAAGTTGTTCTGGACCAGCTCTCCGTCGAGGGCGAAGCATCGGGGGAACGCGCCAACGGCCCCGTGCGTGGGTACGTGGCGCGGGTCAGCGCTTCGGGGACGAAAACCGACACACCCATCATCGAGACACCCCAGACGGTGAATGTCGTCGGCGCCCGCCAGATCCAGGACGAAGGAGCGACGTCGCTCGCTCAGGCGCTCGCCTACACGCCGGGCATCGCCAGCCAAGCCGTTGGCGGCTTTGCCAGGACCTCCGACGGCTTCACGATCCGCGGCTTCCCCGTGGAGACGGGCAATCAAGGCCTGTTGCGCGACGGATTGAAGCTTCAGTCGGGCGTCTACGACGGAACACAGGAGCCCTACGGGCTGGAGCGCCTCGAAGTGCTCAAGGGCGCCGCCTCGATCCTGTACGGCCAGCTCTCACCGGGCGGCATCGTCAACGCCGTGAGCAAACACCCGCTCCAGACGCCCTACAATGAGCTTAATGTCACCATCGGACAATATAACCGGAAGGAGGTATCGGGCGACTTCACCGGTCCGCTCACGCCCGACGGGGAGTGGTCCTACCGGTTGACCGGTCTATTCCGCGACAGTGACAGTTATCTTGCCTTCACGCCGGACGACAAGCGTTACATCGCTCCTGCGATCACTTGGCGTCCATCGAGCGCCACCTCCGTCACATTGCTTGGCTATTATCAGGAGATCAACACACGTTTCCAGCCCCCGCTCTCGGCGGTCGGCGTGCTGCTCCCGAACGGATCCCTCCCACGATTCGCAGTGAATCGATTCTACGGCGAACCGAGCTTTGATCGCTTCGATGCCCGCTCCGGGGCGATCGGCTACCAAGTCGACCATGCCTTCTCGGACAACGTGAGGCTGCGTCACGCCCTACGCTACTACCAGTCCGGCGTCGACTGGGACTACATCCTGCCGACTTCACTCCTGGCTAATCGGCAGGTCGCGACCCGCGGTGTCAGCTTGCGCAACGAGAATGCCACAGGTATCGCCTCCGATACCTCGCTAGAGACAAAATTCGTTTTCGGTGAGACCAGCCATACCCTGCTGGCCGGTATTGATTACTACCACAGCTTCCTCAACTCTGAGCGCTTTTCCGGCACCGCGAGCAACCTCAACGTCTACGCACCAGTCTACGGGGTCGGCAGTCCCGTCATCAACTACGCGCGCAACAACGGCTCGAAGAGCACGCTCGATCAGGTCGGTCTCTACGTCCAAGACCAGATCAAGTTTGATCGCTTCGTGCTCCTCCTCGGCGGCCGGCAGGATTTTGCCAGCACGCAAGTGCTGACCTACCGCACCGCCGCTCAGCTCGCGCAGACCGACAGCGCCTTCAGCGGGCGACTCGGGCTGCTCTATCTCGGCGATCAAGGGCTGGCGCCCTACGTCTCTTATAGTCAATCCTTCCAAACCTTCGCCCTCACGGATCGGAACGGTAACCCGTTCCAGCCGACGACGGGCGAGCAGTACGAGGGTGGGCTGCGCTGGGATATTCCAGGGGCCAACACTCTCGTCAGTGCCGCCGTCTATCAGATCGATCAGCAGAACGCGCTGGTGGCGGATCCCGTTAGCCCCGCTTTTAGTATTCAGACGGGCCGCGTCCGCTCACAAGGCTTCGAGACGGAAGTACGGACGAATTATGGACCGCTTCAGGCTGTGGCGTCCTATTCCTATACAGACGCACGGCAAGTGCGCACCACCGATCCGGCGGCCCTGAACCAACGAATTGATCTCGTCCCCTACCATCAAGCGGCCGTCTTCGGCACCTATGACATGGGCCTGTTCGGAATCGCCGGGCTGCGGCTCGGTGGCGGCGTGCGCTATGTCGGAAGTGCCAACATCTCGGGCGGGGTCAGCTTCGATACCCGCGCCGCAACTCTGTTCGACCTCGTGGGAACCTACGATTTCGGCGTTGCGGATCCGACCCTGAACGGTTGGCGCGCTCAGTTAAACCTTCGAAACATCCTCGATCACGCGTATGTCACCTGCGTGACCGCAAATGGCTGCCGCTACAGCGAACCATTGAATGTCTTCGGCACGATCTCGTATCGATGGTAATGCACCGGCAGAGACTAAAAAGACTTTTATTGCGCCGGACTTTTGGTGTTTACCTAAAGTCCGGCGAGTTGTTTTCAGTAATTGCAAATATTTTTATGAAATTTCTCCCTGCCTGGCACCCTGCACCTGTTTCGTTCAATAGCGCGCAAACCGCAGTAATCGGATTGCAGGCCGAAAGGGAATGTGCCCTCCCGATGTCCTAATGTCTCTGGTGTTCATTTCATCCAGCCTTTCGAAGTTGGATGTCTGGTCCCGGCTGGTGGAGCGGGTCTGACCTGAATCTGCCTGGGTCGGCAGACCATGCCTTGCAGATGGCTTCATAGGGAGTGAGGCCCCGCAGGGTCTTCAGGCGGCGGCCAAAGTTGTAGGCGCTGACGAAGTCGGCCAGATGGGCACGAAGCTGTGCGTGGCGATCGTAATGATAGCGCTTGTCGCGAGGCGCGATGTGCTGGCCGAGGGCGTATCGTGCGGGCTGCGCCGCATCGAGCGGATCATGCGCGCGAACGCCTTGCGGGCGCGGCCGCAAGGCGGGGGGGGGCTGCCGAAGGACGAGGGTGAGCGGGCTGCCGCTTCGCCCGATCTCTTGGAGCGGCGGTTCGCGGCTGATGCCCCGAACCGGAAATGGATCGCCGACTTCGCGTCTATCTGGACCGCAGAGGGCTGGCTCGACGTCGCTGCCTTCATCGACCTGTTCTCCCGCCGTGTCGTGGGCTGGTCGATGCAGGCCAGCATGACGGCGCAACGCGTCACGGATGCGCTCGTCATGGCGATCTGGCGCAGGGGCAAGCCGGATGCCTTGCTGCATCACTCGGATCAGGGTTCGCACTACACAAGCGAAGCCTGCCAGCGCCTGATGGCTGAGCACGGCGTGACTTGCTCGATGAAACGCGCATTCCATTCGACGTCTTTCACATCCCGACGATGCCGCGCCTCCTTGCGGTCACGGGTGCCGAGCGATGTGAAAATTATGCTGCGGCCGATGGCAGCCACGCAGTCGTTAGGGACGCGTCGCCGGTAATGCCAGACACCGCCTCGGTCCTGAAGGTGGTGGTTTTTCGGCACCTCGTCGATGCACCTGTGTAGCACGTTTGTGCATCACTGTCGGGCGCTAAGGTGCTGATCTTAAAAAGCCACCGGTTCCCCAGTGAATTGGGGGGAACCTGGTGGAGCTGAGGGGAGCCTTACCCAAGGATCGGTTAACCCCTTCTACAACAACGAAGTCATTGTCCTTGCGTCCGTTTTGGGGGCGAGGCATGGGTCTTAACCGGGTCTATTCCCTGGGCGAGTACCCTATGCCGCGCCGCGCCTCCGTCGATCGAGCCTACCTTGAGCAGCATGGCAGGCATTGGCGTGTCAGCGTGAACGTGCCTGCCGCAGTCAAGGACATCATCGGGCGACCGAAGCTTCGACACGATCTCGGCACCGATTCCCTGCGGACCGCCAATCTTCTGAAAGGTCCCTACATCGCCCGCTTCAAGGCCCAGATCCAAGAGGCCCTCACCACGGTCGGTCGTCAGAAGCAGTCGACGACCCGGGAGGCGATGGAACTGGCGAAGTGGGCCCGGGAGGCCAAGGAGCGCAACACCTCGCGGGAGGACTGGGACGAGTACCATCAGATCATCTCGGAACGGACCGTCGAGATCCGGACACGGAACGCCATGCCCGTCGAACTGCCTGCGATCGATGATGACGGCCCCGGGCTCGGATGGATCAACAAGCCGGAGGATGTCGCGGAGGCCCGGCGCTTCGGGCGCATTGCCTATCAGGCCGGGACTCCGTTCGCCGAGTTCCATGAGGAGTATTTGAAGGGATCCCAGGTCGCGGCCCGGACGAAGGCCGATGACGAACGATCTCTTCGGCTTCTCCTACAATGGCTCCAGAATGAGAATGTTGACCCAGAGATCGAGCGCATCACCCCTCTGCGCGCGCACGCCTTCGCAAAAAGATTGCCCACGCTCGCCGACGTCGCACCGGCGACATGCAACAAGTACCTGTCGCGGCTATCCTCGTTCTGGGCTTACCTGGCAACCGTGACCGAGGTCGCCGCCTCGAATCCCTGGGTCGGCGTCGCTCTTCGGAAAACAGGCCCGAAGTCCGGCGAGGAAGAGCGTCCATTCACAGACACTGAGGTCGCCAAGTTGCTGCTTGGGCCCGCCTCCCCCCACATGCTCGACCTCATGTACATCGGTGCACTGACCGGGGCGCGTCTCGACGCGATCGTAGACCTCAAGGTCCAGGACACCGCCAACCGCGTCATCCTGTTCCAGGCGCGCAAGACGGAGACGCACGCCCGCTACGTGCCGATCCACCCTCTTCTGGAACCTGTCATCGCCAAGCGTTGCCAGGGCAAGGCTCCCGAGGACGACCTGTTTCCCGAGTGGCCGCCGGTGAGGAAGGTCGGCTCCATGCGCGAGCGCCCCTTCAAGGCTTCCAACCATTTCACCGATTACAGGCGTCTCGTCGGCGTGGACGAGGTCGTGGCAGGGAAGCGACGCGCCCGCGTGAACTTCCACAGCTTCCGGCGTTGGTTCATCTCGCGGGCCGAGCAGGCCGGGGTTGCGACCGCGATGATCTCCGCCATCGTCGGCCACAAGCACGGTTCGATCACACTGGACGTGTACAGCGAAGGGACGACGATGCAGCGAGCCCGAAGGGCGGTCGCCAAAGTGAAGCTCCCTCCCCTCGACGGCAGTCCGATCCGTGAGATCCAGACAGTCCGCGCGCGAGTGCGGTCAGCATAAGTCGGACCTCTGCCTCGTCCGCTGTTCTTTGCTGCTCAGGACATGACTACGCCGAGGCCCGGCTGGCTTCCGGAGATCCGATCTTTCGTTCGACGGCTTCCGATAGGCCCAGACCGGCATTTCGAGCGGAGTCTCCGCGATTGGCAACGACGCTGTGGATGAAGGCGATCACGATGACAGCACCACCATAGGCAGAGATCAGCCACTCCGGCACGTGCGTCACGGCGGCGATGAACATGAAGGCGGACAAGCCTCCAATCGCCCAGAACGCGCCCGGCTCCAAGTAGCGGTACTCTGCCAGCGACTTGGTGTCGAAGAACAGAAGCGTCAGTGAGCGTACGAAAACCGCACCGACGCCAAGCCCCACAGCCACGACGAGAATGTTGTTCGTGATGGCGAAGGCGGCGATCACGCCATCGAACGACATGCTGGCATCGAAAATTTCCAGGTAAAGGAACATGCCGAGGCCGCCTGTCGCCAGGGCCTGTCCGCCAGTGGCACCCGACCTCTCCTGCATACGAAGGTCGATTGCCTCAAGGCCTTCCTTGATGAGGTCGACGGTGATGTGTGTCCCGATGCCGGCCATCGCGGCAACGAAGAACGCGACCCCCTTCCCCTCGGGCATCAGGTAGGCAGTGAAGCCGGCCGCCACGCCCGTGATCAGAATCTGAATGCCTTCCAGATGGCCGAGATGGCCCAGCACGGACTCGACCCCTGGGAGCCAATTCCCCTCGCGCTCGGAGTCGATGAAGAATTTCAGGAAGATCATCATCAGGAACGCGCCGCCGAAGCCCGATACGATCGCGTGACTGGAGATCAGGATCTGCGCGAACCGTCCCGGATCGGCGTAGGCCAAGCGCGAGGCCTCTGACAGGGAAAGGCCACCGAGCCAGCTGACGATCTGGATGGGTAGATAGAAGCGCATCCCGAAGACAGCGATGAAGATGCCGACCGTGATGAAAGCCTGCCGCCAGAACGGTGACATCCGCTCCATCACCTTGGCGTTGACGATGGCGTTATCAAAACTGACAGCCAATTCCATGATGGCCAGGACCATCGCCAAGGGTAAGAGTGCCACGCCTCCTTCCGCGAAAGCGAGGGCAACGAACATCAGGGCCGACAGCCCGATGGCGTACCGGAAATACTTCAAATTCGCGGCCACGACGGCCTCCGCATGTTACTGGTTCGGCGCATGCCGGGGCAGCTTAAGATTTTACTCGGCCCCGATTTGGTTACGCTTGCGCCTGCCGTTACGGGGGCGGCCTGTAAGCGATCATTCGGCCGGAGGCATCGAGGTCGACATAGGCCCGAGCGCCGCGTCGACCCTGGACGCGAAAGACCATGGCATCCCGCCGGACATCGTCGAGCTTGAGTTCGTTGCCGACCGCGTCGACGAACGTTTCCTCGCGACCTCCAACATCACGGATGCCATGGGCGTCCATGAAAGCAAGGTTGTCTCGTTCGAGGGCGAACGCGCGTACCCGCCTTCCTCGCTGCGCCAAGCCGACGAGAAGCCCGATCACGGCCGAAGCCGCATGGACCAAGAGGGCGATACCGAGGAGCCCTCCAGCACCCGAATTCGGCCGTCCCGGCTGTGGCTGGCCCAGGACGGCGACCAGGATCACACAGAGGGTCAAGCTTCCCGCCGCAGCGAGCATCGCACCGATTACGCGGAGGACCGATGGCGAGTGGTGCCCCCTCGATAAATTCCACGCTGCGTAGCCAGACCCTCCGGCCACCGCCACGAAGGCGATGACCGGCAGGATCCATTCCTTGCCCTTACGGTAGATGTCGCGCCCTGCGCTCCAGCCGAAGCCAGCGGCTGCCGAACCTGCTGCGATCGCCGCGAGGCTACGCAGCGCTCCTGGAGAAGACGCGGCCACCGTTCGGCTCTCAGGCGTTGATGCCGTAGGACCGGGCAAGGTCCCCGAGGCCGCCCGCGAACCCTTGTCCGACAGCCTTGAACTTCCACTCGCCGTTGTGGCGATAAACCTCGCCGAACACCATCGCGGTCTCGGTCGAGGCGTCTTCCGATAGATCGTACTTGGCGAGTTCCGCGCCCCCGGCTTGGTTGACCACGCGGATGTAGGCGTTTTGCACCTGCCCGAAATTTTGGCTTCTCTCTTTCGCTTCATGGATCGTCACGGCAAACACGAGGCGCGTAATCGCTTCGGGAACCTTGGCAAGATCGATCTTCACGACTTCGTCGTCGCCGTCGCCCTGCCCCGTCGTGTTGTCGCCCATATGCTCGACTGAACCATCGGCAGACTTCTTGTTGTTGTAGAAGATGAACGCCGCGTCACCGGCACACTTCCCGTCGGCTCCGAGCAGGAACACGGAGGCATCCAGGTCGAAGGGCTTGCCGTCCGAGACGCGGTTATCCCACCCGAGGCCAGCGAGAATGGCAGCGAGGCCGGGGGCTTCCTTGGAGAGCGAGACGGTGCCCCCCTTGCTCAGGTTCACAGGCATGGTGCGATCCCTTCTTGGGTCGTGCGTCGGATGACTGGTGGGACGGGGGCGGACTGGGGCGCGCTCCAGAAGAGCGCGATGGTGGCAAAACCGGCAATCAGCCGACGTTGATGCCGTACTGGGTTGCCATGGCCTTCAGGCCACCCGCGTAGCCTTGTCCGATTGCCTTGAACTTCCACTCGCCGCCGTGGCGATAGATTTCGCCGAACACCATCGCGGTCTCCGTCGAATAGTCTTCGCCGAGATCGTAGCGGGCAATCTCGCGCCCGGTGTCCTCGTTGACCACACGAATGAACGCGTTCTGGACCTGACCGAAATTCTGGCCTCGCTCGCTCGCCTCATGGATCGTCACGGTGACTGCAAGCCTCTGCACATCGGAGCCGACCTTGCCGAGAACGACGCTGATCTTCTCGTCGTCCCCGTCACCCTCGCCGGTGCGGTTGTCCCCGTGGTGCTTCACCGACCCGTCGGCCGATTCCTTGTTGTTGTAGAAAATGAACCCTGCGTCATTCGAACACCGGCCGGCATCGCTGAGCATGAAGAGCGAAGCGTCGAGGTCGAAATCCTTCCCATCCGTCTTGCGATTATCCCAGCCAAGCCCGATTAGGATCTTGGAAAGATTTGGTTCTTCCTTGGACAGGCTGACATTGCCGCCCTTGCTGAGGCTCACGGCCATCTTGATCCCCTTTTCTCGTGAATTGCTGGGAGCGCCCTCGGAGCGCCCGTCGTTGACAGGACCCGATCGTGGCCCTGGACCCGGAACGATACTCTGGTGAGGAGACGCCTCCTCCAGGGTCCCCTCTTCACCCTTTCAAAGTTCGAAGTCGGCCGGCGACAGGCCAAGCTCATGGCAGGCTTTACGCACCACGTCCTTCTCCTTGGCGTCGAAGGTGCCGTCCGCACCGCCGACCATGATGCCGATACGGATCAGCTGGCGGGCCGCGGCTGGGTCATTGCGAAGTGCCCCGACGTACTTCATCGCCTCTGCGAGACCGATTTCGGCGTCGAAGTCATACTTGCCCTTCAGCTCATCGAAGAGCGGCTGCACGGTGTCCCATTTGAAAGCCTTCAAAGCCTCCAGGTTCTGGAACACGCCATAAAGCTTGCGCTTCTCGTCCTGGTCGATAGTTCCGTCCGCCGCGGCGATGGCCACCCCGATGGCGACTGCGCCCTGCATGAACTTTCGATTATTGAAGCGGGCGATTTCGCCCTTGAGCGCAGACGATGCTGCCTCGCCTTGTGCCTTGATCCAATTCAGTGCGCTCATCGTTCCGCTATCCCTCGAAACGTTGCGTGTGTCCGCCGCGAAAACTTGTCAGGCGGCGAGTTAATTCAGTTCTTCGAACCCGCTTTCCAGCGTAGCCCCCAGCCATAAGCGGTATCCATGTCGTCGTGCCCTCGGAAGTACGCGACCTCCCGGGAGATCCGCATCCGGCCTGCGTCGTTCTCGATCAACGCCACGGCGCACATGCGTTTGGCGTTCGATCCCTCTTCCATACGAACTTCGACGGGGCCTTCGCCCGGGACCCGCACGGTCACCACACCGTCGGTGCGAGCCCAGTTGGGCACGCCGTCGTAGATGAAAGCGAAAACGAGCAGGCGCTGGATGTTGGTGAAGTACCGGCCGTTCACCCGCATCCACTCGCCGTCGACGGAAGCGCCGGAGCGGTCGTCGGAATCGAGGGCCACGAATGGCTCCCGGTCGAGCCGGCCGAAACTGTTCCCCAGCGCCTGGACGCAACCGATCGATCCGTCGGTCAACTCGTAGAGGCAACCGAGATCCAGGTCGATCCCGCCACCACCGCGCTGGAGCAGCCCGGAAAGTCCGCCGGTCTTTGCCCTGCTCCAATTGAGGTTGACCGTCACATCTCCGTAGTCCGACCGCTTCTCCAACGAAACGGTCGGACGTTCCTTGGTCAAGCTGACCTTGGAAAGATTGATCGGCTTCGGTGTCGGTGGCGAGACGGGTGCAGGGGCGACAGGTTGCGGCTTGGGTGCCGGCGGCGGAGATGCAACTGCGGCATCCTCCACGTCGACGCCGTAGGCACTCGCAAGAGAGGCAAGGCCGCTGGCAAAACCCTGTCCGACCGCCTTGAACTTCCAGCCTGCGTCCCGGCGGTAGAGTTCGCCGAGAACCAACGCGGTCTCGCCGTTGGAGGCCGGAGGTGGAATGAATGCGACAGCATCGCCTTGTGCCGATTGAACGGAGATGCGGAGGCCTGCGATCTTTCCGAAATGCATCCCGGTTTCCCGGGCACCGTGTATCGTCCCGCTGAATGCCACCCGCTGAACGCGATCCGGGAGTAGCGCCGTCTTGATGTGGAAGACGGAAGCGTCACGGTCGGGCACATGGCCGGGTACGCGCTCGAAGCGAACGGCGCCATCGCCTTTCTGGCCATAGAAAATCATGTCCGCGTCACCCGACACGCGCCCGTCCGCGCCAAGCAGGAAGGCGGCTGCGTCGATTTCGTCGAGACCCGGTGTCGAAGCCCATTCCACGACAACCATGAGGTCGCCGCTGGGCACAGGGGCGTTCCCGCCCATCGTGAGAGTGGTCATGTCGGCGCTCTTCCTGAGGGGACCCGGCTCAGAGACATTCCCGGGCAGGCCCGACAAGATCGGCCGCCGTACGTCCGTGTGCGGACCGGCCTATCGCCTGCATGTCCCACGAGCTGCCGGCCCTACGGAGGACGGCCATGACGACGCCGGTGTGGCGCCCCTTCTCCGCCAGAGTGAAGCGAGCGAGCTCCCTGCCATTGGATTGGTCCACGACCCGGCAGAAGGCGTTGTCGACCTCATCGAAGGTCTGGCCGCGAAAGGAGTTCACGGTCAGAACGAGGGCGTCGATCTCCGCAGGTAGGCGCGTGGTGTCGATATCGATCACCTCATCGTCGCCATCGCCGTCGCCCGTCAGATTGTCGCCATTGTGGTGGATCGCGCCACCAAGGATGTCGAGGCGGCCAAAATAGGCGGTATCGACATGGCGCCCGCCTGCGAAGGCTAGGCAAGAGGCATCCAAGTCGATGGAATCGCTGCCGCCGCCGCCAAAAAGCTTGCCTAGGAACCCGCCACCTTTCTTCGCGGGATCCCACCCGAGGCCCATACTGATCCTTGCGAGACTTGGAGCTTGCTTGGTGAGCGAGATCGAACTGCCCTTGGTCAACGAAACGGCCATCGCGCCCCAACCCCGATACGGCTCAGGGATCGCTACCCACGGCCGCTTGCGGGCGAAACCTACTTGGTTGTATTGTCCTGTCAAGCTGCTTACTGGCGTTGTTTTTCTAAATTCACACAAGCACTGCGATGTTTTAATGATCATTTGATAGGCGCATCGACCCAATTGTCAAAACGACACCAGGAGCCCGATTGCAAAAATGCATCTATTTAATGAATTTGATCGCTGCTACGCGCGAGCATTGCTTCTTGATGTAACGATATGGCATCGCGTTGCTGGTCGTGGGGCATCAAACGCGGCGATGGATCACTTTCGTCGCCTGAGGGCGTAGCATGGGCACGAGCCTCATTATCGGCCAGAACCGTCCTATCGCGGCCCCCCGCGTCCAGTTCGAGGCAATAGGCCTCCCATCAGGCTTCGCTCTGGCAGCGATCCCGCAGGGCCCGTCGCCAGCTCTGCCTTGGCATCTTGGCTCGCCACCACGTCATTATCTGCTGGATTTCGGCGCTGGACGTCGTGAGGTCGATCTGGAAGCGCTCGGAAGCGGCACGGACAGCGTTCTGCTCGTTGTGTACGCGGTGCGTGGCGTGCGAACGTTATCTGCTGCCGCCGAAGCTCGGTTCACCGTCGACGGATCCGTTCTGACGCCTGCGGCCGATGTCGGGCGCCTTACCGAGATCGTCTTTGCCCGCCTGTATCGGCATGGGGGTGGCTGGAAGCTGCGAGCACTCTCCGAAGGCACCTCGCGCGGGCTTGCCTACCTGGGGCGGCTCCATGGCGTCATCATCGACGACGATGGCGAGCCGGTGCCGCTTCCGCCAGTTCCACCCCCATCCGACGAGAGGTCTGCCGGAGCCCCCGCCTGGACCGGTACCGGCTTTCTCGTAGCTCCGGGGCTGATGATCACCAATGCTCATGTCGTCGAAGGCGCGCGCACTCTCGTAGCCGCGGGGTTCGAGGGGCGCACGTCGGCGGAGCCTGTCATCATCGATGCCAATTGCGACCTCGCGCTGGTGCGCCTGCAGGCCGATGTCGCTGGCACACCCTTGCCGTTCCGGACCGGTCACGGTCCATCTCTTGGCGAGACGGCGATCACCTTGGGCTATCCACTCGCCGGTTTCCTGGGGTCGGGTCCGCAGGTCGCGAATGGATCGGTATCCGGGCTCCTCGGTCCATCGGAGGATGCGCGGATCCTGCAGATCACGACGCCAATCCAAGGTGGGTCGAGCGGGGGGCCTGTCCTCGACACCCGAGGCCGCGTCATCGGCGTCGTAACGGCTTCGCTCCAAGGAGCGCAGAACGTGAACTTCGCTGTACGGGGCTGCCTCGCCCAGGCCCTCGTCGAGGCAGCCGGCCTCAGCGCTTTGTTGGCGAACGACGACCGGCCGGAGGCTGATGTGGCGGGAGTCGCCCGTATCGCACGCGGTGCCGTGTGGCGATTGGAGGCGAGACGGTGACGGTCATAACCCGTACCGCAATTTTCGAGGGGACGCCCTTCCAGATGCCGTTTGGCACCGCACACGTGGCGGAAGCGGAGCCTGCCGCTTGCGTACGGCCGGACGACAGAGTGGACGCCTCATGAAAATTCAAGGTCCCCGAAGCAAGGTCCGCCGCCGCATCGCTCTCGCTGCGGCGACCGTGATCATCATGGCCCCTATAGGGCTTGCGTTAGACTTTTACCTGCCGTCCCATCGCCTCGTTCGGGTGCTGAACTCGGACGTTTATCTGCAAGGGCGTGGCAAGAAGGATCGAACGACGGGGGTCTACCAGATCTTCACCGAAGATCCGGATACACGGCGACAGCACGTATACCACAACGAGGATACCGGCTGGGGCTTTCCATTCTACTTCAAGTTCAACTCTGCTGATGTCCAGTCGACCGCAGCGTCAATCGCCTCCGACGCATCACAGGACGGCAACTACGCCCTCGTTACGTCCTATGGCTGGCGGGTGAACCTGCTTTCGATGTTTCCCAATGTCACGGCTATCCGCCGCGTCCCGCGTGGCTACGTGCCGGTGCCCTGGTTCAACATCGCATTCTTTACAATCCTCGCTGCCGTGATCGCTTGGCTCGCCTACCTGTACCGCCGCTGGCGCCACCTGCGGATCGCGCCGCCGGAAGCCGTTCGCAGGATCCCCCAATGATCGAGGTCGCCATCGAGCAGCCCACCACGGATTTCCGCGTCGACTTCCATGCGGACCTGCCCACGGGGCGCATTGCGGTTGAAGTCCATGCCTCGGATGTCCCGCCCGAGGATCTTTTCGGCTTCGCCCAACGGCGGAATCCGAAGCGAGCGTTCCTCTTCGTGTCATGCGTACTGGGCCGTCATATCCCAGTTGCCCCCTCCGTCATGCGGTCGACCTTTGCAGGCTTAGCGGCGAAGGTCTCCTTCGACCTTCCCGGACCCGTGTTGGTGATGGGGATGGCCGAGACCGCCATCGGCTTGGGTGCCGGCGTGCACAGGGAGTGGTGTCGTCTCACCGGGCGGGACGATGCGGTCTATCTCCCTAGCACGCGACACCCGCTCGGCGGTCCGATCCTCGCCCGGTTCTCCGAGGACCACAGTCACGCGACGTCCCACCTCGTGCACCAACCCGTTGCCGAGACCCTGCGCGACATGGTTGCCAAAGCGCGGTCCCTCATCCTCGTGGATGACGAAATCACCACCGGCCGGACGCTTTCCAACCTGCGGGCGTCACTCAACGAAGCGGGCCTCGGAAGCATCCGCAGGGTCGTGCTCGCCACCATCACGGACTGGTCCGGCGGTAAGGCCGGCGAAGATTGGGGGGAGCGGGTCGACATCGCGAGCCTGCTTTCGGGACGCTTTACTTGGACGCCATGCGCCGGTGCATCCGTCCCGTGCATGCCCCACGTCGACGTGACGGCGTCCGGTACCTTCCCTTTGAACCCAAGCCGTGATTGGGGGCGGTTGGGGATCCACCGTCATCCCGACGTCGCGGCCGTCCCCGACTTGAAGTCCGGCGGCCGCATCCTCGTACTGGGAACGAGTGAGCATGTCTGGCGCCCCTTCCTCATAGCCGAGGCGCTGGAAGCGGCAGGGTGTCATGTCCGTTTCTCGGCCGTGACGCGTTCGCCCATTGCCCTTGGCCATGCCATCGGCTCGGCCCTGTGTTTTCGGGACTCGTACGGCATCGGGATCCCGAACTTCGCCTACAACGTCGATCCGGCCGCGTACGACCACATCTTGCTTTGCACCGAAACTGCCGCGGGCTGTGTCGATCCGGTATTCGTGCGCGCTCTCGGCCCTGCCCTCACCATCCTGTCCGAGGCCGCCTCGTGATCCGCCCCCTCGTTCTCGTGGATCTCGACGACACGCTGTTCCAATCGGGACGGAAATGCCCGTCCGCGGAGGCTGGGCATCTTACGTTGACCGCGGAAGCGTCCAACGGGCGACACTCCTACGCGACGCGCGCTCAATCCAATCTCTTCATGTGGCTCAGCGAGACGACCGAGCTCGTTCCAGTCACGGCGCGAGGAAGCGAGGCGTTCACGCGGGTCAGGCTTCCATTTCCGCATGGTGCCGTTCTCGCGAATGGCGCTGTCGTGCTGTTGCCGGGCGGGCAGGTGGACACCGCATGGCGTGCCGAAATCGCGCGAGGGCTTGCCGCCGCAAGAAGGGACTTGGATTTCCTCCTCGACCGCGGGCGGCAAATCGCTCTCGAAACCGGACTAGAGCTCCGCTCGTGGATCGTCGAAGAGGACGGGATCGGAGCCTACACCGTCTTCAAGGACAACGCCGACGAGAACGGAAATGGGCTCGCCGCACTCGCCGATGCGCTAGCCGCCCCGGCGGGGTGGACCCTCCACCGCAACGGCAACAACATGGCCTACATCCCGGCCTGCATCTCCAAGCGCTTGGCGTGCGAACGCCTCGTGGATGACGCGCGCCGTTCGGATCCAGGGCGGTTGATTGTCGGGATCGGCGACTCGATCTCGGATTTCGGTTTCATGGCACTCTGCGACCTGATGGCGACGCCTTCTCGTGGCCAGTTGGCCGACCTGCTGGCCGGCATCTTCGTGGAACAGGATCCAGCTTCTCGGCAGGCTGGGCGGCCGCCCCTCGATAACCCGACGTAGGAAGCGGTGACGCAATGAACGCCCGCAACGTCGTTGCCGCGCATGCCGCCGGATTCCACGGTAGCTACGCCCCGCTCGATGTCGAGTTTCTGCTCAGACCGATTGCGATCACGCCTGTCGGCATCGCGGAGAAGGAGCGGCTCATTCAGTCCGGGCAGCGGCACTACTCGGAGATGCTCAGCGCGGAGACAGCCCCCTCACCCGCCTACGCCGCACTCTACCACTCCGCTCTCGATGCCGGTGCGCGACGCTTCGGCCGAGACACGGCCGCGCTTGCACTCACCTTGTTCCAGGGAGCGGGGCGGCCCGTGACGCTGGTCAGCCTCGTGCGGGCGGGCGTCCCCCTCGGTGTCCTCCTGCGACGCGCGCTCGTCGAACTCGGAGCCGACGTGGCTCACTTCGGCATCTCGATCGTGCGCGATAGAGGCATCGACGCGGTCGCCCTCGACCATGTCCTCGCCCGCCGACCGGCCGATGGTCTCGTCTTCGTCGATGGGTGGACGGGCAAGGGAGCCATTGCGAGCGAACTTGCGGCGAGCCTTGCCGGGTATCCCATCCTCTCCCCGCGGCTCGTGACCCTAGCCGACGCGGCCGGACGGGCATGGTTGTCGGCCTCGGGGGAGGACTGGCTCATCCCATCCGGCATCCTCGGAGCTACGGTTTCTGGCCTGACCAGCCGAACCGTGCTCAATGACGCCCTTGTGGGGCCCGGTCAGTTTCACGCCTGCGCCGTGCAATCGCATCTTGCCGAACACGATGTCTCCCGCACCTTCGTCGATACGGTATGGCCCCACGTCCAGGTTGCCCTCGGCACGGTTGGGCCGGCGAAGTGGACGGATGCAGATAGGTTCGCGGCGCGATCCGCCGCCGAGGAAGCCGTCGCCTCGGTCGTCGCCAGGTTCGGGGTCATGGACCGCAACCGGATCAAGCCGGGCATCGCCGAGGCGACGCGGGCGGTCCTGCGGCGCGTTCCCGAGCGCGTCCTGATCACCGATCCCGGCGAGCCGGATCTCGCTCCCCTGGTGGCCCTTACAAGCTCATCCGGCGTCACACTCGACGTGCTTGGTCCTGCCCTCGGCCCCTACAGGGCGATCACCTTGATCCGGAAGGTCGACTGACATGGCCCCCGACGCACCAACGTTGCGCCAGGTCCACCCCTACGCACTCGGGGCGACCCTCTACGTACCGATGATTCATGCAAACGCGGCCGACGTCGCCCTCGGCCGAAAGTTGCCGGGGCTTCGCTCGGTGGTTCTCTGTCTTGAGGATGCCGTCGCAGACAATGACGTTGCTGAGGGGCTCCTCCGCCTCTCGAAGCTTTTGTCGGACCTTCGGAATTCAGAACGCAATCATGTGGCTACCCCGCTCGTGTTCGTGCGACCGCGCAACCTTGAAATGGCCTTTGCCCTCGCCGGACTACCCGGCATCGAGTCCTTGGACGGTTTCGTCTGCCCAAAGGTCAGACCTGGGCAGGTCAAGGCTTGGGCAACCGTGGTTTCAGGAACTACGCTGCGGCTGATGCCGACCCTTGAAACCGCGGAGATCCTCGACCCCGTCGCGGTGCGCGACCTGCGCGACGAACTGACTGCGGACGCCGCTGGACGGATCCTGGCTCTGAGGGTGGGGGGGAACGACCTCATGGCTTGCCTCGGGCTGCGCCGTAGCCGCGGTCGGACCGTCTATGACGGCCCGCTGCGGAGCGTGCTCGCCAATCTGGTGAACCTGATGGTCCCGGCGGGCTTTCACCTCACGGCGCCCGTGCACGAGATCATCGACGACACGGAAACCCTGGAGCGCGAAGTTGCGGAGGACGTTGCCTGGGGGTTTGTCGGTAAGACCGCCATCCACCCCTCGCAGATCCCGTCGATCCACGCCGCCTTCGCGGTGCGAGAGCAGGATCTCGACGCAGCCCAGCTCATCCTCGCTCCTGGCGCCCCGGCCGTCTTCCGGCATGGAGGCGCCATGTGCGAGCCCGCCACTCACCGCGCCTGGGCGATCTCTATCGTCGAGCGGACGCGCTGTCATGGTCTTCGCTCAATCGACCCTCCTGCCGCGGTCCCGCCTCCCCTCCGCGACCGAGAGCCTATCCGTCCCCGGGTTGCGGATGTCGAAGCCGGTAGCCCCACCTACGAGGAGTTTGCCCCGTAGCGAGATATACAGCGGGTGTGCTGTCCGCGGCTGTAAGCAATCGAGCAGCAGTCTTGGCGCTGGCCCAGGGAGGACGGGCGGACATGGAGCCTGCCGCTTGAAACATTGAGGGTCAGCTTCGACGAGAGAGGGCTGGGGCCGTATCCACTCGCAGCGAGATGCGATCAGACTATCCGGTAGAAGCGATTGTCTCCATCCATGCGAAAATATTTTTTTGCCCCGACCCGCACCCGCATCTTTTCTTTGAGGACAGGTGCCGTGATCGGATCGTGCTGACCCTATGCATGCTCTCCTAAGAGCGACGGCAGCTGTGCGACGATCTCTTCCGCGGTCAGGCCATGCTCGGCAGGCAGCAGTTCGTGAGCAGCTCGCATGACTAGTGGTGCGAGTCTAACACTTGGTGCCCGCGCCTTGCGGCCTGGATGATGCGATCCGGGTCGGCGGTCCAGGTGAAGGGCTTGGGGTCGCCGTTGCTCTCGGCGATGAAGCGTTTGATGGCCGCCTGTACCTCGATCAGCGATCCGAACACGCCGCGTCGCAGGCGGCGTTTTGCGAGCTTGGCGAAGAAGCCCTCAACGGCGTTGAGCCACGAGGCTGAGGTCGGGGTGAAATGGAAGGTCCAGCGTGGGTGGCGATCGAGCCAGGCGCGGACCTTCGGGTGCTTGTGAACGGCATAGTTGTCCAGGATCGCGTGGACGATCTTGCCCGCCGGAACCGCCGCCTCGACCGCGTTGAGGAAACGGATGAACTCCTGATGCCGGTGGCGCTGCATGCAGCGGCCAATCACCTTGCCCTCCAGGATGTCCAGAGCGGCAAACAGGGTCGTCGTGCCGTGGCGCTTGTAGTCGTGGGTGCGCGTCGTCGGCTGGCCCGGCTTCATCGGCAACGGGGCCTGCGTGCGGGCGAGCGCTTGGATCTGGCTCTTCTCGTCGACCGAAAGCACGACGGCATGGGCGGGCGGATCGACGTAGAGCCCGACGACGTCACGCAATTTGGCAGCGAAGGCCGGGTCGGTAGAGAGCTTGAACTGCCGGACCCGGTGTGGCTGTAGGCCGTGCCTCCGCCAGATCCGCTGCACCGACGAAATGCTTATGGCTGTGACCTTGCTCATGGCGGCGGCCGTCCAATGCGTGGTCTCGCCGGGCGGATCTTCCTGCGTCAGAGCCACAACACGCGCCGCCACCTCCGGCCCCAGCGGCGGGATGCGCGCCGGCCGCGTCTTGTCTCGCAGGAGCCCTTCGACGCCCTCCTGCGCGAAGCGGTCCTGCCAGCGCCAGACCGCCGTCTTGGACACGGCCGCCTCACGCATGATCGCGTGCGTCCCGATCCCATCGGCGCTCAGCAGCACGATGCGAGCGCGCCAAACGTGCTTCTGCGGAGTGTTTCGATCCGCGACCAGGGCCTCTAGCCGAAGGCGATCCGAGGCGGAGAGCGTGAAAGAGATGTCACTGCGCATCCCACGAGACTCGCAGGACGGACTTCAAACCGGAACCCCGGACGGACTCAACCGTCAGGGCTGAACCACTAGGTCCCAGTAGGCCTCGGCCTTCAGCCTCCGGACTCGCCGTTCGAGCACGTCGATTTGTCGGCGAAGATCAGTGCTCTCCCTGTCCAAGCGGTCGGCGCGATCCCGAGCTTCCAAGGTAGCGCGCTCGCTCTCGGCGAGGCGGTGCTCGGCGGCGTCGGCAGCCGCGGCAAGCTCGATCACCAATCCTTCCGAGATCCTTTGCTGCTCCAGCACCTTCGCGCGATCGTTTTCCAGCGCTGCGTGTGCATCCACGCGGGCGACCTTCCACGCTTCGAGAGCGAAGGCATCAAGCAACCTCACAACGGATGTTGGGAGGTCCTCACGTCCCGGTCGCGCCCGATAGTTCCTTTCGACCTTCCAGTCACGCAGGATCGGCGCGATGTCACGGTACGAACCGCGGTCCTTCAAGCGGTCGCGCACGTTCGCCTGAGAGACCAGAAGGCCGTCCGCGAGCAGCAGGTCGGCGGTCCGATAAATCTCGTCTCGATCGGCCATCACTCTCTCCGTCACGGGGAGAAAAGCCGATCCGGGTAAATCCACCGTTTCAACCGCCGGACGGTATTGGTACTGGGTATCGATGTCCGATACCGTTACGCGCGGTTATCCTGGGCCAGCCGTGAGCGGCGGGCCATCGGTTTTGGACCTTGGTAAACGAGCTATCCACTACCGAAACCATCAGAAAAGGGGCTGAAGTCGTCCCGCGAGTTTCACGAGGGTTAGCTTTTTCTCGAAGGGACGAGACCGCATCGGAACGGATCGGATCGAACCGCGATCGATGGAAATCAATGGGTTGCGACTAGCCGATTTCCTCCGAGGGCTACGCCGATGCCCATTTGCCCGAAACCGCGTTCGAGGAGGTGAGCGACGACACCCTCGAAGCCTACGTCCGGCGCTTCAGGCGCGAGGTCGCGGTCAACTTCACGGATAGGTTCGCGCCGAGCATCGCCGTTGGCGACAGACGTGACGGTGTCATCGCCCTCCGCGTCTCGTTCGGTTGCGAAGCCGCGGACCGGGATCCGGAACCGAACGACGGGACATTCGTGGCCGCCAGCGTGATCTCCTACGACCGGGACGCCGGGATCGGCCTCATCAAGAAGACGTCCGCCCTCTTCGCCTGGATGTCAGACCAGGCCGTCGAGGATGCCGGCGCCCTCGTGAGGCTCGTGGCGGCGGACCGAGGATGAGCGACGACATCCGGCTCAATCCGTCGGCCGATGCATGGCTCAAGTTCATGGACGATGTGGTGCTTGCCATTAGGCTGGCCGTCCAAACGCTCAACACCCCGGAAGTGCGTGCGAGGGAGGAGAGGCGGCCGGGATGGTTCGGAGAGCCCCTGCAGAAGTACCGAGGCACCCGCCTGCCCGACGAGACGGCGGTCAGCAGGGCCATAATCGCGATGATGCGTAAGACCCGGGACCGTCAGTTCATCGCCGCGCCGCTCGTGGAGCCGGGAATCCCGGACCTCAAACGGATGGATTTCAACGTTGAGGTCGACAGGGCGGTGGAGGAGGAGACTGGCAACCAGTCAAAGCCCACCGACATCCAGATCGCGATCCACGCGGCCGGCATCGACCTGCGCATCGAAGCCAAGAAGCTGACGGTCGAGTCGGAAATCGAGAGCCAGTACCTGAGCAGGCATGGATTACTGCGGTTCGACAATGCCAAGGCCCCATACACCCTGGGGGCCTTCGGGTGCATGATCGCGTACGTGACCGACCGGGACACCCCTGCCTGGCAAGCGTCGATTGAGGCGGGCCTGCAAGCGAACCTACCCGGCGACCGGCTGACGACCACCTTGATCGCCGGTGAGGAGATCAGGACGACCAAACACGTCTTGGATGTGGACTTGGAAGTCTCCGAGGTGAAGGGTCACTTCCATGTGGACGTGATTCACATGGTATTCGAGTTCGAGGCCCGGCCATCACGGCGCGTCGCCGCGGCGAAATCGAGCGCCGCGAAGCCCGGAAAGCGGCGCGCGGCGAAGTCGCAAGCTGGCAGCGTTGAACGGGGCGCCGCACGGCGGGGCCGTAAAGCGGCGCCGACCTCGAAGGACGCGTAAGGAAACTCGCGCACGACCCACCGGTCTCATTGGTAGGATCCGGGATCCCTGTCTTAGAGTATGAATGGACGCTACCGAAAGCTTTGCAGGCGAGATGCGCTGCTCAACTTGCAGTCATTCACTGTAGCCAGCGCTGCAGACGGTCAACACCATATCAGGCGGCACGAGATGCGTGGGCACTACGCCGAGGCCGTCTGTCCATCGGCAGCCGCCGGGCCCGGCAAGACCGTGCTTGCCGGGATGGCGTAGAGATCCTTGAAATCTCGATGCTTCCTGAGTGCCCGCGGTCGGTAGGGTCCCGTGCCCGAACAGCTCGCCACATTCGACAAAGCGAAGCGCTCGGCCACCGTCGGATGCACCACTGCATCGGGTTTGATGTCGCGCCCGTTCGATAGCGCCTTCCAGTTCAGCCGACCGGTAAGGGGTCGCAGGATCTTCCACGCGCGCTGCTCGATAGTGTCGTGCATGCCCGCAATCTCGCAGTGCTGGACCCCATCGGCTTGCGGATGGCGGTGCAGCTTGTCCTCCTCCATTACCAGTGGGTGGGGAAGTGACCTCGCCTCCTGGACCATCCAGTCGAGAGCAATATCGGAGAGACGGGATTCGGCCTCCGGGTAGCTGCCGCCGATGTCGGAATGGTTGCCCGCGAACCAGACTTGGCGAAAGGTCTCGGGCTCGCCCGGCATCCGCTCCTGAGGCTTGCCGCCCCACGGGACCCGGTCGAAGTCTTCACGGGTCTCGTCGATCGCATTGGCCGACCGGGCAAAGCGCACGGAGCGGCTGAGGAGACGGTCGTAGTACCCGGCGCGCCAGACGGCGAAGTGCCAGTTCGGGATCCAGCGCTTCCATCCGGTCCGTTCGGGGTACCAGGTCGTCTTCAAATGGTCGGTCAGCCAGCGCCAGCCGGCGTAGAGGACCGCGGCGAAGCCGATCAGCAGGAAGGTCGGACGAAACGAAACCGCAGGTATCAGGCTCAGCAGCCCGGCAATCGCTGCGACTGCACCTACCCCGAGGAGGGCGAGCCCAGCCCCGATGGCGTAGCGCCGAAAGCCCCTGGCACCGAGAGCGGCGACGGTGTCGAAGACGCCAATGAAGTAGGGTGCGGCGTTGGAGTTTTCCGGATCGTCCGCGGCGTTCGAACCATACCGCTCACGGAAGCGACGAGCCTGCTCGAAGCGGTCGGCTTCGTAGAGCCCCCTCGCCTTTCCGGCCCCCTGTTCCAAGACCTTCGAGACCGCCTCCTCCGCGATGTCGCGGGTCTGTTTCCGGAAGCGTCGGAGAGGTCCCTTTGGGGTCTTGGTGGGAATCCCGCAGAGCATCAGGAGATTGGCGAGGCACCGCACCGTGTAGGCACCGCGGCTGAAGCCGACGAGGTAGATCCGGTCGCCGAGTCGGTAGTGATTCAGGATGAAGGCGTAGCAGTCGGCGACATTGACGGTGATGCCCTGCCCGGTGACGGAAGCCAGGAGCTTTTGCAGGAACCGCATCGGTGCCGTGAGGCCCGTGGCGCCAGCATCTGTTCCGAGACCCGGATCATAGAACGTGACCTGCGCGGTCGGATTGATCCCGGTCTCGGGTCCGACGCGGGCCGCCCGGTACATCTTGTAGACGTTGCTGACCCGCTGCTCCGGCCGGATGCCGCCGTCTTGGCCGGTCCCATCCGAGAAGATGACGATGTTCTTCGGCATGGCGCGCTCCGTGCCGCTCAGCGCCACTGCAACGGTTGCATCAGGAGTTCCCATAGGTACTCCCCGGCCCCCTCCTGCGTGAGTTTGCCCTCAGAATTGCCCCGGCCGATGTGAGGCATCCCACCAGCACGCAGAAACAGGCCCTGCTCATCGTTCTCGACCAACAGGTACTCGTTGCAGCTGTTGCTCGCAGCCTCGTCATTGGCTGACCAGCTAATCCCTCGTCCGAACATGCCGCCCCGCACGATCGAGCCGCGAGAGACGGCGGTCCCATCCCGGTAAACCGCGGCCGTGAAGCGGTTGCCGTCGATGCGGCGGAAGGCGGTATCAATGCCTTCGTTGCGCGCCTTCAGCTCTTGGAGCGAGTTCTCAAAGAAGCGGGCGAGGAACTCGAAGCTGTCGTCGAGGAACCGGTCGTGATCGACCTCCGTGAAGCTCTTGCGCAGGCGCAGGTTGCTCGACCGGGGGCCTTGCGGAGCCATTGGCGCCGGCTGCGCCGTGGTTAGGGCCGGCGCCCGAGCGGCCTCGGCCTTCGGGAGGGCTGCACGGATCTTCTGCGCGACATCGAGGAAGGCTTCGTCCAGATCGGGCCACGACCGGACCGGCTTGCCATCGCGCGGTGCAGCCAGAAGCTTGCCGAACGGCAGAGGATGCCAATCGCAGGCACGAAGGATGACAGGAATGACCTTGGCCTCGCCGCGCTCGTGGCGTTCCAGGGCCCGTGTCATCTCCACGCCGTAGCAATAGTCCGATGCGATGAAGTGGGGCGACACCAAGAGGAGGATCACGTCGGCCCGTTCGAGTTCGCCCCGCACGCCGCGGTCGAAATCGTCTCCGGCGATCAGCCGTCTGTCGTGCCACGCCTCGATCAGGCCCTGCCGCTTGAGGGCTGACAGGGCGATCTCAAGCCGGTCACGCAGTCCTTCGTCCACGTGCGAATAAGAGAAGAAGACGGTTGCCATGTCAGCCCCCTTCGTCCGGGAGGCTGGATCCCTGGACGGACATGTCGGGATGCAACGACGGTGTTCATAATTCGTTCCAGGTGCGCCTCGAAGGATCGCGTCTCCGCTCCTACCGACGGGCCCATCCATAAGCCTGCCTTCAGATGCGGATCGGCGGGCTGGAACGTCCCTCGCCTCAAGGACGGATCGTACGGAACTTTGGATATTTTTCGAGCGCCAGCGTGGGTCTAAAACGACCGGTGACGTGGGTCTAATTGGGTCTTATTCCTGGGTCTCAGATTTCCAAGCCCTTGCCACCCTTCGGTTTTCTTGCGCGAAGAAAACCTGGTGGAGCTGAGGGGAATCGAACCCCTGACCTCCGCAGTGCGATTGCGGCGCTCTCCCATCTGAGCTACAGCCCCGTCCGAGGCGAGGGCCTTGTAGGCTTGTCCGCTTCGGCCTGTCAATTCCGGAAATTTCCCGCCGCACCCGCGTCCCTCACGCCGGGTCTCCGTGCGGGGCGATGAGGACCGATACCCCCCGCATGAACGCCCTGCTCTGGCTCTTCAACACCATCATCCAGCTCTACATCTACGTCCTCGTTGCGAGCGCCGTGCTGAGCTGGCTCGTGGCCTTCAACGTGGTCAACGTGCGCAATCCGATCGTTTCGCAGATCGGCGAGTTCCTCTATCGCGTCACCGAGCCGGTGCTGCGGCCGATCCGTAACTTGCTGCCCAATCTCGGCGGCGTCGACATCTCGCCGATCATCCTGATCCTGCTGCTGCTGTTCGCCCAGAAGCTCGCCACCGACCTCTACGTCCAGCTCGCATTCTGAGCCCTACTCCGGCGCCCGTCCTCCCCCGGCACGAAGCGCGGCATTGCGCGGGCGCCGGGCTCGTTGCTAAGGCGGACGGGCATCGGTTCGGCCGAAAAGCCGATGCAATGTCAGAAGTTTAGGGCCTCGTCCTGAATACGGTATTCAAGACGGGGCCCCGCTCGGCCAGCAAGAGCCGCACAGGGAGCGACGCGCGCGCCATGAAGACCAATCCGGGCCGCTTCTTCGAGGATTTTCGCCTCGGGGAAACCATCCGCCATGCCACGCCGCGCACCGTCACCACGGGCGACGTGGCCCTCTACACCGCCCTCTACGGCCCGCGCTTCGCCGTGCAGTCCTCGGACGCCTTCGCCAAGGCGATCGGCTATCCGGCGAGCCCGCTCGACGACCTGCTCACCTTCCACGTCGTGTTCGGCAAGACCGTTCCGGACGTCTCGCTCAACGCGCTGGCCAATCTCGGCTACGCCGAGGGCGGCTTCCACCGCCCGGTCTATCCCGGCGAGACGCTCTCCACCGTCTCCGAGGTGATCGGCCTCAAGGAGAGCTCCAACCGCCAGACCGGCGTGGTCTACGTGCGCTCCACCGGCTCCGACGCCTCGGGCCGGACCGTCCTGAGCTATTGCCGCTGGGTGCTCGTGCGCAAGCGCGACCCGGAAGCCAGGATCGCCGAGGAGCACGTGCCGAGCCTCGCCAAGGTCGTGAACCCGGCCGACCTCGCCCACGCCCTGCCCCCGCTCGATCCGGCCGCCTACGACCTCGCGCTCGCCGGCAGCCCGCATCGCTTCGCGGATTACGCGGTCGGCGAGAAGATCGACCACGTCGATGGCATGACCGTCGAGGAAGCCGAGCACCAGATCGCCACGCGCCTGTTCCAGAACACCGCCAAGGTCCATTTCGACGCGGTGGCGACCAAGGAGACCAAGTTCGGCAAGCGCCTGATCTATGGCGGCCACGTCATCTCGCTCGCCCGCGCGCTCAGCTTCAACGGACTTGCCAACGCGTTCGCCATCGGCGGCATCAATGCCGGCCGCCACGTCGCCCCGCTGTTTGCCGGCGACACGGTCTACGCCTGGTCCGAGGTGCTGGAGACGGCCGAACTGCCCGGCCGCAGCGATATCGGCGCGTTGCGACTGCGCACGGTGGCGACCAAGAACCAGTCCTGCGGCGCCTATCCGGACAAGCAGGGCGAGGGGTACGACCCGTCGGTGATCCTCGATCTCGACTATTGGGCCTTCATTCCGCGCTGAAGCGTCGGCCCGTAACGGGCTGACACCTTTACGAAAAGAACCCGGTCACGGCCTGACGCAATGGGTTGGCCGGGTTCGATAGCAGGCGCAGCGCCATCGCGCAGGCGATGACGACGAGGAGCGGGCGGATCAGCCGGGCGCCGAGGCGCACGGCGAGCGCCGAGCCGACCTGGGCCCCGAGGAAGGCGCCAACCGCCATCGCGAGCCCCACGGGCCAGATCACCGCGCCCTGGAGCGAGAACAGGGCGAGGCTGCCGAGGTTGCTCGCGGCGTTCGACAGCTTGGTGTGGGCGGTGGCGCGCACCACGCCGAGGCCGAGCAGCGTCACGAAGCCGATCATGTAGAACGAGCCGGCGCCGGGCCCGAACACGCCGTCATAGAAGCCGATGGCGGGCGCGAGCGTGACGGCGAACAGGCCCGGCGTGATGCGCGCCGTCGCGTCCTCGTTGCTCATCCGCCTTGCCGTGGCGAAGTAGCCTGCAATCCCGACGAGCATGACGGGCACCAGCGCGTCGAGCACCGGGCGCGGCAGCAGGCTGACGCAGAGTGCCCCGCCCACCGAGGCGAGGCCGGCCCCGAGCGCGGCGGGCCCGGCCTCGCGCCAGCGGATCAGCCCGCGCCGGGCGAAGGCGATCGTGGCCGAGACCGAGCCGGCGCTGCCCTGGAGCTTGTTGGTGGCGATGGCGCTCACGGGGTCGAGCCCGGCGAGCAGCAGGGCCGGCAGGGTCATCAGCCCGCCGCCGCCGGCAATGGCATCGACGGCGCCCGCCACCACGGCCACGCCGAACAGGCCGGCGACCGTCTCAAGCTCGATACTCATCGGGGATCCCAAAGGGCTTCAAGCCCTTTGGCGGGTTGTCAGGGCAGAGCCCTGATCTCGGCGGAGCCGATGTGCAGGGCCCTGCCCTGCACCTTTGACAAGGACTCGTCCTTTCGAATCCATGATCACGACTGCCCTGTCCGGGCAAGCCTTCAGGCGGCGGCGCGCTCCGTGCGGGGCAGGCTCACGACGGCGCGGCTGCCGCGGCTCGCCCGCAGCGTTCCACCCTTCGGCACCACTTTCCAGCCCTCCTTGCAGCCGTCGATCGGCTCGGAGACGACGGTGAGGCCGCGCTCGCTCTCGCGGTAATAGAGGCTCGGCGGGCGCCCGTCGCAGGCCCAGCGGAAGGCGGTGAGGCTCTCGCCGTCGGTGAGCACGGCGGTGAAGCGGAAGGCTTCGGCGATGCGCGCCTCCTGCATCAGGCCGCGTACGGTGGCGCAGGTCGCCTCCATGGCGCCGACGGGATCCGCGTCGAGGCCGTTGGCCAGCGCCAGCAGGAACAGCGCCTCCGAATCGGTCGAGCCGCGGCGGGTGTCGTACAGCTCGTCGGGGATCATCGCCTCAAGGCGCCGCTTGATCCGATGATAGCCGCCGATCTGGCCGTTATGCATGAACAGGTGGCGGCCATGGGCGAAGGGGTGGCAGTTCGCCCGCGTCGTTGCCGTGCCGGTGGCCGCGCGCACATGGGCGAAGAAGGTCCGCGCCCGCACCTGACGGCAGAGATTCACGAGGTTCTCATCGGACCAGGCCGGGCAGATGTCGCGGTAGAGGCCGGGCTCGGCGTGTTCGCCGTACCAGCCGATCCCGAACCCGTCACCGTTGGTCTCGGTCTTCGCCTCGGAGGCGTGCAGCGACTGATGGACCAGCGAATGAGTCGGGGCGCAGACCAGCTCGTTCAGGAAGACCGGCTCACCGAGATAGGCGAGGAAGCGGCACATGGCGGGACGAGAGCCTCCTTTGCGGTCCGGGGCGAGCTATGCAAGCATCGGTCCGCTCGAACCGCTGCGTGTCGCCGGACTGTAACAATTCGTTCCGTGTGGTGAATAGTCCGTTAAGGGAGGGATCGATCGGAAGGGTTCGGGCCGGCACAATTTCGCTGAACCGATCATCCCCAAACTTGTTGTCGCAGGGCAAGCATCGTCGGCGCCGCCGATTCCGCCGCAGCGTGCCCATGGCCGGGCCGCCGCTTTCGAACCGCTCGCACAGTTTCAGGGAGACATCATGGCTCATTCCGGAGACAGCCCGGTCGCGCTCGTCGTCGAGGAGGACGAGGCTGCCCGTGACCTCGCGACCGTCCTGATCGAGGAGACGGACCTCGACGTCATCGCCTGTTCGAGTGCCGAGGACGCCTTGGCCGTGCTCGAACGCGGGGATGTGACCGTGGCGATGGTGATCGCCGACACGCGGCTCTCGGGCAAGATGGATGGGGCGGCGCTGGCGCGCGCGGTCGAGGATCGCTGGCCGGAGGTGCGGCTCGTGGTGACGTCCGGGGCGCGCGAGGAGCGCCGGACCGAGATCCCGCCGCACGCGGTCTACATGCGCAAGCCCTGGCTGCCGCTGGAGCTGCTGCGGCAGGCCGAGCGCGCCACCCTGACGGCCAAGGCCGCCTGACACTGGTCCTCTTGAGAATGAAAAAGCCCCGCCGGTCGAGCCGGCGGGGCTTTTTCGTATCGCGAGATTGCGGGCCGCGCGCGGCGGCCGGCGCGGATCAGGAGGCGGCGGGCGCCGGAGCGGCGGCGGGGGCCGCCGCGGGCTGCTGCGAGAAGCTCGGCATGCCGGGACGGCGCGGGGCGCCGGTACGGGGCTTCGGCTTCGGAGCGGCGATCAGGCCCTCGCGGATCGCGGTCTTGCGGGCCTGCTTGCGGGCGCGGCGGACAGCCTCGGCCTTCTCGCGCGCCTTGCGCACGGAGGGCTTCTCGTAGGCCTTGCGCTGCTTCATCTCGCGGAAGATGCCCTCGCGCTGCATCTTCTTCTTGAGGACGCGGAGCGCCTGATCGACGTTGTTATCGCGAACGAGTACCTGCAACGGAATCAACCCCTAGATTTGTCGTTTCGAACCGCACCGGCCCCGGATTCCCGGCCGAACCGGGAAAAAGCCGTCGGGCGCCCCTGTCTCCGGGCTGCATTCCGGAGGAGGCGTCGTGACGGCAGCCGAATCGGTGCGAAAGAATTGCACCTGAGCGCGCGGCATACACGAAACAGGTTCGTGTTGGAAGTGCGGGAAAGCCTCTTGCAAAGCCGCCGCCGCGCGGTTTCTCCCTATCCTGCCCCCGCGAAGCGAGGCCGAAGTCGCCCATGGCGTTATCCGATCCGGAAACGCGTGTCATGGCTGGCGCCGGCTTCGTCCCGTAAGGGCAGAGAGCCTCAGGCGTGCGAGGCGATGAAGTTGCGCACGAGCGGATAGGTCTGCGCCTCCCACTTGCGGCCCGAGAACACGCCGTAATGGCCCACGCCCGTCTGGAGATGGTGGCTCTTCATGTGCGGCGGTAGGCCCGAGCAGAGATCGTGGGCGGCCATGGTCTGGCCCACCGCGCAGATGTCGTCGCGTTCGCCTTCCACCGTCATCAGGGCGGTGCGCCGGATCGCACCCATGTCGATGGGCTCGCCGCGATAGGTGAGCTGGTTGCGGGCCAGGGTGTAGTCCTGGAAGACGATCTTGACCGTCTCGAGGTAGAACTCGGCGGCGAGGTCGAGGACGGCGAAATACTCGTCGTAGAAGGTCTCGATCGCCTGCGCCTTGTCGGCGCTGCCGTCGACGTAGTGCCAGAACAGGTCCGTATGCGCGTCCCTGTGGCGCTTGGCATTCATCGAGACGAAGGCGGAGACCTGCGTGAAGCCGGGATAGACCCGCCGCCCCGCTCCCTTGTGGCGGCCGGTCACCGTCTCGATCAGGTTCTTCTCGAACCACTCGATCGGCTTCGAGGTGGCGAGCTGGTTCACCGAGGTCGGGCTGACGCGGCAATCGACCGGTCCGGCCATCAGGGTCATACTGCGCGGCTGCGCCGGGTTCTTGGTGTGCGCCATCAGCGCCGTGGCGGCGAGCGCCTGCACCGCGGGCTGGCACACGGCCATGAGGTGGGCGCCCTCGCCGATGGTCTCCAGAAAGCGCACCACGTGATCGACGTAGTCGTCGAAGCCGAAACGCCCCTCCGAGAGGGGCACGTCGCGGGCGTTGTGCCAGTCGGTGATGTAGACGTCGTGGTCGGGCAGCAGCGTGCGCACGGTGCCGCGCAGCAGCGTGGCGAAGTGGCCCGAGAGGGGGGCGAGCACGAGCACCTTGGGCTGGACGGTGTCGATATCCTTGCGGAAGCGGAGCAGGGTGCCGAAGGGCGTGGCGAGCACCGGCTCCTCGATCACCGGCACCTCGCGGTTGCCGACCATGACGGAGTGGATGCCGTAGGCCGGCCGCGCGAAGGTGAGGCCGGCACGCATCATCATGCGCGCGCCCGCCGACCACCATTTCGCGGCGTCGTGCCAGGGCGTCCGCATCCACGGCGCGGAGGCCTCCTGCACGAGGCGGCCCCATTGGCGGGTCTGCCGGGCGATGTCCGATTGGACATCGAAGGCTTGGTAGAGCATCGGGCCAAACTCCAAGCGCGCAAGGTGCCTGCACGCATCCATCTCTTGCGAACGTCCCGAACGGCCCGGATTCGCCCGCTTCGCATCCCGCATCGCCGCTGCCGCCCCCCGCGCGATGATGCCGAACGAAGCAGGCTAAGCGGTTCTGGATTGGGCGCAACCGATCAAAAGTATATATCGCGTCCCTGTGGTCTGGATGCATCACCTTGCATAAGGGCGCGCGGGAGAAGAATTCTATTGCCGGAAAGGCGGGCGGCAGACCCCGACATCCGGCATGAGTCTTGCGCGGAAAACCTCGGATGCCAGATCCGGAGCAGCAGGCTCGGACGGCGCGCATCCGGGGAGAGAGCCATGGCCGAGGCGACGCTCACGATCTCCAGCCGCAACTACTCATCCTGGTCCCTGCGCGGCTGGCTGCTGTGCCGGATGGCCGGGCTCGATCTCTCGGTGGAGGTGCTGTCCGGTTCGGACGCCTCGACGCGAGCCGAACTTCTCCACCTCTCGCCGTCCTTCCTCGTGCCGCGGCTGGAGCACGGCGCGATCGTGGTGTGGGATGTGCTCGCCATCGCCGAATATCTCAACGAGATCCGTCCGGAAGCCGGCCTCCTGCCCGAGGTGCCCGCCGAGCGCGCGCGCTGCCGCGCGGTGTCGGGCGAGATGCATGGCGGCTTCGTCAACCTGCGCTCGGCGCTGCCGATGAACCTGCGCAGCCTCCATCGCGGCTTCAAGGTCTTCAACGGGGCCAAGGGCGACATCGAGCGGATCTGCGCGATCTTCGAGGATTGCCTGTCGCGCTCGGGCGGGCCCTACCTGTTCGGCGCGCGGCCGACCCTGGCGGATGCGATGTATGCCCCGGTCTGCACCCGCTTTCGCACCTACGACGTCGTCCTCCCCTTCACCTCCGCCACCTACCGCGACACGATTCTCGCCTGGGACCTGATGAACGAGTGGGCGGCGCTCGCCGAGAGCGAGCCCGAAGAGATCGAAGAACTCGACATGGAGTTTTAGAGCATCGTCCTGGATGCCGGATCCAGGACGATGCTTTAGCTTTTTGTTTTTGCATCATCCCGAAAGCCGGAAGCCACCTTTCGGGATGATGCTCTAGAACCTGAGGGACCCGTCTCGGGCGCGGCAAACAATGCTCCGCGTAAAAGTTCGGATCGCTGCGATCCTGGGACGCCTGATTTCTCGCTCGACCCGGCGTGAGGCCGCGTTCCAAGGGCGGCTCAGCCCCGAACGGGCGGCCGAGATCGCGGTGGCGGCGGCAGCGGAAGCGGGTTTCCCGGACACAATCGGCGTCGCATCGCCCATACGGACGGAGTCGGGTCTCTTCTGGGATGTCTGCCAGTTGAGCCGCGGCAGCGGCTGGCGCGTGGTGGTGGACGACGCCACGGGCCAGCCGGGTGCGGTCGGGCGCTGGGGCCTCCGGTGAGGGGGCCGGAGAACGGTCGGAGCCGGGCCCGAAAGCCGGCACGTGCGGTGACGACCACTCGGGCGACTCGACCAGACCGCTTCATACCAAATCCGTTCGATCCCTTCGGGATGGCGGATTTGGGCTTCGGCGGGATCCCATCGCGCTGGCGCGATGGGTACCCTCCTCAAGCGCCGCGCGGGCTGGCTGATCCGGTCCCCGCTTGGATCAAGCGGAAACCGGATCAGGCGTCGAAATCCATGACGAGGCTCGTTGCCGTGCGGTTTCCGCTCGACGTGCCGGTGGCGCCGTAACCGGAGCCGCTGGCGAGGTTCGCCTGGAGCTGGGAGAGGAAGTCGGAGAGCAGCCGGCTCGCGGCGGCGTTCGCGTCGCTGCCGTCCGAGGCGGTTCCGCTGCTCGAACGGCTGCCCGAACCGCCGGACGCGGCATCCATGGGCGGGGGGCCGCCCGGGCCTCCGACACCACCCGGGCCGCCGCCCGCCGCGTCGCCCTTGCCCTCGCTCGCGAACAGCGAGGTCAGGGTGTCGGCCTGCGCGCTGGTGAGGCTGCCGGCGCTGACCTGATCGGCGATGAGCCCTTCGATCTTCTCCTTCATCGCCGCGGGGTCGGGGCGCGACGCGCGGGCTGACCCGGTCGATGAGGACGTCGAGCCCGTCGCATCGGACGATAGACTGGTGTCGATGGAGTCGAGGGCAGTGGTCAGCGCCGTGGCATCGGTCGCGCTGATCGAGCCGGTGGAGACGCCCTGCTGGATCCGGTCGTCGATGCGCGAGCGGCCTCCGCCTCCGGGCGGCGGGGGCGGCGGACGCATCGCTTGCGTGGTGGTGGACGAGATCGAGGTCATGGCGGGCCCTTCCGACGCAGTTTGCGGGCAAATTGCCCACGCGATCAGGAAGGGCGCGTTTGCTTAACGAGGCCTTGCCGCCGGGCGGCGGAAACATTTCCGGATGTTTCCGGAGCCCCACCCGGCAACGTCGAGCCGCATCTTTGCGGGCGAAGTCTTTGCGGGCGAGGTCACGCCGCCTTGGCGGGGCCCGCCTCCCGGGAGCGTCCGGCGGCGAGCGGTAGGTCGATACGGGCGCAGAACCCGCCGCCGGTGCGGTTCTCCAAGGTCAGGCGCCCGCCATGGCCCTCGACGATGGCGAGTACGATCGACAGGCCGAGGCCGAAGCCGCTCGCGGAGTCGAGGTTGCGGGCGCGGTCGCCGCGCACGAAGGGCTGGAGCATGGCGCTGCGCTCGGCGTCGGGAATGCCGGGGCCGCTATCGATCACCTCCACCGCCACGCCGGGATGGTCGCTCGATCCCGCCGGGCCCATGACGATGCGGGCGCTGCCGCCATACTTCACGGCGTTGTCGACGAGGTTGGTGATCGCCCGCTGGAGGTCGTCGGGGCGACCGCGCACGAGGACGTGGCGGGTCCGTTCCAGGCTCACCGCCGCGCCGATGTCGCTGAACCCGTCGCAGACCGTCTGCACCACCGAGGCGAGGTCGATCAGCGTGGTCTGGCCCTCGCCCGGCGCCCCCTGCCCGTCCCGGACATAGGAGAGCGCGGATTCCACGAGCCCGTTCATCTGGTCGAGGTCGCGCAGGGTCATCTCGCGGGCGCGCTCGTCCTCGATGAACTCGGCGCGCAGCCGCAGGCGGGTGATCGGCGTGCGCAGGTCGTGGCTGATCGCCGCCAGCATCTGCGTGCGGTCGTCGAGCAGGCGCAGCAGGCGGGTGCGCATCCGGTCGAGGGCGCGGGCGAGCGCCAGCACCTCCTCCGGGCCGCGCTTGGGCAGGGGCGGTGGCTCCTCCGCCGTGCCGAAGGCTTCCGCCGCCGCGGCAAGGCCGGCAAGCGGCGCGGTGAGCGCCCGCGTCGCCCAGAACGAGAGCAGCGTGAGGCTGACTCCGAGGAAGACGAAGGTGAAGATGATCGGCCCCTGCGCCGGCGGACGGGGAAAATCGTCGGGCAGAACCGCCCGCAGCCGGGCGCCGGCCGGCGTCGTGATGCCGATCTGAAGAAGGCCGGTCTTGCCCCGGTCGTGACCGGGGGAGAGGTCGGTCACCGGCAGGGCCCGCCCGAAGCCGTCGCGCAGGCGCTCGATTAGGGGATGCTGGCCGATTCCGTCCTCCGTGCTCTCCTGCCCCGTGCTCCCCTCGCCCGTGTTCCCCTGCCCCGCCGGTGGCGCGGCGCCGTCCCACGGCGCGATGCGCAGGGTCGGCAGGCCGCGCGCCGCCGCTCGGAGGATTCCGTCGCGCTCGCCCGGCTCGGCGGCATCGAGCAGCCGCGCGACGGTGGAGAGCCGGGTCGCGGCGACGCCGGGCCGCTCGTCCGGCCGCCACGGCTCGCGCAGGGCCAGCAGCGTGACCGCCGCGAGCACGTGCGCGGCGAGCAGAGCTGCGACGACGAGGAGCGCGATCTGCCCGGCGGCCTTCTTCGGACGAGGCCAAAGCAGCCACGGCCGGGTTTGCGATGGTGCTGGGGCAGCAGCCGGCGGCTCCGCCGTAGTTCGCATCGGACTCATGAGCGGCCGATCTCCGGCGCGAACAGGTAGCCGCCCGAGCGGATCGTGCGGATGATCTCGGGGTTGCGCGGATCGCGTTCGAGCTTCTGGCGAAGCCGGGAGACCAGGACGTCGATGCTGCGCTCGAACGGCCCCGCCGCCCGCCCCTGCGTCAGGTCGAGGAGCTGGTCGCGGGAGAGGACGCGCCCCGGCCGCAGGCACAGCGCGTGGAGGAGATCGAACTCGGCCCCCGTGACGGCGATGCGCGCGCCCTCCGGGCTCAAGACCTGCCGGAGGCCGACATCGAGGGTCCAGCCCGAGAAGTGGAAGCGGCGCGCGCCGTCCCCGTCCTGCGGCTCGGCGCCCTTGCGCCGCAGGATCGCCCGGATGCGCGCCAGCAATTCGCGGGGGTTGAACGGTTTGCCGAGATAGTCGTCGGCGCCGATCTCCAGCCCGACGATCCGGTCGATCTCCTCGGATTTCGCCGTGAGCATCAGGATCGGCACCTGCGATGCGGCCCTGAGGCGCCGGCACAGGCTCAGGCCGTCCTCGCCCGGCAGCATCAGGTCGAGGACGATGAGATCGACCCGCGCATCGGCCAGCACCCTGTCCATCTCGCGCCCGTCGCCCGCCAGACTCACGCGGCACTCGTTGGCGCGCAGGTAGCGCGCGACGAGCGCGCTGATCTCGCGGTCGTCCTCGACGACGAGGATGTGGGGGGTCGGCAGGTTGGTGGTGGTCATGACGGCATCCGTCTTAACCTCGCGCGCCGCCTGCCCGAAAGTATGGCCGCCGGCGAAGATTGTAACCGCGGGTTTCCGCAGCTGGCCCCGATACCTGCGGCAACAATCCGGAGCGGATTTCCGCTCCCCGCACGCCGCGGCGGCCGCAAGCGTTTCGTCGGCGCCCCTCGATTGCCCTGCTGGCCTGCGATTCTTATGTCGGTGGCATGTGCTCGACAGGTCCGGGCGCCGGAGGAAATCCCCATGCAAGGCTCGAACCGCCTTTTCGACGATGTCGCCCGCCTGTTCACCGACGCCACCGGAGCGGCCCAAGGGGTGCGCCGCGAGGCGGAAACGATGGTCAAGGGCCAGATCGAGCGCCTGATCCGCGACATGGATGTCGCCACGCGCGAGGAAGTGGACGTGCTGCGCGACCTCGTCGCGGCGCTCCGCAGCCAGAACGACGCGCTCGCCGCCCGGGTGAACGCGCTGGAGGCTCGGCTCGGCGCCGAGGCGGGGGGCGCCGGCAGTACGGAAGCGGTCTGATCCGGTCCCCGCTTGAATCAGGCGGGCATTGGATCGCCAAGCCCGCGCGGCGCCTGAGGAGGGGACCCATCGCGCCAGCGCGACGGGATCCCGCCGAAGCCCAAATCCGCCATCCCGAAAGGATCGACCGGATTTGGGAAGAGCGGGCAGCCCGGACTCACCCTCGCGGGAATGCGCGCATCCGGATTTCTTTGCACAGGAAGCATCGGTGGATAGCCGCGTTGCCCACCGCTGATGCCGGGGCGACGCTTTGAAGCCCGCGGGGCGTGCGGGCTATAAACGATCCGAAGTTGATTCGCCCCGGCGGAAAGGTGGAACCAAACCCTGGGGCGGCGAAATCTGGATTGAACCCCTCCGCAGGACGGAGATCGACGGGCGTTGCCTCGATTCCCGTCACGGCCCTGCTTTGCCCGCCGGCCCGATCGAGCCTCTCGACCGGGCCGACAACTTGGATCGCCATGACCCAGCTTAGCCTCATCGAAGACAGCGACCGGCCGGAGCACCCGCTCGATGTCGTCGAGCGCCTCGCCTCGCTGCGCGACTGGATCTTCGATCGCATCGAGACCGACGAGATGTCGGTCTCCGTCTCGGGCCGCTGGGCCGAGTATCACGTCGCCTTCACCTGGATCGAGGAAGTCGAGTCGCTGCACGTGGCCGCCGCCTTCGACCTCAAGGTGCCGGAGCGGCGCCGGGCCGAGATTCTGCGCCTCGTGGCACTCGTGAACGAGCAGCTCTGGATCGGCCATTTCGATCTGTGGTCGTCCGACAGCGTGGTGATGTTCCGCCATTCGCTGCTGCTCACCGACGGCATCGCGCCGACGCAGGGGCAGTGTGCGATGATGATGAAGACCGCCGCCGACGCCTGCGAACGCTACTATCAGGCCTTCCAGTTCGTGCTCTGGGCCGGCAAGAGCGCCCGCGAGGCCCTCGACGCGGTGCTGTTCGAGACCGAGGGCGAGGCATAACCGCCGCGAGATCAAGAGTGATGACACCGGACCACGCCCCGCTCGCCTTCCCCACGCCCCTGGTTCTGGCCGGCGCCGGCAAGATGGGGGCGGCGCTGCTGCGCGGCTGGCTCGCGGGTGGCCTCGACCCCGCCGCCGTGACCGTGGTCGATCCGCAGCCCTCCGCGGAGATCGCGATGCTCTGCGCCGAACGGGCCTTGCGACTCAACCCCGAGGCCGCCGCCCCGGCCGGAGCGTTGGTGCTCGGCATCAAGCCGCAGGTTCTCGACGCGGCGGCTCCGGCGCTGGGGGGCTGGATCGGCCCGGACACCCTCGTCGTCTCGATCCTGGCCGGCAAGACCGTCGCCGACCTCAAGCGCCGCCTGCCGACCGCCCGCGCCGTGGTGCGCGCCATGCCCAACCTACCCGCCAGCATCGGGCGGGGCGCGACCGGTGCCGTCGGCAGCCCGGAGGTCGGGCCGCAGGCGCGGGCCGGCGCGGAGGCGCTGCTCGCCCGTTCTGGCCTCGTGGCGTGGCTCGACGACGAAGCGCTGATCGACGCCGTAACCGCGGTCTCGGGCTCCGGTCCGGCCTACGTCTTCCTGCTGGCGGAAGCGCTCGCGGAAGCCGGCATGGCGGCGGGCCTGCCGCCCGATCTGTCGGCGCAACTCGCCCGCGCCACCGTCGCGGGCGCCGGTGCCCTGCTCGACGCCGAGGCCCGCGAGGCCGGGCAATTGCGCCGGGACGTGACCTCGCCCGGCGGGACCACCGCGGCGGCGCTCGCCGTGCTGATGCGCGAGGGGGCGCTGCCCGATCTGATGCGGGAGGCGGTCGAGGCGGCGCGGCGGCGGGCGGGCGAATTGTCCGGCTGAGAGGCCCAGCGGTTTCAAGCGCGCGGCTCCGACCCTACATGAGACGTGAACCGAATGCGGAGCACGGATCATGGAAACGGCCCCCGAGCCCAATACCGGCGGCAAGCCCGAGACCGGCAGCAATCCTAAAGCCGGCGGGCCATCCGGTTCGTCGAACTCCGAGACGGCGCACAAGCCCAACCCGCGCGAGGCGGCGGTCGAGGCGTTGATGCGGCTCGCGGCCGAGCAGCCCTGGAACGACATCGAGGTCGGCGACATCGCTCGGGAAGCGAACCTGAGCCTCGCGGAATTGCGCGACCTGTTCCCCTCGAAGGGCGCCGTGCTCGGCGGGTTGTCGCGGATCATCGACCGCAAGGTGCTGGAGGTCGACACCGCCGACCTCGCCGACGAGCCGGCCCGCGAGCGCCTGTTCGACGTGCTGATGCGCCGGCTCGATGCGATGACGCCCTACAAGCCGGCCCTGCGCCGCATCGCCTTCGCGCTGCGCGGCGATGTCCTGTCCATGCTGGCGCTCAACGGGGTGGCTCTGAACTCCCACCGCTACATGCTGGCCGCCGCCGGCATCGACACGGAGGGGCCGCTCGGCCGGCTCAAGCTTCAGGGCACCGTGATCGCCTTCGCCCGCACCGTCGAGGTCTGGCTCGATGACGACGACCCGGCGCTCGCCCGTACCATGGCCAAGCTCGACCGCGAGATCCGCCGCGGCGAGACCATCATGGAACGCGCCGACGACGCCCGCCGCCTCACCGCGCCCCTGCGCGCACTCGGCCGGGCCGTTCTGGAGCGCCGCCCTCGCCGCGACCGGACGGAACCGCCCGCGGGTGATGGCGAGGATCGCGACCCGGCTGCGGCAATCTGAGCGCAGAATTCCGAGTGGGAGGGTTCAGGGTCGGAGCGCGTTTGCCGGCCCGATCACGGAACGATGATCCGAAGCACCGACTCTCAAGTCGGTGCGTAACCCTTGCTGAGAAGGCCAGCTTAACGGGTTCGTCGCGCGATCATGCTTCGTTTGAGGCGAGTATCAGTGGGATGGCTTTCCCATGCATTCGAAGCATAAAAATGTGCGGCAATCGTCGTGGAGAAGGTTTTTGCTTCTCCCTTCTGGGGATTGTCTTAGACATCGGCATGTTGATCGGGCCAGGGACTAATCCCGAGGAATATGTGCTGCATTGGGATTGGTCGAAGGTCGTTACGGCCACTGTAACAGCTTCGATGCTGGGGGTTGTCGTCGGTGTGCTCGAAGCCCGACGCTGGTTGAAAGGGTACTGGGAAACGGTCCGCACATTGGCGGCCGAGGGCAAAAATCCGTCTGCCCTGTTGTATCCGGCTCAACCGGGTGCACGGCAGCCGTTCTGGCGGTGAAGGTCTTGCTGATCTTTCGTGGCTCTCGATAGCTGCGCCCTGCAACAGGCTCAGCCGACATCGCTCGGCACGGAGGTGTCGAGCTACCGCGAAGGGGTCGACAAACCGCCGGAGACACCACTCTTGTCTTGGGATTTTTACCGATCCCACCCCTTCAAGTCACAGAGGGTCATGAAGTCGTGGATCGTGATCAACTCGGCATCAAGCAGAGCCAGGGCTTCATCACGGCTCTTGATCGCATCGGCGTTCATGGATTGCGCCTTTTCAGTGTCTCGTTTCAGGAACGATAGGCTAAAGCTTTCGTTCCGCCTGCCGGAAGAGACACTGAAGAGGCATTTCGCGTGCCATTGGAGGCATGGCCTCTGAACGGTTTCGAGGTGCTCCGCTCCGGAGCTCGGCATTCGAGCGATGTGCCGCGTTCTTGGGCCTGCCTCAGCCCCCATCAGGTCAGCGGACACGGGAGACGAGGGTTCGATGCGTCCTCGCGTTGAACCGCTCCGGTCTTCGGTGAGTGCGGTCCGCTGGGGCTTCCTGTTCCTGTCGTGTCGCTGTCCGAAAGCCGGTTGCCCCCTTTTCGGGACGATGGTCAGCCCTCCCGTCCGCCGCCCATCGTCGCCTGCATCCGCGAGAGCTGAGCGATGTGCCGCTGGATCAGCGGGAGCGCGCCGGCCGCGATGCGGCGCAGGGCCGGGTCGTCGCCGGATTGCGCGTAGGAGCCGTGGATCTGGTAGGCCTCTTGATGGCCCTGGAGCGAGGCGTTGACGAACATCGCGTCGTATTCGGGGCCGGGCTGCATCCCGGAAAGCTGCGACAGGATCGAAGCCTTCTGCTCGTCCGTCGTCATACCCCCGGGACCGCGCTCGCCGGGTACACCCAAGACGCCGCCGACCGCGCCGACGGTCGCCCCCGCGACGCCGCCCGCGACCGCCAGCGGCGCCTCGACCAAGCCGCCGACGAGGCCGCCCGGACCGGCGGGCGGACCCGCCATCGGCGCTCCCGCACCCACATACGGGTCGAGTTTGCGGGCGAGGTTGACCTGCTCGGTCACCTCGGCCCGGCTGAAGACCTTGAGGCGCGGATTGCGAGTCTTGGCGTGGGCCTCGCGCGCCGTGTTTTCAAGGAACAGGCCGCCCTTCGTCGCCATGGCGAGGTAGACGGGTGCCGGCATGGCACCGGCCGGCGCCGGTTGCGCCAGGGCGGTACGGGTGACGGCCAGGGCCGCCGTCGCCGTCAACACGGTCGTCAGAAAATCGCGCCGTTGCATGGTCTCGGATCTCCCGGTCTGGATACGACAGCCGGGCGCCGATGTTCTTGGGCGGTGCCGGGGTCTGACGGGCGAAACCTTCGCGAAATCAGCAATGTTCCTGCTGTTTCAGGGATGTCTTCAAACGAAGACGCTTGGGCGATCCGGGTCGGGTTTGCCGCCGGGATTCAGGGGCCGATCGAGGGGCGCAAACGGGCCATGCAATACACGTCGGCGAAGATGCCGTTGCGGAACGAGGCGGCCTTGTGCGTCCCTTCGATGGTGAAGCCGAACTTTTCGTAGAGGGCGATGGCGCGGGTGTTGTCGGTGAAGACCGTCATCTCGATCCGCGAAATATTGATCCAGTTGTCGGCGGTATCGATCACCGCGGCGAGAAGCCGCGAACCGATGCCGTGCCCGGCGAAATCCTCATGGACGGCGATCCAGAACTCCGCCGCGTGGGCGCGCCGGCCGTAGAAGGGGCGCAGGGCCGCTGCCCCGACCACGTGGTCGTCCACCTGTGCGGCGAGGTGCAGATCCCGCGGCGAGCGGGGCTCCGCCCACTTCTTCACGGCCTCGAACGACTCATAGGGGAGAGCCAGCGTTCCGAAACGGAAGGCGGGTTGGTTGTAGATCTCGAACAGATCCGGCGCGTCCGCCTCACGCATGGCCCGTATCGTCACATCCATACCGGTCCTCGTCTCACCCATTCCGGTCCTCGCTCCGTGTGAAGAGGGCATGATCGCGTCGAGAGCCGGTTCGGCCGGTCCGTTCTGGCAACGATGACGAACCCCATGCCGAGGCGCTGCTTGGGCAGCCTCGAAGTACGCCGCGACGTTGATCCTGGCCGCCGATGCCGTGAAATCGATCGTTCCGGCGTGCTAGGCCGAAGCAACGCCGCCGTGCCGTCTTGTGGATGGTTCCTCAATGCGAAGCGCGTCTTGGTCCTGTCGGATCCTAGAGCATCGTCCTGGATATCGGATCCAAGATGGTGCTCTAGGCTTTTGTTTTCGCATCATCTTTTTCCGAAGGCCGGCAACCAGATTTCCGGATGATGCTCTCGTCACGTCCAGTCGAAGCGCAGCGTTTCGCGGAAGGCGAAGCGCTCGATGTGGCGCACGACCACGTCGCGCAGGTCGGGCAGGCTCGCCGCGTCGGGCGCCGTCAGGCCGACCGTCAGGGTCTCGGCGCTGGCACTCAGCCGCGTCTCGCCGAGCGGCAGCGCGATCCGGGCATCGGTCGGGCTGAACTCGGTCTCGAACCGGTGGGCCCAGTGCTTGCAGAGCTGCTGGAGGTAGCGGCTGGCATGCGGGGTGCTGACGACGGCGCGGCTCTCGGGCATGTCGGTCTCCTGGCTGTGCGGTGCTCGCTCAGCGTGCGGCGTGGCGGGGGCTCGTGGTGCGGTGGCCGGCGGTGGCCGCCCGCACGCCGAAAAGGTCGGTCGGCAGAACCGAGAAGGAGGCTTCGCCGAACCATTCGAGCGAGCCTTCCGCCTGCGGTGGCAGCGTCTTGAGGAAGCTGCCGTAATCCAGCGCGCCGTCGAACAGGGCAGTCATGCCCTCGCGCCGTCCGGCCGCGGCGTAGACGTTGGCCGGCTCGAACACCGACAGGTCGGCGCGGCTGCGCACGTTCTTGAGGTGATAATAGTCGATATGCGGGCCAAGCCGGGCATGGGCCGCGAGGGGGTCGTCGCCGCCCTCCCAGACGTGGAGCGTGTCGAAATTCACCCTGAGGTTCGGGTGATCGACCGCGTCGAGCAGGTCGAGGAGCGACGCGGTGGTGTCGGCGAGCGTGCCGGGATGCGTCTCCACCACGAGGCGCAGGCCCTGGTCGGCGAGCTGGCCCGCCGCCATCCGCAGGCGCCCGGCGACATGGGCGCGCTCGTCCGCCGAGGCGGCCGCACTGCCCTTGGTGCCGGCGAAGGTGCGCAGCCGCGGCGCGCCCCAACTCCCGGCGAGCCGGGCGAGTTCGGCCGTCCGCTCGGTCAGGGTCTCGAGGGGCGCATCGAGCGGCAGGTAGTCGCTCAGCATCGGCACCCGCAGGCCGTAGGCGGCGAGCCATTCGGCATGGTCGCCGGGGCCGAGATTGCGGGCATGCACGCCCCACAATTCGATCCCGTCGAAGCCATGGCCGCGGGCGAAGCGGGCGAGTTCGCCGATCGACACGAGATGGTGGCGAAAGCTGATGGTGCAGAGGGCAATTCTCATGCGGAGAGCCTTTCGCGTGACGGGAGCGCCTGTCCGAGGTCCGGGCTCGTCTGCCGCCACGCGGCGTAGGCCGCAGCGAGCTGCCGCTTGATCGCGAATTCCTGCGCGTCGAGCGCGTCGAGACGCGCGAGGACGGGGCCGAGCTCCCCCGTTTCCCCCGTCCGCGCGAGCTTCAGCACGGCGTAGTGCAGGCCGGTGAGGCCGTTCACCAGGGCCTCGATCTCGTCGCAGATCCGCTGGAACTCCGGGTCGGGCCAGCGCAGGGCCCGCCAGAAGAAGGCGAAGCCGTGCTCGTAGGCCCATTTGCGGATGGTGATGACCGGCAGTTCGCGCAGGGCCTCCCCGACATCCGTCAGCTTCAGCCCACCCCGCCCCTCGGCATGGGCGAGCACGATGGCGCGCGCGGCATCGATCAGCGGGTTGGTGTCGAACCGGAAGCAGGCCTCGAAAAAGGCCGCGAGATCCGTGTCCGTTGGCGGATGCGCGCGCGAGGGATCGAAGCGGTAGCCGCCCGCGACGCTGGGTTGGCGGATGGCGTTGAGCATCCGCTCACGCTCGATCACGCCCTCCCAGCGGAAGTCGGGGTCGCGCACCTGCCAGAGGTCGGGATCGTCGCTGAGCGACACCAGCAGGTAGTGCGGGAAGGGGTTCTGGTTGAACTTGTTCTCCCGCTCGGGGAGGTGGAACATGTCGAGCATCACCATGAGGCTGGTGTCGGGCTCGCGCCGCTCCATCAGGTCGAGCAGGGTCGCGACGTTCTCCTCCTTCGAGCGGGAATGGTCGTACCAGGAGACGAGCGGCACGCCGTAGAGCCGCTCGAACCAGTAGCGGAACGACTCGTGATCCATCGCGTCCGAGTGGTAGGCGAGCCGCGTGCCGTCGGTGATGGCGAACTCGGCGTCCCAGATCAGGGCGTAGAACGGACGGTGGTCGATGCCGCGGCGTTTAAGCCCGTCGCAGACGCAACTGACGAAGCAGTGGATCTTCAGGTCGTAGGGCATCGCGCCGTGGACGCCCTCGGCGGGCGCCTCCGGTTCGGGCGCGGCCGGCTCCGCGCCCGGTGCCAGGAGCCGGGCGAGGTCGGCCACGGTGGAGACGTCCTGCCGGTTGACCGCCTCTTCGGGCACCGACACCCCGTGCGTCATCTCCAGTGACAGAATGAGCTGAAGCAACTGCACGGAATCGAGGTAGAGATCCTCGTTCAGCCGGGCCTCCGGCCCGAAGCGATCGAGATGGGGATGCTGCATCTCCTCGCGCAGCACCGTGCCGATGGCGGCGATCAGCCTTTCGTTGCTCACGCCACCGCCTCCAGGCTGCCGCCCCGGTACTGCGCGGCGACCGCGCGTCGAGAAATCTTGCCGTTGGCCTCGCGCGGGATCGCGCCGACCTGCACCGCCTCGACCGGCACCTGATGGCCGGCGAGCCAGCGGCGGCACCAATCCTGAAGCGCGCGGGGTGGCACCGGGGTGTCCGCGCTGAACAGCAGCGTCACCCGCTCGCCCGCGAACGGATCGGGCCGGGCGAAGGCCACGGCGTCGGTGATGCCCGGCATGGCCATCACCACATCCTCGACCTCGCCGGGATAGACGTTGAGGCCCGAGACGTTGATCGTGTCGTCCTTGCGCGCGACGAAGACCAGCATGGCGTCGGGTTGGAGGTAGCCGAGATCGGCGGTGCGGATCGCCCCGCCCTCCCCCTCGACCACGATCTCCGCCGGGGCCTCGGGGCCCGTGCCGGCCCGAACGCGGTGGTGCGGCAGCGGGCGGCCGATGGCGTCGGCGCGGCGCAGATCCGGATTGATCGCGATGCAGCCGGCTTCCGAGCAGCCGTATTGCTGGAACAGGTGGGTGACACGCCCGCGGATGGCGGAAAACCACGGCGCCGGCAGGAGCGTGCCCGAGACCATCGCCGCGTGGAGGCTCTCGCCCCCGGGCAGGAGCCGGGCCAGCGTGTGCAGCATGGCGGGTGCGGTGTAGAGCACCGGCCGCTCGATCTCGCGCAGACGGCGCAGGAGATACTTCGGGTTGGTGGTGTCCACGATCACGGGCACGCGGCCGCGGCGCAGACCCACGAACAACCCGCAGATCAGCCCGTAGGAATGGGTGATCGGGCAGGCGATGACGGGTGTCATCCCGTCCGGCTCGGTGAAGGCGCCGACATAGCTCTCGATCTCGCGCTCCACCGCGCCCCAGGGGCGGGCGATGCATTTCGGCTCGCCGGTGGTGCCGGAACTCATCTGGAGCAGCTCGCCCTCCCCCGGCACCGGCGGGGCGGCGTCCAGGGCCTCGCCCTCCAGTCCGTCGAGGAACAGGCGGTGGCAGCCGGCACGCGCGGCGAGCCGGCGTGCGCCCTCGTCGGGCAGGGCCGGATGGATCGGCAGCAGGCTCGCGCCGCTGCGGCGGGCGGCAAGGATGAAGGCGAGGCTCTGGGCGGTGTCGCGGAAGCGCGCGGCGACGCGCTCGCCGCTGCCGCCCCGCAGGGCCGCCGCGTCCGTAACGCGCCGGATGGCGGCCTCCATCTCGTCCGCCGGGATGGTGCGGCCGTCGATCTCGATCATGCAGTCTCCGGAAGAGGTGTCGGGGGAGTGGAACAGGGTGTTGGGCGCGTGGAGGCTGCCCCGCGCCTCGCCGAGCCCGAGCTTGCGCGACAAGAGCGCCTCGACCCGCAGCCGCGGCGCCTCGACTTGAAGGCGGGCGAAGCGCGCCTCCAGCCCGTGCGCAGCCGCGTGGTGCCGCAACTGCCGGCCGAGGCGGCGCCAGAACGCCACCTCGTCGAGACCGTGCCGACGCCCGAGAAGGGCGGTGATCTCACTGAGATTGAAGACAAACAGGCTGTCGGTGACGAGTTCGGCCAGCGTCGCGGCCGAGCGCATGGCGTGGAAGCGGTCATCCGCCGGGCCGGCATGGGCGGGGTCGATCGCCCCGAAATCCGGCACGCGCTCCGGGTTCGTCACGAAGTCGGGGGCGTATTCCGCACTCTCGTGGAAGTCGCGCAGGATCACCCGTTCCGGCCAGCCGTCGCGGTGGACCAGGATCATGTTCTGGCCGTGCGCCTCCAGGGCGACGCCGTGGGCCGCGAGCAGGTGCCAGACCGGCAGCACCGCGACCGCGACGAGGCGATCGAGCCAGGCGTCGCGGCCGTAGCGATCGAGCCAGGGCGCGACGAAGGGGCTGCCATCCGCCTCGCACACGGCCAGCGCGTTGAAGGGCAAGGCCGCCTCGCCGGGGGCAAGACGCGGGCTCTCCCGCCAGATCGCGGCGAGGTGCCCGGCGAGCGGCCCGTCCCGGTCGGCGAGCGCGGCGGCGTATTCGCGTAAGACCGTCACGCGGCCGCGCAGCGCGGGATCGTCGGCGACGATGCCGGCGAGCCAGTCGGACAGGGCCGGACCCGTCAGCACGAAATGCGGATCCAGGATGCGCAGGCTCGAGGTCGAGACGACACCGAGCGCCAGTTTTACGCTCGCGGCGGAGGGATCGTCGAAGTTATGCAGCGTGCGCAGGGACTGGCTCGCGACGTAGCGCGGGCCGGCGGTGCCGAGCGGAACCGCGCGGCCGTCCGCCAGCCATGGGCGCAAGGCCTCCCCTTCGAGCCGACGCATCTGCCAGGGGTGGACCGGCAGCAACGCGTGCGTGCCGAGGGAGTGCCCGGTTTCGCCGAGGCGGCGGGTCAGCACGTCCCACGCATCGCCGAGTTCGGCCCGCCAGAACGCGGCCTCCGGGCCCGGCAGAGTGAGGGTGATCGTGTCTCGGCGGACAGCCAGCCATTCGAGGCGGAACGGCGCGGCGCTCTCGGGCCCGTAGCGGCGGTGATCCTCCAGGGTGAAGCCGGTGCGGGCCTTGAAACTCGGGTGATAGGGGTGGCCCTCCCAGAGCGCCGCATCGAGCGCGGCGAAGGGCAGAAAGCGGCGCTCCGGCAGCGAGAGGTTTTGGCAATTCCAGCGGCAGAGTTCGACCGTCTGCCGAAGCTCGGCCAGCAGCCGCGCCCGGTGCTCGGGGGCGGCGGGAAGGGCGTCGACGAGGGCGGCGAGGTCGGCCGGCATCCAGGCGCCCTCTTCGCCCGCCATCTCGACCGAGCCGGGATCGAGGCGGGGGCGGCCGAAGGCGCCGAGGGTGCCGGCCGCGCGGAAGCAGCGGGCGCCGAGGCGCCACGCGATCCGACCAGGGCCGTAAGCGGGCTCGCGCTCGGCCAGCCCCTCGAACAGGACGGCTTGCGCCAGCTGGCGCAGGACGCGCGCTTCGGGCTGCTCCATAGTCTTACGAAGCGAGGGCACGGCCGGCCTCGCCCCGAGCCGCCCGAAGCATGAGCGGGTTCGGCATGTCGATGTAGTTGCCGGTACCGTCGCCCGAGGCGAGTTCGTCGCGGTCGGACAGGCGCACCCGTAGGTTGGCCTTGGTGCAGAGCGTCGGACCGTCGAGCACCGAGCGGGCGAAGGCGCGGCCGGCGCCGGTCATGCGGCGTGCCATCGCCTCCAGGCGGCGGGCGAGGTCGTCGAGGAGCGTTTCCTCGCGCGCCAGCCCGTCATGGCCGATCCGGGCGATGACGGAGAAGATCTGGTTGACCACGAGATAATAGGCCAGCCGTCGGCGGATCTCGCCGTCCGGGAAATAGAGCGAGGCGATTGAAGCGGTCTCGGGCGCGTCGCGCAGCAACCGCGGGCGGGCGGATTCCGAGAGGTAGAAGCCCTGGTTGTCGCGGTAGAAGCCGCGGCGCGGCCAGCCGGAGGCGACATCGAGCAGCGCGTTCTGCTGGTGAGCCTCCAACGCGATGCCATGCGCGTCGTAGAGCGCGACGACGGGCTCCAGCATGCAATCGAGATAGCGGGCGAACCACGTGCGGGCGGCCTGGGCGCGTGCGGCCGAACCCTCCGGGCAGACCTGCCGCAGAAGGGCCTCCAGCCGCGAGAGGCGGCCGGGCAGCGGCTCGGCGGTGAGGGCCGCCAGCGTGGCGATGCCCCGCTCCGCCCCGTCGCGGAACAGGTTCTCGCGCAAGACCGTCTCGAAGCCGCTCTCCTCGCGGCCGGGCTCGTGCAGGGTGAGGTAGGCGGGGTCGGCGAGGATCTGGAAGTTGGGATGGCGCGCGGCGAACGGGCTCTTTGCCAGCAGCCGGGCCATGGCGACGCCGGCCTTGAGTTCGGCGAGCCGGTTCACCCGCAGCGAGTTGGTGAGAGTCACGGGCAGCGAGAACTTCGCCATCCACGGGCTCTCGGCGGCGTAGACGGTGCGCAGCGAGGAGGTCGCGGTGAAGCGGGGGCCGAAGGCGCCGAGCCGCCGGATGCGGCCCGCCTCGACCCATGTGGCGACGTGCGGCTCCAGCATTAGGGCCTCGGCCTGGAGCGGATGCATCGGCAGGGCGATCTCGTCGGCGCGCAGGCCCAGCCGGCTGGCGTCGGGGCCGAGCAGGTCGAGGGCAAGGTCGGGCGCGGTGCGGGCCACCGCCGAATCGTGGCGCACGAGACTCGCTTCAGCGGCGAACACGGCAAGCTGGAACGAGCCGCCCTCCTCCGGCGCGTAGGCACGGGCCTGCCAGGTCGTGAGGCCCTGCCGGCTCTTGGGCGTCGGGTGCAGCCAGTGGCCGAAGACCAGGGCACGCTCGGCGGCGATGAAGCCGGTCTGCGTATCCGCTTCTCGCTCCGCGAGGTCGAGTAGGCGCGCGGTCTCGCGATAGCTGTCGAGCACGCGCCCGAGGAGTTCCAGCTCGCGCTCGCGGGCGGTCTCGCCCCGCCCCTCGTCGGTGCGCGAATAGGCCTCGCCGAGAAGCTCTTGGAGCGCGCGCATTGGTGCCACCGGCCGCCAGCGCGGCTCGTGCAGGTGGCGCGTCCAGAGGCGGCCGAAGGCGTGCGCCCCGCACAGTGACGGAGAGAGGATCTCGGCGCGGATCGCGAGACGGCGGCTGCGCAGGTTCCACTCGATGCAGGGTGCCGGCGGCCCGTCCGTCAGCGCGTGCCGGATGCGGATGCCGGAATCGATCTCGCGCAGATATCCGTTGGCGAAGCTGCGGAAGGCGGCAGCCTCGGCCACGGCTTGAGACGATGGCGGCATGATCTTCGAAACCTCGTGTGAGCCTTGGGGTGCGAGCTTTGGGGTGCGAGCCTCGGGGGGCCGGCGGCATCGCGGCGGGGCGTGCGCCCGGATTCCCGATCCGCCGGTCCGGCGCCGATCCGGCCTTCGGCCGGCGGCGCCGCCTTAGACCGTGCTGCGCATCATCGGACCGCCGCGGCGGTCCGGTCGTCGGGCAGCCCGTGCGTCATCCGCGGCAGGGGGCAGAGCGCGCAGCGAACTCACCGTTGCGGCGGAGGGCGTGGGGAAGCGTGCGGTTTCGAGAGAAAGAAAAGGTCGTCGATCGAAGCGTAAGGATAAGAAAAATTCTCTTCGTTGTACTTGCTCATTGGACTGAGGGCTCCCTCGAATCGCTTGAGGTTGAGGGCGTGTTGCGCAAACTCCAGGCGCGCGTCAAGAGAAGATGAATTTATTGGAATTGTTCTTGATATAGGGTGATTGCGTGTTTGCTCTGCCGCGACAGCTGGTTGCTATCGAAAATATTCTTTATTTGTCCGCTAATTTATCGCGTGCGGGCCGTTTCCGTGCCTCCGCCGGTCACGGCGTGAGTGCACCGAGCAAGCCATCTCTGATTGTGTCCGCGATCCCGCCGCGCCGGATCGTCATCGCATCGCCGTCCGTCTCCGAACCGGGCTTCGATCCCGACCCCGCCGGGTGATCGCGCCGCGTGAAGCGCGCGTTGCGCCGTGATGAGAAAATCCGTTGCCGATCCGCAACGAGGCCATGAAATGACTTTTAGTCTTTAGCTGTAATAATTCTTGTCTTGGTTTAGGGGCAAGCATTTCGACTGTCCGTACAACGTCTTGTGCCGGCATCGTCCTCTAGATTGGAAGTTGTATAAGCTATTCTGGGGCTTGCATAATCCATGCGTCTCCTTCTGGTCGGTCCTCAGTCATCGATCAATGTGGGATCATCTGTGGGCGACGGGACCGATGTCATGGCGGGAGGGGCGGCGGGGGTGTCGATCGATGCCCTCTACCGTCACGAAGGGCTGAAGCTCCGGCGTTTCCTTCAGCGCCTGCTCGACAACCCGGCCGACGCCGCGGATGCGAGCCAGGAAACCTACCTGCGCATGGTCGCCGCGCTCTCGCGCACGAGCATCGACCACCCTTCGGCCCTGCTGTTCCGCATCGCCACCAACGTCGCCCTGCGGATGCGCAACCGCGGCCGGCTGGAGCGGATGCTGTTCGCGGCGAAATGTGAGACGGAACTGGCCGAGATCGCCGACGGCTACGCCCTCCCCGAGCGGCAGACGATCGCCCGGCAGGAGCTGAAGCGCCTCGCCGCGGCGATCGATGCCTTGCCGCCCCGCTGCCGCGAAGTGTTCCTGCTCAGCCGCCTCGACGGCCTCGCGAACGGCGAGATCGCGCAGCGCCTCGGCATCTCGCGCAACATGGTCGAGAAGCACATCATCAAGGCCCTGCTGCATTGCCGGCGCAGCCGCCTCGATCTTTTTTGAACGACGATCTTTTTTTGAACGAGTCGCATCAGGAGGCCGCGACCTCGTTGATCTAAGGGGATAGGACACCCGCGCTGCGCCATTTCGGGCCGCGGTCGACCCCGGGGGATTGGCGTGGCCGGCAGGGACGGGACGGAGGCCGATGAGGCCGACGGCGGTGAGGATCCGGTCGAGCACGAGGCCGCGTCCTGGGTCGCGCGGCTCGCCTCCTCCGATGCCACGGACGCTGACCGAAGGGCTTTCGAGACTTGGCGCGGGGCCCATCCGGCCCATGCCGCGGCCTATGCCGAGATGGATGCGCTGTGGCGCCGGCTCGGGCAACTCCCCGATCCCCGCCGCAAGGGGCCTCCGAAGACGCTGGCTGGCCTTGCCGCCATCGCCCTGATCGGGGCAGCCCTGGCGTATCAGGTCGGTCTCCTCGACCGGCTGCGTGCGGATCTGTGGAGCGGCGTCGGCACCATCGAGCACGCCACGCTGCCCGACGGCAGCCGCGTCGATCTCAACACGGATACGGCGATCGCGGTGCGGTTCACGCAAGGAGAGCGCGAGATCACGCTTCTGCGGGGCGAGGCGAGCTTCGATGTCGTGCCCGACCGGAGCCGGCCCTTCGTTGTGCGCGGTGGCGGCCTGAGCGTGCGCGCGGTCGGAACCCGCTTCTTCCTGCGCGCGGACGGGGCGGGCAGTCCCGTGGGCGTGGCCGAGGGGCGTGTCGATGTGTCGGCGCAGAGCGGGCACGTCGTCGTCTCGGCCGGGGAGGAAGTCCGTCTCGGCGGCGACGCCCTGCATGTCGCCGCGGCGGATGTGGAGCGCGCCACGGCGTGGCGCGACGGCCGGCTGATCTTTTCCGGAAAGCCGCTGGCGGCGGTCCTCATGGAACTGAACCGTTACCGCCGCGGGCGCATCGTGCTGCTCGACCGTGGGCTCGGCGAACGGCGCGTGACCGGCGCGTTCGATGCCCGCAACACCGACGACGCCCTCGACGTGATCGCCACAACCATGGGCATCCGCATCCGGCGGTTCTCGCCGCTGCTGGTGCTGGTCGGATCGCCCGTGTGAGCGGGGCGACGAGGAGAGGCGAAAAAAATCGCTCTCCCCACGTCAGGAGATGGCGCTCCCGTTGATCTTAACCGTCGAGGGCGCGGAGGACGCACGGCGTGCCGCCCCTCCCGACGGATCGATGGGGCTTTGGTATGGCGTCGCGCGCAGGCAGGTTTTCACAGGGCCGGATGGCGGGGATCGCGCTGGCCGGCGTGTCGGTCGCGGTGATGGCGCAGGCGGCTGCGCAGGCCGGCGAGGCGAGGCGCCCGCGCGGCCCCACGATCCTGGCGGAGGCGCCGCTGGGGGGCGATCCCGTCCGGCTCGCCATCCCGAAGGGTTCGCTGGAGGCCGGCCTCGTCGCCTTCACCGAGCAGGCCGGGGTCAAGCTGGTCTACCCGACCGAGCTGACGGCGCGGCTCGAGACACCGGGGCTCGCGGGCGAGTTCGCCCCGCTCGACGCCCTGACCAAGCTTCTGGACGGCACCGGCCTCACCTATCGCCCGGCCGGCGCCTCGACCATCACCCTGGTCAACCCGCGCTACGTCCAGCTCGGCGCCGAGCCGGCCGGCGCGGTGGCGCTCGACGAGTTGCACGTGCAGGGTCAGGCGCAGGGCCGTGCCACGTCCGCCGGCCTGCCGCCCGCCTCCGGAACCGTCGGGCAGCCGCCCGTCCCCTATGCCGGCGGTCAGGTCGCAACCGGAGCGCGGCTCGGTGCGCTCGGAAATCGCTCCGTTCTGAAGACGCCGTTCAACGTCACGGGCTTCACGGACAAGCTGATCCGGGACCAGCAGGCGCGCTCGGTCGCCGATGTCGTGCTGAACGACCCCTCCGTGCGCGTCGACGTCTCGGCCTTCAGCGAACGGGATTCCTATTTCATCCGCGGCTTCTCGGTGACCAACGTCGACACTGCCTTCGACGGCCTGTTTTATCTCACCAACGCGCGCCGCCACTTCATCGAGGGCATCGAGCGCGTCGAGGTGCTGAAGGGGCCGACCTCGCTCCTGAGCGGCGGCATCGGCCGCGTCGGCGGCACGATCAACCTCATCCCCAAGCGCGCCTACGACGAGCCGCTGGCCCGGATCACGACGACCTATATCAGTGACGCGCAGATCTGGACTCATGCCGACCTCGGTCGGCGCTTCGGCGAGTTCAAGGAATGGGGCGTGCGCTTCAACGGCGCCTACCGCAACGGCGCCACGCCCCTCGACAAGAACGAGATCGAGGTCGGCGTTGCGACCCTCGGCCTCGATTACCGCGGCGACCGCTTCCGCGCCTCGCTCGACCTCGTCCATTCCAACCAGAACATCACCGCGCCCGTGTCGATATTCAATGCGGTTGCGCCGAACATCACTGTTCCGCGCGCGCCCAATGGTCGGATCAACACGGCGAGTTCGTTCGAATACAATGACAGCCGCTATGACATGGCCGCGGGCCGAGTCGAGTACGACCTGCTGCCCGATACGACGCTCTACGCCGCGGGCGGCATCAGCCGCTATCGCGAGGACTCGCTCTCGTCTTTCTATCAGATCACGGGGCCGGCCGGCCAGGCCACCAACACGCTGGCCATCGCACCGATCGAGTTGCAGGGACTGACGGGCGAGATCGGCTTGCGCTCCAACTTCCAGACCGGCATCGTCGGTCATCAATTCACCGTCTCGGCCGTCGAGGCGGTGAACAAGAATTTCTCGCGCGGCTACGTCCCGCCGAGGCTGCCGAGCTTCCAGACCAACATCTACGATCCCGTCTACCTGCCGTCCGGCTCCGTCGCCAACTTCGGGTTCCCGCGGTCCAGCCGGCAGCCGCTCTTCAACGATCTCTCCGTGCGCAGCGTGGCGGTGGCCGACACTTTGTCGCTCGGCGACCGCTTCCTGCTGACACTGGGCGGGCGCTATCAGGAGATCAACCTGAAGAGTTTCGCGACCCGCCCCGGAGCAGACTTCGGCAATCAGCTCTCCGGTTATACCGAGAGTCGGATCAGCCCCGTCATCGCCCTGGTGGTGAGCCCGTTCGACAATCTCTCATTCTATGGCAACTACATCGAAGCACTCGAGGTGGGGCCGACCGCGCCGAATACCGCGGCGTTGGACAATCGGGGGCAGATCTTCCCGCCGGTCGTCACGACCCAGAAGGAGATTGGCGCGAAGTACGATTTCGGCACCGTCGCGGTGACCGCCTCGTTGTTCGAGATCGAGCAGCCGAACGCCTTCGCCGTCGGGCGGCTCTTCACCGTCAACGGCCTCCAGCGCAACCGCGGTGTCGAACTCACCGCCTTCGGCGAGCCCGTGCCGGGGGTGCGGCTCGTCGGTGGCGTCACTTTCTTCGACGCGCAACTGGCGCGGACAGAAGGCGGCAGGTTCGACGGCAACGCCGCACCGGGCGTCCCCGATACGGCGTTCAACCTCTACGGCGAATATGACCTGCCGCCTTGGCTGGCGCCGGGCCTCACCCTGACCGGCCGGGCGCTGTACACGAGCAGCGTGTTCTTCGATCAGGCCAACACGCAGTCGGTCCCGGACTGGACCCGCTTCGACGCCGGTCTGCGCTACGCCTTCGAGGGCGTGAACGGGAAGCCGGTGGTGATGCGCGCCATCGTCGAGAACGTGTTCGACAATTCCTACTGGTCCTCCGCCACGCGCGGCTTCCTCGCCGTCGGCGCGCCGCGGACGTTCATCGTGTCCGCCTCGGTCGACTTCTAAGGTTCCGACGCCCGCTGCCTGCCTCTCCGTCGCGACGAGGGAGGGGTAGGCACGCCCGATGCTGAACGCTTCGACCGCTTCGCGAATTGCGAGACGGTCGAAGCGAGGTTCGCCTGCCTGTTGCGCGCGCTGCCCTGAAAACGGGCAGACATCCGGGGTGAACGCTCCCCGTCCTGCTCAGCCCCCATCTATGGCGGCCATTCCCGCCAAGCTGACCGGTCTGTGTGTTTTGTGGCTTCTGGCACGGGTCCTGCAATGTGGTTTTTGACCACTTTGATGGATGCGTGGAAACGCGGGAGCCTCAGCATGGCCGGTACGATGGACCGCAGACGGTTTCTGCAGGGAGTATTGCAGGGCAGCGCCGCCGCTGTGGGTTTTGCCCAGATCAATCCCGACTTCCTGATCTCCTCGGCCTTCGCGCAGGCGGGCAAGCCGCTGGTCTTCCTCTCGGCCGAGAACATCACCGGCAACTGGGACCCGACCGCCCACACCACGCTCTCGCAGAAGAACATCGAGGGCTTCGTGATGGGCTTCCTGACCCGCACGCCGATGACCCTCGATGACCCCGGCAAGGTCGTCTACGAACTCGCCACCGACATCAAACTCCTCGATCCGCACCGCCTGCAGATCAAGCTGCGCAAGGGCGTGCACTTCCACGACGGCAAGCCGTTCGGGCCCGAGGACGTGAAGGCGACCTTCGAATACGGCGCGGGCAAGGACCGGCCGGCGCAGTGGTATCCCGGCCCGACCGAGACGCTGACGATCACCACGCCCGACGACGAGACCGTGATCGTCGATACCTCGAAGGGCGGCTACCCTGCCCACCTCTTCATCTTCCTGGCCTCGTTCCTCCCCATCCTCTCGGCCAAGGACATCGCCGAGGGGCCGGGCGGCGCCCTCACCCGGCGCCTGAACGGCACCGGCCCGTTCCGCTTCGTCGAGCAGCGCGGCAACGACACCGTGCTCAAGGCCCATGACGGCTATTTCCGCGGCAAGCCCGGCATTCCCGGCATCAACTTCACCTTCACCGGCGATTCGACCACGCGGATGCTGTCGCTGATGAACGGTCAGGCCTCGATCGTCGAGCGGCTCGAGCCCGAGCAGGTCGAGACGGTGAAGAACAACCCGAAGATCGCGATCAACGAGGTCGTCTCGGTCGAGAACAAGTATCTCTGGTTCCGCTGTTCCAAGCCGCCCTTCGACGACGTGCGGGTGCGCATGGCCGCCTGCCACTCGATCGACCGGGCGATGCTGCTGGAGATCCTCGGCGCGGCGGGCCATGCCTGCGCCAACTTCATCTCGCCGGTGAAGTTCGGCTACGTCGACCTCAAGAACTACCCGGCCTACGACCCGGCCAAGGCTCAGGCGCTGCTGGCCGAGGCCGGTTACCCCAAGGGCAAGGGGCTGCCGCCGCTCGAATACATCACCTCGGTCGGCTTCTATCCGAAGACAAAGGAGTACGGCGAAGTCATCACCGCGATGCTCAACGAGCAGGGCTTTCCGGTGAGCCTCACGGTGCTGGAGCCGGCGGCCTGGAACGAGCGGCTCTATCACCGCCCCGGCGGCGGGCCCGGCCACATGGTCGATTGCGGCTGGTCCACCGCCTCGCCCGAGCCGGATCTGGTGCTGCGCACCCACTTCCACTCCTCCTCGCACCGCATCACCGGCATCGCGGACGCTGAGATCGACGCGAGCTTGGATCGTGAGCGGTCGGCGCCGACGCTGGAGGAGCGCAAGGCCATCCTCCAGAACGAGACCATGCCGCTGCTGGCCGCCAAGATGCCGGCGCTGTCGCTGTTCACCTCGGTGATGATCCACGCGATGCAGCGGGAGCTGAAGGGCCTCTACATCTACCCGGACGGCTCCATCGACGCCTCCAAGACCGCCTGACCGGCAAGACCGCCTGACCGGACTGCCCGCGCCCGGCGCGTGACCCGGCCCGCCTTCGCGGGCGGCCGGGCCACGCCCTGCCGATTCCGTCACCGGACCCGTAGCCCTCGATGTTCGTTCTCAGCTTCCTCGCCCGGCGCCTCGCGCAGGGTGCGGTCATCATCTTCCTCGTCTCGCTGCTGATCTTCACCCTGCTGCGGGTGATGTCGGGCAACCCCGTGCGCCAGATGGTGGGCGGAATGGCGCCCGATTCCCTGGTGGAGCAGATCGCCACGACGATGGGCCTGCGCGATCCGATCATCGTGCAGTTCGGCCGCTACGCGGCAGGGGTGGTCCAGGGCGATCTCGGCCGCAGCTTCGTGCGGCCGGCCAACGGCGCGGCGACGGGCGGCGCGAATTTCGACGACCTGACCCGCGGCGCGCGGGCCGGCGTCGGCGACCTCATCCTCGATACCCTGCCGATGACCCTGCAGCTCGCCGCCTTGGCGCTCGCCATCGCGCTCGCCTTCTCGGCCCTGCTCGGGATCGCCGCGGGCCTGCGCCCCGGCGGGGTCTTCGACCGGCTCGCCTTCGCGGTCTCCTCGGTCTTCATCTCGATCCCGAACTTCTGGCTCGGCATCGTGCTCGCCCTGCTCCTGTCGGTGAAGCTCGGCTGGCTGCCGGCGATCGGCTATGGCGGCTTCTCCTACACGGTGCTGCCGGCCCTGGTGCTCGCCGTCGAATTGTCGCCGGTGCTGATCCGGACGCTGTCGAGCGCGGTGGCGGCGCAGATGGGCGAATCTTACGTCGCCGTCGGCCATGTCCGCGGCCTGTCGCGCCCACGCATCGTCGCCGCGCATGCCCTGCGTAACGCCTCGGTGCCGCTGCTCAATCTGCTCGGCGTGCAGTTCTCCTCGCTGCTCGGGGGCGTGATCATCGTCGAGTACATCTTCGACTATCCCGGCCTCGGGCTGCTCACCATCAACGCCGTGCTCCAGCGCGACTTCCCGCTGATCCAGGGCATCGCGATCGTCACCAGCGCGATCTTCGTCCTCATCAACATCCTCGTCGATCTCGCGGCGACCACCATCGATCCGAGGCTCGAATACTGATGGATGCCGTGGATTCTTCCCTGGCGCTCGTGCCGCCGCGCATCGACGTGATCGCGTCGCGCTCCATCGGCCGGCGCATCCTCGGGCGCGCCGCCCGCTCCGGCGGGTTCCGCCTGGGCTTCGTCGTGCTCGCTCTCCTCGTGCTCGCCGCTGCCCTCTACCCGGAACTGAGCGGCATCGACCCGGCGATGCGCGACATCCGCGCCCGCCTGCTGCCGCCGCTGTTCCTCGGCGACAAGGCGAGCTGGGCGCATCCGCTCGGCACCGACCAGATCGGCCGCGACATGCTGGTGCGCTGCCTCGTGGGCCTGCGCTACTCGCTGCTGATCGGCATCGCGTCCGTCGCCGTCACCGTGGTCATCGGCTGCGCCCTCGGCACGGTCGCGGGCTATTTCGGCGGGCGCACCGACACGGTGATCATGCGGATCACCGACGCGCAGCTCTCGATCCCGATGATCATCCTGGCCATCGCCGTGCTCGGCGCCGACCGCCCGACGATCCCCGCGATCATCCTCGTCCTCGGCCTGTCGAACTGGCCGGTCTATGCCCGCGTGATGCGCTCGGTGGTGATGGCCGAGCGCGGGCGCGAATACGTGCGGGCCGCGCAAGTCTCGGGCGCCACGCATCCGCGCATCATTCTCACCCTCCTCGTACCGCTGCTGGTGCCGCCGCTGCTCTTCACCTCGGTGCTCGACGTGGCGCGGATGATGATCTTCGAATCGACGCTCGGCTTCCTCGGGCTGGGCGTGCAGCCGCCGACGCCGACCTTCGGCTCCATCATCGCCGACGGGCGCAAATACCTGCTCAACGCGTGGTGGATCGCCACCATGCCCGGCGTGTTCCTGTGCCTCACGCTCACCAGCATCAACCTGATCGGCGCCGCCTTCGAGCGCGCCCGCAACACGATCCACGGGGGCGCCTGATGGACCCGGTGCTCTGCGTCCGCGACCTCTCCGTCGCCCTCACCCTTCCGGGCCGTGAGCGGACCATCCTCGACGGGATCGGCTTCGACGTCGCCCCCCGCGAGATCGTCGGCGTGGTCGGCGCCTCGGGCGCGGGCAAGACCGTGCTGTCGCGCGCCGTGGTCAACTGGATCACCCCTCCGCTCGCCATCCGCTCCGGCACCGTGTCCTTCCGCGGACAGGATCTCCTCGGACTGCCGCCGCGGGCGATGCGGGGATTGCGCCGCGACATCGCCTATGTCGGCGCCGACCCGATGGGCGCCCTCGACCCGACTCTGCCGGTCGGACGCCAGATCGTCGAGAAGCTGCGCGCGGTGATGCCGGAGGTGAGCCGGAAAGAGGCGCAGGCGCGCGTGATCGCCCTGCTCAATGCCGTGCGCATCCCCTCGGCCACCGCGCGCTTCCACGACTACCCCTCGCAATTCTCCGGCGGCATGATGCAGCGGGCGCTCATCGTCGATGCCATGGTCTCGAACCCGGCCCTGCTGGTGGCCGACAACGTGACCCAGCCCCTCGACGTGACGGTGGCCGCCCAGGTGATCCGCCTGATGCGCGAACTCACCGAGCGTTTCGAGACGGCGATCCTGTTCGTCTCGTCCTCGCTCCCCGTGGCCCGCGAGGCGGCGAGCCGGACCCTGGTGATCGATGCGGGGAGGCTGGTCGAGGAGCAGCCGACCGAGGCGCTGATCGCTGCGCCACGCCACGCCTATACCCGCGATCTCGTCGCGCAGATCCCGGTGATCTGGGGTGAGCGTCCCAGTCTGCCCGCGATGCCGAAGGCCCCCGGCGCGCGGCCGCCCCAGGCGATCATCAGCCTGCGGGACGTGTCGCAAACCTACCGGGTGAAGCGGCGCGGGAGCTTTGCCGGCACCAGCGCCTTGCGGGCGGTCCGCAACGTCACCTTCGACATCGCCCAGGGCGACAGCTTCGCGGTGGTGGGCGAATCCGGCTGCGGCAAGTCCACCCTGATGCGGCTGCTGAGCCGCCTGGAGCGCCCGAGCGGCGGCAGCGTCCTGTGCGAGGGCCGCGACATCGCCGGTTTGTCGGGGGCCGAACTCCTCGGCTTCCGCCGCAAGCTGCAACTGGTGCTCCAAGACCCGTTCAACTCGCTGCCGCCGCGCACCGGCATCGGCGCCATGCTGGAGGCGCCCCTTCGCACCCACGGCTGGCGCGACCCGCGAAAGATCCGCGAACGGGTGCGCGCGGTGATGGACGATGTCGGCCTGCCCGTCGCGCTCTACGACGACCTGCCGCTCGGGCTCTCGGCCGGGCAGCGCCAGCGGATCAACGTCGCCCGCGCCATGGTGCTGGAGCCTCAGATCCTGCTTATGGACGAGACGCTCTCGGCCCTCGACCAGACCGAGCAGTTCAAGTTGCTGGCCCTGTTCGAGAAACTCCAGCGCACGCACGGGCTGACCTACATCTACATCAGCCACGACCTCGCGATGGTGCGCAAAGCCTGTAATCGCATCGCGGTGATGTATCTCGGCGAGGTCGTGGAACTCGCCGACAACGAGCGCCTGTTCTTCGATCCCGGCCATCCCTACACCCGCGCCCTGCTCTCGGCGATGCCGGCCCTGGAGGCACGGCGCTATCGGCCGGAGGATTGCCTGATGGAGGGCGAGCCGCCGAGCCCGATCGACCTGCCGCAGGGCTGCGCCTTCCGCTCGCGCTGCCCGCAGGCGTTTGAGGCCTGCGCGACGCATCCCCCGTTCCTCACCGTGCGCGGCGCGCACGACTTCGCCGCCTGCCACCGCGTGCCGGGCGCCGCCGCCCTGCTCGCGGGCGCCGCCTGATGCCGCCCTTCCTCGAGACATCGATGAGATCCATGCCCGACATGCCGGCCGACAGGACGGATCTGCGCCCCGTGCGGATCGACCCCGCCCGCCTCCAGGCGATGATGGAGGCGGTCTCGGCCTTCGGCGCCGGGCCGGACGGCGCGCTGACCCGCCTGACCCTGTCGCCGGAGGACGGGCAGGCGCGCGACTGGCTCGCTGCGTGGTTTTCCGCGCACGGCTTTACGTCGAAGGTCGACGCGATCGGCAACCAGTTCGGCGTTCTTGAACTCGCGGGGCCCGGCGCGCCGACGGTGATGGTCGGCTCGCATCTCGACAGCCAGCCCAATGGCGGGCGCTTCGACGGCACGCTCGGCGTGCTCGCCGCATGCGAAGCGATCCTGTCCGTGCGCGAAGCGCTCGAAGCGGCGGGCGTGGCGCCGGCCTGCAACGTCACGGTCGCCAACTGGACCAACGAGGAGGGCGCCCGCTTCCAGCCGAGCCTGCTCGGCAGCAGCGTCTTCACCGGCGCGGCCGGGCTCGACTGGGCGCTGGCCCGCAGCGACGGCGACGGCGTCACCGTCGGCGAGGCCTTGTCGCGGATCGGCTATGCCGGGAGCGACGCCGTGCCGGTGCCGGACGCCTTCATCGAGCTGCATATCGAGGGCGGGCCGATCCTCGAGCGCGAGGGTCTGCACTTTGGCGCCTTCACCCGCTACTGGGGCGCCACCAAGTACCGCCTCGCCTTCCTCGGGCGCCAAGCCCATACCGGCCCGACGCCGATGGCCGAGCGGCGCGACGCGCTTCTCGGCGCCGCCTACCTGATCGCCGACCTCAAGGCCATGACGGCCGATTACGGCCTCGACCTGCACAGCTCCGTCGGCCGGCTCGAAGTGCGGCCGAACTCGCCCAACACCGTCCCGAGCGAGGCGGTTCTGTTCATCGAGCTGCGCTCCGGCTCGCCCGCGATCCTGGAGGAGGCCGAACTCCGGCTCAAGGCGGCCATCGAGTTGGCCGCCGCCCGCGCGGAGGTAGATCACGAGGTGCGCGCCATCGACCGGCGCGCCGCCGGCCCGATGGCGCCGGGCCTCGTGCGGCTCGCCGAGCGCGCGGGCACGGCCAACGGCACGACGACCCGCCACCTCGACACGATCGGCGGCCACGACGCCGTCAGCCTCAGCGCGGTCTGCCCCTCGGTGGTGCTGGCGGTGCCCTGCCGCGGCGGCGTGATGCACCACCCGACCGAGTTCGCGAGCCCGGAGGACCAGGCCTTCGGCACGCAGGTGCTCGCCGACATGCTGATGATCCTGGCGGTCGAGGGTATGGCCGCGATCGAGACCGCGGGAGAGGGGCGATGAAGGCGCTGGGGGTTCCCGAGGACGCGCCCGAGCGGCTGGCCGAGGCCGCCCTGGCGCAGGCCTTTTCCGCGCTGCCGGCGTTGCACGGAAAGGTACCGCATTACGCCGTGGCGGTGCCGGGCCTCGCCTCGCCCTCCTATCACGGGGTCGAATCCACGACCTTTTACGTCGCGCAAGCCCAGGGCGTCGCGCCGAGCCTGTTCCTCAAGGTCTCCGAGCCCTGCGCCGCCGCGCTGCTCGACCCCGCCGCCGCCTTCCGCGCGGCCCAACAGATCGCGGCGCTGGGCCTCGCACCGGAACCGCTGCATGTCGCGGCGGAGCAGGGCGCGATCCTGTTCCGGTGTCTCGGCCCGGACTGGCGCCCGGCCACCCTCGACACGCTTCAGCGGCCCGACAACATGGCCACGGTGATCGAGGCCTTCCGCCGGATCGGCGCGGGCGAACCCTTCGGCCGGCCCTGGAACGTGTTCGAGGCGATCCGTGACCTTCGCGCCCTGCTCGGGCCGGGCGCCGACGCCCTGCCGCCCGATGCGTGGTTCCTGTTCGATTGGGCCGAGGCGATCGAGGCGGCGCTGGCCGCCGCCGGCACCGATCTCCGCCCGGTGCATGCCGACCCGCACGCCTCGAACCTCATGTTCGGCCCCGGAGGCGCCCTGCAACTCGTCGATTTCGACATGGCCTGCGACACCGACCCCCATTACCAGCTCGGCGCCTTCCTCAACGAGGCCTGCCCCTTCGAGACACCGATGCAGGCCGGCATCGAGATGGCGGAGGGCGCGTTCCGGCCGGACGTGTTCAACCGCGCCCGCGCCTATGCCGCCGCCGACGATCTGCATTGGGGCTTGCGCGCGCTCGTCATGGACCGGCTCTCGCCGCGCCGCGGGCTCGAATTTCGCAAGTACGCCGCGTGGCGCTTCCTGCGCTGCCGGATGCGCGTCGGCCGTCCGGGCTTCGAGGAAACCCTGAGAGCCTTGTGAGGAGACGACCATGATCGCTCTGGGCCATGCCGCAACGGAAGCCGAGCACGCCTTCGAGGCCGCCCTGCGCGCCGTCCCGCGCTGGCAGGGACGCCCGACGCGCTACCGCCCGGTGCTCGGCGGGATCAGCAACGTCAACTGGCGTGTCGAGATCGAGGGCGAGCCGCATCCCTACTTCGTCAAGATGCCGGGCCGCGGCACCGAGATGTTCATCGACCGCGCCGCCGCCCGCGCCGCCAGCCGGCAGGCGGAGGTGATCGGCCTCGGTCCCCGCACCTTCGACGATCTCGACGCGCACGGCATCGAGATCGCCGAGTTCGTGGATGGGCGCCGCCCCTCGACCAACCGCGACTTTGCCGACCCGGCCCTGCGGGCGGAGGCGATGCGCGTCTACCGCCGCTTCCACGCGGCCCCGCTCCTGCCGCTGACCAAGACCGTGTTCGACATGATCGACGAGCACGATCGCCAAGCCGCCGAACTCGGCGCGCTCCTGCCGCCCGACCAAGCCTGGCTGACCCGCCAGACCCGGCTGGCGCGGGCGGCGCTCGAAGCCTCCGGCCTCGACCTCGTGCCCTGCTTCAACGATCCGATGCCGGGCAACTTCCTCCTCGGCGAGGACGGCTCGATCCTCCTGATCGACTTCGAGTACGCCTCGAACAACGACCGGCTCTACGACATCGCGATCTGGAGCGGGGAGATGTTCTTCCCCGAAAGCGTCGATCGTGAACTGATCGAGCAGTATTTCGGCCGTTACGACGAGGCGTTGTTCGCGCGCCTGATGGTGCACAAGGCGCTCGCCGACGTGAAATGGTCGACCTGGGCGATGGTGCAGAACCGCATCTCCACCCTCGACTTCGATTTCTACAAGTACGGGATCTGGAAGCACATGCGCGCCCGCTCGATCATGAACGACCCACGCTGGCCGCTCTTCCTGAAGGCGCTCTGAGCGATGACCACGTCCGAAACCTTCGCACCCGACGATATCCTCGCCTTCGCGGCCGAACTGGCCGCGGCCGCGCGCCCGATCGCGCTCGCGTATTTCCGCACCCCACTCGACATCGTGACGAAGGCCGACGAGAGCCCGGTGACGCTGGCCGACCGCGCCATCGAGGTGCGCCTGCGCAGCTTGATCGAGGCGCGGTTTCCCGATCACGGCATCTTCGGCGAGGAGATGGGGGTGAAGCCCGGAGCCACGCCCGGCGGCGGCCCGGTCTGGGTGATCGACCCGATCGACGGCACCAAGAGCTTCGTCACCGGCCTGCCGCTGTTCGGCACCCTGATCGCCTTCCTCGACGGAGGGGCGCCGGTCGTCGGGCTGATCGACATGCCCGCACTCGGCGAGCGCTGGACCGGCGTACCGGGGGAGGCCCGCTTCGGGGCCGAGCCCGCGCGGACCAGCACCTGCCGGAGCCTGTCGGCGGCGCGCTTCTTCACCACTTCGCCCGAGGGTTTCATCGGAGCGGACGAGGCCTCTTATCGACGCCTGATCGCGAAAACGGCCCTGCGCCGCTTCGGCGGCGACTGCTACGCCTACGGCCTGCTGGCCTCCGGCCATTGCGACCTGATCGCCGAGACCGGCCTTCAGCCCTATGATCACATGGCCCTGGTGCCGGTGATCCGGGCGGCGGGCGGGGTCATCACCGACTGGAGCGGCGAGGACCTCTCCCTCGCCTCCGACGGGCGGGTGCTCGCGGCGGCGACGCCTGAACTGCACGCCGAGGCGCTGGCGGTCCTGCGGGCGTAGGACGACTTGAAGCCGCCGATTTCCCCGCGTCGCGGTTTGCCAAGGGGATGTCGCTGATATGGAAGCGACGCGGACCCCGACGAACGATAGTTCCCGAAAGCCAGATACGGCTCGGGAGGTCCCCATGCTCGATGTGACGCCGACCCCGCTTCAGCGCCTGCTGCGCGAGCGCCGCCCCGGCTACACCCTCGCGGCTCCGTTCTACCTCAGCCCCGAGGTATTCGAGGCCGACATGGAGATCATCTTCGGCCGCCACTGGATCTATGTCGGCGTCGAGCCCGACGTGCCCGAGGCCGGCGACGTCATGGTCGTCGATATCGGCAAGACCTCGGTTGCGATCGTGCGCGACGACGACAACGAGATCCGCGCCTTCCACAATGTCTGCCGCCACCGCGGCGCCCGGCTCGTCCACGACGAGAAGTCCACGGTCGGCAACCTCGTCTGCCGCTACCATTCCTGGACCTACGACCTCACCGGCAACCTGATCCACGCCGAGCATATGGGCCCGGACTTCAAGAAGGGCTGCCACGGCCTCAAGCCGGTCCATGTCCGTTCGCTCGCCGGCCTGCTCTTCATCTGCCTCGCCAACGAGCCCCCGGCCGATTTCGACGACATGGCCGCCCGCCTCGGCCCCTATATCGAGCCGCACAACGTGCGCGACACCAAGGTCGCCTTCCAGAAGGACATCATCGAGCCCGGCAACTGGAAGCTCACGATGGAGAACAACCGCGAGTGCTACCATTGCGGGGCCAACCATCCCGAGCTGACCGTGCCGCTCTTCGCCTACGGCTTCGGCTTCGCGCCCGAAGAGATGGACGAGCACGACCGCGTCAACGCCGAGCGCTACGGCTGCCTGCTCAACACCCGCCACGGCGAGTGGGAGGCGGAGGGCCTGCCGTCGAAGGAGATCGACGAGCTCGACACCATGATCACGGGCTTCCGCACCGAGCGGCTGCCGCTCGACGGTGAGGGCGAGTCCCACACCCTCGACACCAAGGCCGCCTGCAAGAAGCTTCTGGGCAACCTCACCAGCGCCAAGGCCGGCGGACTGTCGGTCTGGACGCAGCCGAATTCCTGGCACCACTTCCTCGGCGACCACATCGTCACCTTCTCGGTGCTGCCGCTCGATGCCGAGCGCTCGCTGCTGCGCACCAAGTGGCTCGTGCACAAGGATGCGGTCGAGGGCGTCGATTACGATCTCGCCAACCTCACCGGCGTCTGGGAAGCCACCAACGATCAGGACAGCGAGCTCGTCGGCATCTGCCAGCAGGGGGTCGCGAGCCCGGCCTACGAGCCCGGCCCCTACTCGCCGCACACCGAGATGCTCGTCGAGAAATTCTGCAACTGGTATGTCGGCCGCATGGCCGCGCATCTGGGGCGCTGAGCATGACGTCGGCTCCCCTCCCGGCCCCCGCCCCGGCCGAGCCGGCCGCCGCGCGGCTCGCGGCCTCCGCGCCCTGGGATGCGGAGGCCGACGACAGGCTGGTCTGCCTCGCGGTGCGCGACGAGACGCACGACGTGAAGACCTTCGTGCTCGCCCCGAAAGAACCCCGGCGCTTTGCCTATGCACCGGGCCAGTTCCTGACCTTCTCGTTCGAGGTCGGCGGCGAGACCATCCACCGCTGCTACACGGTCTCCTCGGCGCCGACGCGGCCGAACGCGGTCGCGTTCACCGTCAAGCGTGTGGCCGGCGGCCCGGTCTCGAACTGGCTGCACGACAACCTGAAAGTCGGCGACACCGTGCGCGCCCTCGGGCCGATGGGCGAGTTCTCCTGCTTCACCCATCCGGCCAAGAAGTACCTGCTCCTGTCCGGCGGCAGCGGCGTCACGCCGATGATGTCGATGGCGCGGACCTTCCACGATCTGGGCGAGGCCCGCGACGTGGCCTTCGTCCACTCCGCCCGCTCGCCCGCCGACATCGTGTTCCGGGGCGAGCTTGAGACGATTGCCCGGCTCGATCCCGCCTTCCACTTCCACGCGGTCTGCGAGACCGATTCTCCGAGCGAGACCTGGGCGGGTCCGAAAGGCCGGCTCACCCTCGACATCCTGCGCGCGGCGGTGCCGGACTTTGCCGAGCGCGAAGTCTTCGTCTGCGGCCCCAAGCCCTACATGGACGCGGTGCGGGCCATGCTGAAAGATGCCGGCTTCGACATGGCCCGGCACCATCAGGAGAGCTTCGACTTCGGCGAACTGCCGGAGGCCGAGCAGGAGGCTGCGGCCGAGGCGGGCAAGGAGCTCGATGCCGAGGCCGCACCCGCGGGCGGCGTGCGCACCTTCCGGGTGGAGTTCGCCAAGACCCGCCGCGTGCTCGAATGCCCGGAGAACGAGACGGTGCTCGACGCCGCCCGCAAGGCCGGCATCCGCCTGCCCTCCTCCTGCGCCAAGGGCCTGTGCGGCACCTGCAAGTCGAAGCTCACCTCGGGCACCGTCGCCATGACTCATGCCGGCGGCATCCGCCAGCGCGAGATCGACGCCGGCATGGCGCTGCTGTGCTGCTCCAAGCCGACCAGCGACCTCGTCGTCGAACGCTGAATGATCCCGGCCGCCGGGCCGGCACTCTTCGCGTCCCCAAGCTTTCCCCATGTCTTCGGGAGTCGTCCCGTGATCGCCAATGCCGATGCGCTGCTGAAGCCGCTCACCATCAAGGGCCTCACCATCCGAAACCGGGTGATGTCCACGAGCCATGCCCCCGGCTACGGCCGGGACGGCAAGCCGCAGGAGCGCTACCAGCTTTACCACGCCGAGAAGGCCAAGGGCGGCATCGGGCTCACCATGTTCGGCGGCTCCTCCTCGGTCGCCGTCGATAGCCCCGCCGCGCCCTGGAACCAGATCTCCGTCGCCGACGACTCGGTGATCCCATTCTTCCAGCAATTCTCCGACCGGGTGCATGCGCACGGCGGCAAGCTGATGATTCAGCTCACCCATATGGGCCGGCGCACCAAGTGGGACACCGAGCACTGGCTCCCCACCGTCTCGCCCTCCCCCCGGCGCGAGCCCGCCTCCCGCACTATCCCGAAGGAGATGGAGGCGGAGGACATCGCCCGCATCGTCAAAAGCTTTGCCCAGGCCGCGCGCCGCTGCAAGGAAGGCGGACTCGACGGTTGCGAGGTCTCGGCCGCCCACGGCCACCTGATCGACCAGTTCTGGTCGCCGTCCGTCAACCAGCGCACCGACCAATACGGCGGCAGCCTGGAGAACCGGATGCGCTTCGGCATCGAGGTGCTGGAGGCGATGCGTGAGGCGGCCGGCGACGACTACGTCATCGGCATCCGCATGTCCGGCGACGAGATGATCGCCGACGGCCTGAGCCAAGAGGATTGCCTGACGATCGCTGCTGAATACGCCAAGCGCGGCCTCGTGGACTTCCTTAACATCCTCGGCGGTCAGGCGCGCGACCACATCGCCCACGCGATCTCGCTGCCGAACATGTCGTTCCCGGTCGCCCCGTTCCTGTTCCTGCCGAGCGCGATCAAGCGCGAGGTCGACGTCCCGGTGTTCCACGCCCAGCGCGTCACCGATCTCGCCACCGCGGCCCGCGCGGTCGCGGAAGGCCATGTCGACATGGTGGCGATGACGCGTGCCCACATCGCCGACCCGCACCTCGTGAAGAAGCTCTCCGAGGGCCGGGCCGACGACATCCGCCAATGCGTCGGCGCGGGCTACTGCATCGACCGGATCTATGTCGGCGGCGACGCGCTCTGCATCCAGAATGCCGCCACCGGCCGCGAGGCGACGATGCCGCACGAGATCCGCAAGGCGGATGTGCGCCGCCGCGTCGTGGTGGTCGGCGCCGGCCCAGGCGGCCTCGAGGCGGCCCGCGTCTGCGCCGAGCGCGGCCATGCGGTGGTGCTGTTCGAGAAGAATGCGGTTGCCGGCGGCCAGATCGGCATCGCGGCGAAAGCCGGCTGGCGCGAAGCGATGTCGGGCATCACCCGCTGGCTCGTCGCCCAGGTGACCAAGCTCGGCGTCGATCTGCGCCTCAACACCGAAGCGACCGAGGAGGCGATCCGCGCCGAGAAGCCCGACGTGGTCATTGTCGCCACCGGCGGCACGCCGTTCCGCGGTCACGCCAAGGGCGCCGAGCAGCACGCGGTGACCACCACCGAGGTGCTGATCGGCGCGGTCGAGCCCACCGGCTCGGTGCTGCTCTACGACGAGATGGGCCAGCACAACGCGGCGTCGGTGGCCGAGCAACTGGCCAAGCGCGGCTGCCTCGTCGAGATCGCCACCCACGACCGCATGGTCGCGGAAGAGGTCGGCACCACCAACCAGCCGATCCATCTGCGCGAATTGTACAAGCTCGGCGTGGTGATGACGCCGAACATGGAGCTGATCGAGATCTATCCGGAGGGCAACCGCTTCGTCGCGGCTTTGCGCAACACCATGACCGACGCCGAGGAGGAGCGCCTCGTTGACCGCATCGTCGTCGATCACGGCACGCTGCCCGTGGACGGGCTCTATCGTTCGCTGAAGGGTGCTGCGGTCAATCACGGCCAGACCGACCAAGAAGCGATGATCCGCGGCGAGCCGCAGCCCTACGACCTGTCGAAGGGCTACGCCCTCTACCGCATCGGCGACGCGGTCTCGGGCCGCAACATCCACGCGGCGATCTACGACGCCCTGCGGCTGTGCAAGGATCTGTGATCGGGTTCTCGTGAAGGCACGGAGCCTGCCGTGGCTCCCCCCTCTCCCCGCCCGAAGCCGGGTCTACCCGACTTCGGTGATAGCTTGCCAATCCTGGGCAAGCCCGGGATTGGGCGGGGAGAGGCCCGCAGGCACCCTGTCGTGCCTGCGGGAAGTGGAGGCGAAGCCGGAGCGGCGGTGAGGGGGCGTGGCCGCGAGAGGCTCGCCCTGAACCGCCCCCTCACCTTCGGCTGCCGCCTCGCCGCGTCGACGACGGGGTCGTCGCGGCCCTCTCCCCGCAAGCGGGGAGAGGGGATGCATGGCCTTCGAACGCTTCATCCGGGGGCGATGAAGTGCACACCCCAGTCCGGCCCTTGAGACCACCGTCATGACCAGCGTCATCCCCCTGACCACGGTGTTTCCCGGCCTCGTCTGGCTGATGGCGGCGCTCGCTCTCGTTCAGGTCTCGCGCCGCGCCGCCCTCTGGCGCGTCGGCGCGGCCGCGCCGGTGGCGTGGCTCGACGGGTTGGCCAAGCTGCCCCGGCGCTATCTCGTCGATGTCCACCACGTCGTGGCGCGCGATCCTTACGCCTCGCGCATGCACGCGGTCGTGGCCGGTGGCCTGCTCGCGTCCTCGATCCTGACGGCGCTGGCGATCCTGCCGCCGCTGGCCGATTTCCGGCCCTACTGGTTCCTCGTGGCGCTCGCCTTCGGGGTGACGGCGGTCGGCTCCCTGCTCGTCGGCGCCCGGCGCTATCCGGCCAAGCAGAAGCGCCTCTCCGCCGGCCACTTCCAGATCCTGCCCTTCCTGCTCCTCGCCTACGCCATCGGCGGCACGCTCACTGCGCTGCTCCTCGCCTTCGGCGGCGGGGGCGTGTTCGGCTCCGTCGCCCTGGCGCTTGCGGCCGCGGGCGGGCTCGGCCTCGCCTACGAGGTGCGCCACGGCCCGATGCGCCACGCGGCGGCCGGCGCGCTTCACCTCGTCGCCCATCCCCGGCCCGGCCGGTTCGAGGGCCGCCCCGACACCGCGCTCCAGCCCCTCGACCTCGACGCGCCCCGGCTCGGCTCGGAGATGCCGGCCGACTTCACCTGGAATCGGCTCCTGTCCTACGATGCCTGCGTGAGCTGCGGGCGCTGCGAGACCGCCTGCCCGGCATACGCCGCCGGCCAGCCGCTGAACCCGAAGAAGCTGATTCAGGATCTCGTCGCCGGCCTCTCGCCCGCGGAGCCCGCTTACGCCGGCAACCCCTATCCCGGCGGCCGGGCGGGGCAAGGCGAGCGCGGGGCTTTGGCCCGGCTGATCGGGCCCGACGCGCGCATCCATCCCGACACGCTATGGTCCTGCACCACCTGCCGCGCCTGCGTCGAGGAATGCCCGATGATGATCGAGCACGTCGATGCCGTGGTCTCGTTGCGCCGGCACGAGACCCTGGAGCGCGGGGCTCTCCCTGAGAAGGCCGTCGTCCCGGTGACGGAGCTGCGCCAGTCCGGCGATCCCGGCGGGCGCCCGCTTGGCTCCCGCACCGATTTCGCCGCCGGGCTCGACCTGCCGCGGATCGCAGAGCGTGAGCCCGTCGATGTCCTGCTCTGGCTCGGCGAGGGCGCCTACGACCTGCGCTACGGCCGCTCGCTCCGCGCCCTCGTGCGGCTGCTGCGCGAGGCGCAAGTCGATTTCGCGGTGCTGGGCGCGGAGGAGCGCGACACCGGCGACCTCGCCCGCCGGCTCGGCGACGAGGCGACCTTCCAGGCGCTGGCGCGGGAGAACATCGCGACGCTGGCTAAATACCGCTTCACGCGGGTCGTCACCGCCGACCCGCACGCGCTGCATGCCCTGCGCAACGAGTATCCGGCGCTCGGCGGGCGCTACACGGTCGTGCACCACACCGCCCTCCTGCTGGAGCTGATCCGGGCAGGCAAGCTCAATCCGGGCCGCCTGCCGGACCTTTCGGTGACCTATCACGACCCCTGCTACCTCGCCCGCTACAACGGGGAGACCGAGGCACCGCGGGCGGTGCTCGACGCCATCGGCGTGACCCGCAGCGAGATGACCCGCTCCGGGCGCCGGGCGATGTGCTGCGGCGGCGGCGGTGGCGCGCCGGTGAGCGACGTGCCGGGCGAGCGCCGCATCCCCGACATCCGCATGGCCCAGGCCGCCGAGACGGGTGCGGGCATCGTCGCCGTCGCCTGCCCCTCCTGCACGGCGATGCTGGAGGGCGTGACCGACCGCAAGGCGGAGATTCGCGACGTGGCCGAATTGCTGCTCCAGGCGGTGGAGGCGGGCCGATGAGTCGCCCCCGCCGCGACCCGCGCGCCGAGTGGGCCGCCCACTTCCTCGCCGGCGAGGGACTCCGCCCCCGCTACGACCGCACCCGCCGTGCCACCGGTTCCGGCCGCCCCCGCCGCGATCCGCGGGCCGAGCGCGAGGCGCAGCGCATCGGGGGCTTTGCGCGGTTGCGCTACGACCTCAGCCAGATCAGCCGCGCGATCGGGGAGGCGGTCGCCGCCGCACCCCGGACCGCGCCGGTGGCCAAGGCGCCGAAGACGATCATCGTCGAGACGCCCGCCTTCCTCGTCGCGGTGGTGCCGGATGCCCCCGGCGGCCGTCTCTCGGGCCATGACCGGCAGGTGATCGGCGCGGCGTGCGCGCTGGCCGGGCGCGAGGGCGCCGTCGCAGTCATCGTGGAAGGCGAGTGCGAGGGGCTGGGTGCGGCGGGCGCCGACCGGGTGCTCCGGCTCGACGGCGCGGAGGGCTACGATCCGGCGGCTCGGGCCGCCCGCATCGAGGCCGCGCTCGCAGACCTCGGGGCGCGCCACGTCCTGTTCCCGGAATCGCTCGATGGCGGCGACCTCGCCCGCCGCGTCGCGGTGGGCCTTGGTGAGGCCCTGTTCACCAACGCCGAAGTGGTCGCCGCCAAGGGGCTGGTCCGCCCGGCCAGGGGCCGCCGGGTCGAGCAGAGCCTCGCCCCGCCCCGCCTCGCCACGGTGGCGCCGGACGCGGTCGCCGACTATGCCGGCGCGCCGCGGGAGGCTCGTGCCCTGCCCTTCGAGGGCTCGGCGCCGGATGTTGCCAAAAGCATCGTCTCCGCGACGCGCATCCCGGCCGACCCCGCGACCGTGCCGCTCGCGCTCGCCGAGTTCGTGGTGTCGGCGGGCAACGGCCTTTCCGATCTCGACACCTTCCGCGAGGTGGTGACGGCACTTCACGCGACGCCCGGCGCCAGCCGCGTGCTGTGCGATTCCGGGCTGATGCCGCGCCACACCCAGGTCGGCGCCTCGGGCACGGTGCTCGCGGCGACCTGCTACTTTGCGCTCGGCATCTCCGGCGCGCCGCAGCACCTCCAGGGTGTGGCCGGCTGCGAGCACGTGGTGGCGGTCAACACCGATCTCCACGCAGCGATGATCGAGCGGGCGGGCCTTGCCGTGGTGCTGGACGCCCAGGCCGTGATGCCGGCCCTGCTGCGGCTGCTCGCGGAAGAGGCCGCCGGAGAGGGGAAGGCGTCATGAGAATCGCGGTCCTCCTCTCCGCCGGGCTCCATCCGGTTTCCGGCGCGCCCGTGCTGCCGCGGCTCGAGGCACAGGCGATCCGCATGGCCGCCGGGCTCGGCCAGGGCGCCGAGATCGTCGGCCTGCATGCCGGGCCGGACGCCGCCGCGGTGGCCGAGGCGCTGGGCCAGGGGCTCGACCGCATCGAGCATGTCGCGGTCGCGGAAGGCGACGATCCGGTGCCGGCGCTCGCCGCGCGGCTCGCCGCGATCGCCCCCGACGTCGTCCTGGCCGGGCGGCGCAGCCAGGGCGGCGACGAGAGCGGCCTCGTGCCCTACGCCCTGGCCAGCAGCCTCTCGATGCCCCTGGTGCCCGATGTGGTTGCGGCGGCGCTCGACGCAGAGGGGGCCTTACGCCTCGATCAGAGTCTCGGGCGCGGTGCCCTGCGCCGGGTGGTGGTGCGGGGGCCCGTCGTCGTCACCTGTCACCCGGACGCCCCCGCCCCCCTCGCCTATGCCTATGGCCGGGCGCGCCGCGGGCGCGTCGAGGCGCTGGCCGTCGCGCCCGCCGCCCTCCCGGCTGCGGCCTTGGCGGTGGAGGAGCGGCCCTATCGCCGCCGGCCGAAGATCGTGAAGGGCGCGCCGGCCGGCGGTTCGGCGGCGGAGCGGCTCAAGGCGGCCACCGGCGAGGGCGGCTCGGCCGCGAGCGGCCGGCTCCTGGTCGAGCCCGACCCCGAAGACGCCGCCCGCGAGATCCTGGCCTATCTCCGGCAGATCGGCGTGGTCGCCCCGCTGGCGGAACCGAAGACTTGAGGATGACGCAACAATGCCCCTGAGCCCGGACGACCTGCTGACGCGGCTGCGCGAGCGCGGCATCGCCTACAAGCTCTACGAGCACGAAGCCGTCCTCACCGTCGAGGCGATGATGGCGGTCTGCGGCGACATCGCCGGCGCCCACACCAAGAACCTGTTCCTGCGCGATGGGAAGAAGACCTACTTCCTCCTCACGCTCCAGCATGACGCTCAGGTCGATCTGAAGGCGTTCCGCGCCGTGCTCGGCGCACGCGGCGGCCTGTCCTTCGCGAGCTCTGAAGCCTTGCGCGAACAGCTCGGGGTCGAGAGTGGGGCCGTCTCGCCGCTGGCCGCACTCAACGCTGCGCCGGGCAGCGTGCGGGTATTCCTTCAGGATAGCCTGCTGGAGGAGACGCGGGTCAATATCCACCCGCTCGTCAGCACCCGCACGCTCTCGCTCGTTCCGGCCGACCTCGTGGAGGCCCTTCGGGCCGAGGGGCACGAGCCCACGCCGTTCGCGCTCCCGGAGAGTGCGGCGGCCTGAAGGGGCTCGTCCGCACCTCGTGCCGCGGGCGTTCTCCAACCTAGAGCGCATTCCGACGAAGTGGAAACCGGTTCGTCGAAAGAATGCGCGTCAAAACAAGGATCTAGAGACGCCGGCCTGATGCAATCAGGTCGGATACGGCTCTAGCCGGCGACCCTGTACACACAGCAGCGGCCCCGCAGACCCTCCCAGAGCGCTCACACGGCGACTGAGAAAGGGCGTTCGGGGCCGCTGCTGTGTCCGGGGAACCTCGAAGACCGGGCCGGGTCCGAGATCGGGTCCAAGGCGGGGCCGCCATCTGCCGGCCCGTTACGACCCTTCGCACGCGCCGTCGAGCCGGCGCTCAGATGGCCTCACCGAGCTTTCGAACGCCGAGCGCTTCCGCCCTGGCGCGACGTGCGGCGGACGTTTCGCGAGCGAGGCTCAGGCGCCCTGCAGCGCGGTCGGGAAGGCAAGGGCCGCGAAGAGCGGCGTGATCGCCATCACCTCCGGACGTGCCGGCTCGGAGCCGGTCAGCAACTCAGAGACCGCGCCGCGGGTCAGGCCGATATCGTCCAGAGCTGCATCGCTCAGGTTCATCAGCGCCTCTTCGTCGGCCCGGGCGCGGAAGTGGGTACGAACACTTTCAAGAAATTTGGAAAACATGAGACGAGCCTCGATCGCACCGTCGTTGATCAAGACGAGGACGGTTCGCGTTGCGATTTCATATGAGGCTTCCTCCTTCTTCGGAGGAGCGCGGAAGCTTGGGAGCAGCTCTGCTTGATGCGCATGCAATGAGCAGGAAAGTCCGACTTTTAGCAGTTTGCTTACCTATCGTGCATGGGCGCTGCCGTGCGGACGGTCGCTATGCTTGAGCCGGGGCGGACAGCCGGGTCGCCGGAGCTTCGATCTTCGACCGCGGAGAGCCGTCCTTCGAACGACGCCCTCAACGCGAAAACCCCTCTCCCGGTGGCGGAAGAGGGGTTGCGGGATCGGTCAACAGCCGAACTGATCGGGAGGGGCCCGGCCGATGTCCGATCGGTCGCATCGCAGGGCGGAAACCCGGTTCCGCCCGAGTGGCGGGCTAGCAGGCGGCGACGTTGACGGCCAGCCCGCCGAGCGAGGTTTCCTTGTATTTGGCCTGCATGTCGTGGCCGGTCTGGCGCATGGTCTCGATCACTTCGTCGAGGCTCACCCGGTGCTGGCCGTCGCCGCGCAGCGACAGCGAGGCGGCCACCACGGCCTTGTTGGCGCCGAAGGCGTTGCGCTCGATGCAGGGCACCTGGACAAGGCCGGCGATCGGATCGCAGGTCATGCCGAGATGGTGCTCCATGGCGATCTCGGCGGCGTTCTCGATCTGGAAGGCCGAGCCGCCGAGCGCTGCGGTGAGCCCCGCCGCCGCCATCGCCGCGGCCGAGCCGACCTCGCCCTGGCAGCCGACCTCCGCCCCCGAGATCGAGGCGCGGGCCTTGATCAGCCCGCCGATGGCGGCGGCGGTGAGCAGGAAGTCGCGTCCGCGCTCGTCGCTCCAGTCGGGGCAGAAGTCGCGGGTGTAGCGCAGCACCGCCGGGACGATGCCGGCCGCACCATTGGTCGGCGCCGTCACCACCCGGCCGCCCGAGGCGTTCTCCTCGTTGACGGCCAGCGCGTAGAGGCTGATCCAATCCATGATCTCGTGGGCCGGGCGGCTGTTGGAGAGCTTCGTCGCCTCCAGCGACTCGTAGAGCCGCTTGGCGCGCCGCCGCACCCGCAGGCCGCCGGGCAATTCGCCGTCCATGCGCAGGCCGCGCTCGATGCAGGCGAACATCGCGTCGCGGATCGCGTCGAGGCCGGCATCGATGGCTTCGCGCGGGCGCAGGGTCAACTCGTTGGCGAGCTGGATCTGCGGGATCGTCAGGCCGGTGCGCAGGGTCAGGTCGAGGAGTTCGCGCCCGCTGCCGAAGGCGAGCGGCGGCGGCTCCTGCCCTGCATCTCCGGCGGAGGCAGCTTCCGCCTCCGCCGCCGTGACGACGAAGCCGCCGCCGACCGAGTAGAAGATCTGGTCCTCGATCAGCGCCCCCCCGGCATCGTAGGCGCAAAAGCGCATGCCGTTGGTGTGCAGCGGCAGGATGTCCTTGAAGTTGAAGACGAGATCGCGCTCAGTCTCGAAGACGACACCCGGAAGGCCGAGGTCGCCGGTGCGGCGCAGTTCGTCGGCGAGCGGCGCGGTCCGGTCCGGGTCGATGGTCGAGGGCGCGTGGCCCATGAGCCCGAGCAGGATCGCCACATCGGTGCCGTGGCCGCGTCCGGTCCAGGCGAGCGAGCCGTAGATCTCGGCGCTCACCCGGGCGACGCCGCCGCGAGCGAGCACGGTTTCGCGGAACCGGCGCCCGGCGATCATCGGCCCGACGGTGTGGGAACTCGACGGACCGATCCCGATCTTGAACAGATCGAAGGTGCTGATCATCGAGTCCGTCGCTCTCTAAAAAAGGTGCCTCGCCCGCAAGCAGATGCAAGTTCGGGGGAAGGCGCGCATCACGACAGGATGCCGGCGCGGGGGGACATAGCCGCGAGATGGGCTCGCCGCCAGCCTGCATCAATGCGTGGCGGATCCTTCGACCCCGAAGACGGCCTCATTGAGGAGGCCGTGGACGTAGGTCGAGAACGAGCGCCAGCACTCGACGCGGTAGAGCGGGGCGGCGCTCGCGCGGATCAGCACGATCTCGGACTTGCCGAGCAGGGTGCGGGTGGCGCTGCCCGGCGGGAAGGCGGACTCGGACAGATCGAGCGGGCAACCGGCATTGAGCACCGCCGCGGCCTGCCGGCCCGACACGTCGATGCCGACATTGCGGTGCGAGACGTCGACCAGGGAGTGGGGCAGCCCGGCGAGCGCCTCGTGGAAGCGGCCCTGCAGCAGGTCGGCATCGGCCTCGGGGCCGCCGACGAGCCACTCGTCGGGGCCGAGGCGGGCGAGCCAGACCTCGCCGTCGGTGCCGACCGTGTTGATCGGCGCATCGAGCACGAGCCCGGCGAGCTTCGGCGCGGCGCCCTTGGCGAGCCGGGCCCGCAGGGAGAAGCGCGCCTCGGCGCCCGCGGGCCGGACCGATACGCCCGAACCGGCGGCGGCCGTGCGGGTCTGAGCGCCGAGCGGCAGGGCGCGGGCGGCGCGGTAGCGGGTCTCAAGCATTGATGCGCTCCCCCTGGACGTCGAAGAAGACCGGTTCGCAGACGGTGACACGGGTGAAGCCGTCCGGCGTGGTGACGAAGAGATGGCCGTTCATCCGCTCGCGTCCGCCCTCGACCAGGGCCAGAGCGATGGAGCGCCCGCAATTGGCGCTCCAGTAGCTCGACGTGACGTGGCCGAGCATGCGCATCGGGATCGGCTGGTTGGTGTCGGCGACGATCTGCGCGCCCTCGTCGAGGACGAATTTCGGATCGTCGGTCATGAGGCCGACGAGCTGCTTGCGGCCGGTGGCGACCACGTCGGGACGTGCCAGGGAGCGCTTGCCGACGAAGTCCCCCTTGGCCTTCGGGATCATGCCGGCCATGCCGACATCGTCCGGGGTCACCGTGCCGTCGGTCTCCTGGCCGACGATGATGTAGCCCTTCTCGGCGCGCAGCACGTGCATCGTCTCGGTGCCGTAGGGCGTGATGCCATGGGCCTGGCCCGACTCGAACACCGCTTCCCAGACCGCGCGGGCGTGGTCGGCGGGCACGTTGATCTCGAAGCCGAGTTCACCGGTGAACGACACCCGGAACAGCCGGGTCGGCACGCCGCAGATCGTTCCCGTGCGCATCGCCATGTGCGGGAAGGCGTCCGGCGACAGGTCGATGCCGTCCACGAGCGGGGCGATCACGGCGCGGGCCTTCGGGCCCTGGAGCGCGATCACCGCCCATTGCTCGGTGGTCGAGGTCAGGAACACTTCGAGGTCCGGCCACTCGGTCTGGAGGTAGTCCTCCATGTGGCCGAGCACGCGCGCCGCGCCGCCCGTGGTGGTGGTGACGTGGAAGCACTCGTCCGAGACGCGGGCGACGACGCCGTCATCGAGGATGTAGCCGTCCTCCTTCAGCATCAGCCCGTAGCGGCAGCGGCCCGGTGCGAGCTTGGTCCAGGGGTTGATGTAGAGGCGGTTCATGAACTCGGCCGCATCCCGGCCGACGATCTCGATCTTGCCCAGCGTCGAGGCGTCGAAGATGCCGACCCCCTCGCGCACCGCCTTGCACTCGCGGGCGACCGCGGCGTGCAGATCCTCGCCGTTCTTCGGGAAGTACCAAGCGCGCCGCCACAGGGCGACGTTCTCGAACAGGGCGCCGTGGGCCTCGGCCCATTCGTGGATCGGCGTGGTGCGGATCGGGTCGAACAGAGCGTGGCGGGCGGGGCCCACCAGCGCACCGAAGGTCACCGGGGTGTAGGGCGGCCGGAAGGTCGTGGTGCCGACGGCGGGCAGGGCCTTGTCGAGCTGCCCGGCGACGATGCCGAGCGCATTCATGTTCGAGGTCTTGCCCTGGTCGGTCGCCATGCCGGTCGTGGTGTAGCGCTTGACGTGCTCGATCGACTGGAAGCCCTCGCGCACCGCGAGCTTGATGTCCTTGGCGGTGACGTCGTTCTGGTAATCGACGAAGGCGCGGACCTTGGTCGGGTTGGCATCCGTCGGCATGATCCGCACCGGCTGGAAGCCGGTCAGCGTCTCCGAGGCCTGGAAGTCCTGCCGTGCGTCGGAACCCGCCGCGGCGGCGCCGGCGGCAAAGCCGTCCACGAGGCAGGCGGCGAGGTCGTAGGTGCCGCGGGCGGCACCCGCCGAGCGCTCGGCCTGGGCCGAGAGACTCGGCACGAAGGCGTCGATGGCGTCGTCGTAGCGGAGCTTGCCGCGGGACTGCGAGAACAGGTGGACGGCGGGCGTCCAGCCGCCGGACATGCCGACGCAGTCGCATGGGAGAATGCGACGGCCGCCGCACCGGCCGTCGCTCCCGACAGGCGCCACGATGAGACCCGTGACGCGCTTCCGGCCCTTCGACCCGACCACGGTGTGGCCGGTCAATACTTCGGCCCCGACCGCGCGCAGTTGCGCCAGCTCCGGACCGCAATCCGCTTCAAGGCGCAGATCGACGAGGGTGACGTCGAGGCCCGCAGCGCGCGCATCGATCGCGGCCTGGTAGGCAGAGGCGCCGCTCGTGGCGAAGACGAGCTTGGCGCCCGGCGCGACGCCGTAGCGGTTGAGGAACACCCGCACGCTCTCGGCGAGCAGGATGCCCGGCCGGTCGTTGTCGGCGAAGACGAGGGGACGCTCGTGGGAACCGCCGGCGAGCACGACCTCGCCCGCCCGCACCTGCCACAGGCGTTCGCGGGGCGCTTGGCCGGCGGCGGAGGCCAAGTGGTCGGTGACGCGCTCGGTCATCGCCACGTGGTTGTGGTTGTAGTAGCCGAAGGCGGTAGTGCGGGAGAGCAGGATCACGTTCTCGCGGCCGTCGAGTTCGGCCAGCGTCTCGGCGAGCCACGTCGCCGCCGGGCGTCCGTCGATCTGCGAGGTCGTGTCGTGGAGGAGCGAGCCGCCGGGCTCCGCGCCCTCGTCGGCGAGGATGACCCGTTTGCCGGTGCGCGCCGCAGCGAGGGCGGCGGCGAGACCCGCCGGGCCGGCGCCGACGACGAGCACGTCGCAATGGGCGTGGCGGTTGGCGTAGCGGTCGGGATCGGCCACCGTCGGCGCCTTGCCGAGACCCGCGGCGGCGCGGATGAACGGCTCATAGACCCGGTCCCAGAACTTCTGGGGCCACATGAAGGTCTTGTAGTAGAAGCCCGCCACGAAGACCGGCGAGAGCAGGTCGTTGACCGCGCCGACGTCGAATTCGAGCGATGGCCAGTGGTTCTGCGAGGTCGTGCGCAGTCCCGAGCGGGCCTCGACCACGGAGGCGCGGTTGTTCGGGTCGATCCGGCCGGGCCCGCGATCGACCGAGAGCAGCGCGCTCGGCTCGTCGGGGCCATGGCTCAGGATGCCGCGGGGGCGGTGATACTTGAACGAGCGTCCGACGAGGTGGATGCCGTTGGCCAAGAGTGCCGAGGCGACGGTGTCGCCGGCGTATCCGTGGACCGGCTTTCCGTTGAACTCGAAGACGATGGGGCGGGTGCGGTCGACGCGTCCGCCGCGGGACAATCTGAACGGCTGTGCCATCTCACGCCCTCGTCTCGCTCTGGGTGGCCGGATTGGGTCCGAGAATCGTTCCAGGCTTCACGCCGGACTTCGACTGCTCACCGATCGGGTAGGTCTCGATGAAGCGGTCGCTGATCGTGTCGCGCAGGGCGTTGAACCAGCGCCCGCAGCCGTGGACGTGGCACCAGCGCTCGGCATGCACGCCCTTGGGATTGGCGCGCACGAACAGGTGCTCGCTCCAGCCGCCGTCATCGACGCTCATCGGGTCGGCCGGGCGGGCGATATGGGCTTGGCCGCCGCACCGGAACTCGGTCTCGGGCCGTTGGCCGCAATGGGGACAGGCGATCAGCAGCATGGTTCGGACTCCCGACGGATGCGGATCAGTGCGCGACGGCCGCGGCGGCGGCTTCGTCGATGAGGCGCCCGGTGCGGAACCGGTCGAGGGTGAAGGGCGCGTTGATCTTGTGCGGGGCGCCGGTCGCGAGCGTGTGGGCGAAGACGTGGCCCGAGCCCGGGGTCGCCTTGAAGCCGCCGGTGCCCCAGCCGCAATTGACGAACAGGTTCTCAACCGGGGTCTTGCCGATGATCGGCGAGCGGTCCGGCGTGACGTCGACGATGCCGCCCCAGGAGCGCAGCATCCGCATCCGGGTGAATTGCGGGAACAGCTCGCAGATCGCGTCAAGCGTGTGGGTGGTGATGTGGAGGCCGCCCTGCTGGCTGTAGGAGGTGTACTGGTCGGTGCCCGCACCGATCACCAACTCGCCCTTGTCGGATTGCGACAGGTAGGCGTGGACCGCGTTCGACATCACCACGCAGGGGAAGCACGGCTTGACCGGCTCGGAGACCAGCGCCTGGAGCGGGTAGCTCTCCAGCGGCATCGACACGCCGGCCATCGACATCAGGGTCGAGGTGTGGCCGGCGGCGACCACGCCGATCCGGCCGGCGCCGATGAAGCCGCGGGTCGTCTCGACGCCCACCGCCGCACCGGAGGCGTCGCGGCGGATGCCGGTGACCTCACAGTTCTGGATGATGTCGACGCCGCGATCGTCGGCGCCGCGGGCATAGCCCCAGGCCACCGCGTCGTGGCGGGCGGTGCCGGCCCGGCGCTGGAGCGCGCCGCCGAGCACGGGGTAGCGCAAGGAGCCCGAGATATCGAGCGGCGGGCAGAATTCCTTGCACTCTTCCTTCGAGAGCCACTCGTTGTCGATGCCGTTGAGGCGGTTGGAATAGACGTGGCGCTTGAAGCTTTGAACGTCATGGATGTTGTGCGCGAGCATCAGCACGCCGCGCTGGGAGAACATGATGTTGTAGTTCAGCTCCTGGGAGAGCCCCTCCCAGAGCTTGAGCGCGTGCTCGTACATCGCCGCGCTCTCGTCGTAGAGATAGTTGGAGCGGATGATCGTCGTGTTGCGGCCGGTATTGCCGCCGCCGATCCAGCCCTTCTCCAGCACCGCCACGTTGGTGATGCCGTGCTGGCTCGCGAGATAGTAGGCGGTCGCCAGGCCGTGTCCGCCGCCGCCGACGATGACGACGTCGTAAGCCGGCTTGGGCTCGGGGGCGCGCCATTGGCGGCCCCAGCCCGTGTGGCCCCGCATGGATTCGGAGAGTAGCGACGTGAGGGAGAAGCGGCGCATCGGTCGACCTCGCGGTGTTGACGGATCATGGTCCGCGCGCCGCGGCGGGGCTTGATCGACGGCGACCGCGAGTTTGGGATTCCCGACTTCGATCGATTTCCCGGCATGTCCCGCCGAAATGCCGCCGCGCGGCAGCAACCGGCCCTGTTCGGCCGCCTGTTTCGCGCCACCGTTTGACTGACAAACCGGACGGCTTGTCCGATCACGCGGCCGTGAGCCAAGGAGCAAACAAGAATTATTCTATTGCGTTCGGCGGGCGATCGGAGATTAAGTTCCACTGTGGGCGCCGCCTCGGCGGACGTGCCGTGTCCGATCAACCGTGCCGAATACAACCGGAGCGACCCCGAATCGCTCCTGCGTCGGCGCAAGCATCGGCGCGGCACGTGAATTGCCCACCAAGCCGCGGCACAGGCCGACAAACGGTGGTCGGGATGGAAATGACGATTGCGGCCGGGGCGACATGCCCGGCAAGTGTAGTTGCGGCGAGCGAGGCCGTTACCGGGAGAGCCATCTCCGTCGGTTTCATGCTGGTCGATCGCTTCTCGATGATTGCCTTCTCCTCGGCGATCGAGCCCCTGCGGCTCGCCAACCGCGCGGTCGGCCGCGATCTCTACCGTTTCTCGCTGTGGTCGGAAGACGGTACCAAGTGCACCGCCTCGAACGGGATCGAGGTCAAGGTCGCGGGCCGCTTCTGCGAGGCGCAGGACTTCGACATGCTGGTCGTGTGCGGCGGCATCGACATCCAGCACCCGGATCACCGCGCCCTCCATTCGGCCCTGCGCCGGTGCAGCGCCCGCGGGGCGGCGATCGGTGCGGTGTGCACGGGCACCTATGTGCTGGCCAAGGCCGGCCTCCTCGACGGATACCGGGCGACGATCCATTGGGAGAACCTGCCGGGCCTCGTCTCGGAGCATGACGGGCTGGAGATCGGCTCGGACCTGTTCGAGATCGACCGCAACCGCTTCACCTGCGCGGGCGGCACCGCGGCGGCCGACATGATGCTGTCGCTGATCGTGCGCGACCATGGCCCGAGCGTGGCCTCGGAGGTCGCCGACCAGCTCATCCACCACCGCATCCGCGAATCCGGCGAGCGCCAGCGGATGGACCTGCGCATGCGCCTCGGAGTGTCGCATCCCAAGCTGCTGCGGGTGGTGGGGCTGATGGAAACCTCGCTCGCCGAGCCGCTCGGCAGCCAGGAACTCGCCGACGCGGTGCAACTCTCGACCCGCCAGCTCGAACGGCTGTTCCTGAAGTATCTCGGCCGCTCACCCGCCAAGCACTACCTGCGCATCCGCCTGGAACACGCCCGCAACCTGATCCGCCAGACGGCGATGCCGCTGCTTTCGGTGGCGTTCGAGTGCGGCTTCACCTCGGCCTCGCACTTCTCGAAGGCCTATCTCGACTGCTTCGGCCAGCCGCCGAGCGCGGAGCGCAAGCTGGTGCAGGCGCAAGGCGGCCTGCGCGCCTAGAGTATCGTCCTGGATATCGGATCAAGGGCGATACTCTAACCTTCTGCCGTTGCATCATCTTTTTCCGAAAGCCGGCGGCACCTTTCGGGACGATGCTCTAGCCGTGGCGGCCGGCCGTTCAGAAACGACCAGTCTCCCATCACTCTGATGAATGCTTGAGCGGGGCGCCGGATGATCCGGCGCCCCGCTCTGCTTTCGTGGCTGTGTGCCGATGCAGATTTCATCGCGATCGGACCTTGGCGGGGCCGGCGAGCCTGAAAAAGAAAACGCCGGCTTCCCAGGAAGCCGGCGCACCGCTCACGAAACCATCAACTCTAGAAATAGTAGCCGATATTCATGATGAACCGCGACTTGAAGCGGTTCTCGCCGCCCTGGGCGAGGCCGTTGTTGAATTCGCCGACGCCGACATAGGGATCGTTCCGGCCGATGGCGGCCTCGGTGTAGATGATCAGGTTCGGGTCGGCCGTCAGGGTCCAGGCCCCGCCGAGCGTGAAGCGCTCGCTGGCCCGGAAATTCGCCTTGTCCTTGTAGAAGGCGCTGAAGCCGGCGAAAGGCACCACGGTGAACGGGCCGATCGGATCGGGCACCTTGTAGGTCACCTCCGCCGAGACGAAGTTCCCGCGCGCGGCGAGGTTGTACGAGAAGTCGAAGCCGCCGACCGTGACGAGGTCGTTGCGGAAGGGGTTGCGCGGATCGATGTCCTGGCGGACGTAGATCGCCTTGAAGCCCCAGGGGCCGTAGGTGCCGAGGGCGTGCAGGCCTTCGAGCTGCTTGGTGCCGGTCTGGCGCGTGTCGAAATTGTAGATGTCCGAGTGCCAGATCGAGGCGCCGAAGGCGAGCGAGGCGGTGTCGTTCTTGAGGACGAAGTACTCCGCCCGGCCGATGAACATGTTCTGTTCGGCGTTGTTGGTTCCGAACGTGACGTAGGGGTCGGCCCGGACGATCGCGGTGGAGTAGCGCGCGCTGTCCGGGCTCAGGCCGAAGGCGTTGGGCGAGGAACCCGGATAGAAACCGACCTGATAGTTGAAGTCCGGCTCGACGTGGGAGAATTTGACGCCGAGATTGTACACTTCCTCCAGGCCCATGGTGAAGCCGAGAGTTTCGAGGAAGCTCGTCCCGAAATACGGGGTCAGACCGAAGGGAGCCTGGTTGATGCCGGCGGTGAGGCTGTCTTCCGGCGTGAACTTGTAGCCGACATAGGCCCACATCGGGAAGCTCACCTCGCCCGGATAGCCTTGATAGCCGCTGCGGGGGCCGTAGATCGAGCTGCCGCCGTAGAACCTGTACTGCGCCGAGCCGAAGATCGTGTCGGAATCGTAGGTGGCCTTGAGCGCGAGGGTGTCGAAGTCGAAATTCTCCCGCGCCTTGCGGACACCGCCACGGCTGGCATCGTCGAAGCGCCAGTCGTAGCGGGCGCGGATGGCGCCGCCGAAGGTGAAGGTGCCCGAGTCGGTCTTGCCCTTCGGCGGCCCCAGATCGAAATTGCTGCGGGATTCGGGGCTGAAGCGCGGATCGGCGACGGCAACCGGCTGCTCGCTGTTGGCCTGACTGGGCTCGGCATTGACCTCGACCGGGCCCTGCGACTGCGCCGCGGCCGTCGATGGGCACAGCATGAAACCTGCGGCACATGCCACGAGGGCCGCCGCCAAACCGTTCGCCGTCATATCCCCCAACCCCCTCGAATGAAGACTCAGATCGCCTTCCGAGCTGTTTCCCGTCGTTTTTCTTAAGTCTTGGACGGGACGATCACTTCAGCCAGCCATCGACCGTCGCGCGATTCGCCGCGATCCACTTCGCGGCGGTCGCCTCGGGCTTGGCGCCCTTCTCCTCGTTCTCCGCCATCACGGCTTCTTCGTCCTTGATGGTGAGCTTGAACTTCTGGAGGATCGCGTAGACCTCGGGCATGTCCTCTTTCAGCCCCTTGCGGGCCAGCGTGTTCACGCTCTCGGCCTCACCGAAGCTTTTCTTGGGATCGGCGAGGTATTTCAGGTCGTAGCGCGCGAACATCCAGTGCGGGGTCCAGGCCGTGACGACCACGTCCTTCTTCTGCCGCACCGCATCCTTCAGCGCGCTGGTCATCGTGGCGTCGCTGCCGTCGAGCAGCTTGACCTTGAGGCCGTACGCCTTGATGGCTGCCTCGGAGCTCTTCATCACGCCGGCGCCGGGATCGATGCCGATCACCTTGCCATCGACTTCGGAGGCCTTGGTCGCCAGATCCTCGATCGAGTTGAGGGACGAAGTGGCGGGCACCGCCCAGCCGATCTTGGCCCCCGTGACGTTCGGGCCGATCAGGTCGATGCGGTTCTTGAGTTTTTCGTAATAGGCGCCCTGCGTGACGGGGAGCCAGGCTGCGACGCTCGCATCCGCGTCACCGGTCGCAACGGATTGCCACATGGCCGCCGCCGCGAGCGGAATCGTCTTCACTTGGTAGCCTTTTTCCTCAAGGGCAAGCTTGAGGATGTTGGTGGCGACCACGGCGTCGGCCCATTCCACGTAGGCGAGCCGAACCTGCTTGCCCGCCGCCTCGGCCGGCGTCTGGGCCAGCGCGAGGTAGGCGATCACACCAAGTATCGGTGCACGCATGGATTGAACCTTTCAGAGGGGGTTGAGGATCGTGCCGATCTGGATCTGAGGTCTGATTTCATCTGAAGCCTGCCTCGCGCGGGGGAGGCTGAGGCCCATCAGAAGAAATACTTAAATGATGATCTATGTTATTCAGATAGTTGGAAAAAGCAAGGAGAAGTTGCTTCTCCGGTCGAAGATGTAGCCTTCAGGCCACACCGTGTGGACGAGCCCGGGCGGCGAGGGCCTGCGTCACGCGGTCGAGGATCACCGCCACGATCACGATGCCGATGCCCGCCTCGAAGCCGGCGCCCGCCTCGAGCCGCTGGATCGACTGCCAGACCGCGCGGCCCAATCCGCCGGCACCGATCATCGCCGCGATCACGACCATGGAGAGGGCCAGCATCATGGTCTGGTTGACGCCGGCCATGATGGTCGGGAGTGCCAGCGGCAACTGCACCTTGAACAGCTTCTGGGTCGCCGAACTGCCGAAGGCGTCGGAGGCCTCGACGAGTTCGCCCGGCACGTTGCGGATGCCGAGCGCCGTCAGCCGGATCACCGGGGGCACCGAGAAGACGATCGTCGCGAAGCAGGCCGAGACCGCGCCGAGGCCGAAGAAGGGGAGCGCCGGGATCAGATAGACGAAACTCGGCAGCGTCTGCATCATGTCGAGGATCGGCGAGAAGGTCCGCCAGGCCCGCCGGCTGAGCGCGAACCAGATCCCCACGGGAACGCCGATCACCAGGGCCGCCGCGGTGGCGATGGTGACGAGAACCAGGGTCTCGACCGTCGCCTGCCAGAGCCGCAGGTTCCACAGGAACAGCAGGCCGACGAGGGTCAGGAGCCCGATCTTGCGGCCCCCGACCCGGTACGCCGCGAAGGCCGCGACCGCGATGCAGAGCCACGGCGGGATCGCGACGAGGGCGGTGGTCAGCGTTTCGATCCAGTCGGAGACGGTGCGGCTGACGGCTCGGGTCAGCCAACTGCCATGCTCGGTGAGCCAGTCGAGGCCGTTGTCGCTGAGCGTGTCGAGGGGGAATTTGGGGACGTTCCACTCCATGTCGGGGCTCCTGACGGCTTTGAGAGGATCTGGGCACCGGCATGCGGCTGATCGTGCGTGCCTGGCCGCGCGGCGAGCGCCTGCACGACGTCGCGGCTCGTGATGGCGCCGATCAGGCGTCCGTTCCGGCCCACGACGGCGACCGCTTCCTGGGCGGCGACGGTCGCGAGAATGGTGTCCAGCCGGCTTTCCGCCTCGACGACGGACTGCCCGAGATCGAGCAGGCTGGAGATGGTCTCGGCCGGCCGGGCGGAGGCGAGCCGCTCGGCGAAGATGCGGCCGACCAGCCGCCCGTCCCCGTCGGCGACGAGCCAAACTCCGCGGCTCGCCCCGCCCCCTGCGCCGCCGAGCGCGGTCCGCGCCTCGGCCACCGTCTGCGTGGGGGCGAGCACGGGGGCGGAGCGATCCGCGACCTGATCGGCGCGCAGCACGGCGGCCAGATCGATATGCTCGACGAAGCGCTCGACATACTCGGTCGCGGGGCGGGCCACGATGTCCTCGGGCTGGCCGATCTGAACCACCTCGCCATCCTTCATCAGGACGATGCGGCCGCCGAGCGCGATGGCTTCGTCGAGATCGTGCGAGACGAAGACGATGGTCTTCTTGAGCTTGCGTTGGAGGTCGCGCAGCTCCGCCTGCATGTCGCGGCGGATCAAGGGGTCGAGCGCGCTGAAGGCTTCGTCCATGAGCAGGATGTCGGCATCCGCCGCGAGCGCCCGCGCGAGGCCCGCCCGCTGCTGCATGCCGCCCGACAATTCGTTGGGATACTTCGTCTCCCAGCCCTTCAGACCGACGAGTTCGATGGCCTGCATCGACCGCTCGATCCGCTCCTTGGCCGAGACCTGCTTGATCTCGAGGCCGAACCCGACATTTCCGAGGATGGTGCGGTTGGGCAGCAGCGCGAAGTGCTGGAAGACCATGCCGAAGGTCTTCTGGCGGAAGGCGAGCAATTCCTTCCGGCCGAGCCGGGTCACGTCCACCCCGTCCACGGCGATCCGGCCGCAGGACGGCTCCACGAGGCGGTTCATGCACCGCAGGAGCGTCGACTTGCCGGAGCCGGACAGGCCCATCAGCACGAGGATCTCGCCCTCTTCGATATCGAACGAGATGTCGCGCAACCCGACCACCGCGCCGCAGGCGGCGGCGATGTCGCTCTTGGTTTTCCCCTGGGCGATCAGATCGAGCGCCTTGGAGGAGTTCGAGCCGAATATCTTGCTGATACCCTCAAGATTGATCCGGCCCATGGGATAAACCTTTCGATATAAGTCGGTGTTGCTTGCGGCGGAATTTTTTGACAAATTTATTTAGGACAATGTAAGACTATTCTCCGACTTACTAGGGGGCTTGTCGTATTGCGACGCTTTATTGGCATCGGACGACGTTCTGGAATTTTAGCGCTTCAGCACCGAACCTGTGTTGGCCCATGCCGCGATTCCGGGCAGATGTGTCCAAAAAATTTGCAAGATATGTGCAGGGCCTGGGCATGAAGCCTGTCGGTCTCGGCTGGCCGATACGCGGCCCTGGCAGCGTCATGCTCCGTGTCGAGGGCCCCGTCTCGAAAGCTGTCGTGGGCCCTTGGTAAAAGACGCCGCAGCGGCAAAGGCCTGGAGCATCGTTGCGCCGGGCGTGGGTGCGGGGCGTCGAAGACCGTGCCGCCCGCTGGCGCCGAATGCGAATTCCGGCTGCAGCGCGCTCAAAACGTAAGCACGAAAGATAAAAACTTGCGCAGCCCCAGATTGGTCTTTGCTTGACCAAGAAAAACGCTGGGCCTAGAAAGATCGTCGAGTTGATCGCTAGGGTTCCAGCATCTCTTTGGATGTGTTCGGTCCGAGAGCGGTTGCCGCGGCGGGAGACATCCGCCCGGATGCACGGCGGGATAAAAGCCCGGGAGACCTCACTGGCCAGAGATTGGCAAGGGAAGGTCTTGTACAATCTCTTTCTATACTGGAAGGGACGTATGCCCGGCAGAGCCTCCAAGACAAACTTTTCGACGCTTCCGGCCGATGCACGCCTGCGTGCCGTCCGACCTGCGCCGCCGACCGGCTCCGGCCTTCGGCCTGCCTCGGCCGCGCTCGGCGAAGGCTTCCCCAGCATCATCCCGTAGGTGGCGCGCCGGCGGTCTTCGCGACCCGCGCCCTCTTCCCGGTTCCCTTACTGGTTCCCGGCCCGGCGCTCCTGCTCCGGGTCCCCGACGATGGGCTCTTCCGCCTGCCGCCGCCTCTCCGCGCGCTCGAAATCCTTGGGCGCCCGACAGCCGAACCGAACAGCGCACGCTGTGTCCGGCCATTCGACCATCCCAGGAGACGAGACATGCGCATCCCGAGTCTGATCAATCCCCGTCTGATCACCGATGGTCTCACGGGCGTCCGCCGAAGCCTGTCCGCCCTCACGCTTGCCGTCGGCCTCCTCGCCGCGCCGATGGCGCAGGCCGCCGAGCCGCTGCGCATCGGCTACAGCGACTGGCCGGGCTGGGTGGCGTGGCAGGTCGCCATCGAGAAGGGCTGGCTCAAAGAGGCCGGCATCGACGCCCGTTTCGAGTGGTTCGACTACTCCGCCTCGATGGACGCGTTCTCGGCGGGCAAGCTCGACGCGGTGACCTGCACCAACGGCGACGCCCTCGTGATGAGCGGCAACGGCGCCCGGAACGTCATGATCCTGCTCACCGACTACTCGAACGGCAACGACATCATCGTCGGCAAGCCGGGGGTGAAGTCGCTGGCCGACCTCAAGGGCAAGAAGGTCGGGCTCGAAGTCGGCCTCGTCGAACATCTCCTCCTGATCGACGGCCTGCAGAAGGCCGGGATCAAGGAGAGCGACGTCACCCTCGTCAACGCCAAGACCAACGAGACGCCGCAGATCCTCGCCTCCGGCGACGTCGCGGCCATCGGCGCGTGGCAGCCGATCGCCGGCCAGGCCATGCGGGGCGCCGCCGGCGCCCGCCCGCTCTACAGCTCCGCCGACCGGCCCGGCCTGATCTACGACGTGGTGACGGTGACGCCCGCGAGCCTCGCTTCGCGGCGGGCCGAATGGATCAAGCTCGTCGGCCTGTGGGACCGGGTCGTCGGCTACATCTCGGACCCGAAGACCCAAGGCGACGCCGTCGCCATCATGGCGGCCAAGGTCGGCGTGGAGCCGGCCGTTTTCACCCGCTTCCTCAAGGGCACCAAGCTTCTCACGCTCGCCGAGGGCCGCGCGGTGATGAAGGATGCCGACGGGTTCGGCTCGCTCTACGGGTCGAGCCGGCACGCCGATGCCTTCAACGTCAAGTTCGAGGTCTACAAGACCCCGCAGGACGTGAAGGCCGCCATCGATCCCGCCCTCACCGACGGCAAGTGAGGGTGTGAGGATGCGCGCGCCGCTGCCTCAGCCCCATCCCGAAAGGGGCGCCGTTCCGGCGGTCGCGGTTGCCCCGCTCCCGCCGGTGGCGGGCGCCGCCCCGGTCGCCGGGCGGGCGCGGCTCTCCTGGGTCGGCGCGCCGCGCCCGCTGACCCGGCGTCGGCGCGCTGCGCTCACCCTGCTCTCCTTCCTGCTGCCGCTCGGCCTGTGGGCGGCGATCTCCTACCTGCCTTTCCTCTGGCACCCGCTGGTCGAGGTCACGAATCCCGGCGACGTCACCTGGATGGAGCCCGGCATGCGGGTGCCGCGGGCGGCGTTTTCCGAGGAGGTCGCGGCGGCCCAAGGGGCCGGCACGGCCATGCCCGAGGGCCGGCCCGCCAACCCGGTCTACCTGCCGGCGCCGCATCAGGTGGCCGTCGCCTTCTGGACCGCGCTGACCGCACCGCCGCCCCAGCGCGACGCGATCTGGCTGCCCGCGAGCCTGTGGCACTCGATCCAGATCATTTTTTGGGGTTTTACCCTCTCCTCCCTGGTCGGCGTGCCGCTGGGCATCCTGTGCGGAGCGCAGCCGACGATCGCCCGGCTGACCGAGCCCGTGATCGAGTTCGTGCGCTACCTGCCCGCCCCCGCCTTCGGCGCGCTGATGGTCGCGATCCTCGGGATCTACGACGGGCCGAAGATCGCCATCATCGTCATCGGCACCTTCTTCCAGCAGGTGCTCGTCATCGCCAACACCACGCGCCGGGTCGATCCGCTGCTGATCGAGGCTGCGCTCACCATGGGTTCGCGCAACCTTCGCCTGATCCGCCGGGTGATCGTGCCGGCGGTGCTGCCGCAGATCTACCGCGATCAGCGCATCCTCCTCGGCTGGGCCTGGACCTACCTCATCGTCGCCGAGTTGATCGGCACCTCGTCCGGCATCACCTTCTTCATCACGCAGCAGGCCCGCTACCAGCACTTCGACAACGTCTACGCGGCGATCCTCGTGATCGGCCTCATCGGCATCGCCACCGACATCGCCCTGGCGCTGATCGGCCGCCGCCTGTTCCCCTATGCGAGGGCCGAGGCATGAGCCGCGCGCCCATCCCGCTGACCGCGGAGCCCTGCGACTACCGCACCCAGTGCGAGCCCGTCCGCGCCCGCTTCGACCGGCTGAAGGCCCGTGACGTCGCCCTGCGGGTCGAGGGCCTCGGCAAGGTGTTTCGCAACGCGGACGGCGCCGAGACCGTGGCGCTCCGCGGCATCGACCTCGTCACCCACCGCCGCGAGTTCCTCTGCGTGGTCGGGCCGTCGGGCTGCGGCAAGTCCACCTTCGTGCGCATTCTCGCCGGTCTCGAGACCAAGAGTTCAGGCAGTGTGAGCGTCGAGGGCCGTCCGGTCGCCGGTCCCGGCGCCGACCGGGGCATGGTGTTCCAGGGCTACACCCTGTTCCCCTGGCTCACGGTCAAGCGCAACGTCGCCTTCGGGCTCGAAGAGAACGGTGAATCGCGCCACGTCGCCGAGCGCGAGGCGGCGCAATGGCTGGCGCTGATCGGGCTGGAGCGCTTCGCCGACGCCTACCCGCACCAGCTCTCCGGCGGCATGAAGCAGCGCGTGGCCATTGCCCGTGCGCTCGCCATGCGCCCGCGCATCCTGCTGATGGACGAGCCGTTCTCGGCGCTCGACACCCAGTCGCGCGCCCGGATGCAGGCCTACCTCATCGAGATCTGGCGCAAGATCGACATCACCATCGTCTTCATCACCCACGACCTCGACGAGGCGGTGCATCTCGCCGACCGCATCCTCGTCCTGAAGGCCCATCCCGGCGAGGTCGAGGAACTGATCGAGGTGCCGGTGCCGAGGCCGCGCCATCCGAGCCAGAGCCTGACGCCGGAATTCCGCGCCACCCGCGCCCGGCTCGACGCGCTGATCCATCCCAGTGAGGCGGAGGTCGACGGCCCGGCCGATCTGGCTGGCCTCGACATGGTCACCCGGATGGCGAGCGTGGGGGACGAGGTCGAATGAGCGCCCTCCCCAATCTCCCCTTGCTCTGGTCCGACCGCACCTGGGAGGAGATCCCCGGTGACCTCGCGGGCGCCGCGGGGGCCGCGCTCCTGCCCATCGGTGCCACCGAGCAGCACGGGCCGCATCTCGGCTGCGGCATGGATTTCGTGCTGGCGGATGCCGTCTGCCGCGAGGTTTCGGCGCGCACCCGCGTGCCCATGCTGCCGGCCCTGCCCTATGGCTGCTCGCTCGGCCATTCCCGGCGCTGGCCCGGCACCATCGCCCTCGACCCTGTCGTGATGACCGAACTCGTCCGGCAGATCGGGGCCCAGGCCTACCATTCGGGCGTGCGCCGCCTGTTTCTCGTCAACGCCCACGTCACCAACGCCGCGCCGCTACGTTGCACTCTGGAACTGCTGCGGGCGGCCCACGACGACCTGATGGTGGCGCTGGTCAACACCGCGACCGTCAGCGAGCGGGTGCGCGCGGCCCACTTCCTCGACGCCGAGGACTGGCACGCCAACCGCGCCGAGACTGCGCTGATGCAGGCCGTGGCCCCGGCCCTGGTACGCGAGAACCGCATTGCGGAAGCCGACGACGCGGACCGTACCCAAAACCTCGTCTTTGCCCATCCGGTCAACCGCACCAGCCGAAACGGCGTCACCGGCTTCCCCTCGCAGGCGAGTGCGGCGGAGGGCGCCGAACTGTTCGCCTGGATGGTCGAGGACCTGACCGCCCTCATCCGGCGCGGGCTCGCCGAGACCCCGCCCCTCCCCCATTCCTACGACGGCCCGGCCGTCGTCACCGAAGGAGCCTGACACCCATGGGCCACGCGAACGAGGTCGATCCTCAGATCCGCGCCGTGCAGGAGGATCTGCGGGGCAAGGGCGTGAAATACGTCATCGGCGCCTATGTCGACATCCACGGTGCGCAGAAGGCCAAGGTGGTGCCGATCGACCACCTGCCGCAGATGGCGGCGGGCTCTGAGCGCTATACCGGCTACGCCCTCGACGGCCTCGGCCAGGCGCCAAACGAGGACGAGCTCGCCTCGGTCCCGGATTTCTCGCAGGTCATCCAACTCCCCTGGGAGAGCAAGCTCGCCTGGGCGCCCGCCGACCTCACCTTCCAGGGCAAGCCCTACCCGCTCTCGACCCGCGTCGCCCTCAAGACCGTGCTGGCGCAGGCCGAGGCGATGGGCTTCGGCTTCAACCTCGGCATCGAGTGCGAGATCTTCCTGCTGCGCCAGGCCGAAGACGGCTCGCTGCACACGCCGGTGGCCGACGATAAGCTGGTGAAGCCCTGCTACGACGTGCGCGGCTTCATCGACAACTTCTCGTGGCTCGACAAGGTCGCGACCACGATCAACGATCTCGGCTGGGACCTGTACTCGTTCGACCATGAGGATGCGAACGGGCAGTTCGAGTTCGACTTCCAGTACGCCGACGCGCTGACCATGTGTGACCGGCTGACCTTCTTTCGCATGATGACCAAGCATTACGCGAAGGAGGAAGGGCTCATCGCCACGATGATGCCCAAGCCCTTCGCCGACCGCACCGGCAACGGCGCGCATTTCAACATGTCGCTCTCCGACGCCAAGACCGGCCGCAATCTCTTCGCCTGCGCGCCCGGTGAGGATCCGCGGGGCCTCGGCCTCACCGAGACCGGCTACCACTTCATCGGCGGCGTGCTGCGCCACGGCCGGGCGCTCTGCGCGGCCTTCGCGCCGACGGTCAACAGCTACAAGCGCCTCGTGCGCCAGGGCGCGATGGCAGGCTTCTCCTGGGCGCCGGTGTTCAACTCCTACGGCTCGAACAACCGCACCAACTCGGTGCGCGTGCCGTCCGGCGGCGGGCGCTGCGAGAGCCGCAACGCCGACGGCGCGGTCAACCCCTACCTCGCCGCCGCCCTGGTGCTCGCGGCCGGGCTGGAGGGCGTGCGCGAGCGGATCGACCCCGGCCAACCCAACGAGGACAACCTCTACGCGCTGAGCGATGGCGAGCGCCGGGCGCGCGGCATCGCCTTTCTGCCCCAGACCCTGCAGGAGGCGGTCGATGCCTTCGCCGCCGACCCCCTGGTCGAGGCCACACTCGGCGCAGGCCTGCGCGAAGAGTTCATCCGCACCAAGCGCGAGGAGTGGAACGCCTACCATCTCACGGTGAGCCCGTGGGAGATCGAGCGCTACAGCCACCTGTTCTAGAGCATCGTCCTGGATATCGGATCCAGGACGATGCTCTAATTTTTTGCCTTTGCATCATCTTTCTTCCGAAAGCCGGCAACCACCTTTCGGGATGATGCTCTAGGGAGCTTGCGATGAAGACCGTTATCAGCTTCGCGAAGTCTTCCGCCGAGCCCTCGACCTATAGGCCGGCGCCCGCGCGCATCCTGGCCGGTGATCCCGTTCAGACCGCGACGCTTCACTTCACCAGCGCGGACGGGCGCTTCACCGCCGGCACCTGGGCGGCGGAGCGGGGCACGTGGCGGGTCGTCTTCACCGAGAGCGAGTTCTGCCACCTGCTCGAAGGGGTGATCGTCGTGACCGACGAGGCCGGGACGCAGACCACCTTCCGGGCCGGCGACGCCTTCGTCTCGCCGGCCGGCTTCACCGGCACCTGGGAGATCGTCGAGCCGGCGCGCAAGCTCTTCGCCTTCTACGAGGTGCCATCCGCGCCTGACCACCCATGACCCTCCCGCCCTCATCCTGAGGTGCGCAGCGAAGCGAAGCCTCGAAAGAGGGCTCCAGCCAGCCGCGCGATCCTTGGGAAGCCCTCCTTCGAGGCCGCTGACGCGGCACCTCAGGATGAGGGGAGAGGGTGGGACGCAAGCATCGAAACCCAAAGTCATCTGGCCTGCCGGGACGGCCCGGCCGCGACAGGGCTCTCCGGCCGGGACGACCCGGCCCCATCGGAGACACGACCATGTCGGACGAAGCGAGCGTGATTGCGGAAAACCGCCGCCGCTACGAGGAGCTGAAGCGGGCAGGCCAGGGCCACGCTCCGCGCGCCCTGCCCGGCCCGAGCCCACGCGGCGGCGTGCCGCTCGACGCTGGCGCGATCCTCCACCGCGAGACCATCCCCGGCGGCTGGTACTGGACCACCGCCCTGAAGGCCGGGGAGGCGCTCCGGCTCGGCCTCGACCATGGCCCGTCGAGCGTCGCCCTGGTGGCGTGGTCGGCCGCCGAAACCAGCGAGCGGCTGAACTACGCCGACACCGTGAAGGTGCAGTGGACGGCCGCCCTCACCAAGGGGCGGGTGCTGTTCTCCGATATGGGCCGCGTGATGTTCTCTCTGATCGAGGATTCCTGCGGGGCGCACGACGCGCTCGTCGGCGGCTCCAATGCGGCCTCGAACGCCGCGCGTTACGCCGGTGGTCCCCACCGCAACACCCGCGACAACCTCGTGCTCGCGGCCCTCAAGAGCGGGCTGGAGCGGCGCGACATTCCTCCTTGCGTCTCGTTCTTCGCCCCCGTCGTGGTCGGGCCTGAGGGCCGCTTCGCCTGGAACGCCGCCGGCCGCACGGCGGGCGACTTCGTCGATCTGCGCGCCGAGATGGACCTGATCGTCACCCTCTCGAACTGCCCCCATCCCCTCGATCCGGCGCCCGATTACGCGCCGAACCCGGTCGCCGTCACCCGCTTCCGCGCCCCGGCGCCGGCGGCGGACGACCTCTGCCGCACCGCCACGATCGAGGCCGTGCGCGGCTTCGAGAACAACGCCGCCGCCGGCTTCTGAGGGGGACGACCGATGACCGACACCGTGACCACGCTCTTCGACCAAGCCGTTCTGGATCAAGCCGTTCTGGATCAGGTCGTGCCCGCCCAGGCGCCGTTCTCCACCCTCGTGCGGGCCGGCCAGACCCTCCGCATCGAGGACAGCCAGGGCTGCCAGGCCGTCGACACCCTGTTCTACCGCGCCGACGACCTCGGCGAGCGCTACTCGTCCCAGGATACGGTGCGGGCGCAGGGCGCGGCGTACGTCACCACCGGCACGCGGGTGATGTCGAACGAGGGCCGGGTGATGCTCACCGTCACCGCCGATTCCTGCGGGCGGCACGACACCTCGGCCGGGGCCTGCTCCTGCGAGAGCAACACCGTCCGGTTTGGCCACGCCACCCAATATCTCCACGCCTGCCGCGAGAATTTTGCGCTCGAAGTCGCGAAGTACGGCCTGTCGAAGCGCGACATCGTGCCGAACATCAACTTCTTCATGAATGTACCGATCGAGCAGGACGGCGGGCTCGCCATCGTCGACGGCGTCTCGTCGCCCGGCGACTATGTCGAGCTCAGGGCCGAGATGGACGTGATCTGCGTGATCTCGAACTGCCCGCAGATCAACAACCCCTGCAACGGCTTCAACCCCACGCCGATCCGCGTGACCGTCCGCGGCGAGGGCTGACAATGTTCGCCAAGGTTCTGGTCGCCAATCGCGGCGAGATCGCCGCCCGCGTCGTGCGCACGTTGCGGCGCTTAGGCATCGCCTCGGTCGCCGTCTATTCCGACGCCGACCGCTTCACGCCCGGCGTGCTCGCCGCCGACGAGGCCGTGCGCCTCGGCCCCGCCCCGGCCGCGCAGAGCTACCTCGACGTCGAGGCGGTGATCGCCGCCTGCAAGGAAACAGGCGCCGAGGCCGTCCATCCCGGCTACGGCTTCCTGTCGGAGAATGTCGGCTTCGCCGAGCGGCTGGCGGCGGAGGGCATCCGCTTCATCGGCCCGCGCCCGGAGCACCTGCGCGCCTTCGGCCTCAAGCACACCGCCCGCGATCTCGCCAAGGCCAGCGGCGTCCCGCTCCTGCCCGGCACCGACCTGTTGCCGGATGTCGAGACGGCGCTGAGTGCGGCGGACGTTATCGGCTATCCGGTGATGCTCAAGAGCACGGCGGGCGGCGGCGGCATCGGCATGCAGCTCTGCCACTCCGCGCAAGAGTTGGCCGAGCGCTTCGCCGCGGTCGAGCGCACGGCGCGGGCCAGCTTCGGCGATGCCCGCGTCTATCTCGAACGCTTCGTGGCGCAGGCCCGCCATGTCGAGGTGCAGATTTTCGGCGACGGGCGCGGCCGCGTCGTCGCCCTGGGCGAGCGCGACTGCTCGCTCCAGCGCCGGAACCAGAAGGTGATCGAGGAGACCCCGGCCCCCGGCCTCTCCGACGCCGTGCGCGCCCGGCTCCACGCCGCGGCGGTGGCGTTGGGGGAGAGCGTCGCCTACGCCTCGGCCGGCACCGTCGAGTTCATCTACGATCCGACGCGCGAGGATTTCTCGTTCCTTGAAGTGAACACACGGCTCCAAGTCGAGCATCCGGTGACGGAAGCCGTGTTCGGCATCGACCTCGTGGAATGGATGGTGCGCCAGGCCGCGGGCGAGGATCCGATCACGGCGGCCGGGCCGCTCGTGCCGCGGGGCGCGGCGATCGAGGCGCGGCTCTACGCCGAGATCCCGCACGCGAATTTCGCGCCGAGCGCCGGCCTGCTGACCGAGGTGCGCTTCCCCGAGAACGCCCGCATCGACGGCTGGATCGCCACCGGCACCGAGGTCACCCCGTTCTACGACCCGATGCTCGCCAAGATCATCGTCACCGGCGCCGACCGTCCGGCGGCTTTGGCGGCGCTGCGGCAGGCGCTGGCCGACACCGCAATCTCCGGCATCGAGACGAACCTCGATTACCTGCGCACCATCGCCGCCTCCGACCTGCTGGCCAGCGGGCGGGTCGCGACCACGGCCCTGCGCGATCTCGCCTATGCCCCCAGGAGCATCGAGGTGCTGCTGCCGGGCGCCCAGTCGAGCCTTCAGGAACTGCCCGGTCGGCTCGGCCTGTGGGAAGTCGGCGTGCCGCCGAGCGGGCCGATGGACGCCCGCTCCTTCGCCCACGCCAACACCCTCGTCGGCAACGGGCAGGACGTCTGCGCCCTCGAACTCACGGTCTTGGGCCCGACGCTGCGCTTCCACACGGACGCTCTCGTGGCGCTCGTGGGCGCCGCGATGCGGCTCACCCTCGACGGGGAGACGCGTCCGCACGGGCAGGCGTTTTCGGTCAGCGCAGGGCAGACGCTCGCCATCGGCGCGATCGAGGGGCCGGGCCAGCGCGCCTATCTGGCCCTGCGCGGCGGCCTCGCGGCGCCCGTGGTGCTCGGTTCACGCGCGACCTTCGCGCTCGGCGCCTTCGGCGGCCACGCCACCGGCGTGCTCAAGGCCGGCGACGTGCTCCATCTCGGCGATGCGCCGGAAGTCGCTGCCGCCCCGCCCGAGCCCGCGCCGCTGACCCGTGATTGGGAGATCGGCGTCGTCTACGGCCCGCACGGCGCGCCGGACTTCTTCCAGGAGGCCGACATCGCCGACCTGTTCTCGGAATCCTACGAGGTCCACTTCAACTCGGCCCGCACGGGCGTGCGACTGATCGGCCCGACGCCGCGCTGGGCGCGGACCGACGGCGGCGAGGCGGGCTTGCACCCCTCGAACCTGCACGACAACGCCTACGCCGTCGGGGCCATCGACTTCACCGGCGACATGCCGATCCTGCTCGGCCCCGACGGCCCGAGCCTCGGCGGCTTCGTCTGCCCCGCGGTCATCGCCCGCGACGAGCTGTGGAAGATGGGCCAGCTCCGGCCCGGCGACACCGTGCGCTTCCAGCCCATGGCCCGGCCGGAGGACGCGCTCGCCGCCCCGGCCCTGCTCGGCGGCACGGACGCGGGGCCCGGCTCGCCCGTCCTCGCCCGCGACGAGACCGGCCCGGTCCCCGTCGCCTATCGCCGCCAGGGCGACGACAACCTGCTGGTCGAGTACGGCCCGATGGCCCTCGATATCGGGTTGCGGCTGCGGGTCCATCTCCTGGCCGAGGCGGTGCGCGCCGCCCGGCTCCCCGGCCTCACCGACCTGACGCCCGGCATCCGCTCGCTGCAGATCCACTACGACGGCACGGCGCTGCCGCGCCACCGCCTGCTCGGCAACTTGCGCGAGATCGAGGCCGGATTGCCGGCCGCGGAGGCGGTGAGCGTCCCGAGCCGGGTCGTCCACCTGCCGCTCTCGTGGAACGACCCGCAGGCGGAACTGGCCATGCGCAAGTACCAGGAACTGGTGCGCCCCAACGCGCCCTGGTGCCCCTCGAACATCGAGTTCATCCGCCGCATCAACGGCCTGCCCGACGAGGCGGCGGTGCGGAACATCATCTTCGATGCGAGCTACCTCGTGATGGGGCTCGGCGATGTCTATCTCGGCGCGCCGGTCGCGACCCCGGTCGATCCGCGCCACCGCCTCGTGACCACCAAGTACAACCCGGCCCGCACCTGGACGCCGGAGAACGCGGTCGGCATCGGCGGCGCCTACATGTGCATCTACGGCATGGAGGGGCCGGGCGGGTACCAGCTGTTCGGGCGCACGATCCAGGTCTGGAACACGTGGCGGACCACCCGCGAATTCGTGCCCGGCCATCCGTGGCTGTTGCGGCCCTTCGACCGCATTCGCTTCTTCCCCGTCAGCCACGCCGAACTCACCGAGGCCCGCGCCGCCTTCCCGCACGGCGCCTATCCGATCCGGATCGAGCCCGGCACGTTCTCCTACGCCGAGCACCGGGCCATGCTCGCGGGCAACGCCGCCGAGATCGAGCACGCGGGCGCGCGCCAGAGAGCGGCCTTCGCGGCCGAGCGCGAGCGCTGGAAGGCGGAAGGGCTCGACAGCTTCGTCGCCGACGAGGCGGTGTCCACTGAGGCCGCCGAGATCCCGCCGGGCTGCGAGGGTGTGCCGACCA